>CAVTTE010000016.1:0-63028 GCA_963737605.1 uncultured Actinomycetes bacterium | reverse complement strand
CGTTCATCCCGTGCACCCCGGCGCCGGGCGGCGTCGCCGCCGAGCAGATGTAGACGCCGGGGATGCCGGTCGCGTAGGGATCGAGGGCGAGCCGCGGCCGGATCAGTCGTCTGCCACGGCGTGTTGGCGCCGGTGATGATGTCGCCGCCGACGTAGTTGGCGTTGTAGGCCGCATCTCGGCCGGGCGTGCGGACGGCGCTGGCCGACGATCCGCTCGCGCAGGCCCGGGGCGAAGCGCTCGATCTGGTCGATCAGCGCCTCGGTCGCGTCGCCGTCGTAGCCGTTGGGCACGTGGGCGTAGGCCCAGACCGGGTGGACGTCGCCGGCCGAGCGGCTCGGGTCGGCCAGGTACTGCTGGCCGACGAGGACGAAGGGCCGCTCCGGCATCCGCCCGCGGTTGACCTCGCGCTCCGGCGGCGACGATCTCCTCGAAGGAGCCGGCGGCGTGGACCGTGCCCGCGCGCCGGGCCGCCTCGTTCGTCCACGGCACGCCGCCCTCGACCGCCAGGTCGACCTTGAAGGCGCCGGGCCCGTGCCGGTAGCGGCGGTAGGCGCGCGCGACCCGCGCCGGGCAGCCGCTCGCCGGCGATGTCGGCGACCGCGCCGCGGCGCGAGGTCGAGCAGCGACGACGTCGGCGTCGCGGCAGCTCGGCGAGCGAGTCGACGCGCCACGCCGGTCTCGATCGTCCCGCCGTGCTCGCGCAGCGCCGGCGGCGAGGGCGTCGGTGATCGAGCGCGAGCCGCCCTTCGCGACCGGCCAGCCGTAGGCGTGGCAGGCGCAGATCAGCGCCATCCCGACCGACGAGCTCATCGGCCGGTTGAGCGGCGCGAACGCGTGCGCGGCGACGCCGCCGAAGAGCGCCCGCGCCTGCGGCGTGCGCCACGCTGCGGGCGAGCAGCGGTCGCCGGCAGCGCAGCGCCGGCAGCCCGAAGCGCACCAGGCGGATCGGGTGGCTGCGGCACGTGGAGCACGGGCCGCATCAGGTCGTCGGTCGAGCGCGTCGAAGCGACGTCGCCGGCGGCGCCGAAGACCCGCCGCCAGGCGCGCGCCGTCGGCGCCCAGCCCGGCGGCGGTCTCCTCGATCGAGCGCAGCAGCACGCCGGCGCGTGCCGTCGTCGAGCGGATGGGCGAGGTCGACCTCCGGCCAGCACCACTCGAGGCCGTGGCGCTCGAGGTCGAGCGAGCGCAGGAACGGCGAGCCCGCCGCCATCGGGTGGACGGCCGAGCAGTGGTCGTGCAGCAGGCCCGGGACGGTCAGCTCGCTGCGTGCGGGTGCCGCCGCCGATCTCGTCGGCCGCCTCGAGCACGGTCACCTCGACGCCCTCGCGCGCGAGCGCCGACCGCGCAGGCCAGCCCGTTCGGGCCGGAGCCGACGACGATCGGCGTCGCTCACGCCGAGCGTCGGCGGAGTGACTTCGCACGCGGGAAGTCCCAGGAGCCGTCGAGCCAGGGCAGCGCGCTCGACCATGTCGGCGACGTCGACCCAGCCCTCCTCGACCAGGCCGGTCGGCGGCGTCGTAGATCCGGTAGCGCTGGCGCTGGCACGTGGGCGGGCTGCGACTCGAGCGTGACGATCGCGCAGCTCGCCCGGCCGCGAAGCCGCACTGCTCCTGGACCGCCTCGAGCAGCTGCTCGTCGTGGAAGTGGCCGTCGCCGAAGTTCCAGCCGTTGACGACGCCGGAGACCAGCTCGCCCTCGCGCACGTCGTAGGCCTCGACGTCGTCGACCGCGCGCGGGAGCAGCCCGTTCAGCGCCCGGCCGTGCGAGTGCATCGCCCGGAACGCGAGCCCCTTGTAGAGCAGCAGCTCGGCCGTCTCGCGGTCGTAGAACTTGGCCAGCTGCTCGACGACGATCGGCGCCGACCTTGTAGACGTCGCGGTCGAGCTTCTCCTCGGCGCTCGGCGTCCTTGCGGAACAGCCACTGGCTCGTCGCCCAGTTGCCGGCGTAGTAGCGCATCGAGGGCAGGAACGAGATCGAGGTCCGGGCGGAAGTTGCCGAGCACCGGGAGCCCGACGCCGATCAGCGAGCAGCAGCGCGATCAGCAGCGGGTCGTCGAGGGTCGAGAACGGCACGTCGCCGTAGTGGCCGAAGAGGAAGAAGAGCCCGAAGATCATGAAGAGGTTCCACTCCAGCGGCACCGCGAGCGGGAACGTCGAGGTGATGTGGACGTGGAAGATCACCATCCCGACCACCGCGAGCCAGCCGATCGTGCCGCCGCTCGAGAGCAGCAGGACGAGCGGCAGGGCGAACTCCATCACCGTGCCGAGGTGGGCGGCGAGCGCCGCGTTGCGCGACGGCCGCAGGTCCTCGGGGTGGTCGCGGTAGAGGCTCGCCTTCGCCTTCCGCGAGCGGTTCCACGGCGTGTTGGAGATCATCACCGAGACGACGAACGGGAAGTGGCGGTTGAGCTTCGAGGAGGCGGCGCCCCACCAGATGCAGAAGAAGACGATCTGGCAGGCGACGATGAAGTTCGTCGACCGGGAAGAGGAAGACGACCAGCAGGAAGCCGTAGACCTCGGGCCGCGCGGCGAGGAACGAGACCTTGTCGCGCAGGCCGAGCAGTCCGAGCAGCGCCAGCAGCACCCCGACCGCGACCGGATCGAGCCGCCCGGCTCGACGCCGCCGCCGGCTCCTCGCCCGCGATCAGCAGGTAGAGCGCGCGAGGCGAGCACGCCCGCGTAGAGCGCGACGTCGAGCGAGCGTGCGCCGCGAGCCCGCGGTCAGCGGCACCCTGTCGCGGCCACGGCGGCAGCCGCACCGTCCCGGGCGCAGCCAGTAGAGGATCGCCGCCGATCATCGGCGCGAAGCGGAAGGTCAGCGGCATCGAGCCGCAGCCGAGGCCGATCATCTCCCAGAGCATCGTCCAGACGGCGAACTTCTGGAAGACGATCGGCTCGCGTCCACCAGTCGCCGATGTCGCCGAGCCCGCCGAGCCCCGGCGTCGTCGCCGAGATCACCAGCGCCGCGCCGAGCGACGAAGACGACCAGCTTGACGACGTAGAGCAGGTAGACCGCGTAGGGCGTGCCGAACCCGTTGACCGCCCAGTCCTGGGCGAGCGGCTTGATCCGCTCGAGGTGGGGCTTCGTCCGCCACTCGTCGAGGTCGAAGGGCGGCAGTTCGGGAGCCAGGAACCCCATGTGCTGGCACCACCCTACCTGCGACGCGGTGAGGGCACTGACCTAACCTCCCGATCGCGTGGACATGAGAGCACCGTGGCGACCGCAGCGAGGGGACGCCGGGGGAGCCTTCCGTCCCGTCCGCCGTCGCGCGCTTCGCCGTCGCCGGCATCGTCGCCGTCGCCATCGTCGGCCTCGTCAGCCTTCCTCGTCATGCGCTCGATCGGCAACCGCCGAGGCGACCGACAACGCCGGCGAGATCACCGAGCCTGATCGGCTCCGGCATCGTCGAGCCCAACCTGACCGAGGCGGTGATCGACGGCGAGCCGGACGCCATCGCCCGCTTCGATCGGCTCATCGGCGAGGCCTCAACGAGCAGATCGTGCGGGTCAAGCTCTGGAACTCCGACGGGAAGATCGTCTACTCCGACGAGCCGCGCCTGATCGGGCAGACGCTACGAGCTCGGTGACGACGAGCGCGAGACGCTCGAGACAGGGCACGCCCGACGCCGAGGTCAGCGACCTCGACGAGCCCGAGAACCAGTACGAGCGCGACCAGGGCAAGCTGCTCGAGTCCTACTCCCGGGTCGACCGGTCCCGACGGCGAGCCGCTGCTCTTCGAGACCTACCAGCAGTACAGCTCGATCACCTCCGGCGGGCGCAGCCTGTGGCTCGCCTTCGCCCCCGCCCTGATCGGCGCGCTGATCCTGCTCGAGCTCGATCCAGCTGCCGCTCGCCTCCTCGCTCGCCCGCCGTGTCCGCGGCGCTCACCGCGAGCGCGTCCGCTGCTCGAGCGCGCGGTCGACGCCTCCGACCAGGAGCGGCGGCGGATCGCCGGCGACCTGCACGACGGCACGGTCCAGGACCTCGCCGGCGTGGCGCTCTCGCTCGAGGGCGCCGCGCGCCGGGTCCAGGAGCGCGACCCGGAGTCGGCGCGCTCGCTCCGCGACGGCGCCGCGCCACGCGCGCGAGAGCGTCGCTCGCTGCGCAGCCTGCTCGTCGAGATCTACCCGCCGAGCCTGCAGCGGGAGGGCCTGCGGCGGCGCTCGAGGACGTCCTCGCGCCGCTCTCGGCGCGCGGTATCGAGACGGAGCTCGACTACGACGACGCGCTCGAGCTCAGCGTCGAGCGAGGAGGCCCTCTGCCTGCGCGTCGCCCAGGAGTCCGCGCGCAACGCCTCAAGCACGCGGACGCGAGCAGCGTGTCGTCGTCCGGCTCGCCGCGCGCGACGGCAGCGCCGAGCTGACCATCGACCGACGACGGCCGCGGTTTCGATCCCGCCGAGGCGCCGACCGAGGAACGAGCGCGGCCACATCGGGACCGACCTGCTGCGCGACCTCGCCGACGAGGCGGGCGCGGAGCTCGAGCTCGAGTCGGCCCCCGGGGCGGGGACGGTCGTGAGGCTAAGGTTGCCGCCCTCGTGATCCGCGTGCTCGTCGCCGAGGACCATCAGGTCGTCAGAGCCGGCCTCGTCGAGGTGATCGGCTCGGAGGACGACATCGAGGTCGTCGCCGCGGTCGGCAACGGCGAGCCAGGCGGTCGAGGCGGCCGGCGGAACACCGTGCCCGACGTCGTCCTGCTCGACATCTCGATGCCGGTGATGGACGGGATCGAGGCGATCGGGCCGATCATCGCCGCGGCGCCCGAGGCGCGCGTCGTCATGCTCACCGCCTCGGCGGGCCGCGAGCAGATCCTTCGCGCGCTCGACGCCGGGGCGCTCGGCTACCTGCTCAAGGACGCCTCTCCCGAGGAGATCGTCGAGGGGGTCGCGCGGCCGCCCGGGGCGAGGCGCCGCTCGACCCGAAGGCGGCGCGGGAGCTGCTGGCGGAGCGCCGCGGACCCGCGGGCCGCCGACCTGACCGACCGCGAGAGCGAGGTCCTGGCGCTCGTCGCCGAGGGGCTGCCGAACAAGCGGATCGCCCAGCGGCTCGAGATCAGCGAGAAGACCGTGAAGGCGCACCTGACGCGCGTCTTCGAGCGGATCGGGGTCAGCGACCGCACCCAGGCGGCGCTCTGGGCGCGCGAACACGGCGCCGGCGGCGAGGGATCCGCCGGCGCCGGATCGCACGACGTCACTTGACGGTGAGGGTTCCCTCCATTCCGGCCTCCCGGTGGCCGTCCACGCTGCAGTAGAACGTGTAGGTACCGGGCTCGAGGTCCGCGGACGCCTCGGCCGAGTCGCCGCTGATCGTGTCCGTCTCGGCGACGACGTTTCCGGCGTCGTCCTCGACGTAGACGTTGTGCGGGGTCGACGACTGGTTGTCGAGCGCGACGGTGTCGGAGCCCGCCGCCGCCGTCAGCTCCGTCTGCGTGAACGCGAGATCGCCGTTCGGATCGGCCTCGATGGCGATCGTCTCGCCGCCGCCGGAGTCGGCGCTGGTGCTCGTCTCGGTCTCGGCGGCGACGTCGACGTCGAGTCGTCGTCGCCGCAGGCGGCCAGGGCGAACCCCGCGAGGACCAGGGCGGCGAACGCCGCCAGTGGCTCGCTGATCATCGTCGGTCCTCCTATCGCAAGGTGATCGTCGTTGCTTGCGCCGTGACGTTCCCGCGATGGTGGTCGCGGATTCAATTGGACCTTGGTCGTCGGACCTAGGTGAGCCGCGGTAGCGCGTCCCGTCGTGGTTGCGGACCTGCTCGATCTTCCCCGCGTCTTTGGCGGCCTTGCAGCTCGGGCGCATCTCCGAGATCCCGACTCCGAGCTTCTCGGCCACCTCCTCGCGGGTGAACTCCTCCTTGCCGAGGGAGCGGGCTGCGTCCAGGACTTGATCTTCTGTCGGGGCTTGAGCCATGGGGACCACCTTAGACCCCCGGCGGTCAGCCGTGGCGCATGAGCCGCTTGACGGCGCCCATCAGCTCCTCGGTGCGCGCTCCTGCTCGCCGTCCGCGGCGCCGATGACGCAGTGCTTGGCGTGGTCCTCGAGCAGCTCGAGCGCGACCTTGTCGAGCGCCGCCTGGATCGCGGTGATCTGGGTGACGACGTCGATGCAGTAGCGGTCCTCGTCGACCATGCCCTCGACGCCGCGCACCTGGCCCTCGATCCGGCGCAGCCGCTTGCAGGACCGCGTCCTTGTTCTCGGTGTAGCCGCGCGTCTGCTCATCGACGCCACCTCCAGGGTGAACTCGGCGGTGTGGACCTCGCCCTCGTCGCGGAACTGGAGGAACAGGCGATAGCTCCGGCGCTCGGGAACTCGGTCATGAACCGGATCGTCCCCGGTGTCCCCGGTCGTCCTCCACCGGATGGACGTGCAGGTAGCCCGAGGTCTCCCTCGCGCAATGCGACGAGGTGGCCGTCGGCGCCGAGATAGGGCTCGACATCGACGGGCTGCCCGTCCTTCGAGACCGTGAAGGCCAGCTCCGATTCGACTCCCGCGCTCGTGCCGGCTGCGTCGAGCGAGACCTCGTATCCGTCCGTCCGTCCGGACCGTGTCCCGCGGCGAGGGAAGGGCTGACGGCCTCGCCGTTTCCGGCGACGTCGAGGTCCGCCCCGAGGACGACGTCCTCGCCCTCGTGATCGAAGTCGGCGAAGACCCGGTAGGGGCCGGCGTCGGGGATGACGATCGGCGTCGACCAGGTGCCGTCTTCGCTCATCTCGGGGTGCAGGTGCTGGAAGCCCGTCAGATCGTGCCGAGCGACGACCACGTGCATCCGCTTCGTGTGCTCGACGTCGAAGTCGGTCACCGGCTCCCCGTCCTCGCCGAGGATCGCGAAGGAGAGCTCCGCCTCCTCGTCCCGAGGCTCGCGGTTCTGGTCGAGCGGGAGCCTGAGGCCGTCGGCCTCCGCCGCGAGGCCCGGCACCGTCGCCGAGCGCGCTCTCGTGGGCGCCGTGCTCGTCGCCGTGCGCGGGCTCCTCGGTCGCCATCGAGCCGTGGCCCATGTCGCCGTCGTCGGAGGCCGCCTCGGCGATCAGCACGGCCGAGCCGAAGACCGCCGCCGCGATCACCGCGGCGCCGACCAGCCTCGTCGGCGGGCCGCCGTGGATGCCGGTGTTGTGGACCGCGGTGTGGCCCTTGCCGCGGGCGAGCAGCCAGCGGTTCACCGGCACGGTCAGGACGAACGCGACGGCCAGCGCGAAGGCCAGGCTGCCCCAGAAGAGCAGCGTGTCGAGGCCCGCGTCCATCGCGCCGGGGATGACGACCAGGATGATCGCGTTGTCGACGACCTCCATCGTCGCGATCGAGAGCGTGTCGGAGGCGAGGGCGATCGGGACCACGGCCGAGAGGGCCAGGCCCGCGCGCAGCAGCGGCAGGCTGGTCAGCGCGTAGCCGAAGACGAACGCGAGCGCGACCGCCAGCAGGATCGTCCCGAGGTTCGAGAACCCGAGCGCCGTCCCGATCGCGACGCCGGCGACCTCGCCGATCGCGCAGCCGGTCAGGCAGTGCAGCGTCGCGCTGACGGCGACGCCCGTCAGGGCGGAGCCGCTCGGTCGGCATCTCGTGGTGATGGTGGGCGTGCTCGGCGTGCGCTTCCAGGCTTCTCCTCCGGCGTATACGCTCAGCTACACACCCCCGGGGGTATACAAACCAGGCGACTAGGGCCTGACATCCGCGCCGCTGCGCCGTTCCCTCTCCACCAACGATGAAGGAGAAAGAAATGAAACGGGCAGGAATCGCTGATCCTGGCGACAGTCGCCATGGCGAGCGTGGTCTTCGTGGCCGGAGCCACGGCTCACAAGGCCAAGTTCGAGACCTCGGTCACGGTCAAGTACGACAAGCCGCCCAAGAACGACCCCTACGCCAAGGCCGCCTTCAACGGCAGCCTCAGCTCGGCCAAGGCGCGTTGCGAGAAGAACCGGACGGTCAACGTCCTGCGTCGCGAGGCGAATGGCACGGAGACGCTGATCGGCTCCGACATCACCGACCTGACGGGCGCCTGGGCGATCCAGCCGGCGAGCGTCGACCCCGGGACGTACTTCGCACAGACGGCGAAGAAGGTCCTCCGCAAGAACCGCAAGCACCGCCACATCTGCATGGCGGGCGTCTCCAGGGACCTAAAGGTCAAGTAGCCGCTCGAGCGTCTCGCGCGCAGCCTGCGATGACGGCTGCGTGCGCAGCTCCGAGAGCGCGGCGCCGGCGAGCAGGATCTGCCCCAGGGTGGGTCCTCGCTCGTTGGCGTAGCGCTGCAGCCAGCGCCGCGCCGCGGGCTCGTATCGCTTGTCTGCGGCCTCAGCCAGCAGGAGGCAGAGCTCCATCGCGTCGTCGAGGGAGACGACCGGCAGCTCGGAGGCGGCGTCAAGCGCCTTGAGCAGGTGACGGGCGTCGAGGGCGCGTTGCAGGCGGGCGTAGGGCGATCCCTGGGCGGTCACGAACGCATGTTCGCATGCCGGGATCCGAAGGGATCAGCCCGTTCGTTCGCCCTCCGCCGCGCGCTCGATCACCTCGAGGACCTCGACGGCGTCATCGGGGTCCACCGGCATCTCCCCCGCCCCGCGCAGCGCCGCCTCCACGCGCCGGTAGAACTCGGGCCACGATCCCGCCGCCGCCGGGACCGGCACGCTCCTCGTCGCCGCGAACGAGCCGACCCCAGCGCTCCTCGGGCTCGGCGCCCCACCCCTCCCCCGGGCTGCGCCCGGACCTGAGCGCGTCCTCCTGGCTGTCGAGAGCCTCCACGACGAATGCGCCGCGGCTGCCGAGCACGCGCATCCGCGGGCCCGGAGTCGGCAGCCACCGACGACGCCCACAGGTGCGAGCGAGCGCCCGACTCGTGGCGGATCGCGACGAAGACGTCGTCGTCGGCGGGCCCGCCGCGCGAGTGGTCGACCTCGCCGTAGACCTCCGCGGCGGGGCCGAAGAGCTGCAGGGCCTGATCGATCAGGTGCGTGCCCAGATCGAGCAGCAGCCCGCCGCCCGCCGAGCGGGGCGAGACCTCGCGCCAGGCGGTGCCGGAGAGCTCCGGCCGCCAGCGCTCGAAGCGCGACTCGAACCGGTGCACCTCGCCGAGCTCTCCCTCGTCGAGCAGCCGGCGAAGGGTCAGGAAGTCGGAGTCCCAGCGGCGGTTGTGGAAGACGGTGAGCGGCACGCCCGCCGCCCGCGCCCGTTCGACCAGCTGCGCGCGCCTCGGCGCTGCTCGCCGCGAGCGGCTTGTCGACCACGACCGGCAGGCCCGCCTCGATCGCCCGCGTCGCCAGCGGGACGTGGGCGTCGTTGGCGGTCGCGATCACGACGAGGTCGTGCTCGGCGCCCGCTCCCAGATCGCGTCGGCGCTCGACTCGACGACGGCGCCCGGATGCTCCCGGGCCGCCCGGTCGCGCCGCTCCGGGTTGGCGGTGACGATCGTCGCGAGCTCCAGCCCGTCCGTCGCCGCGATCAGGGGCGCGTGCAGGTCCCGCCGGCCAGCCCGAAGCCGATGAGGGCCGGGCGGCTCAGCGAGCCTGCTCGCGGCGCCGGCGGGTGACGGCGTCGATGGTCACTGCGCCGAGCAGGACGGCCCCGGTGATCATGAACTTGACGTCGGAGTCGAGCGCCAGCAGGTCCATGCCGTTGGAGATCGACCCGATCACCAGGGCGCCGAGCAGCGCCGACCAGATGTAGCCGCGGCCGCCGAACAGGCTCGTGCCGGCGATCACCGGGCCGGCGATCGCGAGCAGCAGGACGTCCCCGGAGCCCGACTGCTGATTGACGGCGAGCAGCCGCGACGCCGCGAGGATCCCGCCGAAGGCGGCGAGGCCGGAGGCCAGCGTGAACACGCTCAGCTTGATCCGGGTGACGCTGATGCCGGCGCGCCGCGCGGCCTCCTAGCAAGACGCCGAACGAAGCGCGGCGAAGCGCCCGTTCGTTGTCGTCCATCGCCTATACCCCTAAGTGCTCACGCGGGTTCTCGGTGAGCGCGTTGCCCAGGTCCTCGATCGCCTTCTTGGCGGCGCCGTCGACCTTCTTGGGGACGACGACGTCGAACGTCACCAGCAGATCACCTGGGCTTCCCTTGCCCGTGTCAATCCCGCGTCCGCGCACCTTCACGGTCTTGCCGCTCTGCGTCCCGGCCGGCACCTTCACGGTCACGGGCTTGTCGAGCGTCGGAACCTTCACCTGCGTGCCCAGCGCGGCCTCGCTGAACGTGATCGGCACGCGCACGGTGAGGTCCTTGCCCTTGCGCCCGAAGATCGGGTGCTTGCCGACGTGCACGACGACGAACAGGTCGCCCGGCGGGCCGCCGTTCGCGCCGGCCGCGCCGCGGCTCGGCACGCGGATGCGCTGGCCGTCGTCGACACCGGGCGGGATCCGCACCTTCACGTCGCGGCGGCGGCGTTCGACGCCGCGCCCGCCGCACTGGTGGCACGGGTTCTTGATGATCGTGCCGCGCCCGCCGCACGTCGGGCAGACCTGCGAGAACGAGAACGGGCCCTGGTCGACGAGGATCTCGCCGCTGCCGCCGCACTGCGGGCAGACGTCGGGTGTGGTGCCGGGCTCGGCACCCGACCCGTGGCACACCGAGCACACCGCATCGGCGGTGAAGCTCACGCTGGTCGTGACACCGTGCACGGCGTCGAGGAAGTCGAGGTGCAGCTCGGTCTCGAGGTCGGCGCCGCGCTGCGGGCCCGGCCTGCCGGGCCCCGCGGCCACCACGTCCGCCCCGGCCGCCACGACCGCCCGCGGCCGAACAGGCCGCCGAGCAGGTCACTGAAGCCGGCGCCCTCGTCGAACTGGAACGTCCGGAACCCCTCGGCGCCGCCGGGCCCGAACCCTCCGGGACCGCCCCCGCCGAACGGGCCGACGCCCGACGCCACCATCTGGCGGACCTCGTCGTACTCCTTGCGCTTGTCCGCGTCGCCGAGCACGTCGTAGGCGGCCGCGACGGACTTGAACTTCTCCTCGGCCTCCGTGTTCCCCGGGTTGGCATCGGGGTGGTACTGCTTGGCGAGCTTGCGGTAGGCGCGCGTGATGTCCTTCTCGGACGCCGACGGCGGCACCCCGAGCACCTCGTAGTAATCGGTTTCGAACCACTCACGCTGCGGCGCCATGGCCCGCTACCTCGTGACCTTCACCATCGCCGGGCGCAGCACCCGACCCTTCAGCGTGTAGCCGGTGCGCAGGACATCGGTGACGACGGGCTCGCCGTCGCCGTCCTCCTGCATGACCGCCTCGTGGACGTTGGGATCGAACGGCTTGCCCTCCGCCTCGATCCGTGACAGCCCCGCCTTCTCGAGGACGCCGAGCAACTCGGCGTACACGAGCTCGACGCCCTTGCGCACGCTCTCGATGTCGTCGCCGCCGGCCGAGTCGAGGTTCTTCAAGCGCGAGCTCGAACGAATCGAGCACCGGGAGCAGCTGCTCGACGAGGCCCGAGGTGGCCCGGTCGACGAGCGCGGTCTGCTCCTTGATGACCGCGCTTGCGGTAGTTCTCGAACTCGGCTTGCACGCGCCGGAGCGTGTCGAGGTACTCGTCGCGCTCTGACTCGGTCTGGGAAAGCCGGGCGAGGTCGGCCTCGAGCTGCCGACGCCGCGGCCTCCTCCTCGGAGACCGCGGCCTCGTGCCGGTCGTCGGGCGTGAACGGCTCGTCGGGCACGGTCACGCCCCCTTCTGCTCGCCGCCCTGGTCGTCGTCCTCGACGATCTCGGCGTCGGCGACCTCGTCATCGGACGGCTGCGACGACTGGCCGGAACCAGCGCCGGCCGTCCCGCCGGCCGCCGCGCCTTCCTGCTGCTGGCTCTGCGCCGCCTGCTGGTACAGCCGCTGCGCGAACTCCTGGCTGGAGGCGAGCAGCTCCTCGTGCCCGCGCTTCACCGCCTCGATGTCGGAGCCGGCCAAGGCGTCCTTGAGCGCCTTGAGCTTCTCCTCGATCTTCTGGCGCTCGTCCTCCGAGACGTTCTCGGCCTGCTCCTTGAGCAGCTTCTCGGTCTGGAACACGAGCGAGTCGGCGTTGTTGCGGGTCTCGGCCTCCTCGCGACGCTGACGGTCCTCCTCGGCGTGCGCCTCGGCCTCCTTGACCATCGTGTCGATGTCGTCCTTCGACAGGGCGGTGCCGCCGGTGATCGTCATCTGCTGCTCCTTGCCGGTGGCAAGGTCCTTCGCAGACACGTTCACGATGCCGTTGGCGTCGATGTCGAACGTGACCTCGACCTGCGGCACGCCCCGCGGCGCCGGCGGGATGCCGACGAGCTGGAACTTGCCGAGCGTCTTGTTGCGGTACGCCATGTCGCTCTCGCCCTGCAGCACGTGGATCTCGACGCTGGGCTGGTTGTCCTCGGCGGTCGTGAAGACCTCCGAGCGCTTGGTCGGGATCGTCGTGTTGCGCTCGATGAGCTTGGTGAAGATCTGGCCCTTCGTCTCGATGCCGAGCGACAGCGGCGTCACGTCGAGGAGCAGGACGTCCTTGACGTCGCCCTTCAACACGCCGGCCTGGATCGCGGCGCCGACGGCGACGACCTCGTCCGGGTTCACACCCTTGTGCGGGTCCTTCCCGGTGAGCTCGCGCACCAGGTCGACGACCGCGGGCATGCGCGTGGAGCCGCCCACGAGGATGATGTGGTCGATCTGGTCCTTGCTGAGGCCCGCGTCGCGGATCGCCTGCTCGAACGGGCCGCGGCACGCGTCGAGCAGGTCGGCCGTCAGCTCCTGGAACTTCGAGCGCGAGAGCTCGAGCTCGAGGTGCAGCGGCCCCTCACTCGTCGCCGTGATGAACGGCAGGTTGATCGTGGTCTGCTGCGCGGAGGAGAGCTCGATCTTGGCCTTCTCCGCCGCCTCCTTGAGACGCTGCAGCGCCATCTTGTCGTTCGACAGGTCGACGCCGTGCGCGTTCTTGAACTCGGTGACCATCCAGTCCATGACGCGCTGGTCCCAGTCGTCCCCGCCGAGGTGCGTGTTCCCCGAGGTCGACTTCACCTCGAACACGCCCTCGCCGATGTCGAGCACCGACACGTCGTAGGTGCCGCCGCCGAGGTCGAAGACGAGGATCGTCTGGTCGTGCTCCTTGTCGAGCCCGTAGGCCAGCGCGGCCGCGGTCGGCTCGTTGATGATGCGCAGGACCTCGAGCCCCGCGATCTGCCCCGCCTCCTTGGTCGCCTGGCGCTGGGCGTCGTCGAAGTACGCCGGCGTCGTGATGACGGCCTGCGTCACCGTGTCGCCCAGGTACGCCTCGGCGTCGCGCTTCAGCTTCTGGAGGATGCGGGCGGAGATCTCCTGCGCCGAGTAGTTCTTGCCATCGATGTCGATCTTCCAGTCGGTGCCGATGTGGCGCTTCACCGAGCGCACCGTCCGGTCGGGGTTCGTGATGGCCTGGCGCTTGGCGACCTCGCCGACCAGCACCTCGCCGGTCTTCGAGAACGCGACGACCGAGGGAGTGGTCCGGGCGCCTTCGGAGTTGGGGATGACGGCGGGCTCACCCGCCTCGAGCGTGGACACCACCGAGTTGGTGGTGCCGAGATCGATGCCGACGGCCTTGCTCATAGGGATGGTCCTCCCGAAATCGAACTTGAGTCCTTGAGTATCAACTTAGTTTAGGAAACTGCTCGCCCCCCCTGTCAATTCCCCACTTTCCCTTTCTCTGGCCAAATGGCCGATGAAGCGCCCCTGGACCGAGGGCGAGGGGCAGCCGCCGGGTCCATCGGCGAGGTCGCAGGGGCGGCCGCAGGGTCGCCGACGACGCCTCTGCCAAGCGAAGGAGGAGGCGATCCCTCGGCCGCCCCCATCGCGGTGGCCGGCGGCGCCCCGGTCACACCCATGCGCGGCGTTGACACCGTGAGTAGATTCCACCCGTGGCCCGCCTGCGTCGTGATGCGTTCATCGACCATTTGGCCGAGGTTCCCCTGTTCTCGGCCCTCTCCAAGAAGGACCTCCAGCTGGTGGCCCGCCGGGCGGAGGACGTGAAGGTCGATGCGGGCAAGGTGCTCGTCAGCGAGGGCAGCGCGGGGACCGAGTTCTTCGTGATCGTCGACGGGAAGGCCCGGGTGACGATGCGCGGCCGGAAGGTGGCCGAGCTCGGGTCCGGGCAAGTTCTTCGGCGACCTCGCGCTGCTCGACCGGGCGCCTCGCAACGCAACCGTCGTCGCCGAGACGCCCATGGAACTGTTGGTGCTCGGTCAGCGCGAGTTCGCCGCCCTCATCGACGAGGCGCCGGGCTTCGCGCACAAGCTGCTCGCCGGGCTCGCCCGCCGGCTCCGCGAAGCCGACGCCAAGAGCATCCAGTAGCGGTCAGGTCGGGCTGAGCCGACCGATCACGAGCCCGGCGGCGTCCTCTTCCTTCTGCTGGATCTGCTCCTTCGTGAGCGGCTCGGGATAGCGGTAGTTGTGCATCTCGACGCTCACGACCCGCTCGCCCACGAGGGCATGTAGATCCACGCCCAGGTCTTCGATGTACGCGTCGTCACCGAGCCCGGAAACCTCTTCGATGTCGAGTCGGATCCTCGCCGGCCTTCTGGGTCTGGTAGGTCGTCGACGAGGCCCTGGCCCGACTCGACCGCGATCTCGAGGGAGAGCGGCTTGCCCTCGATTCCACCGGTGCCCTTCTTCTTCGCCCTCCACTCGCAGGACTCGTTCTTCACGCCGCTGGTCGTCCGCGTCGTGGACTTCCCGGCTGCCCGCAGGAGTACCGAGAATCCTGCCCGCCTCGCGGTCGTGATGTACTTGCAGGCCCCCTTCGGCGCGGCCGCCGTCGGCGCCGCGACGGCCGGCGCCGCTGCCAGCGCCAGGCTCGCCGCCACCGCAGCGGGCGCGACCGGCAGATCCACTTCTTCATGAGCTGAGCCTCCTCGTGAGCCAGAGCAGCGTAGTTGGCGGGCTCCACTACTAGATTCCGCCTCGTGCGGCGGATCCCGCTTCCCGACCCCATCAGCTCGTCCTGAGCCTCGGCGTGCTCGCCTCGCTCGGGGCGCTGGCGTCGGGCATCGTCCCCCGGCTCACCGGTTGGGAGGACGACTCGCCGATCAGCCGGCACGTGTTCGACAACGTCCCCGACCCGCTCTACTGGGCGTTCTACGCCACCGTCGGCGTGATGCTGCTCGTGGTGGCGTGGCTCATCTCGCAACGAGTCCAGAACTACGAGCGGGGCAAGCCCGACGACCGCCGCACCACCCGCGCCAACGCCAAGAGGCGGCTCGAGGGCTTCCGGTCCGGCGTGTGGATGCAGACGTTGCTGCGCGACCCGGCGGCGGGCGTCATGCACTCGATGATCTACTTCGGCTTCATCGTCCTCTTCGTGGCGACGGTGGTCCTCGAGATCGACCACCAGCTGCCGGACTCGGCGAAGTTCCTGCACGGGCGCGTGTACCAGGGGTACGCCGCGACGGCCGACGTCTTCGGCGTGATCTTCGTGGTGGGGATCGTCTGGGCGTTGGGGCGTCGCTACATCCAGCGCCCGTACCGCATCCGCATCAAGACCAAGCCCGAGGACGCGCTGATCCTCGGCACGTTCCTCGTGATCGGCCTGACCGGATTCGCGACCGAGGGCCTGCGCATCGCGCTCGACGGCACGCAGTCGTTCGAGCGGTGGTCGGTGGTCGGCTATCCGGTGGCGACGCTGTTCGATTCGCTGTCGCACGGGACCCTGCGTGACGCGCACCGCTGGCTCTGGGGCATCCACTTCGCGGCGTTCGTCGCGTTCCTCGTGATCCTGCCCACCACGAAGCTCCGACACATGATCACGTCGCCGATGAACATGTACCTGGGCCCCCGCGAGCGGCCCAAGGGCGCGATGAGCCCGCTCCCGAACCTGATGGAGACCGACCTCGACACGTTCGGCGCCTCGACGGTCGAGGACTTCACCTGGAAGCAGCTGTTCGACACCGACGCGTGCACGATCTGCGGCCGGTGCACGTCGGTGTGCCCTGCGCACGCCACTGGCAAGCCCCTCGACCCGCGCGAGATCGTGCTCAAGGTGGGCGAGGTCATGGCGGCCACCGGAGATCCGCCGGTGTCTCCGCCGGTCGGAGTCGACCGCGACATCACGGTCGGCGCCGACTCGCTCCTCGAACGCATCACCGCCGAGGAGCTGTGGGCGTGCACGTCGTGCAAGGCGTGTGACGAGATCTGTCCCGTCGACATCGAGATCCTCGACAAGATCCTCGACATGCGTCGCTACCTGTCGCTCATGGAGAGCAACTTCCCGACCGAGCTCGGGAACACGTACCGCGCCATGGAGAACTCGTCGAACGTCTACGGCATGAACCAGGCCGACCGGGGCGACTGGGGCGGCGATCTCGAAGGCATCCCGATCATCGACGGCTCCGGGCCCTTCGAGCACGAGTACCTGATGTGGGTCGGGTGCGCGGGCTCGTTCGACGACCGCAACAAGAAGACGAGCCGGGCTGTCGCCAAGCTGCTGCAACGGGCAGGGGTCGACTTCGCGATCCTGGGCCCGAGCGAGCTCTGCACCGGCGACCCGGCCCGCCGTTCGGGGAACGAGTACATCTACCAGATGCTCGCGATGCAGAACGTCGAGACGCTGAACGGTCTCGGCGTGCAGAAGGTCATCGCGCAGTGCCCGCACTGCTTCAACACGTTGAAGAACGAGTACCCGCAGCTCGGCGGCGACTACGAGGTCGTCCACCACTCCCAGTTCCTCATGGAGCTCATCGACAGCGGGCGCCTCGACCTCGAGGAAGCGTCGCTCGAGGAGCGGGTGACGTACCACGACTCGTGCTACCTGGGCCGCCACAACGACGTGTACCTCGCCCCGCGGAACGTCATCGGCTCGTTGGGCGGGATCGACGTGGTCGAGATGCCGCGCAACGGGACGCGCGGGCTGTGCTGCGGCGCGGGCGGGGCG
Organism: uncultured Actinomycetes bacterium; assembly: GCA_963737605.1. Taxonomy (GTDB): domain Bacteria; phylum Actinomycetota; class Acidimicrobiia; order IMCC26256; family JACDBD01; genus JALZAA01. Next base: position 46,214 of record CAVTTE010000016.1, on the reverse strand, counting down.
CGCATGTGGATGGAGGAGCACACGGGCAAGAAGGTGAACATCGAGCGCACCGAGGAGGCGCTCGCCACGGGCGCGAGCCGGATCGCGGTCGCGCTGTCCGTTCTGCTACGTGATGATGGACGACGGCGTCAAGGAGAAGCAGCGCGACGAAGACGTCCGGGTGCAGGACATCTCCGAGGTGCTGCTCGATGCGGTCGAGCACGCCGAGCAGGACCCCGAGACCGTCACGGCGCGCTTCCAGCCCGGCCTCTAGCTCCTCGGCCGCTGAGCACGGTCGCGGTGGTTTGGACGGACAACGGGCGCGGGCCCGGTTCCCGGGATTTCAGGAGTCGGCGAGTTTCCTCGGATCAGGCAGGCCGATGGGGTTCGGGAACGTCACGCCGCCGGCGTCGACGATCGCCCGGCTCACCCGGTCGAGGATGGCGACGAGCCGTCTTGCTCGGACTCGTCGAGAGCTGCGAGCGGCGGTGCTGCGAGCTCGTCCGTGCGGTCCTCGATCCGCCTGCTTGGCGGCGCGCCGGCGGACGTGAGCGTGGTGTCGTCATCGACCCATCCGCGCCCGCGCAGGCGGTCGACGGCGGCGTCCCATTCGTCATCCGGCCACTGGCGGCTCGCTCGCTGCAGCTCGCTCGTGCTCGCGCCGGACGCGGCGCGTGAGAACGTTCGCCTCGCAGCCGTCGACCTGCTCACCGACCAGCGCGCTCACGTGCCCGTCGCCGCGGTGCTCGCGCAAGAGCGTCGCTGCGTGCCAGAGCACGAGGTGCGGCTCCGCCGGCCAGTCGAGCGCGGTGTACCCGGCGAACAGCGGACGGCCGAGCGGGCTCGCGGCCTCGGCGGCGCGCCGCGCGAGCTCCGAGGCCTCGGCCACGTCGGCCGACTTCGACGGCCTCGTCGCCGAGCCAGGCCCGGAGCGTCCGATCGGCGAGACGGACGACGGGTGGCGGTGACGGCGGACGGGTCGGCGCGGACTCCACGTCTCCGACATCGCCCAGCGGACCATGTCGGGATGGAAGTTGTAGAACGTCGCGATCACGACCTCGGCGGGAACCGGTCCCATCGGCGCCGCGCGGGACGCGAAGTAGCCCCTCCAGAAGCCGGGCAACCCGAGGTCCTCGAACGCCGACTTGACGTCGGGCGCGAAATACACGACGGCGTGGTAGGGCTCCATGACCCGCCACAGCGCTCGGGCGAGCCGGACGTCGCTCACGGTCGGTCAGTCGCCGTCGCGGAAGTTCAGGTAGTAGCGGCTCGGCGTCGGGCCCCGTTGGCCCTGGTACTTCGACCCGGTGGCGTCGCTGCCGTACGGATGGTCGGCCGGGGTCGTCATGCGGAAGAAGGAGATCTGCCCGATCTTCATGCCGGGATAGATGGCAATGGGAAGCGTCGCGACGTTCGACAGCTCGAGGGTCAGGTGGCCGTCCCATCCTGCGTCGACGAAGCCGGCGGTCGCGTGCGTGAGCAGGCCGAGGCGCCCGAGGGAGCTCTTGCCGTCGAGCCGGGCGGCGAGATCGTCCGGCAGGCGTACGCGCTCGAGCGTCGAGGCCAGCGCGAACTCGGCCGGATGGAGGATGAACGAGCGCCCGTCACCGACCTCGACGAGCTCGGTGAGATCCTCCTGGGGCTCCTTCGGGTCGATGTACGGCGTCGTGTCGTTGCGGAACACCCGGAAGTACCTATCGACGTGCATGTCGACCGACGACGGTTGCACGTTGGCGTCGTCGAACGGCTCGATGGCGATGCGCCCCGCCTTGAGCTCCTCGCGGATCGTCCGGTCGGAGAGGATCACAGCCGCGGAGCCTACCGGCGGGGCTTGGTATCTTCGGCGGTCCTCGCGGGTTCGGGGCTGCGCGGGTGCCCTACCGCTTCAGAGGCAGAACAGTCAGCTTCCCAAGCTGAGACACGGCGGGTTCGATTCCCGTCACCCGCTCTCCTCACAGCGATTCAACCCGTTGACGATCCTGATGAGTCGACTCATCGCTCACCGCCCCGCGTTCAGCTCCTTGTAGCGGAAGCACGACGTCGTGTGGTCGTTCACGAGCCCGACGGCCTGCATGAACGCGTAGCAGACGGTCGGGCCGACGAAGCGGAAGCCGCGGCGCTTGAGGTCCTTGCTCATCGCCTTCGATTCGGGCGTCTCGGCGGGGATCTCGGAGATCGAGCGCCACTTGCCGACGATCGGCGCACCGTCGACGAACTCCCAGAGGTAGCCGGCGAGCCCACCCGGCTCTTCCTGCATGTCGAGGACGCGCCGGGCGTTGTTCACCGTCGACTCGACCTTGAGGCGGTTGCGCACGATGGCCGGATCGCGGAGCAGTCGGTCGACCTTTCGCCGATCGAATCTGGCCACTGCGGCCGCATCGAAGCCCGCGAACGCGCTGCGATACCCGTCCCGTTTCTTCAAGATCGTCGCCCACGACAAACCGGCCTGCGCACCCTCGAGGGTGAGCATCTCGAACAGGTGGCGGTTGTCGCGCGACGGCACGCCCCACTCGTCATCGTGGTACGCGACGTATGCCGGGTCGGAGTCGGGCACCCAGTCGCAGCGTCGCGGCACGCCGACACGGTACCGACCCCGCGCGTGCTCTCTATGCTGCGATGCGTGACCATCCCCAAGGCCGTGGCCCGGTTCAACAGCCACGTGACGAACCGTGTGTCGCGCCCGTTCGCCGGGCGGCGTTCCGGGCTTCGCGGTCGTGACCCACGTCGGTCGCCGGTCGGGACGCACCTATCAGACGCCGGTGAACATGTTCCGGGACGGCGAGCGGTACGTGATCGCCCTGACCTACGGCGCCGACACCCAATGGGTCAAGAACGTGATGGCGGCCGGGGGGTGTGAGGTCCGCACGAACGGAACGACCGTGCGCCTGTGCGAGCCGCGGATCTTCAGCGACCCGGAACGCCGACTCGTTCCTGCACCCGTGCGGGTCGTGCTGGGGCTGCTCGACGTCAACGAGTTCATGTCACTGCGCCCGGCGCCGGCGCGGTCCTAGCGGTGCCCGACGGGCCGTCGTCCGGCACCCGGCGGCCGCTGGTCGTGGTCATGGGCGTCTCGGGCAGCGGGAAGTCCACCGTCGGGCGCCGCCTCGCCACCGAGCTCGGAGTGCCGTTCGTCGACGGTGACGACGAGCACACGCCGGAGGCAAAGGCCCGCATGGCGCAGGGCATCCCGCTCGACGACGCGTGGCGGGCGCCCTGGCTCGACCGCCTCGATGCGATCCTCCGCGACCACGTCGACGGGTGGCCTCGTGCTCGCCTGCTCGGCCCTCACGCGCGCCTACCGCCGGCGACTCGCCCGCGGCGTGCCCCGGGTCGCGTTCGTCGCCCTCGTCGCACCCCGCGAGGTGCTCGCGGAGCGGCTCGCCGCCCGGCACGGCCATTTCGCCGGCCCCGCGCTCCTCGACTCGCAGCTCGCGACCCTCGAGCTCGGCGACGACGTGATCACGGTCGACGCGACGGAGCCGGTCGAGACGATCGCCACCACGGCCGCGCTCGCCGTCAGATCGCGATCGCGAACGCGGCTACTTGGTCGCGATCGCGGCGAGACCGGCGACCATGACGACGAATCCGATGACCAGGTAGACGACCGTCCGCGCGATCGGCGCCTCGGGGAGCGTGTCCCCGCCGCGCGTCGCCGCGACCTTCGAACCGGAGCGTCGGCGCACGAGCGCGATGAGGTTTCCGACGAAGAGCGCTGCGCCGATCGCGGCGACGAGCTCGCGCAGCACGTCGTCGTAGATGCTCACGCCGTGATCGTACGCGGCCGCCGTCGACGTCGGCCGATCGGGGTCAGAAGCGCGGGCCCCACACCATGAGCATGAGGATCAGGACGAGGTCGAGCTGCAGGACGCGTGCCGACGATCCGTGCCCGGCGGCCGCGCTCCTCGAGCTCGATGACCTGGGACGGCGGCTCGCCGGCGGTCGCGCCGGCCGGCGGCGGGCCCATCGCGACCAGCTCGTCCTGGAGACGCGATCATCCGGCGCACGTTGGGCTGCTGCAGGCCGTGCGACAGCCCGAGCCCGAGCACGTAGAGCACGATCGCGCCGACGATCCACGAGTCGCTGAAGCTCCCACACGTCGTCGCTCAGCACGACGAGCAGGACGCCGAAGATGAACACGGCGTAGATGAAGTACTGGCCGATCCTCGACACGAGGAAGTTGGCCTGCGAGATCGCGAGGCCTTCGGATCCCCTTCGGCTCCTGGCCTGCTGGCCGTAGATCCCGTTGAGGAACACGGCACCGAACCCGATGATCGCCGTCAGGATGTGCAGCACGAGGACGAGCTTGTAGATGCCGCTGTTGATGCCCATGACGCGCCCCCTTCACGCTCGAATGCGCGCGCGCAGCCTAGGTCCGCGACGTCGTCGCTGTGGTACAACGCGGCCCGTGCGGCTGGTCGTGGCGCGATGCTCGGTCGAGTACGAAGGCCGGCTCGGCGCCCGGCTCCCGCCGGCGCAGCGGCTGATCCTGCTCAAGGCCGACGGCTCGATCGCGGTGCACGCCGACAGCAAGGCGTACAAGCCGCTGAACTGGATGAACCCGCCGTGCACGATCCGCGAGGAGCCGGGCGCGATCGTCGCGGCCAATCCCGGCGGGGAACGACTCACCATCGCGCTGCACGAGGTGTTGCTCGACCACGAGATCACGCTGGGCGACGATCCCGGCCTCGCCAAGGACGGCGTCGAGGCCGAGCTGCAGGAGCTCATCGCCGCGCACGTGCGCGCCCTTCGTGACGACCTCCGCATCGTCCGGCGCGAGTACCCGACCGACATCGGGCCCGTCGATCTGCTGTGCCGGGACGGAGAGGGCCGCGCCGTGGTGATCGAAGTGAAGCGGATCGGCGAGATCGCCGGGGTCGAGCAGCTGCTCCGCTACCAGGAGCGGCTCGACCTCGACGCGACGCTCGCGCCGACGAACGGGCTCTTCGTCGCCACGCGCATCAAGCCCCAGGCCCGCGTGTTCGCCGAGAGCCGCGGCGTCCAGTGCATCGAGATCGACATCGAGCGCCTGCGCGCCGACGCCCCGCCCGACCTCCGGCTGTTCTGAACGCCGCTCAACGCGCTATTCGAAACGGGGCCGGCGCTTCTCGAGGAAGGCGGCGAATCCCTCTTGGGCGTCGGGCGACTGGCTCGACTGCGTCATCACGTCGAGGGCGTGCTCGTACGCGGCGCGCTGGTCGAGGCCGATCTGGGCGTAGAACGTCTGCTTGCCGAGCGCCTTCGACGCCCGGCTGCCGCGGGTGGCGCGGCGCAGCAGGCTGACGGTGGCGTCGTCGAGTTGCTCGGTGGGGACGACGTGGTTGACGAGCCCCCAGTCGAGCGCCGTGCGGGCGTCGATGGTGTCACCGGTCAAGCCGAGCTCCAGCGCCCGCTTCTGGCGAGACGTTGCGCGCCACGGCGACCAGCGGGGTATGGCAGAACCAACCGCCCTTGCCGCCGGGAGTGGCGAAGCCGGCGTCCTCGGACGCCACCGCGAGGTCGGCGGTTGCGACGAGCTGGCAGCCGGCCGCGGTGGCCAGGCCGTGCACGCGCGCCACGACGGGCTGGGGGATGGACTGCATCGTGACCATGAGCTCGGTGCACGAATCGAGGAGCTCGCGGATCGACGCGGCGTCGGCGCCGGCGAGGTCACGGAAGTCGTGGCCGGCGGAGAAGACCGGGCCGTTGGCGGCGAGGATCACGCCGCGGGCGCTGCTGTCGCCCGCGGCTCGGAACGCCGCCGTCATGTCACGCAGCAAGCCGAGCGACAGCGCGTTGCGGCGCTCGGGACGGTTCATCGTGATCGTCGTGAAGTCCTCTTCGGCCTTCACGAGCACGGAGTCGGAGCCCACGGCACCCCCTCGAACGGGTCGAGGGTATCGGCTTCACGAAGCCCTGACCTTCCCGCGACCCACGCTTGCCACACGCCGGTCAGGATGGAGCCTACGAAGGGAGACGCCATGCGATCGGGCAACACCATCGTGGTCATCCGCAGCGTCATCGCCGCCCTGTTCGTGGCGCTGGCCGTAGCCAACTTCGCCGGTGGACGCGTCGTCTTCGGCGTGCTGTTCGCCGCGCTGGCGGTGATGAACGTCGTGATGACCGTCTATGTCCGACGGCGGCGCGCGCAGTTCGCCCAGCGCTTCCCCGGGTTCGCCGATCGAAACCGCCGCTAGTCGCGCGCCATGTTGTCGAACTTCGTGAACCGCTCGTTGAACGCGAGCCGGGCGATGCCGGTGGGCCCGTTGCGGTGCTTCGACACGAGGATCTCGGCCTGTCCGCGCTGGTCGGACTCGGGGTTGTACACCTCGTCGCGGTAGATGAAGCAGACGACGTCGGCGTCCTGCTCGAGGCCGCCCGACTCACGGAGGTCGGCGAGCATGGGCCGCTTGTCCTGGCGGTACTCGAGCTGGCGGTTCAGCTGCGACAGGGCCATGACCGGGCAGTCGAGCTCGCGGGCGAGGATCTTGAGACCGCGCGACAGCTCGGCCACCTCGACCTGGCGGTTCTCGATGTGGCGGGAGCCGGTCGAGCTCATGAGCTGGATGTAGTCGACGACGATGAGGCCGAGGTCGCCGTGCCGGGCGCGGATGCGGCGGGCCTTGGCCCGCATCTCCATCACCGTGCAGTGCGGGTTGTCGTCGATGAAGAGCGGCGCTTCGGCGAGGCGCCCGACGGCGTGGCTCAACCGGGACCAGTCCGACTCGGGGATGTTGCCGGTCCAGAGGCGCTTGGCCTCGACGCGACCCTCCGCCGCGAGCAGGCGCTTCGTGAGCTCGAGGTTGCCCATCTCCATCGAGAAGAACATGACCGGGCGCTGCACCGAGACGGCGACGTTGCGCGGCCGCGCCCAGAGCGAACGACGTGTTGTGCACGAACATGTCGGCGGCGACGAAGTTGTGGACGTGCGGGACGGTGAGGTCGTACACCTGCTCGTCACCGACGTAGACGATCGAGACGATCTCGTCCCACCAGATGTCCGACTTGGCGAGCAGCTCGAGGTCGCGGGAGTCGAGCACCTCGGCGAGGAGAGCGAGCGTGCCGCGCTGCGGTGAGCGCGTGCCGACGTGCCAGTTGTAGTTGGCCGGCTTCCCCGCCGCCTCCGACACCGACCGCCACGTGCGATCGCCCTTGGCCTTGAGGACCTCGCCCCAGAACGCGGCCGGGATCGTGTCGAGGTTCGAGTTGCGACTCCGTCGCTCGAGTGCGACGAGGACGCGCGCCGACCGCGTCCTCCTTGCCGAGGATGCCGATGTCGGCCGCGAACCGACGGATCGATTCGGGATGACTCACCTCGATCTGCCAGGACGCGACGCCCCGCCCGTTGTACAAGGCCGTCCGGTGCCGGAGCTGCGACGCCACCCCGAAGCGGAGCAGCAGGTGCTGCACGCCACGCGCCAGCCGCTCGGACCGCGAGCCGAACCCGATCGAGGCCTGGCCGCCCTTGTGGACGGACGCCCAACCGTTGGCGGCGAAGAGCCGGTTGAGGAACAGCGCCAGCTGCTTGCGGGGCAGGCGGTACACCGCATCGGGGATGTGCTTGGCCCGCGACTCCTTCTTCCAGAGGCCGTGCTGGCGCAGCAGCGTGGTGACCGGGCTCGGGCGCCCCAGTGGGGTGCAGAGACGGTGCTCGGACGGGGACGTGTGCCTGACCGTGACACCGAGCTTGGCGGCGCACCGCCTCAACTCCAGGAGCACCGAGGGCGACGCGGTGCTCATCATCGGCGAGCCGTCGGCGAGGCAGCCGCTCCCGATGAGGAACCCGAGCATGACGACTTCCGCCTCGGGGCGCGGTTCGTTTCCGAACACCTGGATCGAACGAGGCACGGCGACGCGGTCGCCGACGCAGATGTCGGCGAGCGGCTTCCAGCCGTCGGCGGTGAGGAACGGGTGCGTGATCGTGGTGCGGACGACGCGTCCCGTGCGGGTCGTGATCTTGTAGACGGGCTTGACGCCGTCGTCGACGAATGCCGACGGCGCGATGCTGCGAACGCGCAGGTCGTCGTCGAGCGCGAGCACGCGCACCGGTCGGCCCGCCCGCCCGCGCTCGTAGACCTCCTGGGCGGTCTGCACCGCGCCCGTCGACGCGTCGACGATCGGCGTGTCCCACGCGACGCACTTGCCCATCGAGGGGCGCGCCGCCACGATCACGAGGTTCGAACGCTGGAGCCCGAGCAGCAGCGAGTCGAGCTCGTGGTAGCCGCTGGGCACGCCCACCACCTCGGTGTCGCTCCCGTACATCGACTCGAGCTGGTCGAGCGTCGTCTGGAGCGAGTCGGAGATGCCCGCCAGCGACTCGCTGACGCGCCGCTCCGCCACCTCGAACACCATCGACTCGGCGCGGTCGAGCGTCTCGGCGACGTCCTCGGGCGTGTCGTACCCCATCTCGGCGATGTCGCCGGCGACCCCGATCAGCCGGCGAAGGAGGGCGAGCTCGTTGACGATGCGCGCGTAGTGGCCGGCGTTCGCCGATGCCGGCGTCGCCGCCTGGATGCGCAGCAGCGCGGCGCGCCCGCCGACGGCGTCGAGCAGCTCGGCGCGGCGCAGCTCCTCGGCGATCGTGACCGGGTCGACGGGCTCGCCCTGGCCGTACAGGGCCATGACCGCTTCGTGGATGTGGACGTGCGCGGGCTTGTAGTAGTCGCTCGCCTCGACGTGCGCCTCGACGGCCGCGGTGATCGCATCGCGCGAGAGCAGCATCGCTCCGAGGAGCGACTCTTCGGCTTCGAGGTTGTGGGGCGGCACACGCCCCGCCATCCGTCGCCGCGCGTCATCGATCGCCTGGACCACGCTGTTCCTTTCCTGCCTCCCGGCTCCCCCGAACGGCCGGGCCCCCATCGCCGGGCCCTCGTGCCGCCGCTCCCAGTGCGGCGCCCCTCCCACGAGATGCCTCGTTCCGCATCCTCGTCGGGTCGGCCTGTGGATCGATAGAGCGATTTCCTTGTGGATTCAGGGCTCTCGCCTCCACAACCCTGGGGACGAATCGCTCTCATTCTCCGGTCGGGGTGTGACAGCTACCCGAGGCCGCGACGAACAGGCTGGTCGGGGCGTCGCGAGAAGAACGAGGGAGGAGCGGGCGCCGGCGCGCCCTGGGGAATGCGCGCGAGCGCGCTATTCGGGGACGACGTCGACGGTGAGGGTCACCTCGACGTCGGAGTGCAATTTCACGGGGACCTCGACCGCGCCGAGCTCCTTGAGCGGCTCGGCGAGCTGCGTCTTGCGGCGGTCGAGCTCGACGCCCGTCTGGGCGCGCACCGCGTCGACGACGTCGGCCGATGTCACCGATCCGAACAGGCGGCCGCCCTCGCCGGCTCGGGCGCGGAGCTCGATGCGCTGCCCGCTCAACTGGTCGGCCAGCGCCTGCGCCGCTTCGCGATCGCGCGCGTCGCGCGCCTCACGGTTGCGACGCATGGCCTCGGCCTGCTGCACGACACCCTTGGTCGCCTTCATCGCCAGGCCGCGTGGCACGAGGTAGTTCCGCGCGAAGCCGTCGGTGACCTCGATCAGGTCGCCCTTGCGGCCGATGTTCTCGACGTCGTCGCGCAGCACCACCCTCACGACTGGTCCTCGCCGCCTGCGGCCGCGGGCGCCGCCGCGTCGGCTGCGACCTCGGCGGCTACTTCGGCGCCGTTCCCGCCTTCCGTGGGCGCGCTCGCGCCACCGTCCTCGGCTCCCGCGGCCGGTTCCCTCTCGGGCGGAGGCTCCGGCATGCGGTCGCGGTCGCGGTCACGGTCGCCCCGGTCGCGGTCGCCCCGGTCGCGGCGACCGCCGCGACTCCGCTGCGTGACCTGCCGGACGCTGTAGGGGAGGAGCGCCATCTCGCGGGCGATGCGGATCGCTCGCGCCACCGCCCGCTGCTGCTGCGCGCTGTTGCCCGTCACGCGCCGCGCCCGGATCTTGGCCCGCTCCGACATGAACCGCCGGAGGAGGTTGACGTCCTTGTAGTCGACCCAGTCGATGCTCTCCGAGGAGAGGATCGACGTCTTCTTCTTGATCGGGCGTCGGCGGTCGGCCGCCTGGGACTTCTTCTTCTTGTCTCTCGCCATCTCGGGTCAGCTCACCTCATCGGTCTTCGGTGCTCAGAACGGCTCTTCGTCGAGGTCGGCACCACCGGTCGGCGCGGGTTGGGGGCTCTCGCCCCCACGCCCGCCGCCGCGGCCTCCACCGCCGCCGCTGTCGCCGCCACCGCCGAAGTCGCCGCCGCCCCGGCGGTCGTTCTTGGTGATCTGGGCGGTCGCGAAGCGGAGGCTCGGCCCGACCTCGTCGGCGATGATCTCGACGACGTTGCGCCGGTTGCCGTCGCGGTCCTCGTAGCTGCGCTGCTCGAGCCGGCCGGTGACGACGACGCGTGAGCCCTTCGCGAGCGACTCGCTCACGTTCTCGGCCATCTCGCGCCAGCACACGACGTCGAAGAAGCTCGTCGCCTCCTGCCATTCGTTGGTGTTGCGGTCCATCCAGCGCCGGTTCACCGCCACGCCGAAGCGCGTGTTCGACGCGCCGCTCGGCGTGTAGCGAAGCTCGGGATCGCGGGTCAGGTTGCCCACGACGGTGACTGCGTTGCCGTTCGCCATTGGTGTTTCCTCCCTATGCGTCCGCCGCGCCGGCGCTCGCTGTCTTCGGCGGCCCGTAGACCCGCTCCGGAATGTGGAGCACCTTGTGGCGGAGTACCTCGTCAGCCAGGGAGAGCACCCGGTGCAACTCCTGCATCGCCTGCGGCTCGGCCCTCGCCTGGAGCACCACGTAGTAGCCCTCCGTGCGATGGTCGATCTCGTAGGCGAAGCGCCGCTTCCCCCAGTAGTCGACGTGCCCGGGCTCGGCGCCCTTCGACTGGATGAGCTGGAAGAACCGGTCGACCGCGGCCCGGATCGTCTCCTCTTCCAGGTCCGCGTCGAAGATGATCATGACCTCGTACGGCCGCAACGGCTCGTACCTCCTGTGGACCGCGACCCGTGCTCCGGGCCGGACGGGCTCCCGGCTGCGCCCGGCGAGCCGGACGGCAAGGAGCAGGCTGTGTTGGAACGGTTCAGGCTAGCAACCTTCGACGTGGCCTATCGACGCAGACCTTAGCGACGGCGTACGACAGCTACGAGGGGCACCTCGGTTCTGGCGGGCAAACCTACGATTCGAGGATGCCGAAGACGCGGCTCGAGGCGTTCAGCGACGGCGTCTTCGCGATCGCCATCACGCTGCTCATCATCGAGGTGCGCGTCCCCGACTCGGAGGCGGGCGAGCTCGCTCGTGATCTCGCGAACCAGTGGCCCTCGTACGCCGCGTACGTCGTGAGCTTCGCCATCATCGGCATCATCTGGGTCAACCACCACGACATCTTCGAGCGCATCGTCACCGTCGACCGGCCCCTGCTGTTCCTCAACCTGCTCCTGCTGCTCACGGTCGCCTTCCTGCCGTTCCCCACTGCCCTGCTCGGGGACTACATCCGTGAGGGCGACAACGCCCACATCGCCGCCGCCGTGTACGGCGCCAACATGACGCTCATCGGCCTGGCGTTCATCGCGCTGTGGACGTATCTCGTCCGCGTCCCGTCGCTGCTCACGCCCGGAGTGGGCGCCGAGGGTGCTCGGCGCGCCCGCCGCGCCGCGATCATCGGTCCCGTCGTCTACGCGCTCACGATTCCTCTCGCGTTCGTCAGCCCGGTGGCGTGCCTGATCGCCTACGCCGCGCTCGCGCTGTACTTCGCGATCTCGTTCACGGTCGCCGGGGACGCAGAGGACGACCAGGTCACGGACACGCGCTGAGCGCGCCGGCCGGAAGCTCGCCGCCGAGCGTCTCGACCGCGTAGCTGTACGGGCCCCGGGAGCTGTACGCCGGGCACTCGGACACAGAACGGTCGGGGCACGGCTGCATGAGGAGCCGGTCGACGGGACGGCCGGCCGCGTCGTACCAGCCGATGTCGAGCGGCACGGGGACGTCGGACATCGTGAACGACGAGCTGGTCGGCTCGTCGAAGACGAAGAGCATCCCGTCGTACGACCCGAGGTCGTTCCTGCGCATGAGCCCGGTCGCGCGCTCGTCCGTGTCTGTCGGCGACCACGACGTGCCGGCAGTCCCCGCCGATCCCCAAACGCACCTCGGTGAGCCCCGTGAACGGCGCCGTCGCCGGACGGGCGCCGGCGAGCACCGACGCCGAGCGGGCCGCCCGGCGCGGCCGTCTCGTCGTCCCGGCGCAGAAGGAGGAACAACCCGCCGCCGACGAGAACGACGGCCAGCGCAAGCAGCGCCGCCGCCGCGCCCGCCCGGCGAGCCGGGCTCACGCGGGAGCGGCGCCGAAGAGGCCGAGGGCCTCGGCGACGTCGTCGGCGACGTGGTACGTCTCGTCGCTCGACGGGAACCGCCCGGCCCGCACGTCCTCGGCGTACCGGGCGACGGCCTCGGTGGCGTCGGTCTTCAGCGACGCGTACCGGCGCACGAACTTCGGCTTGATGCGGTCCTCGAGGCCGAGCAGGTCGTGGTACACGAGCACCTGACCGTCACAGTGACGCCCGGCGCCGATGCCGATCGTCGGCACCGACACCGAGTCGGTGACGATCCTGGCGACCGCGTCGGGCACGCACTCGAGCACGATCGCGAAGCACCCCGTCTCGGCGAGCGCCACGGCGTCGTCGACGATGGCGCGTGCGGCGTCGAGCTGCTTGCCCTGCACCTTGAAGCCGCCGACGGCGTGAATCGACTGGGGCGTGAGGCCCAGGTGGCCCATGACCGGGATCTCGGCGTCGAGGATCGCCTCGATCGCGCCGAGGCGCTTGCGCCCACCCTCGAGCTTCACCGCCGCCGCGCCGGCGCGGACGAGGTGGGCCGCGTTGCGCACGGTCTCCTCGTCGGAGACGTGGTAGCTGAGCCACGGCAGATCACCGATGAGCAGGGCCCCGGGCTTGGCGCGGGCAGCGGCCGCCACGTGGTGGGCCATGTCGTCGATCGTGACGTGGAGCGTGTCGTCGTGGCCGAGCACGACCATGGCCAGCGTGTCGCCGACGAGGATCATGTCGACCCCGGCGCCGTCGGCCACCCGTGCCGACGGAAAGTCGTACGCGGTCACCATCACCAACGGGGGCCCGTTGCCCTTGCGGGCACTGATGTCGGGCGCGCTCGAGCGGCGCGCGTGAATCGGGGCTCGACGACGCAGTCGTCATCTCCGAACCTCCACCGTCCGGGGCTCCCACGGCTCCCGGCAGCACCCCGAGCGTAGCCCGCGGCGGGCGGCGGCTCTGCCGACCGTCGCCGCAAAGCCCGAGCCTGCGAGGGCGGACAAAGATGGGGCGCATGACGGAGCGCGCCTGCGAGAACTGCGCCTTCCCGGACGAGGAGCTGGCCCTCGTCCGCCGCGTCTACGTCACCCCGGAGACGTGGGACACGCCGGCGTCGCAGCAGGTCATCGACGAGCCCGAGCTGTGGTGCGTCTCGTGCCGCTCGCAGTACCCGCACGAGGTCGTCGAGGACGACGACGAGGCGTGAGTCGCGGCCGCTCGCTCCTCAGCCGGCGTGGCGGCGGCCGAGCAGGTACCGGCGGTCGAGGTGGTTCCACCGGCAGTCGAGACAGACCTCGACCACATAGCAGGCGAACTCGTCGAACGACGCGTCGAGCTTGTCGAGCTCGCCGGGGTACGTGATGCAACGGCCGTTGGCCTGCTTCAGCGTGTCGCCGTACACGTAGGAGACGTAGCGCACGCGCTCGGACCCGCAGATCGGGCAGGCGTGCGGCGCGGGCTCGCCCACGTTGCGGGCGGCGCGGAGCAGCTCCGGATGCGCGTCGCACACGTCGAGTCGTGTGACCGCGCCGCGCCGGAGGTCGCGCAGGACCGCCCGGCGGGCGAGTGCGTAGTCAACGTGTGACGGCACGGCTCGAAGCATAGGAGCGCGTCCGGGGCGGCGTGAGCCAGCCGTCCGGCTCCCTCTCTCCCGCCTCCGACGCCTCGAGCGGGCCGGCGCGATCGAGGTCGTCGCCCCGGGGTCGGTGGCGCCGGCGCGCGGCCGCTGCGCCGCCTGCCCAAGCCGACCCGCCGCACCCGGAAGCAGCACCGGCTCAGGACCGGCGGAGGAGTCCGCCCGGGGCGAGTGACGCTCGGCACGAGGCACCGCCAGTCGTCACAATGAGGCCGTGACCAACACGGAGAGCTGGGACCGCATCGCGTCCCAGCGAACCGGGAGCCCTCCCACCGACATCGTGCACTACGGGCCGGAAGGCCCGACGGAGGACGAGCTTCGCCTGCTCGGCGACGTGCGCGGCAAGCGGATCCTCGACCTCGGGTGCGGTGACGGGCAGGCCGCGGTCGCGTTCGCGCTCCGGGGCGCGACGACGATCGCCGTCGACGCTTCGGTCCGGATGCTCGACCGCGCCCGCACGCTCGGCGAGCAGGCCGCGGTACGGGTCGAGTGGCATCAGGGTGACGTCGCCGATCTCGCCTTCCTGCGGGCCGAGTCGATCGACATCGTCTTCAGCGCGTACTCGCTGGGCGAGGTCGGCGACTTGCACCGGGTCTTCCGGCAGGCGCACCGGGTCCTCAAGAACCGCGGCGCGTTCGTCTTCTCCTACGAGCACCCGATCGGCCTGTGCGTCGGCCGCGAGCCGCCGGAGACCCCGTCGACGCCGATCAGCCGGGTCGTGCGCATGTCGTACTTCACCGACGAACCCGTCACGGTCGAGCGCGACGGCCAACCCATCCGGCTGCACGTGCGCACGGTGAGCGAGGTGTTCCACGCGCTGAGCCGCGGCGGTTTCCGCGTCGAGGTGCTCGCAGAGCCCCGCCCGCCGGGCGCCGACGCCCTCGTCCCGCACACGATCATCTGGCGCGGCCGCAAGGAAGGGCTCTGAGCCGGGCTCAGCCCGCCGGCTCGATGCCGCGCTCGCGCGCCCAAGCCGCGAGTCGCTCGTAGGCCTCGTCCTCGTCCGATCGGGCCCTCGTCGAGGCGGAGCTCGAGGAGAAAGTCGAGTGCATCGCCGACGACCGGCCCGGGCTCGACGCCGAGGAACGCCATCACCTGCCGGCCGTCGAGGGGCGGCCGGATGCGATCGAGCTCCTCCTGCTCGCGCAGCCGCGCGATGCGCTCCTCGAGCTCGTCGATGCGCCGGTTCAGCGCCCGCGCCTTCGCCTTGTTCCGCGTCGTGCAGTCCTGACGGACGAGATGGTTGAGCGGCTCGAGCAGCGGACCGGCGTCGCGCACGTAGCGGCGCACCGCCCGGTCGGTCCATCCCATCGAATAGGTGTGGATCCGCAGATGGAGGTAGACGAGACGCGCGACGTCGTCGACGAGATCGCTCGGGAACCGGAGCGCGCGGAGCCGCTCCTCCGCCATGCGCGCGCCCACGACCTCGTGGTGGTGGAAGCTGACGCCGCCCGGGCCGACCGAGCGCGTCTTCGGCTTGCCGATGTCGTGCAGGAGCGCGGCGAGGCGCACTCGCAGCTCGGGACGCGTCTTGCGCACGACTGCGATCGTGTGCGCGAGCACGTCCTTGTGCTGATGGATCGGGTCCTGCTGGAGCTGCATGGCGTTGAGCTCGGGCAGGAACTCGTCGGACACGCCGGTGCGGCAGAGGAACCACAACCCGGCCGACGGGTCGGGAAGCACGAGCAGCTTCGAGAGCTCGTCGCGAATGCGCTCCGCGCTCACGATCTCCATGCGGCCGTGCAGCTCCTCGACCGCGGCCACGAGCTCGGCGTCGGGCTCGAGCGCGAACGCGGCGATGAACCGGGCCGCCCGCATCATGCGCAGGGGGTCGTCGAGGAACGACACCTCGGGCTCGAGCGGCGTCCGGAGACGCTTGGCGGCAAGGTCGGCCGCCCCGTCGAACGGGTCGACCAGCTCCGGGTCGGGAAGCCGCAACGCCATCGCGTTGATCGTGAAGTCGCGCCGGGACAGGTCGGTCTCGATGTCGTCGGCGAACGCCACCTCGGGCTTGCGGCTCTCCGGCCGGTACACCTCGGCCCGGAAGGTGGTGATCTCGAAGTGCGTGTCGTCCTTCTTGCAGCCGACGGTCCCGAACCGCTGGCCCTGGAGCCACACCTGGTCGGCCCAGTCCCGCACGAGACGCTCCACCTCGTCCGGCCGGGCGTCGGTGGCGACGTCGACGTCGCGTTCCTCGTCCGGGCCCAGGTCGAGGAGGGCATCCCGGACGCTCCCGCCGACGAGGAAGCACTGGTGGCCGGCCGCGACCAGCCGCCCGGCCAGCTGCTGGGCGGGTGAGTCCGCGTCGAGGAGCGGCCGCAGGCGCGGCGGGATCGGGGTCACCGGATCATTCTCGCCGACCATCCACCACTTCTCGGGTTGCCTTCTATACGTTCACGTCATGAGGGGATGCGGACGGCCCGGCTGCAACGCACCGGCGGCAGCGGCGATCGGATTTGATAGCGCACGCCAGGCGGTGTGGCTCCATCCGCTCGACGAGCCCGAGGCCACCGGCCGGCTCTGCAAGGTCCACGCCGACTCGCTCCGGCCTCCCCGTGGCTGGCGGTTCTTCGACTACCGGGAGCCGGCCGAGCCCCAGCCCAACGTCACCGATCTGCTCGACGCCCGCTCCCCCCTCCTCGAGCGCGCGTTCCGGGGTGCCCGGGCCAGCTGACTCGGCGGTCGTCGTGACGCCGAGGTTCACCGGCTAGCTCGCGCGTCCCCGTAACACCGAAACACGATCGCCGCGGTACCGTCGCGACAGAACGGCAGGAGCCGCGGCCATGGACGTCAACTCGCCTGAGACCTGGCGCTGGATCTGGCTGATCGCCGTCGTGGGCTTCGCCCTGGCCGAGGTGTTCACGCCGGTCCTCTTCTTCATGCTGTCCTTCGCCATCGGCGCGGCGGCTGCCGCGGTGGCGGCGTTCGCAGGCGGCGGCGCGATCGTCCAGTGGGTCCTGTTCGTCGGCGTCACCGCCGCCAGCCTGGCCGCACTGGTCCCGCTCGGGCGCCGGCTCGAAGGGCGCGACGAGGTCCACCCCGTCGGCGCCAACCGGTGGGAGGGACGCACCGCGACGGTTGTGAACGAGATCCCGGCCGGCAAGCACGAGACCGGCCTGGTGCGCATCGACCGCGAGACGTGGAAGGCCGAGAGCACCAACGGCTTGGGCGTCGCCGCCGGTGCCACCGTGTTGGTGACGCACGTGAGCGGCACCCGTCTCGTCGTCAGCCCGTGGCGCATCGACGTCGCGCCGCGGGGAACCACGCCCGGCCACACCGAGCCGGGCTCGCCGTCGGCACCCGGCTGACGGCCTTCGCTGAAGGAGCTGTCCCATGGCAGCAATCATCGTCCTGGCCATCCTGGCCTTCCTGCTGTTCGTCCTCGCGTTCACGACCATCAAGATCGTGCGCCCCTACCAGCGCGGCGTCGTCGAGCGCCTGGGTCGGTACAAGGGCACTGTCGACCCGGGGTTGCGGATCATCGTGCCGTTCGTCGACCGGATCCACATGGTCGACATCCGCGAGCAGGTCGTCGAGGTGCCGGCGCAGGAGGTCATCACGTCGGACAACGTGGTGGTCAGCGTGTACGCGGTCGTCTACCACGAGGCCACTGACGCGAAGCGGCTCATGTACAACGTCGCCAACTTCGAGCTCGCGGTCACGAAGCTCGCTCAGACCAACCTGCGGAACCTGATCGGCGACCTCGACCTCGACGACGCCCTCACGTCGAGCGCCAAGATCAACACGCACCTGCGCGACATCCTCGACGACTCCACGGACAAGTGGGGCGTGCGCGTCGTGCGCGTGGAAATTCAACGCATCGACCCGCCGCCCGACGTCGTGCAGTCCATGCACCACCAGATGCAAGCCGAGCGCACGCGCCGCGCCGTGGTCACCGAGGCCCTCGGTGTGCGCGAGGCCGCCATCACCAGGGCCGAGGGCGACAAGCAAGCCGCGATCCTCGAGGCGCAGGGTCAGTCCGAGGCGATCCAGCGGCTGGCCGACGCCGAGAAGTACCGCGAGACCGCGGTGGCGGAGGGTGAAGCTGCCGCCACCCGCTCCGTGTTCTCGGCCATCCACGACGGCAACCCCACGCCCGACCTCGTCGCGCTGAAGTACCTGGAGGCGTTGCGGGTGGTGGCCAACGGGCAGGCGACGAAGATCTTCCTGCCCACCGAGATGAGCGGCTTGTTCGGCGCCGTCGGCGGGCTGGCCGAGCTGCTGCGCGAGCCGTCGGCCGACGGGGAGAGGAGCGCCGCCGACACCGAGTCGGCCGAGCGGGGTTGATGGACGGTCAGGTCGCGGGGGCGACCTCGCTCCACAAGCCGGCGGCGGCGTCGACGACCTCGCGGCCGGGCCCACCCGACGTCGGCGCCTCGACCGGGGCGATCGTCTCGCCTACCAGCGCCGTGACGGTGGCGGCGGTCCCGTCGCGCAGCGCGTCGAGGTCGTAGCCGCCTTCGAGGAACACGATGACCCGCCCCGGGCGGGGCGCGAGCTGGGTCATGCGCGCCGCGAGCGTGCCGTAGTCGCCCGCCGACAAGCCGAGCCCGGTGAGCGGGTCGGCGCGGTGGGCGTCGAAGCCGCACGACACGAGCACCCAGTCGGGGGCGTGGCGGGCCGCGAGCGGTGCGACGAGCTCGTCGACCGCGCGGACGTAGAGGTCACCGGTGGCGCCGGCGGGGAGCGGCACGTTGCATGTCGTGCCGACGGCAGCGTCGGTCCCGACCTCGTCGAGGCGGCCCGTCCCCGGGTACAGCGGCCATTCGTGCAACGACACGTACGCCACGCGCTCGTCGGCGTAGAAGGTCTCCTGCGTGCCGTTGCCGTGGTGCGCGTCGTAATCGATGATCAGGACGCGTTCGCCGCGCTCCGCGAGCGCAGCCGCCGTGATGGCGACGTTGTTGAGCAGGCAGAACCCCATCGCGCCCTCGGGGCGGGCGTGGTGGCCGGGCGGTCGCACGGCGAGGAAGGCGGTGTCGCCGTCGCCGGCTGCGAGCGCGTCGGCGGCGGCGAGCCCGGCGCCGGCGGCCCGTACCGCGGCAGGCCACGACCCGGCCGACATGGTCGTGTCGAGGTCGATCGACCCGCCGCCGTGCTCCGACAGCGACTCGAGGCGCTCGACGTGGCGGGTCGTGTGCACCCGCGTGATCTCCTCGATGGTCGCGTCACGCGGAGGGAGCGGTGTGACCAGGGCGTCGGTGTCGCCACCGACGTCGCGCGTTGCCTGGGCGATGCCGGCGTGCACGGCGTCCAGCCGCGCCGGGCGCTCGGGGTGCCCGCGGCCGGGATCATGGTCGGCGAAGCGCGGGTCGGCGCCGAGGAGCAGCATGACGTCCACGGTACCCGGCGTGTTCCGTGGAGACGGCTCTGCCGGGCCGCGGCGCGACCCCGCGGTTACGCTCGCGGGTCGCCATGTCGCCCCTGAACTCTCACACCCTCCGCTGGCGGGGCGGCTGGGCGCGTATCGGACCGTTCCGCGCCGACGCCGACGTCGCCCGCCTGACGATGGGGACGGATGCTCCTCCGAGCCCGTCCGTGATCGAGCGCTGCCTCGGAGAGGTTCAGGCGCGTAGCTACAAGGCCGTCGTGACGAACGCCCTCAGCCAGGCCGACTCGGCGCCGTTCGTCGACGCCGGGTTCGCCGTGCGAGAGCGTCTCCATCTGCTCGCACATGACCTCGAGCAGCTGCCGGCGCAGACCGGATCGACGCGGCGCGCCCGCCGTCACGACCATTCCGCGATCCTCGACCTCGACGCGACGGCCTTCGACGGTGACTGGCGCCTCGACCAAGACGGGCTCGTCGAAGCGCTCCGCGCGACACCCGTGACGCGCTTTCGTGTCACAGCTGACGGCGGTGAGCCGATCTCCGGCTACGCCGTGACGGGCCGGTCCGGACGCAGCGGGTACCTCCAGCGCATCGCCGTCCACGCCGACGCGCGCCGGCGCGGGTTCGCCCGCACGCTCATCGCCGACGCGCTGTGGTGGTTGCGGCGGCGCGCCGTCGACCGGGCGCTGGTCAACACGCAGCTCGACAACACGACCGCGCTGTCGCTCTACGAGTCGTGCGGTTTCCGCCGGCTCCCGGTCGGGCTGTGCGTGCTCGGGCGGACGCTTTGAGGCGCGCCGCGGCCGTCGTGTTGACGTCCGCTGCCGTTCTCGTGCTCGGCGCGCTGCCCGCCGGCGCCGGCGTCGACCCGCCGTCCACGACGGCCGACGCCACGCCGGACGCGCCGCGCCTGGTGCTCACCGGCCAGCCGGCCTGGGTCACGGTCGGCGGCAACCTCCCGCTGCGCCTCCAGGTTCGCGGTCAGGCGGCGGGAACTCCCGGCCTCATCGTGAGCGCCACGGCGCACGAGGCCGTGAGCTCTCGGTCCGGCTTCGAGGCTGCGCTCGAAGGCCGGAATCTGGGCTCCGTGCTCGGCCAGGCCGAGCTCCCGCTCGACCCCTTCCCCGCCGGCGAGGACGGCAGCCGGACGCTCACCTTCCCGCTCCAAGCCGAGGACGCCCCGCGGCGAGTCGACCCGCCTGCAGCTGCGCCGCACCGGCGTGTACCCGGTCGAGGTGGAGCTGCGCCAGCCCGACGGGACCCGGCTGGCCGGCTTCGTCACCCCGGTCGTCGCCGTGGCGCCGGCGGCGAACGGCGGGCCGGCCATCGGGCAGCGCCTCGGAGTCAGCTGGATCGTGCCGATGACCGCGCCGCCCGCATACCAGGCCGACGGCAAGCCGGATCCCGACGTCGTCGCGCAGCTGCGGCCCGACGGGCGCCTCGGCCGTCGCGCCATCGCGATCGCCAACTCCGGCGTGCCGCTCACGCTCGCGCCCGGGCCCGAGACGCTCGAGTCGTGGACCCAGCTCGCGAACAACGACCCCGCGCTCACCACGTCGCTCAACGCGATGCGCGACGCGCTCGGCCGGTCGCAGGTCCTCGCCGGCACCTACGTTCCGGTCGACGTGCGCTCGCTGGTGAGCGGAGGACTCAGCGCCGAGGTGGGGCCCGAGCTCGTGCAGGGGACGGACAAGCTCAGCGCGCTGCTCGGGACGCGGGTCGACCCCAGAACCGAGATCGCGCGCCCCGCCAACGACGCTTCGCTCACACGGCTCCGCGACGCCGGTGTCGATCGCGTGATCCTCGACGGCGCCGATCTGACGCCACGCGACGGAGCAGTTCACGCCCGCCCAGCCTTTCGTCGTGCGCAGTCAACCGGGCACGACCACCGCCGTCGGGTCCGACCCCGGCCTGCAGCGCCTCCTCGAGGGCGACGATCCGCCGGCGCTGCGCGCCCAGCGCTTCCTCGCCGGACTGTCGGTCGTCGCGCTCGAGCAGCCGAACACCCGACGGGGAGTGGTCGTCCTCGAGCCGGACGACTGGAACGCGAGCAGCGCGCTCCTCGAGTCCGCCTTGGCCGGATTGACCTCCGACCATCCGCTGCTCGAACCGCTGACCGTCGACGACCTCATCGGCACCGTGCCGCCGGCGGCGAATGGGAACACCCCCGTAGACCGTGAGCTCGCGCCGTCTCCGGTACCGCCGACGCCCGTGACCGAGCGCGAGTACCTCGACGCCGAGACCGAGCTCGATGCCTTCAACGCGCTCGTCCCGCCGCCGAACCCCGTGGCCGAACCCGGCAACCGGTCGCTGCTCGTGTCGCTGTCGTCGGCGTGGTCGGGCCCGGGTGGACGCTCCCGCGCCCGCGCCGAGCTGGCGAAGATCGACGCTGACGTCAGCCAGTTCGTCAGTCGTCTGCGCGTGCCGGCCGTCAACAGCACGATCACGTTGACCGCCGAGAAGGGCCAGATCCCGGTCACGTTCCTCAACGAGACCGGCCAGGCGCTGCGCGTGCGCGTGCACCTCGACAGCGACAAGCTCGTCTTCCCGGACGGGGACCAGCGGATCCTGGACCTTCCCCCGCGCAGCACGACCGTCCGGTTCACCGTCGAGACCCGCAGCTCGGGGACCTTCCCCCTCACGCTCAGGGTGACCTCGCCGGACGGCGCCTTGCCCATCCAGCAGACCGAGGTGCAGGTGCGCACCACGTTCTTCGTGAGCAACGTCGGCGTGTTCCTCACGATCGGGGCCGTGCTCTTCCTCGCCGGGTGGTGGGCCCACGACATCCGGCGGCGCCGGCGGCGGCGCGCCGCCACGCCGGAACACCCGGCGCTCGCTTCGCCGCCCGCGACCCCCGGCGCCGGGCAGAGCTCCGCGCCGTGAGCGACGCGGTCGGCGCCGCGGGCCAACGATCGACCAGCCTCCTGCGGTCGAGCGCCATCGTCGGGCTCGGCACGGCGCTGTCGAGGATCACCGGGTTCCTGCGCGTGGCGGCGATCGCCTACGCGATCGGCGCCGGCGCGCTGGCGGGCACGTACAGCTACGCCAACGAGACCCCCAACATGCTCTACGAGCTGCTGCTCGGCGGGGTGCTCACGGCAACGCTGGTCCCCCAGTTCGTCCGTCACGTCGAGCGCGAGGACGACGAGGCGATCAGCGCCATCATGACCGTCGCGATCGCGCTGCTCGTCGCGGTGTCCGTGGTGGGCGTGCTGCTGGCGCCGTACATCGTGCAGTTGTTCACCCTGCGGGCCGAGGGTGCGAGCAGGGCGGCGCAGCAGGAGGTCGCGACGACCCTGGTGCGCCTGTTCATGCCCCAGATCGTGTTCTACGGGTTCACCGCGCTCGCGACCGCGCTGCTGAACGCACACCGCCGATTCGCGGCGGCCGCGTTCGCGCCGATGCTCAACAACATCGTCGTCATCGCGATCTTCGTGTCGTTGCCTCGCTTGCTCGACGGGCCGATCACGCTCGCTCGGGTCCGCGACGACACCGCACTGCTCATCACTCTTGGGGGTCGGCACGACGGCCGGCATCGCGGCGGTCGCGCTCACGCTCGGCGCGGTACTGCGGTGGGCCCGGATCCGGCTCCGATTCGTCTTCGCGCTGGCGCCATCGCGCCGTCGTCACGATGGCGCGCCTTTCGGTCTGGACCGTCGGCTACGTGATCGCGAACCAGATCGCGCTCTGGATCGTGCTCGTCCTGGCCAACGGCCGCGACGGCGGACCCTTCATCTACCTCGAGCGCGTACGCGTTCTTCCAGCTCCCTCACGGACTGCTCGCGGTCTCGCTGATGACGACGCTCGCGCCGGAGATGGCGAGCGCCGCCGGCCGGGGCGACATCGGGGAGCTGCGCGACCGGCTGTCCTTCGGGCTCCGGCTGACGACCTTCGTGATCGTGCCGTGCTCGGCCATCTTCATCGCGCTCGCCCGCCCCATGGTCGTCGCGCTCCTCGAGCGGGGCGCGTTCTCCAGTGGTGATGCGACCGTGGTCGCGCACACCGTGGCGGGCTTCTCGCTGGGGCTCGTGCCGTTCTCGATCTATCTGTTCTCGCTGCGCGCGTTCTACTCGCTGCAGGACACGCGCACGCCATTCGTCCTCAACTGCTTCGAGAACGCGTTCAACATCGCGCTCGCGTTCCCGCTCTACTACGCGTTCGGCGTCCCGGGCCTCGCGGTCGCGTTCGCCGGCGCGTACAGCGGTGCGGCCGTGCTCACGATCATCGTGCTGCGCCGCCGCCTCGGGCACATGGACGGCCGGCGGTTGATCGACACGCTGGCGCGCTCGCTCGCGGCCGGGGGCCTCGTCGCGTTGGTGACGTGGATGATCGCGCGGGGCCTCGGGTGGTCGTCCCCCTGGGTGGCGCTCGCGACGACCGTCGTCGGGGCGACGGTCGGCTTCGCCGAGTACTTCGCGGTGACCGCCGCCCTTCGAATGCGCGAGCTCGACGATCTCTGGTCACTGTTCGCGCCCCGGGTCCGCCGAGGACGGGGTTGCACCCGCCTGCAGGCCCCGAGGCCGCCATCGGCATGCCGTCGGACAGAGAGGGCCGAACGGTGTAACGATGCTGACGCGCCGCCGGTCGAAGAGTGGCGCAACGGCCAGGGGGTGCCATGGGGGTTCGAGTCGTCACCGACAGCGCGTGCGACCTGCCCGACGACCTGATCGAGCGGGACGGCATCGAGGTGGTGCCGCTCACGATCCGCTTCGGCAACGAGGAGCTCATCGACCGCAAGGAGCTCAGCACCGACGAGTTCTGGCGCCGCCTCGCCGACTCGGATGTCCTGCCCGAGACGTCGGCACCGTCGGCGGGCGCCTTCGAGGCTGGCGTTCCGGCGCCTGATCGAGCGACGGCGCGACCGGCATCATCTGCATCAACCTCTCCTCCAAGCTCTCGGCGACGATGCAGTCGGCGCAGGTCGCGGCGCAGGCGGTCCAGGCCGACTGCCCGGTCGTCGTCGTCGACTCGCTCATGGTCTCGATGGGCCTCGGGAGCCTGTGCCTCACCGCCGCGCCGGCGGGCCGCGGACGGCGACTCGCTCGAGTCGATCGTCGCCAACGTCACCGACCGCCGGAATCGCTCCAAGCTGTACGGAGCGCTCGACACGCTCGAGTTCCTCAAGAAGGGCGGCCGGGTCGGCAACGCCCGGGCGCTCCTCGGCTCGATGCTGGCCATCAAGCCCGTCCTCGAGGTACGCGACGGCGTGGTGGAGGAAGCGGGCAAGGTCCGCACCCGTTCGAAGGCGTTGCGGCTCCTGGTCGACCGCGTGAAGGAAGGCCCGTTCGAGAACCTGGCGGTGCTCCACGGCAACGCGCCGGATCTCGACGAGCTGCTCGACCTGCTCGAGCCGCTGACGCCCCGGGACGAGATCGTCGTCGGCCAGATCGGCCCGGTCATCGGCACCCACGCCGGTCCCCGCGTCATCGGCGTCACGTTCCAGGCCGGCCGCTGACGTCCCGGCCCGCCGCCGTCGCCGTCGCCTTCGGGCGTGAAACGAGCGCGGTGAGACCAGCAACTAGCGTCGGGTGACGTGCCGGAACGAGCCACAGCTGGACGCGTCCTCGGCGGGCGCTACCGCCTCGATCGCGAGCTGGCGCGCGGCGGCATGGCCACGGTGTGGATCGCCGAGGACCCGCTGCTGTCACGGCGCGTAGCGGTCAAGCTGCTGCTGCCCGAGCTCGCGGTCGACGACGCGCTGCGCGTGCGCTTCCGCAACGAGGCGATCGCGGCGGCGAAGCTCACGCACCCCGGGATCGTCGCGACGTACGACACCGGTGACGACGACGGCACCGCGTACATCGTCATGGAGCTCGTCGAAGGAACGACCCTGCGGCACCTGATCGACGAGCGCGGCCGATTGCCCGTACATGAAGCAGTCGACATCTCGTCACAGGTCGCGGACGCGCTCGAGCACGCGCACCGTCAGGGGCTCGTGCATCGCGACATCAAGCCCGCCAACGTGCTCGTGCAAGCGGACGGACGCGTCAAGGTCACGGACTTCGGGATCGCCAAGGCGGCCGGTGGCGACGACCTGACTCGCACCGGCACCGTGGTCGGGACCGCCCGCTACCTCGCGCCCGAGCAGGTGAACGGCCACACCGTCGACGGTCGCGCCGACGTCTACGCGCTCGGCCTCATCCTCTACGAGATGTTGGCCGGGCAGGCGCCCTTCGGAGGCGACTCCGACATGGCGACCGCGGTCGCTCGCCTCACGAAAGCTCCCGAGCCGATCCGTGCGGCGCGGCCGGAGGTGTCGCGCCCTCTCGAGGACGTCCTGGCGCGCAGCCTCGCTCGCGATCCCGAATACCGGTACCAGTCCGCGCAGGCGTTCAAGGACGCGCTGGCGCCGGGACTCGACATGGCGCCGACCGGCCCGCTCGCGCCGCCCGTCCCACCGCGCCGGCCGTCGCCGGCGCCCGACAGACCAGTCGCCGACACAGGTCGCGCCCAGCCCACCGCGTCCGGCGCCGCCCCAGCCGCCGCCGCCCGGCCGCCGGGCGCGCCGCTGGCCCTGGCTCTTGCTGATCCTGCTCCTCCTGGTCGCGGGCGGGATCACCGCGTTGGTGCTGTCGAACCTGTCCGGTGACGACTCCGGCGGTGGCGCCGGCCCGCAGGCCGAGCAGCAGCGGCGTGCTGCCGATCGTCGAGGCTTCCGCCTTCGACCCGTTCGTCGACGGGGAAGAGCACAGCAGCGAGGCGCCGCGCGCAATCGACGGCGATCCCGGCACGGCGTGGCAAACGGACGGCTACAGCAACCGCAACTTCGGGAACGCCGAAGCCGGGTGTCGGGCTTGTGGGTCCAGCTCGACGCGCCACACGACGTCACGTCGGTCACGGTCACCGCGCTCGAGGGCGGCTGGAGCGGCGAGATCTACGTCGCCGACCAGCCCGGAAACACACTCGATGCGTGGGGGCCGGCGCGTGCGACGGGCGACAACCTTCCGGCGACGCATCCATTCGCACTGAACGCGCGCGGCCAGTACGTCCTCGTGTGGTGCACGCAGCTTCCTCCGTCCAACAAGCTCCAGATCGGTGACATCAAGGTCGAGGGCCGCTGACGAAGGCGGTTCCGACAGAGATCTCGCCACGCGCGCGAGTGCAGGTGACCGCGCCGCGCTCGAGACGCTGCTGGAGCGACACGTCGATCGCATCCATGCCGTCTGCCGGCGGATTCTCGGCAACCCGGAGGACGCGCTCGACGCCACGCAGGAGGCGATGATCGCAGTCGCGCGCGGCATCGGCCGTTTCGACCGCCGCTCGGCGTTCACGACGTGGCTGTACCGGGTGGCGACGAACGCCGCGCTCGACGAGGGACGCCGCAAGGCGCGGCGCCCACGCCCTGTCGACCCGCCGGCGGAGGCGACATGGGTGGCTTCACCCGAGGACGCGGTCGGCGCCCGCCTCGACGTCGATGCTGCCCTGGGTGACCTGCCCGAGGAGTTCCGGGTCGCGGTGGTCCTGCGCGACCTGTGCGACCTGGACTACGCCGAGATCGCCGAGGTGCTCGGCGTGCCGACGGGGACGGTGCGCTCGCGCATCGCCCGTGGCCGTTCGGCGCTGGCGGAGGCGCTCGGGAACCGCGGGCCGGCTGCGGAGCGTCCTACCACCGAGACGAGACCGACTGGCCCATGACCGACGACCTTCCCCCCGACGAGCGCGACGAGGAGCTGGCGTCGCGCCTCGAGGTGCCGCCGCTCGACGACGCGACCCGCGACCGGCTCGATCGCGCGCGCTCTCGACGATGCCGGTCGGCGGCGCGGTGCGCCTCGGCTGACGCGGCTGCTCGTGCCGGCGGCCGCGGCGCTGGTCGCGCTCGTCCTCGTCGGGGTGGGCGTCTTCGCGCTGGTCGACCGCGACGGCGACAACGCCGGCACCGCCGCCCGGCCCTCGGACGACCGAAGCGGGGCCACCGAGAGAACGCGGCTCGGCGCCGGACGCGTCCTCGAGCGCCGAAGCTGTGACAGGCGTGCGCGACCTGGGCGAGCTCGGCGACGTGACCGACGCCGGCGAGCTCCGGCGCCGGGTGCGGACCCAGCTCGACGAAGCGCCGGCGTCGTCCCGGGCCGCCCCGCCCCCCTGCCTCGGGCGCGCCGTCGCCGGCAGCCCGGCACCCACCGCGTACGGGACCGGCACGCATCGGGACCGGTCCGTGCTCGTGCTCGTCCTCCCGGCGAACCGGCGACCGGTCCACCCTCGTGCTGCTCGACACGAGGACGTGCCGGGCGGTCTCGGTCTTCGACCTGACCTGAGTCGTCCCGGCCATCGGCGGGTACGCTCGCCGGGTTCTCGGACGGGACGAAGGAGCCATGAGCGACTGGACGACCGACGCGGTCGACAACATCGAGCGGGTCGTCACGACCGTCCGCGACAAGACGGTCACCCCGGCCCAGAACGTGACCCGGGCCATCGTCTTCGGGCTGCTCACCTCGTTCTTCGTCGCCACCGCCCTGACGATCGTCTCGATCGGTCTGTTCCGCCTGGTCGACGTCTACCTACCCGGGGGGGTCTGGGCGACGTACCTCGTCTTCGGCGGAATCTTCGTCGTCGCCGGCACGTTCTGCTGGGCGCGGAGGACGAACGCCGTCCCCGCCCGAATGACCCGGGGAACCGCCCCATGACCGATGTACGCGAGCTCATCATCGTCGGCTCCGGCCCCGCCGGGCTGACTGCCGCCCTCTACGCGGCCCGTGCCGATCTCAGGCCCATCGTCATCGAAGGTGCCGAGGCGGGCGGGCAGCTCATGCTGACCACCGACGTCGAGAACTACCCCGGATTCCCCGACGGCATCCTCGGCCCCGAGCTCATGATGAAGTTCCGGGAGCAGGCGGAGCGCTTCGGCGCCGAGTTCGTGACCGCTGACGTCGACCGGGTCGACCTGTCGGCGTCGCCGTTCGGCGCCTGGGTCGGGAGCACGGAGTACCGCTCCGAGGCTCTGATCATCTCGACCGGGGCTTCGGCCCGGATGCTCGGACTCCCGTCCGAGGCGCGCCTGCTCGGCCACGGTGTGTCCACGTGCGCGACGTGCGACGGGTTCTTCTTCCGGGAGAAGGACATCGCGGTCGTCGGCGGGGGCGACAGCGCCATCGAAGAGGCGCTCTTCCTCACGAAGTTCGCCAACCAGGTCACCGTGATCCACCGACGCGACGAGCTACGGGCGTCGAAGATCATGCAGGACCGTGCATTCGCCAATCCGAAGGTCGCGTTCAAGTGGAACTCGGTCGTGACCGACGTCGGTGGCGACGGGACCGTCGATGTCGTCCACCTCCGCGACACGCTCACGGGCGACGCTTCGGAGCTGGGCGTCGGAGGGCTGTTCGTCGCGATCGGCCACGATCCCAACACGAAGCTGTTCGAAGGCCAGGTCGACCTGGACGAGAACGGCTACGTCGTGCTCCCCCAGGCCGGCTCGACCCGCACGTCGGTCGAGGGCGTGTTCGCAGCCGGCGATGTCGCCGACCACGTGTTCCGTCAGGCCGTGACGGCGGCCGGGACCGGCTGCATGGCGGCGATCGAGGCGGAGCGCTGGATCGAGGCCCGCCGCCACGCCGTCGCCCAGGCATGACCGACCCGGAATGGGCGGAGACACGGCTCGGTTTCACCTCGTAGCTACACTCGACCGACCCTGGCCGAAAGGACCCCTGTGGGCGCCGACATCACGTTCCTCTCCGACAACACCTTCGACGAGACGGTCGGGGGCGCGGACACGCCCGTGCTCGTCGACTTCTGGGCCGAGTGGTGTGGTCCGTGCAAGATGATCGCCCCGACGCTCGAAGAGATCGCCTCCGAGCACAAGGGCAAGCTGCGCATCGTGAAGCTCAATGTCGACGACAACCCGCAGACGGCGATGCGCTACAACGTCATGAGCATCCCGACGCTGATGGTGTTCAACGAGGGCGAGCCTGTGAAGCGACTCGTCGGAGCCAAGGGCAAGGGCCAGCTGCTCCAGGATCTCGCCGAATTCATCTCGTGAGCGCTATACGCCGCGGCGCATGACCGCGGCGGCGCTCGAGCACGGCGAGACCGGCGAGGCCGTCCGGGACCTTCAGCGGCGTCTCGCCGCGCTCGGGCTCGACGCTTCGTCGGACGAACCGGGCGAGTTCGGCCCGGCCACCGAAGCAGCCGTGCGCGCGTTCCAGCAGCAGCGCGGCCTCGTCGTCGACGGCGTCTGCGGCCCGCAGACGTGGGCGGCGCTCGTCGAGAGCGGCTTCTCGCTCGGTGATCGAACGCTGTACTTCCGCCAGCCGATGCTGCGCGGCGACGACGTCACCGAGCTCCAGCGTCAGCTGAACTCGCTCGGCTTCGACGCCGGGCGTGAAGACGGGATCCTCGGCGAGCAGACCGCGGACGCGGTGGCTGAGTTCCAGCGCAACGTGGGGCTCGCGCCCGACGGCTTCTGCGGTTGGACCACGGTCGCGGCGCTGCGCCGGGTGGGCACGCTCGCGGCGGGCTCGGTCGCCAGCGTGCGCGAGCGCGAGATGTTGCGCCGCGGGCCACACCGGCTCGGCGGCAAGCGCGTCTTCATCACCGCCGCGCCCGGGTTCGAGGCATTGGGCGACGCGGTCTGCCGCGGGCTCGCCGAAGTCGGCGCCGGCGCGTTGTTGGACTCGGCCGGTTCGGACGACCGCACGACCGCCGTCGCCGCCAATCAGTTCGGCGCCGCGCTCTTCCTCGCGCTGCGTGCCGGAACCGGCGACGAGGGCTGCCTGTGCACGTACTTCTCGTCGGGGACGTTCCGCTCGGAGGCGGGCTATCGCGTGGCCGCCGCCGTGCAGGACGAGCTGCACGGCGTCCTCCCGACTGCACCGGACCCGTGTGGGAAGGCGTACGGCATCCTGCGGGAGACCGCGCATGGCCGCGGTCGTGTGCGAGCTGGTCGAGCGGGGCGATGTGGCCGCGATGCGAAACGTCGTCGCCCGCGCCGGTGACGTCAGCCGGGCGATCGTGCGCGGCATCCGCCGCGGCGTCGAGGAGCCTCCCGACAGCTAGCGCGGTGTGCTCGCGACGTACGCCGTGAGCGCTCGAATCACCTCGGCGCGCGCGCGGTCGACGTCCACGCCGTGCTCGCGGAGCACCCGCCCCCCGATGCCGTCCTGCTCTGCCGCGACCGCGAGGAGGAGATGCTCGGTCCCGACGTAGTTGTGACCGAGCCGGAGCGATTCGCCTCGCGTGAGGTCCAGCACCCGCCGCGCCCGCGGCGTGAGCGGCAGGTCGGCTGCGACCGCGCCGTACGGCGACCGTGGCACCGCGGCCTCGATCACGGCTTGGCGCAGCTCGTCGGCCGGTACGCCCAGCTCGGCGAGCACGCGCACCGACAGCGCGCCGGGATCGGCGAGCACGCCGAGGAGCACGTGTTCCGTGCCGACGTAGTTGTGACCCATCTCGCGCGCTTCCTCGCGGGCGCGCGCCAGGCTCGCGCGGGCCCGAGCCGTGTACCCGGCGAGGAGTCGCTCCTCGTCCGGGCGCGTTCGATCGCCGCGTCGTGCTGGCGCGTCGAATCGCCGCGATCCACGAACCGTTGCTGGGCGCCCTGCTTCGTCACGCCGAGCGCGGTCCCGATCTCCGCCCACGAGCAGCCCGCCTGCCGCGCCGACTCGACGAAGTAGCCGAGCAGGGCGTCGGCCTTGCTCGTGATCTCGCCCGAGACCTCCGCCGCCGCCTCGACGCGGGTGAGCGCGTCGCTGCCGGCGCTGCGGTCGTGGACGGTCTCGATGAGCTCGGCGAGCGATGGAGCGGGCACCACCGGTCGACTGTAAAGCGACGCCCCGAGGTCGTCAACGAT
The DNA here is from genome assembly GCA_963737605.1 of uncultured Actinomycetes bacterium. Classification (GTDB taxonomy): domain Bacteria; phylum Actinomycetota; class Acidimicrobiia; order IMCC26256; family JACDBD01; genus JALZAA01. The sequence goes on along the minus strand of CAVTTE010000016.1, from coordinate 15,231 downwards.
CCGTTGACGGCTCCCGACTCGGTCAGCCGGTTTCGGCCCGACGCTGACGGTCGCCGGTCACGACCCGGTACAGCCGCTCGAGGTCCGCCAGGTCGGCGAAGTCGACGGTGATCTTGCCCTGCTTCCCGCCGACCGTGATCTTCACGCGGGTCTCGAGGTAGTCGCCGAGCAGCTCCTCGAGCTCGAGCAGCCCCGGCGGGCGGAGCTGCCCCGGCGCCGTGCTCGGCGCGCGCTTCGCGTCGCCGGCGTGCGCTCGGACCGCGTCCTCCACCGCGCGCACCGACAGGCCCTCGTTGACGACGCGCCGCGCGAGCTGCTCTTGGAACGCCCGATCGGGCGTGCCGAGCAACGCGCGCGCGTGGCCGCCCTTGAGTGTGTCCTCCTGGATCATCTTCTGGATCGCGGGTGGCAGTTGCAGGAGCCGCAACGTGTTCGTGATCGCGACCCGGCTGCGGCCGACGCGCGCCGCCACCTGCTCGTGCGTGAGACCGAAGTCCTCGATGAGCTGCTGGTACGCGGCGGCTTCCTCGAGCGCGTTGAGGTCGGCGCGGTGCACGTTCTCGACCAGCGTGTGCTCGAGCGCCGACGCGTCGTCGGTAGTTCGGATCAGCGCCGGGATCGCCTGCAAGCCGACGCGACGGGCCGCGCGCCAACGACGCTCGCCCGCGATCAGCTCGTAGCCGTCGTCCGCGGGACGCACCAGCACGGGCTGGAGCACGCCGACCTCCCGAATGGAGTCGGCCAGCGCGCTGAGCTGCTCCTCGCCGAAGTGCTCGCGCGGCTGGTACCGGTTGGCCCGGATGGTCGAAACTGGAAGTTCCTGGTAGCCACCGGCACCGAGGCCTTCGGCCGCGCCCGGCGGGATCAGGGCGCCGAGACCCTTACCCAGACCGCCTTTTCGCGTCACGGCACACCTCTTTCGCCAGTTCCCGGTACGCCTTGGCACCCCGGGAGGTGGAATCGAACACGATGATCGGTTGCCCGAACGACGGCGCTTCCGAGAGCCGGACCGTCCGGGGGACGACCGTCTCGTACACGCGCCGCCCGAAGTGGGCGCGCACCTCGTCGACCACCTGGTCGGCGAGCTTGGTCCGACCGTCGTACATGGTCATGACGATCCCGCGCACGTCGAGGCTCGGGTTCAGGTTGGCGCGCACGAGCCCCACGTTGCGCAGGAGTTGCCCGAGCCCTTCGAGGGCGTAGTACTCGCACTGGATCGGCACGACGACGCCGTCGGCGGCCGCCAGTCCGTTGACGGTGAGGAGCCCGAGGGACGGCGGGCAGTCGATCAGGACGATGTCGTAGTTGTCGCGGACCTCGTCGATGGCACGGCGCATCTTGAGCTCTCGGCTCATGGCCGGAACGAGCTCGATCTCGGCGCCGGCGAGGTCGATCGTCGCCGGCGCCACGAAGAGGTTCTTGAGGCTCGTCGGCTCGATGCAGTCCTCGATGGCGGCGTTGTTCATGACCACGTCGTAGACCGACGACTCGAGGTCGCGGGCGCTGAGGCCGAGCCCGGTGGTGGCGTTGCTCTGGGGATCGAGGTCCACGACCAGGACCCGGAACCCCTCCTCGGCCAGCGCGGCGCCGAGATTGACGGCGGTCGTCGTCTTGCCGACGCCGCCCTTCTGGTTGGCGATGGCGAGCACGGCCGGCAGGAGCAGCGGCGACGGATCCTCGGCGGCCCGGGCAAGCAGCTGCCGGGTGGGGACGTCGGCGCCCTCGAGCGGCGGAGGCTCGAAAGCAGGAAGATCGAGGCTGCGTTCGCCCTCGTCGGTGACCGCGGTCTCGACCTCCGCCTCGGCGTGCCGGCCGCCGTCGCTCGCGGCGGCATCCCGGCGGAGCGACGCCAGTGCTTGACGGCCGCGACGTTTCACTTCGTCGTCTACCCGGCCCATTGCTGGCCCTCTACTCGTTTACCCGTGCGCGCGTAGCGCCATGTTGGCCGAGGGCCCCCGCCCCGGTCAAGGGTCGGAGCAGAATCCCTCGTTTCACGGGGAACATGCCGCGAATCGGACACTCCCGAGCCGGATCGCGCCGAGTTTCACGGGAAACCTCCTCCCGGCCACCGCGATCGTTTCACGGGAAACATCGCCCGTCCGGGCCGAGCCGGCGGATCACCACAAGGGCCGTCGCCCCGGAACGCCCACCCGCCGAGGCCACCGCTCCCCCGCCGGTTCCGCCGCCGTGAGGAGAGCGACCCCGGCTCCCTCCCCTCGCCGCAGCTCCGGCCCGAGCAGGCCCAATTCGGCGAGCCCGGCGGCCGGCCAGCGCGTCAGGTCGGGCTCGCCCGGCGGCTCGCTCACGGCCAGGCGGCCCCCGGCCCGGAGGAAGCCCACCGCACATTCGGCGGTCGTCGCCGGAGATCCAAAGCCCCGCGCCACCACCAGGTCGAACGCCCCCCGGAAGTCCGGTTGCCGGGCCAGCTCCTCGGCCCGGCCGCAGGCGACCGACGCTCGATCGCTCAGCCCGAGCCCGCTCAGCGCCGCCTCGAGGAACGAGCATCGTCGCCGCCGTGCATCGAGCAAGACCCCGGTCGCCGCCGGCCACAGAGCGAGCAGAATCAAGCCCGGCACGCCCGCGCCCGAGCCCAGATCGAGAAATCGGCCTCCGAAGTCGGCACTCGACCGCCGCCGCCATCCCCTCGGCGTGATCGAGATGCGCTTCCACGGGTCCCGGCCCGAGCATCCCCCGGCTGCGGGCGTCCTCGAGCTGGACCGTCAGGCGACGGCGGAGATCTGGGGCGAGCATCGCTCGCCGGCGATCACGCCGGTCGGATCACGACCCGGCGGCGCGGCTCTTCGCCCTCCGAAGTCGTCGCGACGCCCTCGATCTCGGCGACCACGTCGTGCACGACCTTCCGGTCGGACGCCGACATGGGCTCGAGCGCCTGTTCCGCATCCTCGTCGCGCACCCGCTCCGCAAGCTGACGCGCGAACTCCGACAACGCTTCCCGCCGCTTCGCCCGGTAGCCGGCCACGTCGACGTGGACTCGGACGCCATGACCCCCGGTCTGGCGCTGCACGACGGTGCGCACGAGCTCCTCGACGGCGGCGAGCGTCGCTCCGCGCGGTCCCACGAGCAAGCCCGAGGTTGTCACCCGTCACGTCGACGAGGACCGTGTCCTCGTCCTCGAGATGGCTGGCCACCTCCGCCTTGGCCCCGAACGCCTCCACCAGGCCCCGCGTGAACTCCACGGCCTGGTCGGCTTGCTCGTCCACCGAGATGTCGACTTGCTCGTCCACGTTCGCTCCCTGCTCCCGCTCTTCGCGCGGGCCTTCGCCCCGCCCGCTCGTGCCACCGCGGCCGCGGCGCCGCCGGTTCCTCGCCGGCCGCGGCCCCCTGTTCTCCTGCGACCCGTCGCCCCGCGACCCCGAACGAGGGCCCGTACGTGTCCTGCGTTCGCCGCCTCGGTCTTCCTCTCGTCCGCCGGACTGGCCGCGTCGCCGGGACCGACGCCGGGGCTCACCGGGCTTCTCCCGTGAGATCGGCTTGACCCGGGCCCGGATGCGCGCCTCGCCGCCGAACCGGCCGAGGATCCCGCCCCGGGGCCTGGCCATCACCTCGTATTCGACGTCGTTCTCGTCGACCCCCAGCTCGTCGAGGGCTGCGTCAAGCGCATCTTCGATCGTGCGGCCGGTCGTCTCGACCCATTCCATCTACCGCTTCCGCTTCTTCTTGCTGCTGCGCCGCCGGCGCGACTGCCCGGTGCGCCCCGACCCGCCCTGGCGGGCCGCCGGCTGCTTGGACGCGGCTTGCTTGGGCTGCGACGGCTGCGGCGGCCGGCGCCTTTCCCGAATTGCCGTCGGCGGGCGGGCGGAACAGGTCGCGCAGCGCCCCCAACGGGCTCGACTGCCGGCCGGTCGGTGCCGCGGGCTTCGAGCGCGGTGCGGCCTTGGGCTGCTCCTCCGCCGGCGCCGGCTCGACCGTCTCCGCCGGCTCGGACGGCCCCTCGGTCACCTCGCGCTTCGACGGCGAGCTCTTGGCGTCGATCGCGCCGCCCTTCCGGAGATGATCACGCGGCGCGATCTTGCGCATGATCAGTTCCTGCTGGCCGAGCCGCCAGAGGTTCGACACCAGGAAGTACAGGACCAGCCCGGCCGGGAAGAACAACGAGAACGCCCCGAAGGCGATGGGAAGCACCTTCGTGATCATCTGCATCTGGGCGTTGGCGCCCGGCGGCGTGTTGCGCTGACTCTGCCGCGACTGCAGGAAGCCGGTCAGGAACACCGCCCCGACGAGGATGTAGTACGGCAGCGCGCTCAGCAGGTCGCCGTGGTTGTCGGTCGCCTTCAGCGACAGGTCCATGCCGAGGAACGTGAGCCCGTTCGGTTCGGCGGCGATGATCGCCTTGTAGAGCGACGACCCTGTCGGCACCGTGGCGGCGGTCGAGCGCAGCACGTGGAAGAGCGCGATGAACACCGGGAACTGCACCACGAGCGGCAGGCACCCGCCGAGCGGGTTGACCTTGTTCTCCTGGTACAGCTTCATCATCTCTTCGTTGAGCTTCTGGCGATCGCCCTTGTGCTTCGCCTGCAGCTTCTTGATCTCGGGCTGCAGACGCTGCATCGCCAGCATCGAGCGCGACGACTTCGCGGTGAGCGGGAACAGGAGGAGCATCACCGTGATCGTCAGCAGGATGATCGCGACGCCCTCGTTCGGGACGATCGCGTAGAAGAACGCCAGGACGGCGCCGAGGGCGTTGTAGAGGGGATCAAGCATCGGTCAGCCTGCTCTCATGGGCGAACGTGTGTTCGGGGGGACGGGGTCGATCCCGCCGCCGCCCCAAGGATGGCAGCGCCCCAGCCGCCGGACCGCCAGCCAGAGGCCGCGGAGGGCACCGTGCGTCTCGAGCGCCTCGAGCGCGTACGCCGAGCACGACGGGTGGAAACGGCACCGGGGCGTCAGGTGCACGCTCACCAGCCGCCACGCCCGGATCGGCAGCATCAGCAGGCGCGCCGACGACGGACGGAGCGGCGGGGGCCACGTCGACGACGGCGTTCATCGCCGCTCTCCGGCCGCCGCGAACAACGCTGCCAGCGCGTCGGCGAGGGCGTCGAAGGGCATGGTCAACGCTTCCCGGCGGGCCGAGACCAGGTACGCAGCCCCGGGCGCAAGGTCCGCCTCGGCGCGTCCGACCGCCGCCCGCAGCCGGCGACGCAAGCGGTTGCGCGCCACCGCGTTGCCGGCGCCGCTGACGGCGTACGCCACTCTCGCCGGGCCCTCGGCCTCGGCCGTGAACGACTCGGACCGTGAGCGGGCCCTGCACGTGTCGCTCCGCCCGGGAGAGGGCGGCGAAAGTCGCACGGTCGCGAACGCGCCAGATCAGGCCGACAGGCGCGTGCGGCCACGCTGGCGTCGGGCCTTGAGCACCGCCCGACCGCCTCGGGATCGCATACGGGACCGGAAGCCGTGTCGCTTCTTGCGCTTTCGGTTGTTCGGCTGGAACGTGCGCTTCACGCATGGCCTCCTCGCGAAGGATCGCCCGCGAGACCCGAGGTCGGGGGCCGCAAACAGTCGGGCGAACCACCGAGTGTACGGCGGCGCGTGAAACAGTCGCAACGCGGGCGCCGGGGACCCGGACGCGCTCCGACGCGCGACCCTTGTTTGCCGAGAAACCCCGGTGCTACGTTCGAACTTCTCGCCAACGCCACGGCCTCGGAGGCGAACTTCCCCGAACTTGAGAGGCCGAACCCGTCTGCCGGCCGGCTGCTTCCGGTGGCCTGAAGAGGAACCTTCTCCACACCTGTGGATGCACCTGTGGGATTTGAGCGGGGCGTCACCGCCGCCGAGATCTGGGAACACGGCGCGACCGCCCTCCGGTCCCAGCTCGCACCGAACACGTGGGGACTGTGGTTCCAAGGCGTCCGGGCGATCAGCCTGACCGAGGACGTCCTCACCCTCGCCGTTCCGAGCTCCCTCGCCGCCGATCGCATCCGCTCCAGCTACACGGGGATGCTGGCCGACACGCTGCGGGACGTCACCGGGCAGCAGCTCCGAGTGGAGCTGACCGTCGAGACCGATACCCGACCCGAGGAGACGCTCCCGAGCGTCCCGTCGCCCGCGGCACCGCCCCTGAGCGACCTTCCCGCTCCGGTGGCGCCCGAGGAGGAGCCCTCGCGGCTCTGGGCGACCGGGGGCCTCAATCCTCGATACACCTTCGACCAGTTCGTGATCGGCGCCTCCAACCGCTTCGCGCACGCCGCTGCCCTTTCGGTGGCCGAGGCGCCGGCCCGTTCGTACAACCCGCTCTTCATCTACGGCGCCGCCGGCCTGGGGAAGACCCACCTCCTCCACGCCATCGGCCACCACGTCAAGGCCGTCTTCCGCAACAAGCGGGTGCGGTACGTCTCCACCGAGACCTTCATGAACGAGTTCGTCGACGCCATCCGGGCGAAGACGATGCCGGCCTTCAAGCGGCGCTACCGCGACCTCGACGTCCTCCTGATCGACGACATCCAGTTCCTCGAGCGCACCCAGGAGCTCCAGGAGGAGTTCTTCCATACGTTCAACCAGCTGCACAACGAAGACGGGCAGATCGTCATCTCCTCGGACCGCCCGCCCAAGTCCATCGCCACCCTCGAGGACCGCCTCCGCAGCCGCTTCGAGTGGGGCCTGATCACGGACGTGCAGGTTCCCGAGTTCGAGACCCGCCTTGCGATCCTCCGCAAGAAGTCCGAGGCCGAGCACCTCGACGGCATTCCCGACGAGGTCTTCGCATTCATCGCCAGCAACATCCACGACAACGTCCGCGAGCTCGAAGGCGCTCTGCTCCGGGTGAACGCCTACCGAGCACTGAACGACGCGCCGTTGACCGACGAGATCGCGCACCAGGTGCTCGCCGATCTCCTCTCCCCGGCCCAGCCGCGCGAGATCACGGCGCAACTCATCCTCGACGAGACCGCCAAGATGTTCGGCTGGACCGTCGAGGACCTGTGCGGCAAGAGCCGCCGCCGGCCGTTGGTGACCGCCCGGCAGATCGGCATGTACGTCATGCGCGAGCTGACCGGCTTCAGCTACCCGCAGATCGCCAAGGAGTTCGGCGGCCGCGACCACACGACCGTCATGTACGCCGTCGAGAAGATCAAGCAGCAGATGAACGAGCGTCACACCACGTTCGACCAGGTCACCGAGCTCATCGCCCGCATCAAGCTCGGTACCGGTGGATAAGCCTGTGGATGCGTGGGGATATCAACGGAGCGGATGGGGACGAGCCTGGGCAAAACCCTCTCCGTCAAGCTCTTCTTGAGGGATGGTGGTGGAAAGCGCGGGAACTCCACCACCCGCTCCGACCTGCGAGAAGAACCCGTTGTCCCCAATTCACAGCTCCTACTACAACAGCTATTCAAAGATCCCCAACTGTTGAGGAAACCGACGGCACGAATTGAAGGAGGTTGCCGGTGAAGTTCCGCTGCGAACGGGACACCCTGGCCGATGCCATTGCCGTTGCGCAGCGCGCCGTGGCGTCCCGGACGGGTGCCTTGCCGGTCTTGTCGGGTTTGCGGGTGTCACCGACTGGCGTCGGGTGTCGAGCTCGTCGGGTCCGACCTCGAGCTGACCATCCGGGTGGAGGCCCCGGCGGACACGGAGGGCGAGGGCAGCTCGGTCGTGCCGGCGCGACTGTTCTCGGAGATCGTGCACAAGCTCGATCCGGGAACGGTGTCGGTCGAGTTCACCGACGACGAGGCGCGGGTCGAGGCGGGGCGGTTCCGGACGTCGTTGCGGACGCTGTCGGCCGCGGACTTCCCGCGTTTGACCGAACCGGATGGAGCGGGCGTGAAGGTCGCCGCCGGCGCGCTCACGGAGGCGCTTCGCCAGGTCGTTCCTGCCGCGTCCCGGGACGACGCCCGGCCGATCCTGACGGGCGTGTTGCTGGCGGCGTCTGCCGGCGGCCTGCGTCTGGTCGCCACCGACTCGTACCGCCTCGCGGTGCGCGACCTCGCAGGGTGTGAGCATGCTCCCGGAAGGCCAGAAGGTGCTGGTCGCGGGCAAGGGGCTCGGTGAGGTTCAGCGGTTGCTCGGTGAGGAGGAGATCGAGGTCGTGCTCGCCGAGCGCGAGGTCGTGTTCCGTGTCGGGCGAACGTCCGTCACGACACGCCTGATCGAGGGCGACTTCCCGAACTACGAGCAGCTCATCCCGGGCGGGTACCCGAACAAGCTGACCGTCGCGCGCGACCAGCTCAGCGCGGCGATCAATCGCGTGCGACTCGTCGGCCAGGGACGCGACACCGCGCCCATTCGACTTGGCGATGACGGCCGAGGGTCTCGAGCTGTCCGCCGTGGCCCAGGACGTCGGCGAGGCTCACGAGATGGTCGAGGCGAAGTACGAAGGCGGCGATCTCACCGTTGCGTTCAATTCGCAGTTCCTGCTGGAGGGGATCGACGCCGCGTCGGGCTCGGAGATCACAGTCGAGTCGATCGATCCGTTGAAGCCCGCGGTCCTCAAGGGAACCGACAGCGCGGACTTCCTCTATCTCCTCATGCCGGTTCGCATCTCCTAGCCGGGAGCTGCGCGGACGTGAGCGTTGTGGCGCGACTCGCGCTCACGGACTTCCGTTGTTACTCGGCCGTCGACCTTGCGCTCCCGACGGGTGTGACCGTCGTGTCGGGCGCCAACGGCGAAGGCAAGACGAGCCTCCTGGAAGCACTCGGCTGGGCCGCGACGACCCATTCCTTTCGTGGTGTCCCGGACGCCGCGCTCGTGCGCTCCGGTGCCGAAGCGGCGTTCGTGCGCATGACCGTGCAAGAGCCGGACCGTGAGCAGCTGATGGAGGCAGAGATCCGCGCCGTCGGTCGCAATCGTGTGCGCCTGAATCGTCATCCGCTCGCGCGCGCGCGCGATCTCCTCGGACTGGTTCGCGTCACCGTGTTCGCGCCCGACGATCTGCAACTCGTGAAGGGCGGTCCTGCCGAACGCCGCGCGTACCTGGACGACCTGCTCGTCGCTGTCGCGCCGCGCTACGACGCCGTCCGGACCGAGTTCGACCGCGTCCTGAAGCAGCGCAACGCCCTGCTGCGCCAGGGTCTCCGCGGGCCCGACGCCGAATCGACGCTCGTGGTGTTCGACGAGCAGCTCGTCCGCGCCGGGAGCGAGCTGGTGCGTGGTCGTCTTCGTCTCACCGCGCGCTTGTTACCCGCGGTGCGCGGACGCGTATCGGGGGCTCGCCGGCGCGGCCGACGAAGTCGATGCCGAGTACGAGGCCGAATGGGCGGAAGGCAGCGTGACGCCGACGGCGGACGACGTCGAGCCGTTGTTGCGCGCTGCGCTCGAGGCACGGCGCGCGGCTGAAGTCGATCGAGGGGTCACGCTCGTCGGCCCCCACCGGGACGAATGGCGAGTCCGTCTCGCCGGGCTCGACGCCCGCACGCACGCCTCACAGGGTGAGCAGCGCACGCTGGCGCTGGGCCTGCGACTCGCGGGGCACAAGGTCTGCGCGGAGGTCATCGGCACCGAGCCGGTTCTGCTCCTCGATGACGTGTTCAGCGAGCTCGACCCGGCGAGAGCCGAGGCACTGGTCTCCGAGCTCCCCGCCGGTCAGACGTTGATCACGACCGCGTCGGCGGTCCCGGGCTCCGTCCATCCCGATCGCCGGCTCCGCGTGCGCGAGGGCCGCGTCGAGGAGGCGGCGTGACCACCCGCCGGCCCGGGCATCGACCTGACGAGCCCCGCCGGCTGCGCGACTCGCTCGCCGAGGTGAGCGCCGACCTCGGCCTGCCCGAGCCCGACGCGCTCGCGTTCCTCATCGAGCGAATGGGAGAGCCTGGTCGGGCCCGACGTGGCGCCCCATTGCCGGCTGACCTCCCTGCGCGACGGCGTGCTGCGTGTGACGGTCGACACCGCGCCGCGCGGCACCCAGCTGCGCTATCTGGAAGGCGAGCTCGTCGAGCGGGCGGCCTCGCTGCTGGGCCCCGACGTCGTGCGCGAGCTGCGCGTGCGAGTCGGCGCACCGAGCGCGCGGCGCGGCGCGCTGAACGACGCGAAAATCGCGCCGGGAAACGCCGGTCTGGCGGAGGTCGTCTGGTACAATGAGAACAACGGTTTAGGGGTCCTGACCAGCACTTTTGCAGGATTCCGCCCCCTCGTCGGGGTGAACCGCACACCTCCCCGAACCCCGACCAGAAAGGCGCCGCGCGTGGCGTATACGGCCAAGGACATCACCGTGCTCAAGGGCCTCGAGCCCGTGCGCGAACGCCCTGGCATGTACATCGGTTCGACGGGACCGTCCGGCCTGCACCACCTCGTGTACGAGGTCGTCGACAACTCGGTCGACGAGGCGATGGCAGGCGAGGCCACGAGAATCGATGTGACATTGCTCGCCGACGGTGGCTGTCGCGTCTCGGACAACGGCCGTGGCATCCCGGTCGACAACCACCGCGAGTACAGGAACAAGTCCGCGGCCGAGGTCATCATGACCACGCTGCATGCGGGCGCGAAGTTCGGCGGCGACGGCTACAAGATCTCGGGCGGGTTGCACGGCGTCGGTGTGTCGGTCGTCAACGCGTTGTCGAGCCGCCTCGAGATGGAGATCCATCGCGACGGCGGACGCTGGGTGCAGGAGTTCGCGAAGGGCGGCAAGCCCCAGGGCAAGATCCGACGCGTCAAAGCGTCGAAGCAGACGGGCACGACCATCACCTTCTGGCCCGACGCGACCATCTTCGAGGAGACCGAGTTCCGCGCCCAGACGATCCTCGAGCGGCTGCGCGAGATGGCCTTCCTCAACAAGGGTCTCGAGATCCGCTTCACCGACGAGCGCACCGACCCGAAGCTCGAGCAGACGTACAAGTACTCGGGCGGCCTCGTCGACTTCGTGAAGCACCTCAACGGGTCCAAGGATCCCCTGTTCAAGCGCGTGATCTCCCTCGAAGAGAAGTCTCAGGCGGGCGAGGTCGAGATCGCGATGCAGTGGAACACCGGCTTCTACGAAGGCATCCACTCGTTCGCGAACAACATCGCCACCACCGAGGGCGGCATGCACGAAGAGGGCTTCAAGAAGGCCCTCACGAACGCGGTCAACCGGTACGCGCGCGCCAAGGGCATGGTGAAGGACAAGGACGTGAGCCTTCTCGGTGAGGACATCCGTGAAGGTCTGACGGCGATCGTGTCGGTGCGTCTCCGCAATCCGCAGTTCGAGGGTCAGACCAAGGCGAAGCTCGGCAACACCGAGATGCGCTCCGCGGTCGAGAAGTCCACGAACGAGAAGCTCGGCGACTGGCTCGAGGAGCACCCCTCCGAGGCCCGCCAGGTCCTGAACAAGGCGACCCAGGCCGCCCGGGCCCGGGTCGCGGCCCGTCAGGCGCGTGATCTCACGCGCCGGAAGTCGCTGCTCGAGTCGGCTGCGATGCCGGGGAAGCTCGCCGACTGCTCCTCGAAGGACCCGGAACAGTCCGAGCTCTTCATCGTGGAGGGCGACAGCGCCGGCGGGAGCGCGAAGCGGGCCCGCGACGCGACGTTCCAGGCGATCCTGCCCATCCGGGGGAAGATCCTCAACGTCGAGCGCGCCCGCATCGACCGTCTTCTCAAGAACGAAGAGGTCCAGTCGCTCGTCACCGCGATCGGCAGCGGCACCGGCGAAGACTTCAACCGAGAGAAGGTGCGGTACCACAAGGTGATCCTTCTCGCCGACGCCGACGTCGACGGCGCGCACATCCGGACACTGCTGCTGACGTTCTTCTTCCGGCAGCTGCCCGACATGCTGAAGAACGGCTACATCTACATCGCCCAGCCGCCGCTCTATCGCGTCGACATCGGCAAGGAGCACTACTACCTGAAGGACGACGCGGTGCTGCGCGACTTCGACGCCGCGCACGAAGGCCGCAAGTACGAGGTGCTGCGCTTCAAGGGCCTCGGCGAGATGGACTGGGAAGAGCTCAAGGTCACGACGATGGACCGCGCGACGCGGAACCTGCTGCAGGTGTCGGTCGAGGACGCCGCCATCGCCGACGAAATCTTCTCCAAGCTGATGGGCGACGATGCCGAGACGCGTCGGCACTTCATCCAGGAGAACGCCAAGGACGTGCGATTCCTTGACATCTGACGCCCATGCCTGACGACACCCAGCAGACGCTCGAAGGCAACATCGAGCCCATCGAGATCCAGGAGGAGATGGAACGCTCCTTCCTGGATTACGCGATGTCGGTCATCACCGCGCGCGCGCTCCCCGACGCGCGCGATGGTCTCAAGCCCGTGCAGCGCCGGATCATCTACGGGATGTACGAGCAGGGTCTGCGCCCGGACCGCAAGCACCAGAAGTCGGCGCAGGCGGTCGGGCAGGTCATGGGGAAGTACCACCCGCATGCGGGTGAGGCCATCTACGACGCGCTCGCCCGCATGGCCCAGGAGTTCTCGCTCCGCTATCCGCTCATCGACGGGCACGGCAACTTCGGGTCGCCCGACCCGAACGACAGCCCGGCGGCCCAGCGCTACACCGAGGCGCGCCTCGCCCCGTTGGCGATGGAGCTCATCGGCGAGATCGACGAGAACACCGTCGACCTGGCCGACACCTACGACGGCCAGAACCAGGAGCCGGTCGTGCTCCCGGCGCGGTTCCCCAACCTGCTCGTCAACGGCGGGGGAGGCATCGCGGTCGGGATGGCGACGAACATCCCGCCCCACAACCTCAACGAGGTCATCGACGCGTGCATCCACGTGCTCGACAATCCCGACGCCAAGCCCAACGACCTGATGAGGTTCGTGAAGGGGCCCGACTTCCCGACCGGCGCGCTCATCCTCGGGCGCGACGGCATCAAGGACGCGTACCGGACCGGTCGAGGCTCGATCAAGATGCGGGCCGTCACCGACGTCGAGGAGGGGCGACGCGGGGAGGGGCGGATCGTCGTCACCGAGGTGCCGTACCAGACGTCGGTCGAGGTGATCGGCCAGAAGATCGCCGAGCTCGTGAACGAGCGCAAGGTCGAGGGCATCAAGGACGTCCGCAACGAGTCGGCCGGTGACACGACGCGTCTCGTGATCGAGCTCCGTCGTGACGCCAACCCGCAGGTGGTCCTCAACCAGCTCTACAAGCACACGCCGATGCAGTCGAGCTTCGCGGTGAACATGCTGGCGCTCGTCGACGGCGTTCCCAAGCTCCTGAACCTGTCGCAGGCCGTGCTCGTCTACGTCGCCCACGAGATGGAAGTTGTGACGCGGCGAACGCAGTACCGCGTCGACAAGGCGCGTGAGCGGGAGCACATCGTCGAAGGGCTCGTCCGCGCCCTCGACATGATCGACGCGATCATCGAGCTCATCCGGGGCGCCGCTGATGTCGACGAGGCTCGCGCCGGCCTCATGGCGAAGCCGTTCGAGTTCAGCGAGATCCAGGCGAACTTCATCCTCGACATGCAACTGCGTCGGCTCACGCAGCTCGAGGGCCAGAAGCTGCGCGACGAGCTCGGCGAGCTCCAGGAGCGAATCAAGGAGCTCGAGTCGATCCTGCGGAGCAAGAAGAAGCTCCGCACGGTCATCAAGGACGAGCTGGGGGAGCTGCGCGAGCGCTACGGCGGCGAGCGTCGGACGCGCATCACCGTCGACACCGGCGAGCTCGACGCCCTCGACCTCATCGAAGACGAAGAAGTCATCGTCGTCCTGTCGAAGAAGGGCTACATCAAGACCGTCGCCGCCGACGCGTTCCGCCGGCAAGGTCGGGGAGGCAGGGGCGTCAAGGGCGGCAACCTGCGCGACGACGATTACGTCGCCCACCTGCTGACCACCACCGCGCACTCGTACCTGCTGTTCTTCTCGAACCGCGGCCGGGTCTACCGGCTGCGCGCTCACGAGATCCCGATGAAGGAGCGGACGGCCCGCGGCACCGCCCTCGTCAACCTCGTGTCGCTGAACCAGGGAGAGCAGATCCAGGCGATCATCGACACCCGCACGTACGAGGACGGCGCCTATCTCTTCTTCGCGACGAAGAACGGGATCGTCAAGAAGACCCGGATCTCGGAGTTCGATTCCTCGATTCGCAGCGGCCTGAAGGCCATCAACCTGCACGGCAACGACGAGTTGGTGAAGGTGATTCAGACGACGGGGCGCAATGACATCGTCATGGCGTCGCGCGAAGGTATGACGATCCGTTTTGCCGAGAGCGGCGTGCGAGCGATGGGACGCGACACGGCCGGTGTGCACGGCATGAAGCTCAGAAGCAAGGATGATGCGGTCATCGGCTGCGACGTGGCACGTCGTGGCGCCGTCATGCTGTTCGTCAGCTCGAGCGGCCACGGCAAGCGCACGAAGCTCGATCTGTTCAAGCGTCAGAATCGAGGAGGGCAAGGGGTCCGTGGGATGAAGATCACCGCCGCCCGGGGCGGGGTCGTGGGGGCCTTCTGCGTCAACGACACTGACGAGATCTTGGTGTTCTCGTCGGCGGGCAATATCATTCGCCTGGGAGCCAGGGAGATCTCGGCGCAGGGCCGCGACGCCACCGGTGTGCGCGTTGCCCGCCTCGGCGAGGGGGAGAGCGTCGTCGCTGTAGCTCCCGTGCTCGAAGCCGACGACGGAGAGGACCTCGCACCCGCATGAGCGCCAGCCCCGAAGATATGGAGCCGCGGCGCTCGAGGAGCGCCCAGGTCAATCCGATGCGCAACGAGCCCCAGACCCGCGCCGGCCGTCGAGCGCCGGCCCCGCCGCCGCCGTCCACCGACGGCCCGGCCGCGGGCGCGCCGCCACCGGAAGCTCCGCCGACGCGCACCACGCGCCCGGCCCGATCGCGTGCCGCGCCCGTCCCCGGGCCGCGCGCGCCGCGCCGTGTCCGTCACACGATCAAGAAGGTCGACCTCTGGTCGGCGCTGAAGATCTCACTGTGCTTCTACGTCTGCGAGATGGCCGTCGCCGTCACCGCGATCGCGTTCCTGTGGCTGATCGCGGACGGCTTCGGCATCATCGGCAGCGTCGAGAAGTTCATCGGCGACCTGCTGTCGTCGAAGGACTTCAAGTTCCTGTCCGCCGAGATGCTCCGCGGCACGATCCTCGTCGGGCTGGTGCTGGTCGCCATTCAGGTCGTCGCGACCGTCTTGGCGTGCGCGTTCTACAACCTGTTCGCCGAGCTCTTCGGCGGCATCGAGGTCACGGTCATCCAAGAGGACGCGCCCGCCGGCAAGCGTTGACCGCACGATTCGGCGTCCTGCCGCGTGCAGCGCCGCTGGTACCCTCCGTGACTCCTCGGGGCTATAGCTCAGCCGGTTAGAGCGCATCCCTGATAAGGATGAGGTCGGTGGTTCGATTCCACCTAGCCCCAC
>CAVTTE010000015.1:0-15673 GCA_963737605.1 uncultured Actinomycetes bacterium | reverse complement strand
AGCATCGCCGGGCTCGATCGCCACCCGGTGCTCGAGCTCCGCGCTCGACGGGCACACGCGACGGCGCGAGGCGCGCCAGCTCGTCCTCGACCGCGTACCAGTAGGCAGCGTTCTTGAGGCCGGAGGATGTCGTAATCGCTGGCACGGACGGGCCACGGGCGCACGTCCGCGTCGGCAGGCGGGTGCGGGAGCGAGAGACGGCCGCTGACCTTCCGGCACGCCGGCCGCGGCGCCGTAGTGGTCGAAGAACCAGTCCCCCAGCGGCGCCGGACGCCCGGCCCGGTCGACGTACACCCAGATCACGACCGCCTCCGCGACCGAGGAACCCTCGACGGTCAAGCCCGTGCGGCGCTCGGGCCAACGGCCGCCGGTCCCGCTGCAGAACGTCGTGAGCTCCACGTCGTCCCCGTAACGCGGAGAACGACCCAGTACGAGCGCTGTGCGGCGCAGCACCCACGTGCCGTCGACCCTGCTTTCTGCGACGTCGTCGACGTCGTCGGAGGCGACGTCCTGGAGGTAGCGCGCGCCGCGTCGAGCCGGATTCGGTTGGCGCGGTTCACATCCCCGAGGCGGACCCGGCGCTGTGCCACGAACCGTCGCCCCTGCTCGGGGGGCGGGAGGAACTCGTGCTTCACCGCGCGCCCCCGGTGCGAAGAATCCGCGTGGACACTCTCGCACAGGCGTAGCGTGTCCGGCGCCTCGACCGAGAGGAAGGACAGGGGCAGGCATGGCACGTTTCCTCGACCGACTCGGTCGGACCGCGGCGCGGCACAAGTGGATCACGATCGGGATCTGGGTCCTGATCGCGGTCGTCGTCGGCGGATGGGCACTGGCGGTCGGCGGCAAGACGACCGACGTGTACACGATTCCCGGCGCGCAGTCGCAGAAGGCGCAGGACCTGCTCGAGGAGCGATTCCCCGCCCAGGCGGGCGGGACGGCGAGCGTCGTGTTCCAGGCGAAGAGCGGGACATTGAGTGATCCGGCCGCCCAGGCTGCGATCGCGCAGACGGAGGCGAACCTCGCCCCCGGCAACGCGCCGCACGTGACGCAGGTCCTCGGGCCGACCACTCCCGGCGTCGGGCCCGCGTTCGTGTCGAAGGACGGGACGATCGGCTACGTACGCGTGCAGTACGACGACAAGGCCACCAGCCTTCCCCCCGAGACCGTGAAGCAACTCGAGGCGGCTGCTGCACCGGCCGAACAGGCCGGGCTTCATGTCGAGTTCGGCGGTCCGGTCGTCGACTACCTCAGCCGCGACGAGGGCGGCGACGCGGATGTCATCGGGCTCTTCTTCGCGGTGATCATCCTGCTGATCGCGTTCGGCTCGGTCGTTGCGATGAGCGTTCCGATCGGCACCGCGCTGTTCGGCCTCGCGATCGCGTTGTCGATCATCTCGCTCATTGCCGCCGTCACCGACATCGGCACCGTTGCTCCGACGCTCGCCACCATGATCGGCCTCGGCGTCGGCATCGACTACTCGCTGTTCATTGTCACGCGCCACCGCCAGAACCTGGCGGCGGGCATGGAGGTGAACGAGTCCATCGGCCTGGCCAACGGCACTGCCGGACAGGCCGTGCTGTTCGCGGGAGGGACCGTCGTCATCGCGATCACCGGTCTGATGCTCTCGGGGGTCCCGTACGTGACCCGCCTCGGGCTCATGTCGGCGATCGCGGTCGCGGTGATGATGGTGGCGGCGGTCACGCTCGTCCCGGCTGTCCTCGGTTTGGCCGGACGGCATATCAACTCGATCCGCGTGCCGCATCTGCGACGCAAGGCTCGCACCGCGGCCCACCATTCGGTCACCGGCGCTCGCCCCGGCGGATGGGAACGGTGGGCGACGTTCATGTCGCGCCACCGCTGGCCCGCCGTGATCATCAGCCTGGCGATCCTGCTGACACTCGCCGCTCCCGTGCTGTCGATGCGCCTCGGCCAGACCGACGACGGCACCCTGCCGGACAGCCTCACCCAGCGACGCGCCTACGACCTCATCACGCAGGGTTTCGGCGCCGGGGCGAATGGACCGCTGTTCCTCGCCGTCGCGCTGCCGCGACCCGGCGACACGACGCCGGTGGACGCGATCGAGCAGGCCGTGTCGAAGGTCCCCGGAGTACAGGTCACGCCGGCGCAGTTGAGCCCGGAAGGATCGGCGGCGCTGGTCGTCGTGATCCCTCCCGGGGCGCCGCAGTCGGAGCAGACCGAGACACTCGTGAACAGCTTGCGCACCGACGTGCTGCCGCCTGCGGTGCAGGGCACCGGTGCAACCGTCTTCGTGGGCGGTCAGACGGCGGCCTTCATCGACCTCGGTGAGCGCATCCAGGACCGGCTGCCGCTGTTCATCGGCGCGGTCGTCGGGTTGTCCTTCATCCTGCTCATGATGGTGTTCCGGTCCATCCTGGTGCCGCTGAAGGCGGCGATCATGAACCTGCTCTCGATCGCGGCCGCGTACGGCGTGATCGTCTCCATCTTCCAGTGGGGTTGGCTCAAGGGAATCGTCGGCCTCGACGAGACCGTGCCGATCGTGTCGTTCGTGCCGATGATCATGTTCGCGATCCTCTTCGGGCTGTCGATGGACTACGAGGTGTTCCTGCTCTCGCGGATCCGAGAGGAGTACTACGAGAGCAAGGACAACCTGCGCAGCGTCATCGACGGTCTCGCCGCCACCGCGCGCGTGATCACCTCGGCTGCCCTGATCATGATCAGCGTGTTCTTGAGCTTCGTCGGCAATCCCGATCCGACGGTGAAGATGTTCGGTGTCGGGCTCGCCGTCGCCGTGTTCGTCGACGCGACGCTCGTCCGTCTCGTGCTCGTGCCGGCGACGATGGAGCTGCTCGGCGCGGCCAACTGGTGGCTGCCCGGCTGGCTGGGCCGGATCCTCCCGCGCATCCGCATCGAGGAAGGCGTGCCGACCCCGGCCTCGGTCCCCGCCGCCGGTCGTTGATGCGTACGTCGTGCGCAACTATTGCGCATGAGGGACGCATCATTGCGGGCGGCGGTGGCGGAGGTCGTGGGCGACGACGCGCGCGATGTGCGCGAACACCGAGACGAGTACGAGGCGCTCGCGGGCGGGGAGGTCCTGGAACGCGGTGCGCCCGTACGCCCGCCGCTGCTGACCGGTTCGGTGCGCCTCCTCGGCCCGGGCGAGCGCCTGCTGCTCGAGCTCGTCGGGGAAGCCGTTCTCGCTAAGCCCGCCGCCTCGCAGCCACTCGAGCGTGCTTCGGTAGCCGAGATCGAAATCGCTTTCCCGCAGCGCGTGCGAGAGGAAGCCGCCGAAGTGGAAGAGGAACTCACCGGCGAGCATCTGCGCCACGGGGGTCGTCTGGGCTTCGGGCAGCACGAGCGGCGACACGACCTCGAGCGCGATTCGCTCCTTGCCCACGACACCGGCGATCTCCGCGACGACGTCGCGCAGGAGGTCCGTCGCCGGCTTGTCGGCGACGGGTTGGGGCGCGGCTGCCGCTGGGTCCTGCTCATGGGCGCGGAGGGCGCGTCGCTGCCCCTCGATGACGCCGGTCGCGCGGACGAGCGCCTCACGGAGCCGAACGGCAGTGTCCCCGTCGAGGTCGGCGAGGACGGGCCCGATCTCGTCGAACAGCCGACCGGTCCAGTCGAGGCGGGTGTTGATCTGCTCGAGGTGCAGGAGATCGTCGTAGACCGACTGGGTGCGTTGGAGGTCGCGCGCTCGGAGCAGCGTGGCCAGCCACGTAGGCGGGTTCTGCTCGTCGGCCCACGCCGTTCCGGTCGGAGCGCCGGTGGGGTTGGGATGGACGAGGAGCTGGATCCGCTTCGTGTCCGCCGCCGAGTCCTGATCGACCTCGCGTACGAGGTCGAGCGTCCGGGTGAGCGGCTCGCTGTCGAGGATGCCGCCGTCCGTGTACCAGAGGTGCTTCGACGGCGGGAAGTTGACGATGCCCCGCGCGCGGTAGCCGGCTTCGTCGCGACTGCGATCCAGTAGCACGGGTCGGAACGCCAGCGCGTTCGCCGCCGAGGCCAGTGCGACGTCCGTGGGCGACGCGCGCGGCGGCTCGACGAGCTCGCGCGCCGGCTGGCCCGACGTGAACGTGAACGTCGCCCAGTCGAGTGAGGTCGTCGCCCGCACCTGTTGGCGCGCGGAGAGCGTCGGGACGCGGTACTCGAGACCGCGCAGCGACGCCAGCGCCATCACCATGCGGATCGGCGCACTCTGGTAGGCGCCGACGCGGTGGGTGGGCGCCCCGCGGTGGTCACGGGGATCGAGGAGGTCGACCGACGCCCGCCGCAACGCGTCGAGCGACAGCGGCTCGTCAGGAGCGTGGGTGCGCATCACCGCCAGCGAGTCGCGCTCGACCCATGCCTCCCGCATCACGTAGACGGGATCGATGCCCTCGAGGAGACACCGCGCCGCGAGCATCCCGGTAATCGACCCCGCCGACGCGCCCCCGATGGCGTCGATCCGGACCGCCGGATCCTCGCCCTGGCACATCCCTCGGATCGCGCACAGCAGCGCCGCCAGCGCGCCGCCCTCGTATGCCCCGAGTGCGACCGCACCCGAGATGGTGAGTGCGATGCGCAGCCTCACACTCGGCGAGCCGTCAGCTCGCGGCGCGTTGCGTACCGACCTTGAGCTCGCGGAAGGGCATCGTCTTGACGCGGTCGGCGTCCGGTTCCTTGGGCAGCCCGAGGACGCGCTCGCCGATGATGTTCTTCTGCACCTCGTCGCTGCCGCCGTAGATCGATACGGCCGGCGCGAACAGCGCGAGCTCTTGCGCCACGCCCCCGCCCGGAGTGTCGGGACCCATGAGCATCCCGTGCGGCCCGAGGATCTCGAGTCCGAGATCTCGTGACAGCCGCGTGATGCGGCTCATGAGCAGCTTGGCCGTGTTGCCTTCGGGACCCGGCCCGCGCCCGACGCCTTCGCCGCCTTCACGCGCAAGCTGGTGAACCGGCCGACCTCGTTGAGGATGTGGAGCTCCGCCAGCCGCTGGCGGATGTTCGGGTCCTGGTCGCGACCGACGTCTTTCGCAAGCTTCTCGAGCAGGTTCGATTGACGCCCGGCCACGGCGCGCTCGGCACGGTCGCGTCCCCGCCCGGCGGTGAGGTCGCCCACGCGTCGCTCGAGCTGCTTCGCCTTCTTTCCCGGCATCGCGCCGCCGACGGCCCCGCTGCCGCCGCTGCCGAGCCCGGCGCGCTCGTTCGCCAACGTCGTGTTGGCGACGGCCCAGCCGCCGTTCAGCTCGCCGATCATCGCCGACTGGTTCACGCGCGCGTCCGAGAAGAACACCTCGCTGAAGAGCGACCTCCCGGTCATCTCGCGCAGCGGTCGCACCTCGACGCCCGGTTGGTCCATCTCGATGGCGAAGTACGAGATGCCCTTGTGCTTCGGCGCGTCGGGGTCGGTGCGCGCGACGAGCATGCCGAGGTCGGCCGTCTGACCCCCGGACGTCCAGACCTTCTGCCCGTTGACGATCCATTCGTCGCCGTCGCGCTCGGCGCGGCACTGGAGGCTGGCGAGGTCGGAGCCGGCGCCGGGCTCACTGAACAGCTGACACCACGCCTCCTGCCCGTTCAGGATCGGCCGCAGGTACCGCTCCCGTTGCGCGTCGTCGCCGTGCGTCAGGATCGTCGGGCCGGCGAGCAGCACGCCGAGGCCGGAGGGCGGCCCGATCGCTCCCGCCGCTCGCAGCTCCTCGTTCACGATTCCGGCGAGCTCGCGCGGCAAACCCTTCCCGAACCACTGCTCGGGCCAGGTGGGTACGGCCCAGCCCGACTCGCACAGCCGGTCCCACCACTCCGCCAGTGTGATCTCCGGGTCCCAGTTGTCGGCGAGCCAGCCGCGCACCTCGTCTCGCACCAGCTCGTCGGTCATGACCGCCACGACGTCCCCCTTCAGTCGAGTAGCTCGAGCACCTTCTCGGACGGGCGCGCGATCACGGCGCGCTCTCCCCGGAAGATCACCGGCCGCTGCATGAGCTCGGGGTGCTCGAGGAGAAGATCGATCACCGCGTCGCGCGTCGTGTAGTCGGACGCCGACAATCCCAGCTCCTCGAACCGCTTGTCCTGTCGGACGAGCTCCGCGGGCGGGACGCCGACGCCGTCGACGATGCGCTCGAGACTCGCCCGGTCGGGCGGCGCCGTGAGGTACTCGACCACGTCGTGGTCGACGCCCTGGTCGGCGAGAATCTCGAGCGCCCCGCGGGACTTGCTGCAGCTCGGGTTGTGGTACACGAGCAGGCGTTCCACGACCCGAAGGCTACCCTCGACTCGTAGCGTCCAGGCCGAGCCGAGACCGGAGGCGACCATGGTCGACACAGCGCGACAGTTCCTCGGCCGCGACGACGTCGACAGCGTCGAGGCGATCCTGGCCGACGACAGCATCGACTTCGGCGACCTCGTGCACCCGACGCCGGCGCGCGGCGACGCCATCTTCACGTGGGACTACGAGCGGTCCCGTCCCGGCTTGGCGAAGCTCTACGAGAAGGCCAAGACCTCGCAGTGGAACGGGTCGACCGACCTCGAGTGGTCGACGCCCGTCGACCCCGAGCGGGTCGCGCTCGAGATGGCGCCGGCGGCGGCGATGTTCCAGCAGCGGATGGCCGAGCTGCCGGGCTCTCCCGTCGCACGCTGGGGCCCGAAGGAGTGGACGCAGTTCCAGGTCGAGGCGCTCAACTGGCGCATGAGCCAGTTCCTGCACGGCGAGCAGGGCGCGCTCATCTGCACGGCGAAGATCGTCGAGACGACGCCGTGGATCGACGCCAAGTACTACGCGGCGACCCAGGTCATGGACGAGGCCCGTCACGTCGAGGTCTTCTCGCGCTACCTCGACACCAAGCTCGATGGCCACTACCCCGTCAACCCTGCGCTGCAGCTGCTCATCGACGACATCATCGGCGACTCGCGCTGGGACATGACGTACATGGGCATGCAGATCATGGTCGAGGGCCTGGCGCTCGCCGCCTTCGGGTTCATGCACCAGGTCACCGAGGAGCCCCTCCTGAAGAAGCTCCTGCGCTACGTGATGGCCGACGAGGCCCGGCACGTCGCGTTCGGGGTGCTGTCGCTCCAGGAGTACTACGCAGGGCTCGGCGCTGCCGAGTTGCGCGAGCGGCAGGAGTTCGCGTTCGAGGCGGCGTTGCGGATGCGCGACCGGCTGATGATGCATCGCGTGTGGGAGAAGATGGGCGTCGACCGCCGAACAGTGACCGAGTTCCTGCTCGGCATGCGCCGGATGCGCAACAACCCGTTCCAAGCCGCCTTGTTCTCGAAGATCGTGCCCAACTGCAAGAAGCTCGGCCTCCTCGACGCCGGTGACGGATGGCTACGCGACCGCTTCACCGACATCGGCGTGATCCAGTTCGAGGACGCAGCCGACACGGGTGCGGAGTACGAGACCTTCGACGAGGTGGCCAAGGACCGCGCCGCCAGCTAGTTCGGCAGGTTCCTGGGTTCGACCCCGAGGGTCTGGATGAAGACCTGGATGCGCCGGATGCGGGCCTGCTCCGGGTCGCCGTCGAGGTCGAACACGAGCGCCTCGGGCGTCGGGTGCGGCAGCCCCTCGACCTCGACCGTCTCCGTAAGCTCGACAACCGCCAGCCGCCCGTCGGAGGAGTACGTGACTCGGTCGACGCGCATCTCGTAGCCGGGCAGCTTTGGCATCAGGTCGGCGATGAAGGCGACGTACTCGGCCTTGTCCGGGTACTCGTCACCCCACGGGCCGACGCGCGTGAAGCCGACGTCACTCAGACACGCGGCGAGCGCGTCCCAGTCGTGGCCGATGATCGCGTCGAGGTACCGCTCGACGACGCCGGTCACGGCTACCAGCGCGGGCCGCGCCGCGTGACGGCGTCGGGCAGGAGCTCGAGATATTTCGCACGCGGGACGTCGACGGCGCCGAGCGACGACAAATGCGGCGTCGTCCACTGCACGTCGAGCAGCGACGCGTCGCCGTCTCGCAGCAGCTGGACGAGCGCGGCCAGCGCGGCCTTCCCTGCGTCGGCGACCCGGTGGAACATGGACTCCGCCGCGAACAGGCCGCCGATGGCGACGCCGTACACGCCGCCGGCGAGGCGGCCCTCCGGCGTCCATGCTTCGACGCTGTGCGCCCAACCCAACCGGTGCAAGGCCGTGTACGCGTCGACGAAGTCGTCGTCGATCCAGCCGTGAGGACGGCCCGGCTCGGCGCACGCCCGCATGACCTCCTCGAACGTGGTGTCGACCGTGACGACGAACCTTCGCCGCGAGCGACGCAAGGACCGGCTCTCGTGGAATGCGTCGAGCGGGACGATCCCGCGCGGGTCCGGCGACCACCACGCGACCGGTCCGCCGCGCCCGACGCGCATCGGGAACAGACCGCCGCGGTAGGCGGCGAGCAACGTGCCCGGCTCCAGGTCGGCGCCGACCCCGACGATCTCCGTCTCGTCGGCGGCGTCGGCCGCCGGCAACAGCCACGACGTCGGCGGCGGCTCGATCGGCACGCTACGAGTCCGCGAGCAGGCTCCGCGCGATCTGGCCGACCTGGATCTCGTCGGTGCCGGCGTAGATCTGGAGCACCTTGGCGTCACGCGCCAATTGCTCCACTTCGTACTCGGCCATGTAGCCGTTGCCTCCGAACAGCTGGACCGCCTCGAGCGCGACCTCGGTCGCCGCTTGCGCGCCGTACAGCTTGCCGGCCGACGCCTCGGCGAGGGTCATCTGTCGGCCGGCCGACTGCATCTCGATCTGGCGGAACACGAGGTTCTGGAGGTTGAGGCGCGCGACCTCCATCCGCGCCAACTTGAGCTGGATGAGCTGGTACTCGCCGATCGGCTTCCCGAACTGCACGCGCTCCTTGGCGTAGTCGAGACACAGCTCGAGACAGCGCTCGACGATCCCGAGAGCCATCGCCGCCACACCCGTGCGCTCCATCGTGAACGTCGCCTTGGCGGCGTCGCGGCCGCCGCCCGTCGACACTTCCTCGGTCTCGCCGAGCAACCGGTCGCGACCCACTCGCACATCGCTGAGGAACAGTTGGCCGGTGGGCGACGAGTGCAGGCCCATCTTGCGCAGCGGCTTGCTCTGCTCGAACCCGGGCATGCCCTTGTCGAGCACGAAATGCAGGACCTTGCGATCCTCGGGCGCGTTGCCCTCGTCGAGCTTGCAGATGAACACGGTCGTGTCGGCATAGGGCCCGTTCGTGATGAACGTCTTCGACCCGTTGAGGACGTACTCGTCGCCGTCCCGGCGGGCGGTCGACTGCATCCCACCGAAGGCGTCGGAGCCCGAGTTCGGCTCCGTGATCGCCCACGCGCCGATCTTGTCGAGCGTGAGGAGGTCCAGCGCCCACCGCTCCTTCTGCTCGATCGTGCCCTTGCTCATGACGGCGGCGGCGGTCAGCCCGACGCTCACGCCCATCGCCGTCACCATGCCGGGTGAGCACCGGCACAGCTCGATGATCGGGATCGTGAACATGGCGCCGCCACCACCGGACGGGCGGGCCTCGTCGTCTGCCTCGCCCGCGCTCCCTTCCGCGGCGGTCCGCTCGCGTTCGATCCGCTTCTTGAACTGCTCGCGGGCGAGGGCGTCGAGACCGAATGTCTGGAACATCTTGCGGAGCACGTCATAGGGCGGGACGTCGCCGAACTCGAGCTCGTCGCGGTGCGGGCGGATCTCGTTGTCCACGAATTGGCGCACCGCGTCGCGCACCATCGCGTGCTCTTCACTCCATTCGAACATCGCTCCCCCTCAGCTTCGCCGCGACGACGCGACAAGAGCGTCCAGCTTGGCGTACGGCGCCAAGAGCAGTGCCGCGGCCGCGCCGATCAACAGCACCAGCGTGACACTCGTGTAGCTGGCGACGAAACTTCCGGCCAGCACCCCGAGGGGCACGATCCCTCCGAACCCCATGATCCACAGGGCCATGATGCGCCCGCGTATGCCGTCGTCCACGTTCTCCTGGAGCACCGTCGCCAGCGACGTGATGACAAGGAAGTAGAAGAACCCGAGAACGAACCCGACCGGGTACGCCGGTGCATCCGTTCGCAGCAGCGCGAACGCGGTGAGCAGCCCGGCGAACACGATCAGACCGAGGCGCGGGATGGGCGCCTTCGACCGCCCCGCAAGCAGGGTCCCGACGGCGATCGCCCCAGTGGCGGCACCGAGCCCGAAGCACACGTACAGGAGGCCGTATTCGATGCTGCGCGGCCGGATGCCGAAGTTGTCGGCCACGATGGCGGGCATGAGACCCACGAACGTGAGCGAGAAGAAGGAGAACAGCACGAGCGTGGTGAGGATGCGCCGGATGAGCGGGCTGCGCCACGCGAGCCGGAACCCGGACAGCAGGCGCGCAAGGCCGGTCTCCTCCATTTCTCCCGGCGCGTACTGGCGGTACCGGGCGAGCACGACGCCGGCGACGGCGAACAGATACGTGCCCGCGTTGATGGCGAAGACCGGCGCGGCGCCGGTCCTGGAGTAGATGACGGCGCCGATGGCAGGGCCGATGACGCGCGACAGGTTCATCTGCACCGACTGCAGTGAGACCGCACCGGGCAGGTCAGCCCGGGGAACAAGAGTCGGGAGGATCGCCGCGATCACCGGCGCGCTCAGCGAGTTGCCGACCCCGATCGCGAAGACGCAGATGACGAGCGCGACGCGCGACGGGTTACTCGTGGCAGCCAACCCGGCGAGCACGACCGACAGGACGAGCTGCTCGAGCTGGGTGATGATCAAGAGCTTGCGGCGGTCGACGACGTCGGCCAGCACACCGCCGACGGTCGACATGAACAGCAGCGGGCCGAGCTGCGCGAAGAACAGGACGCCGACGAAGACGGCCGACCCGGTGAGCTCGTATCCGAACGCGCCCAGGAGCACGTTCTGCATCCACGTGCCGATGTTCGACGCGAAGGTCCCGCCCCAGAAGATGCGGAAGTCGCGGTTCCGGAGCGCCGCGTGCGCCGTCCCCCGTCGGAACCCGACGTCGCCTTCGATGATCGCTTCGGTGGCCTCTTCGGTGTCCGGTTCGTGTCCCTCGGGACGGCGGCCCGACATGCGTCGAACCCTAGATTGGCGTGCGCAACAGAGGGCCGCTTGCATGCATTCGATTGCGCCGGTTCGATGGGGGTCGTGCCTTCACACAAAGCCCGCGCCGTGCGCGCATTCCAGAAATATGTGTTGAACCCGCCCGTCCGCGGACTGTTCGCGCTCGGGCTCGTCCCGCCCACCCACGTGCTGCTGGAGACCTCCGGCCGCCGAACGGGCCGGCCGCGCCAGAATCCCGTCGGCAACGGCCTCGACGGTGACACGCTCTGGATCGTCGCCGAGCACGGGCGCAGTGCCAACTACGTCCGCAACCTCGAAGCCGATCCGCGGGTGCGCGTGAAGATCGGGCGCCGGTGGCGCCGCGGCACGGCGACCGTCCTCCCGGACGACGACCCGCGGGCCCGCCTCGACCGGATCGGCCGGCGGGTCAACGGGTTCATGGTGCGTGCCGTCGGCACCGACCTGCTCACGATCCGGGTCGATCTCGACCCCGAAACTGCTGGCTGAGCGGGCGAACGGGTATTCGCCCCCGCGGGACGTGCACGCGACGACGCCCTGCCACTAGCGTGCCGGAAATTCGGAGCGATGCCTACGGGTATCGCCGCGCGGCCGACGAGGCGGAGGGCCGTGACCACCGGTCGGACACCGACGAGGGATGATCGCCGTGCACCGCGGGCGGCCGGACGTCTGAAGTCGGGCGCGCTCACGGGCCTCGTGGTCGTTGCGCTGGCGGTTTTCGCCGCAGCCCCGGCGGGCGCCCAGCAGGGGCCGAGCGGCGGCGTGGCCGACGCGCAGGCGCGAGCCGACCGGGCCGGCAGCGCCTACATCGACGCGCTGGCCAAGGCGCAACAGGTCGATGCCGAGATCGCCGAGATCCAGCAGAGCATGGCCGGGCTCGAGCAGCGTGTTGCCGAGCTGCGCGGCACCGCACAAATTCACGCCCTCGCGGCGTACAAGCGGTCGGGAACGCCGGTAGTGGCGCTGCTCGTGAACGACGCGCCCGCCATGGACTCCGCGCGCCGCACCGTCCTGCTCGATCTTCTGAACACACGCGACGACGACGCCGCCGCGCAACTCCGCAAAGCGCGCGACGGGCTCCAGAGCCGGCAGCGCGACCTTCAGGACGCGCAACAGCAGCACGCCGCTCTCCTCGCTCAGCTCAAGAGCGAGGAGAACCGCCTCAACGCCGAGTTGTCCGCCGCGCAGAACCAGCGACGCGGAGCCTCTGGCGGCGCTCCCGCTCTCGCACCTTTGACCGACTACGTGCCGCGCCCGGGTGAGCACCCCCGCCACAACGACCCGTTCCTCGTGTGCACACGCGGGATCGAGAGCAAGGGCAACTACCAGGCGTACAACGCGTCCGGGCCGTACCTCGGCGCGTACCAGTTCACCCAGAGCACGTGGAACTCGACCGCCAACCACGCCGGCCGGGGCGAGCTGGTCGGCGTCGACCCGCGGGACGCGTCCGAGTACGACCAGGACGACATGGCCTGGACGCTCTACGAGTGGAAGGGCAAGAGCCCTTGGGGCGGTCGCTGTTAGGGACCGAAGACCCTGTGTAACCGCCCTCCGTCGCGTAGAGTCCACCTCAAACCGGGCACTTTCGAGGGCAGGTCAAGGTGAATCAGCAGCCAGGCGACGACGCGGCACCACGGACGAATCTGGCAAAACCGCGGCGCATCGCCGTCGTTCCCGCCTACAACGAGGAGCCGACCGTCAAGGGCGTCCTCGAGCGGCTCTACCCGCTGGTGGACGAGCTCGTCGTCGTGGACGACGGCTCCACCGACAAGACCCGTGAGGTCGTCGAGAAGTGGCTTCCCGAGCAGGACAACGCCTGGATGCTGTCGTTCGACGACAACCAGGGCATGTCGGCGGCCTACTACCTCGCCTTCACCGACCTGCGCCAGCGACTCGCCACCGGGGAGATCGGTGAGGACGACCTCATCTACACCGTCGACGCCGACGGCCAGCACGAGCTCAGCGTCCTCGACGAGCTGCGCGACATCGCCGTCGCTGATGGGCTCGACGCGCTGATCGTCCAGCGTGACCTCTCGACGTACCCGATCTACAAGCGCGTCGGGAACTGGATCATGAGCTCGTGGGCCTCGCTGTGGGCGGGCCACCGGCTCCGGGACGTCGAGTCCGGGTACCGGATCTTCCGCGCCGCCGCCCTCGCCGACGCGCTCGACTACTACCAGGGCTACAAGTACAGCGAGACGGTCGAGGTGGCCGTCGTGCTGTGCCGCCTCGGGTATCGCGTGCGGAACGACGTGATGGTCCCGGTGCCGATCTTCCGCTCGCGTACGAGCCTGGTCGACGCCGCCATCGATCTGGCGATGATCCCCGTCGCCGCGTATCGGGCGTCGCGCCGGCGGCGTCGCCGCGCTCGCCGCTGACGCTGCTGTGCGTCAGCAGTGGTCACCGTAACCGCGCTCGCCGAGCAGGGCATCGAGGCGCACGGGCTTCAGATCGCGACGTTCCAGCCCGTCGAGGATCAACGGCACCGCCCGCACGAGCACTGACCGGTCGGCCGTCACGCTGCCGTCGAGACCGTCGTGGAGCACGATGATCGACCCGGGTTGCACGTCGTCGAGCACTCGCTGAGCGACCAGCCGGGCGTCGTCGGTCTTCCAGTCGCCGGCGGACACGTCCCACCCGACCATGGTCATGCCATGGTCACCGACCACGTGGGCGAGGAACGGCGTGTGCTGCCCGTGAGGAGCCCGGTAGAACGTCGGGCAGATCCCCAGGTTGTGCCGGAACGCGCGCTGGGTCCGCTCGAGCTCCGGGTAGCGAGGATCGAGCCAGCGCCAGGAGTCGTGGTGGTACGAGTGGTTGCCGAGGAGATGGCCGTCCTCGCGCAGCGCGCGGGCGATGTCGGGCCGGCGATCCAACGCCTTCCCCACCATGAAGAACGTGCCCTTGGCACCTCGTGCGTCGAGGATCTGCGCGATCTCGAGCGTGTACGGATCGTCGGGGCCGTCGTCGAACGTGATCGCCACGTCGCGCCCGTCCCGGGGACCGTGGGCGACCTGCGAACCGAACCAGTCGACCGTGGGCGAGTTGGCGCCCACCCAGAACGTCACCCCGACCGTCGCTACCGCCGCCACAGTCGCCGCCGCCCGCACGCGCCCGGCGCGCGCCGACGGGGTCGTGGGCGGGCGAGCACGCCGGCGGTTGCAATCGCCACGCCGTCCAGCAGGCCGGCCCACGCCGTTCCGTGCACGCCGTCGACGGCGACCAGCGCGGCGAGGACGGCGATCCCGGCGGCAGCGCCGATCGCGGTCCCGCGGCGCCCGAGCACATCGAGCGCGCCGCCGCCCAGCCCGACGCCAATGCCGATCCCCAACCCCAGGAGCACGGTCGTGAGCGAGACGTCCGCCTGCGGCAGCAACCAGCCCGCGACGACCACGAACACGCCGCCGAGGGCGGCGAGCAGCGGCCGGGGCGGCCCGAGCCGGCGGGAGACCCACCATGCGGCGGCGGCGCCCAGCCCCACGGCCAGAGCGGCGAGCACGAGACTCGTCGGCGACCGGTCGGCCGCGACCGCCGGTACGGCCGGCAGAGCCAGCGCGGCGGTGGCGAAGCCTCGTAACCCCAGGGCGGGCGCCAGGTCTGAACCCGGGGGTTCAGGAGGCGGGGATTCGAGGCCGGGCACGGCTATCGTTCCTCAGTCTGAGCCGCCCGGGCTGGGCGGGATCGGGCAGGAGCGTCGGGAGGAGTAGAGAGTTGCAAGGGCCTTTCGGCGCAAGGAGCCTCCGGCTTCGGACGGCGGGGGCGCCGTCGAGCGCCGTCGAGCAGGGGCGAACGCCGCAATCCGGCAAGATCGTAGCGGCGGTCGTCGTCGCGCTCTGGGCGGTCGTGCTCGTGCTGATCCTGCGCCACCGGGTGTTCGTCTCCCACGACTCGATCAGCAACTACGGGCACGTCTGGTGGGTGAGCGACCGTCTCTGGGACGGGCACGGAGTGCCGTTCCACATGCCCGTGATCGGCCACGGGAAGGCGTTCGCATTCCCGTACGGCTTCCTGCCCTGGTTCACGGCCGCCCTCCTCCATCCGCTGCTCGGCGACTGGGTCGTCACGCTGTGGCTGGTCCTCGGCTTCATCGGGCTGGTGGCGGCGATGTTCTGGGCGTTCCCGGAGGTGCGCCGGGGCTGGTGGGCGGCGATCGCCTTGGTCAACCCCGCGCTCGTGGTCGCCCCGATCATCGGGCAGCTGCCCTTCATCTGGGGCTCGGCGATGCTGCTGGCGGCGATCGGCTGCTGGCGTCGGAAGCGATACGTCGAAGCGGCCGTGCTCGCCGGTCTGGCCCAGGCCACGCACCCTGCCGTCGTCCTCCCGATGGCGGCCGGTCTCGTGTTCGCCTGGCTCTACTGGGAGCCAGAGCGACGAGAGCTCCTGCGCTTCTACGCCATCTCCTTCGTGATCGCGCTGCCTGCTACATGGATCGTGTTCGTGTCGCCGGTGTTCGTCGACAGCTCGGCGTGGGTGATCATCAGCAACTTCTTCGGAACGCTGTTGGTCCGGTCGTTCGTCGTCGCCGGACCCATCATCATCATCCTCTTCCAACGGCTCCAAAAACGAATACAGAAGCCGTGGCTGCCGATCACGCTCTTTCTCTTCACGCTGGCCCTGAACCCCGCCCTCGGCGGGCTCCTCGACACACGCTACGCGTGGGGCACGCTGA
>CAVTTE010000014.1:0-43205 GCA_963737605.1 uncultured Actinomycetes bacterium | reverse complement strand
GGAGCAGCTCGCTTCCGACGTACTCCGTGAAGGCTCGGAATCAGCGGACCGCTGGGCGAACGGCATGATGGGCGTCCTCCTCGCCAACGTCGCGATGTGGACGGGCCGCCCGACCGTGGCCATCGAACGGTCGCAGGAAGCGCGCCGGCTCTTCCAGGAGATCGGTGACCAGTGGGGAGAGGTGCAGTCGATCGCGCCGGCGGCACGCGCTCTCGGCTGTCTCGGGCGGGTCGAGGAAGCCGAGGCCCTCCACACGGAGGTCGCGACGTTCACCGATGCGCTCGGCGACCCGGGCCTGGTTGCAATCCCGGCTGCGGTGGCCGGGGCGCTCGCCGCCCACCTCGGTGACGGCGAGCGCGCGCAGCGCGAGTTCCAAACCGGTATCGACGCCTGGGCCGACGAGCAGAGCATCGCCAACACGGAGTCGCGTGTCGGCATGAGCCGGGCGCTGCTGCAACGCGGCGATGTGGAAGGCGCGCTGTCGCAGCTCGACATGCCCCGCGACGACACCGACGCGCTGCTCGTGGCGAGCGCCGGCGTCGAGTCCCTGGTGCTCGCAGCAGCCGGACAGCCCGAGCGGGCCGTCGCCCTCACGGATCGCTCCAACGCCCTGCCCGTCGGGAGTTACCTCGACCACCTCGAATCGTGGATGGCTCGTGGCCTCGCCTGCGCGCAGCTCGGCGAGGATGCGTGCGCGCGCGAAGCGTCCGCGACCGCGCTCACCCTCGCCGATGGGACGGAATCGCCACTCGATCAGGCACTGGCGCGACTCGCGCACTCCCACGCCCTCAGCGCGCTCGACGATCCCGAGGCCGAAGCGGCCGGAGCTGAAGCGCGAGCCCGGCTCGACGCCCTCGGCCTCCCTGCCACCGGTTGGGAGACCGCGTTCCACCTCGCCGCCACCGGCGGACGCGAGCGGCTCTCTCGAGAGCCGACCGAAGTCGCCTGACCGCGCTCAGGTCGAAAGGAGCCGGTCGAGGACGCGGCGGCACGCCAGCCCGTCTCCGAAGCTCGGGGTCAGCGGCGTGCCCTCACGCACGGCGTCCCGCACGACCTCCGCCCACGCCCGCATCGGCACGAGGTGAGGATCCGCAGCGGTGGCGGCGGGGACGAACTCGTCACTGGTGCCGTCGGCGCGGCGCCACACGACCTTGGCGTCGGCGACCACCTCGACCACACCCTCCTCGCCGGTGACCACGATGCGGTCCGCGACCGATGCGGCGGCGGACGACGAGCTGTCCAGCACCGCGGTCGATCCCGACTCGAAGTCGAGCCACGCCGTGAAGGCGTCCTCGGCGTCGACCGAATGTAACTGCCCGTGTCGATCGGGACGTTCCGTGATGGTCACCCGGCACCGAGCCGCCGCGCCGCGAACTTCTCCCACCAGCCACCGGAGGGTGTCGACGGCGTGCGAGCCCCATGCGCCGACCCATCCCCCGCCGCGGGCGCGGTCGAAGAGCCAGCCATAGTCGCGCACTGGGCGACGAAACACCGCGCCGGTGTAGGTCCACTGCACGTGCTCGACGGGCCCGATGGCGCCGCTCTTCACGAGCTCGTGAACGCGTTTTCGCGCGGGGTGATAGCGGAACTCGAAGTTCACTCCGTGCACGACCTCGCTCGCGTCCGCGAGCTCGAGCATGTCGGCTGCTTCGCCGGCGTTCACGCCGAACGGCTTGTCGCAGAGCACGTGATGCCCGGCATCGATCGCCGTCCGCACGTGCTCGGCGTGCAGGAATGGCGGCGAATGGACGGACACGAGGTCGAGGTCCCGGCGGCACAATTCGGCGACGGCGGCTGCGTCGCGCGCGCTCACGACGTCGACGACGTCGCAGCCCTCGGTCGCCGAGAACACCGGCGCGACGACGCGGGCACCAAAGCCGGTGCCGATGACGCCGACCCGCACCGCGCTCGTCATTCGCCCACCGCCCCGGGCCCGAGGTCCGCCGGAACGCTCTCCAGATGGAGACGTGCGAGGAAGAAATGACCGAGGGGGCCGATGCTGAACGCGAACGCGACGGTCCCGATCCCGACGTTCCCTCCGAGGATCCACCCCGCGGCGAGCGCGGCGAGCTCGAGCACGGTGCGGACCGCCCACAGCGGGAATCCCTTGGCCGCGAGGCCCGTCATCAACCCGTCGCGCGGCCCCGGGCCGAGGCCGGCCCCGATGTACAGGCCCATCCCGAGCCCGGTGACGAGGATGCCGGCGACCAGCAGCGGGATGCGGGCGGCGAGCAGTTCCGGCTCCGGCACGACGCGCACCGCGAGGTCGATCACCAGGCCGACGGTCAGCGTGTTGAGCACGGTCCCGAGACCGGGCCGTTGCCGGAGCGGGATCCAGAATACGAGAATGACGATCCCGACGACGATCACGACCGTGCCGACGCTTCTGCCGGTCTTGGCGGCGATCCCCTGGTGGAGCACGTCGTACGGGCTCACGCCGAGCCGCGCTTGCAGCGTCATCGCGATCCCGATGCCGAGAACGGGGATCCCGATGAGCAGCTGTGGGAGCCGGCGACGGAGCTCGCGCCACGTCGGGACCGTGACGACGTCGAGCGAAATGTCGCGTGCGGCGTGCCCGCCCATCGTGGATCGACGCTACACGCCGCTTACTCGACGGCTAGACGCCGTTTCCCGCAGGCACGGCGCGGTCGGTCGTCTCGAACGCCTGCGGTACCGGCGGCACGCCGCGCGCCTGCGCGAGCGCAGCTGCGTGACGTGCCTCGGCGCCGCCGACACTCATGGCGGCGACGTTGAAGCTCTTGTCGGCGAAGGTCCCCATCGTCGCCTGGTACGTGTCGGCGAGGATCGTCTCGACGTCGAGTGCGAGGTTCACGGCGGTGGTCTCGTCGCGCAGACCCTCGAGCGCGGGCTGGACCTGTTGCATCACGATCGGGTTCGGGTCGGCGAACGGTGCAGCACCGAGGTCGCGGGTCGTGCCCACGAACAGCGCGGCGTGCTCTTGATGGTGTGAGCGGAACAGCCTGGCGACGTCGGTGACGGCCGGCGTCGTGAGCAGCCCCGAGTCCAGGGCAGTCGTGTACACCACTACGGCGACCGCTTCGACGGACGAGAACGTGCGCGTGATCGTCGCGTCCGCCCGGCGGCCGCCGGCGCCACCCGAGCTGTCGCGTGACGACTTGCTGGAACCGCCCCCGATGCACGCGGCGAGGACCGCGCCCATCGAGAGGGTCCCACCGATCTGGAGGAAGCGCCGCCGCGTGACGACATCGGGGGGTAGGCGAACGGGTCGGCCGGTCATGACGGGGCGGGGAACTCGTCGGGCTGCAGGGCCTGGTCCTGGGTCTCGAACGCCGGGAACGTCTGCCTCGGCGCCTCGTTGACGAGAGCCGCGAGCACGACCGCGTGCTGCGACTCCACCGGCAGGATCGACGCCGCCACCTGAAGGGCGTCCGTCGCTTCGAGGGAACCCAGCGCAAACAAATAGGTCGACGACGCCTCGTTCTCGAGGGTGAGCGCGACGCGGAGCGCGGCCCGTTCGTCCGGTGCGCCCCGCACCCGCGCAGCGAACATGGTCGCCAGCCGTCGGTTGGCTGCGCTCGTGGCGCGGCTGCCGGCCAACGCACCGAGGGCGGCGGCGTGCTCCTGATGATGCGCGGCGAAAGCATTCGTCGCTTCCACCGCTTCGGGGGTGGCGACCTTTCCGCTGCTCGCGAGCTCTGCGTACGCCTGGACGAGCGCGAGCTCGACGCTCTGTGCGAAGGCGTTGATGCCCGCGTCGCCCGAAGTGTTCGACCCGGTCATGCGGCCGCTCACGGTACAGGGGCGACGGATGCCGTCACGAATCACAAGCTTGAACTCTGCGCGGTGTGCGGCGGCGCTCCGGGGGCGGGGCTCGAACCCGCAGCCTTGGGATTAACAATCCCCTGCTCCACCTGTTGAGCTACCCCGGAAGGGCCTCCGACGATAGCAAAGCCCTTACGAGACCCATTACCTCGCGATGCGTTCGGGAACATCCATACCCGACCGAGAAGCAACCGTGCTGATGCTTGTTTCGACGGATGCTCGGATCCGGAACAGCGCGGTACGTCTTGTGGAACTGAGTGGTCGGGATGTGCGCAACCACCGACCAGAATTCCTCTGCCGCGCTGAGGTCGAGTCCGTGGTGGAGATAGATCCGTCCACGCAAGCGCTGCTCGTCGATGGCGAAGAAGTGGCGGAACCATGCACAGAAGAGCCTCACCATTTCCGGGTCGCTGTTCGAGAACCGAACTTCCCCGTCGGTCTTCGAACCCTCGCCTGCGTACAGCGCAACACCGGCGACGAAGAACGCCTCGTCACTCAACGCCGCCGATGCGCTTCCTTCCTTCGCGGTTGAGCTCCTCGATCTGGCGGAGCTTTGCTTCGTGCGCGGGATGCGGGCGCCGGTGCGGCCCGCGCAGCCGGAGCGAGGGTGTGAACGGGACGTCGCGGACCCAGAGGGACACCGATGACTTCGACACGCCCAGGGTCTGTGCGATGTCGGCGAGCGTGCGATTCTGCGCCGCGCAAGGCGCGCGCCTTCTCTTGTTCCTTGACCTTGCCCCGGTAGCCCACGGCCGCCGGCTCCCTTCCCCCTCGCGTGCGGTCGGGGGAAGTGCGACTCGCTCATGGTAGCGAACGCGCGTTCGGGAGAGAAGACGCGGTGTACGTCCGGCGCGGTGCGGGGTACACATCCTGCATGCGATTTCGTGTGGGACTTCTCGCCGGCTTCGCCGTCGGCTACTACCTCGGCTCCAAGGCGGGCCGCGAGCGCTACGAGCAGATCCGCCGCTGGATCGAAGACGCGCGGCAGAGCCGCCCGGTCGAGAAGGCGCAGGCGGCGGTCGAGCTCGGGCTCGAGCGGGTGCGTCAGCAGAGCGAGGCCGTGACCGGCGCGTCGCCGAACGGACCGGGCTCTTCCTCCTAGTCCGACCTGGGTGCTCGGCTGCTAGAGCTCGAGCACCTCATGGGCGTCGCTGAAGGAGAATCCGGGCTGTGGGCCACCCGCCACGAGGTGGACCCGCTTGCCCTCGGCCACCACCGCCAGCCCGTGGCGCGGCACGCTCATGTCCGCCATGCGTCGCCACCGTTCGCCGTCGTAGCACTCGATCGACCGAACCGTGTCGGGCCGGCCGGGCACCTCTCCCCCGCCCGTGCAGACGCGGCCGGACGACGTGGTGCCGGCCCCGATCCCGCTGCGAGCGTCGTGCAGCGCGCCCTCTTGGTTCCACTGATCGCTGCCGATGATGAACGACTCGACTGATCTCGTCGCGCCATCAGGGTTGCGGCCTGCGATGGCGTAGACCTTGTCGCCCGCCCCCGCCGCGGCCAGGTGCTCCCGCGGCATGCTGAGGTTCGGCCCCGGCGACCATCCGGTCCCGGGCGTGAAGACCTCGGTGCTCGACAGGACGTTGCCGCTTTCGTCGACGCCGCCGACGGCGACGAGCTTCCCGCTCGCGGCTCCGGTGGCGAGCGCGCCGCGGCGCGTCCCCAAGTCGGGCTCGTCGGTCCACGCCGGTTCGCCCGGACCCAGGCTCCACACCTCGTTGGTCGGGTTCGACAATCCGCCCGTGTAGCCACCGACCACGTACAAGCGACCGCCCAGCTCGGCCAACGACGAGTGGTCGTACTGGTGCGGGAGTGGCGGCCCGACTGACCACGTCCCGCTCGCCACGTCGAAGAGGTCGAGACGGTCGACGGCCTGGTCCGGATCGGGGAACCCGCCCGCGACCGCGATCTTCCCGTCCCAGAGCGCGCCCGCCACCTCGGTGCGCCCCACCGGGATGACCGGTCCCGACGTCGTCGACCGAGCCGGAGCGGGCGACGGCTTCGAATCGTCGCCCCCGCCACCGGAACACGCCTCGAGCGCAACGAGCGCGACCGCGATCACGAGGGTGGCCACCCGACGCGCCGACATCCGCCCGACAGTACCGGCGGCCATGGTCAGGCAATGATCAGCAACCGTTCACGCCCGGGCAAACGCGTGGCCGACGTCCGGAAACGTCAATCCTGCATCATCGAACCCGATGCCGGTCCGCCAGGCGGCGCGTGGGCTGGCCCGTCTCCCCCCGGACGGGCCAGTCACCGCGCCTTCCGCGGTCCGCGTCGGCATGGCGAGCGTGGGGCCGGGAGGGGTCGAACCTCCGTCCGACGGATTATGAGTCCGCTGCTCTGACCGCTGAGCTACGGCCCCGCGCGCAATCTACGCGGCGTCGCTGCGTGCGGGCTCAGGGCTCTTCGAGGTAGTCGCGCAGGCGTTGCGAGCGGGTGGGGTGGCGCAGCTTGGCGAGCGTCTTCGACTCGATCTGGCGGATGCGCTCCCGGGTGACGCCGAACTCCTTGCCGACCTCCTCGAGCGTGCGCACCTGCCCGTCGTCGAGCCCGAACCGGAGCCGCACCACCTGCCGCTCGCGGTCGTTGAGCTCCTCGAGCGCTTCGACGATCGCCTCGGTGAGCAGGGCGCGGGCGGCGGCGGTGGCGGGCGCGATGGCGGCGGGGTCCTCGACGAAGTCGCCGAGGAAGCTGTCGTCCTCCTCCCCCACCGGAGTCTCGAGCGACACCGGCTCCTGCGCGATGCGTTGGATCTCACGGACGCGATCAGGGGTCATCTCGACCTTGATCGCGACCTCTTCGACCGTCGGCTCGCGTCCGAGCTCCTGGAGCATCTGACGCTGGATCCGCAGCACCTTGTTCATGGTCTCGACCATGTGGACGGGGATCCGGATCGTGCGGGCCTGATCGGCGATCGCGCGCGTGATCGCCTGACGGATCCACCATGTCGCGTAGGTCGAGAACTTGAAGCCCTTCGTGTAGTCGAACTTCTCGACCGCCCGGATCAAGCCGAGGTTGCCCTCCTGCACGAGGTCGAGCAGCGCCATGCCGCGGCCGACGTACCGCTTGGCGATCGAGACCACGAGACGCAGGTTGGCCTCGGTGAGGTGGCGCTTGGCCATCTGCCCGTCGACGGCGACGGCCTCGAGGCTGGCGCGCGCTTCGTCGGTGGCGTTCGCCTCGAGCTCGAGGCGCTCCGTCGCGTGCAGACCGGCCTCGATGCGCTGCGCCAGCGTCACCTCCTGCTCGGCGGTGAGCAGCGGCACCTTCCCGATCTCCTTGAGGTACATGCGCACGGGATCGAAGCTTCCGATCTCGCCCCGCTCGTGCCGCGCCGCGGGCTCGCCGAGCTTGCCGAGACGTGAGACGGGCTCCTTCGTCGCCGGCGCCTCGCCCGGACGGGTGACGACACCGCTCGACCGGCCCGCCTCCGAGCCACGCGCCCGGTGCGGCGCGCGTGCCTCGGGCGCGGCACGGCGTTGATCCTCCCGCTCGAGCTCCTCGGCGATCTCGTCCACCACTTGGACGCCCTGCGCGCTGATCCCCGAATAGATCGCAGCGAGCTCGGCGGTCTCCGGCTCGAGTCCCGGGAAGGCGGCGAAGATCTCACCCGTCGTGACGAACCCGCGCTCCTTGACCACGGCGAGCAGGCCCTCGACCCCGCCTGCCTGGCCACCGTCTTCGGCGGGACCGGCAGGCGCCATCGACGCGGTTGCGGTGGATGCGGCGCTCGGACCCGCGGGTTCCGGGGTTGCTGCGGACTCGTCCACCGCATCGCCGCCGTCGCGGGCTTGGTCGACTCCGTCGGCGTGCTTCGCGTCTTCCGCGTGTCCCGTCACGTCCTGCTCCCGCGCGCTTCGTTCGCATCGGCTCGGGCGACTGCCCACCCTACCAACTGCTCGGCGTCACGACGCGCTCCTTCCCAATCACCGATCTCGCGATGGTGCGCCATCGCGGACAAGTGCGCCTTCACCTCGCTGCCGCGCTCGTCGCCGTCGCGCAACATCGCGACAAGGAGGCGCTGCGCGGCGGGCTCGACGGTGTTGGTCATCAGCCGGGCACTCAGCGTGGCGAGCTCGTCGGCGTCCTCGACATCCGGGGGCTCTTCGTTCGCGAGCCGCTGGAGCAGCGCTCGCGTCGAGTCGTCGCTCGTGTCGAGCGCCTCCTGAAACGTGGCCGACTCGGCCAGCA
The DNA here is from genome assembly GCA_963737605.1 of uncultured Actinomycetes bacterium. GTDB lineage: Bacteria > Actinomycetota > Acidimicrobiia > IMCC26256 > JACDBD01 > JALZAA01. The sequence continues at coordinate 35,204 of CAVTTE010000014.1, read as the reverse complement.
ACTCGAAGAGCGATCGCGCGGCCGGATCGACGAACAGGGACGCGTCGAGCCAGTCCGCCACCAGCTCCGGACGGTGAATGGCCCATCGCAGGACGTCGAGCTCGCGCCGGTCGACCTGCGTCGGGGGCGGAGGCGCTGTGTCGGTGTCACCATCGCGGCGGGACTCGCGGGCCGGTCGGCGCCGAGGCCCGGCCCGCACCGCGGCTCGCAGCTGGTCGGCGTCGATCTCGAGCATGCCGGCGAGCTTCATGACGTACTGGTCGCGGACGAGCTCGCTCGGATGCGCGGCGATGATCGCGGCCGCATCCTCGGCGGTGCGGGCCTTGCTCTCGAGGGTGCGGAGGTCGGCGCCGGCGAGGAGGCGGTCGATCCGGAACTGGAGGAACGGCGCCGCCCGCTCGATCGCCGCCGTGAGCGCGGCCGGGTCGTCCTTCCAGAGGTCGCCGGGGTCGCGGCCGGGCGGCAGGTCGGCCACCTGGACCTCCACCTCGTAGGCCTGCTCCCACTGGTACCAGCGTTCGGCGGCCGCCTGGCCGGCGCTGTCGGCGTCGTATGCGAGCACGACCTTGCGGGCGAGATTCTTGAGGATCTGGAAGTGCTCGTCGGCCAGCGCGGTCCCGCACGTGGCGACGGCGTTGGGTGTGCCGGAGAGGGCGAACGCCATCACGTCGGTGTAGCCCTCGCAGATCACGACATCGCCGCGCGCCACGATCTCGCCCTTGGCCCAGTTGAGCCCGTACAGCAAGCGACTCTTCTGGTAGATCGGCGTCTCGGGCGAGTTCTTGTACTTCGGCATCTGGTCGCCGAGGGCGCGACCCCCGAAGCCGGCCGGCTCGCCCCGCGAGTCGTAGATCGGGAACATCAGCCGCGATCGGAACTGGTCCTGCAGCTTGTTGGCGCGGTTCACGAACGCGAGCCCGGCGTCGACGATGTCCTTGCGCTCGAAGCCTTCCTGCTGGAGGTGCACGCTCAGCGCGTCGAACCCGTCCGGAGCCCAACCCAGTTGGAAGCGACGGGCGGCGTCGCCGTCGAAGCCCCGGCTCCGGAGATGCTTGCGCCCCGGCCCGCCCTCGGGCGCTTCGACGAGCAGGCGGTGGTAGAACGCGATCGCGGCGCCGACGACCTCGCTGAGGCGCTCCTTGCGCTTTCGGTCCTTGCCGACGGCGACGTTGTCGTACCGGAGCGTGATGCCGGCTCGCGCCGCGAGCCGTTCGACGGCTTCGACGAAGTCGAGATGCTCGATCTCTCTGATGAACGTGATCGCGTCGCCGCTCTTTTGGCAACCGAAGCAGTAGTAGACGCCGAATTCGGGATTGACCGAGAACGACGGCGTCTTCTCGGTGTGGAAGGGGCACAGGCCCATGAACCGGCGGCCGACGCGCTTGAGGCCGATGTGCTCCCCGGCCAGGGCCACCAAGTCGGTCGCCTCCCGGACCCGGGCGACGTCGTCGTCGAGGATGCCCATCGGGCGTCAGGTTACGACGGGGTGGGCGCCCGACCGCGCCGTGCCGGTCACACGCCGCGGGGAAGTGCCTCGGGACGCCAGCCGAGCAGCTCGACGCCGAGGCCGAGCGCGAACCGGTCGGTCATCCCGCTGACGTACTGCACGGCGAGCGCGGCGCCGTCCGGAGAGCCGGGCTCGACCGGCGGATGCGTGCCGTCGGCGACGTCGGGAAGGCGCCCGGGCGCGTCGGCGAAGTGCTCGACGAGCCCGCGGAGCAGATGGACGACCTTCTCCGCTTGCGCGCGTGCGGCGGGTCGCAGGTAGATCCGCTCGAAGTTGAAGTCACGGAACGTGGTGAGGGCCGACGCCGCCGGCTCGGTCATCCCCACCTCGCCCGTCCGGTCGATGGCGTCGAGCACCGCATGCACGAAGGTCCCGACCTGATCGGGGCGGTGGTCGCCGACGACGTCGCGCACCTCGGGTGGCAGATCCTCGGGGGTGAGGATGTGCGCCCGGACCGCGTCCTCGAAGTCGTGGCAGACGTAGGCGATGCGATCGGCCCAGGCCACGACCTCGCCCTCGGGGGTGGCGGGCGCCGGGCGACGCCAGGAGTGGTTGCGCACGCCGTCGAGGGTCTCGAGGCAGAGGTTCAGCGACGCCAGGGTCACGTCGGCGCCGTAGACGGCGTGGTCGTAGCCGGTCCCCGGGAGGTACGGCGAGAAGGCCTGCTCGGAAGCGTGGCCGGCGGGACCGTGGCCGCAGTCGTGGGCGAGCGCGATGGACTCGACCAGCGGGAGGCACAGGTTCGCGACCCGGGCGATGCCCACCGCGACCTGCGCGACCTCGACGGCGTGGGTGAGACGGGTGCGCAGGTGGTCGTCTTCGGGGGCGATGAACACCTGGCACTTGCCCGCCAGCCGGCGCCACGGTCGAGAGTGCTTCACGCGGTCGAGGTCGCGCTCGAAGCAGAGTCGGTAGGGGTCGGCGTCCTCGCGGACCCGGCGGTGCCCGGCGCCGACCGGGCGGGTCGCCCCCGGGGCCAGGGCGGCGGCGAGTATCGCCTCGCGCTCCTCGCGCCGGGCGAGCCGCCCGCCCACGAAGGCGTCGGCGTCGCGATGGGCGCGCTGCACGGCGACGCCTTGCTCGACGATCACCGGCTCCATGTCCCAACCGTACTGGTCGGGTGTGACGGTTATGCCGATGCGGCGGGGCCGTCGGTGCCGAGCGCGGCGTGCGCGGCGGCGAGCCGGGCGAGCGGCACGCGGTACGGAGAGCACGAGACGTAGTCGAGACCGATCTCGTGGAAGAACTGCACGGACGGGGGGTCGCCGCCGTGCTCGCCGCAGATCCCGAGCTTGAGGTCGGGGCGCGACGTGCGTCCGTCCGTGACGGCGTCGCGGACGAGCTTCCCGACGCCCTCGACGTCGATGGTCTCGAAGGGGTTGGCCGGGAGCAGGTGGAGCTCGAGGTACTTGGGCATGAAGCGACCCTCGACGTCGTCGCGCGAGAAGCCGAACGTCATCTGGGTGAGGTCGTTGGTGCCGAACGAGAAGAACTCGGCCACCTCGGCGATGTCGTGGGCGTCGAGCGCGGCGCGCGGGGTCTCGACCATCGTCCCGACGAGGAACGACACGCCCTCGCGTGTCTCGGAGAAGAGCGCCTCGGCGACCTCGCGCACCTCGTCGACCAGGTACTTCAGCTCGGGCTCGGTGACGGCGAGCGGGATCATGATCTCGACCTGCGGGTGCCCGCCGGCGATCTTGCGCTCGATGGCCGCCTCGAGCAGCGCCTTCACCTGCATGCGGTACAGGCCGGGCTTGATGATGCCGAGGCGGCAGCCACGCGTCCCGAGCATCGGGTTCGACTCCCGCCACGCCTGGGCGGCGGCGAGGAGCGTGCGGCCGGCGTCGTCCAGCTGGCCCTTGGCGTCGCGCACGAGCAGCTCCTCGACGTCGGGGAGGAACTCGTGCAGGGGCGGATCGAGGAGCCGCACGGTCACGGGGAGCCCGTCCATCGCCTCGAGGATCCCGAGGAAGTCGGCGCGCTGGAGCGTCTCGAGCTCCTCGAGCGCGGCCTGCTCCTCTTTCTCGGTGTCGGCCAGGATGAACCGCTGCACCAGCGGCAGCCGGTCCCCGAGGAACATGTGCTCGGTCCGGCACAACCCGATCCCCTCCGCCCCGAACTCCCGCGCCTTCTTGGCGTCCTCGGGGAGGTCGGCGTTCGTCCGCACGCCGAGCCGGCGGAACTCGTCCGCCCACTCGAGGATCGTTGCGAACGGGCCGGTGGGCTCGGGCGTCACGACCGGCACCGCGCCGACCACGACGTCGCCGGTCGTCCCGTTGATCGAGATCACGTCGCCTTCGTGCACGGTCGTGCCGTCGACGGAGACGCGCTTCGCATCGACGTCGATGTCGAGCGCCGACGCGCCGCACACCGCGGGCTTGCCCATCCCCCGGGCGACGACGGCGGCGTGGCTGACGAGACCTCCACGCGATGTGAGGATGCCCTCGGCGGCGATCATCCCGTGCACGTCGTCCGGAGAAGTCTCGGGGCGCACGAGGATCACGTGCTCGCCCCGCTCCGCCGCGCTCTCGGCGTCGTCGGCCGTGAACGCGACCTTCCCGACGGCGGCGCCCGGCGACGCGTTCAGACCCTTGGTCAACGCGTGGTAGTCCGCGTCGGGATCGAACTGCGGATGCAACAGCTGGTCGAGCTGCGCCGGCTCGACCCGGCGGACCGCCTCCTTCTTGTCGATCAGGCCCTCGTCGACCATGTCGACGGCCATGCGCAACGCGGCCGCGGCCGTGCGCTTGCCCGACACGCGTCTGGAGCAGGAACAGGCGGCCCTGCTCGATCGTGAACTCGATGTCGCACATGTCGCGGTAGTGGTTCTGGAGGATCTGCATCACTTCGAGCAGCTGGGCGTGACACTCGGGGAAGTGCTGAGCCATCACGTCGAGCTTCTCGACCTCGCGGATACCGGCCACGACGTCCTCGCCCTGGGCGTTACGGAGGAAGTCGCCGTAGGGACGGTTCTCACCGGTGGCGGGGTCGCGCGTGAACGCGACGCCGGTGCCCGAGTCGTCGCCCTTGTTGCCGAACACCATGGCCTGGACGTTCACGGCGGTGCCGAGGTCGTCGGGGATGCCCTCGAAGCGCCGGTAGTCGCGAGCACGCTTGCCGTTCCAGCTCTTGAACACGGCCTCGATCGCGTAGCGCAGCTGCTCCTTGGGATCCTGAGGGAAGTCGACGCCCGCTTCCTGCTTGACGATGCCCTTGAACGTCTCGACCAGCTCGGCGAGGTCCGACGCCGACAGTTCGGGATCGGTTGCGACTCCTCGGGCGTGGCGCAGCTTCTCGAGCTCGTCCTCGAACAGCTCGCCGTCGATGTCCAGCACGATCTTGCCGAACATCTGCACGAACCGCCGGTACGAGTCGTAGGCGAACCGCTCGTTCCCGGTCTGCTTGGCCAGGCCGCCGACCGAGCGGTCGTTGAGGCCGAGGTTGAGGACGGTGTCCATCATTCCCGGCATCGAGAACGGCGCGCCGGAGCGAACGGAGACGAGCAGCGGGTCGGCGTCGTCCCCGAGCCGCTTGCCCATCTTCCCCTCGAGCGTCTCGAGGGCGGCGGCGACCTCGTCCATCAGGCCGTCGGGGAGGCGGTCGCCGCCGGCCATGTACGCGTTGCACGCCTCGGTGGTGATCGTGAATCCCGGGGGAACGGGGAGGCCGAGGTTCGTCATCTCGGCGAGGTTGGCGCCCTTGCCGCCGAGCAGGTACTTCTGGTCCTTGCCGCCCTCCTCGAAGGCGTAGACGTACTGCATGCTCACCTTCCGACGACGCGTTCCGACTTCGCGAGCCTACTGAGGTCGTTCGGGCCGGTAGCGGGCGAGAACGACGCGGGTCTGGCCGAGACGGTCCATCAGCCCGACGCGCGTGTCGATGAGCACCCACGAGATCCCGAACAGCAGCGCCCCCATCAGACCCAGCGACCCGGGGAGCCCGATGACGAGCACGATCGGCACGATGTAGCGCAGGGTGGCGCGGCGCCACGTCGGCAGCTCACCCGTGTCGGCGTCCACCACCATGATGTGCGTGAGTCGCTTCCCGAGCGTCTGGCCGGAGCGGGCCGTCGGGAACACGAAGTACGCGTTGAAGAGCACGAAGAGCGCCGTCACCAGCAGGATGACGGCCCCCACGGAGTCGCTCGCCACCGAGACGAGCAACGACGTGATTCCGAGGAACACGGCGCCCATGGTCAGGACGTCGATGCCGAGCGCGGCCAGGCGGCGGCCCAGCGGCGCCGCCTCGGCGCCCGCAACCCCGAGCGGCTCGCGCCGCTGGGGGCGGCCCTTCGCGTCGCGTTCACGGGGCTCGAACAGTCCCCGGCGACGCGCCGGCGGCGGGCGCGGCTTCCTCCTCTCCTCCTTCTTCTTCGTCCTCTCCGGCCTCGGTCCCGTCCGATCCACCCGTCAGCGCCGTGTCGTAGCGCTGCCGCTGGAAGGGGTCGGAGAGCACCTGCCACGCCGTGTTCAACCGCGCCGTCTCCTCGCGCGCACCGTTGCGCACCTGATCGGAGCGCCCCTTCTCGACCTTGCCCCGGAGCTCCTCGAGGCGCTCCCGGTAGGCCGAACGGATCTCGTCCTTCGACGCGTCGGACTCGACGCCGAGCAGCTCGTAGTGGCTCTCGCTCATAGGGGCAACAGCTCCTCGAGGTGCTGGACCAGTTTGTCGATCGGGACCCGGTCCTGGGTCATCGAGTCCCGGTCGCGCACCGTCACCGCCCGATCGTCGAGGGTGTCGAAGTCGACCGTCACGCACGACGGCGTCCCGACCTCGTCCTGACGGCGGTAGCGCCGGCCGATGGAGCCGGCGTCGTCGACGTCGATCATGAACCGGGGTCGCAGAAGGTCGGCAACCTCGTGCGCGACCGGGTTCAGCCGTTCGTTGCGCGACAGCGGCAGCACCGCGACCGCGATCGGCGCGAGGCGCGGGTCGAGACGCAGCAGCGTTCGCTTCTCGCCGCGCACCTCCTCCTCGTGGTACGCGGCAAGCAGGAAGGCGAGCATGCATCGGTCGGCGCCCAACGCCGGCTCGATCACGTGCGGGATGTACCGGCGATCGGCGTCCTGGTCGTAGTAGCTCAGGTCCTGACCCGAGTACTCCGAATGACGGCGGAGGTCGTAGTCCGTCCGGTTCGCGACGCCTTCGAGCTCGCCCCACCCCCACGGGTACGCGAACTCGACGTCCGAAGTTCCCGCCGAGTAGTGCGACAGCTCGTCAGGGTCGTGGGGACGGAGGCGGAGTTGATCCTCGGGGATGCCGAGATCGAGGAACCAGCGCAGACGCTCCTGGCACCAGTACTCGTACCACCGTTGCCCGTCCTCCGGGGGCACGAAGTACTCCATCTCCATGACCTCGAACTCCCGGGTCCGGAAGATGAAGTTCCCCGGCGTGATCTCGTTGCGGAACGCCTTGCCGATCTGGGCGATGCCGAACGGCGGCTTCTTGCGGGCGGTGGTCTGGACGTTGAGGAAGTTGACGAAGATGCCCTGCGCGCTCTCGGGTCGCAGATAGGCGACGGCGCCTTCGTCCTCGACCGGCCCGACGTGGGTCTTGAACATGAGGTTGAAGTGGCGGGCCTCCGTGAACGAGCCCTTGGCGCCGCAGTTGGGGCAGGCGCCCGACTCGGGAAGGTGGTCGGCCCGGAAGCGCTCCTTGCAGTTCCGGCAGTCGACGAGGGGGTCGGTGAACGCCTGGACGTGGCCGCTCGCCTCCCACACCCGGGGGTGCATGAGGATGGCGGCGTCGAGGCCCACGATGTCGTCTCGCAGCTGGACCATCGACCGCCACCAGGCTTCCTTGACGTTGCGCTTGAGGAGCACGCCGAAGGGGCCGTAGTCCCAGGTCGAGCGGAAGCCGCCGTAGATCTCGCTGGACGGGAAGACGAACCCGCGCCGCTTGCACAGGTTGACCACACGCTCCATGAGATCCGGCTTGGCCATCCGACGGATCGTACCGGGGCGACCCCCGAAACCCCGAGCGGGAAACGGTTCAGGCGACCGCCGGCGCCGAACGCCCCGCAGCGGTCCGACACCACGTCGGCTCCGAACGGCATCAGCACGACCGGGATCAGCTTGAACGCCTGGATGCCGAAGGGGATCCCGATGATCGTGATGCACAGGATCGACCCCGCCGATGAGGCAGGTAACCGCGAGATACAGCCCGCCGATGATGATCCAGAGGATGTTGCCGATGATGTGCAGCGGGCTCGCGACGCGTGCGCCGTATTCGACGTGCCGACCGAACGGCCACAGCGCGAAGCCCGCCATCTTGAACGCCTGGATGCCGAACGGGATCGTGATGAGCAGGATGAACATCACGATGCCGGCCACGACGAAGCCGATCGCGAGCCAGATACCGACAAAGATGAGCCAGAGGATGTTGCCGACGGTCTGCACGCTGCCCCCTATCTCTTCCGGGTGCTCTGGCCCCCGAGGCGTGGTCACAGTAGCGCCGCGCTACGAAGGCGGCGCTCGAGGTGGTATTCGAGCGCGGCGACCCCGAGCCGCTCGACCTCGATGCCGGGCCGGTCGGGCGGTGCGGTCAACGCGCCGCGCAAGTCGCCCCCGAGGATGCGACGCAACAACGCGATCGCCTCCGCATCGACCCGGCGACCGGCGAATCGAGCGCACTCACCGCACAGAACGCCGCCCTCCCCGAAGTCGAAGGCCGAGAACGGCTCGGCTTCGTCACCGCAACGGGTGCAGGTGTCGAGGATGGGATGGAAGCCTTCGAGCGAGAGGAGCTTCCAGAAGAACGCCGGGGCCACCATCGGCGACGGCGCGACCGCCAACGTGCGCAGGGCGCCGACGAGCATCCGGTACAGCGCCGGGTTGGCCTCTCGCTCCTGGGCGACCTGGTCGACCGCCTCGAGCATCGCGATCGCGTGCGTGAGCGACCCGTAATGCTCGCGAAGCTGGCGAAACGCATCGATCGTCTCGACCTGGGTGACGACGTCGAGCTCGCGCCCTCGGTAGCACTGGAGGGCGACGTGGCTCGTCGGCTCGAGCCGGGCCCCGAACCGGCTCGTCGACTTGCGGATCCCCTTGGCGACCGCCCGCACCTTGCCGTGGCCCTGGGCGAGGATCGTGACGATTCGGTCGGCCTCGCCCAGCTTGATCGTGCGCAGGACGACGCCCTGGTCGCGGTACAGGGCCATGAATTCCTTGTCGCCGTCGCAAGCTCCGGCTTTGCGAGGACGGTCGGCAAAGCCGCCGCCTCGCGAGTCTAGTTACACAGATGTGATTACCCGTCGACGGCCCCGAAACGGCGCTCACGGCGCTGGAACTCGCGGATCGCCTCGAACAGATGGTCGCGGCGGAAGTCGGGCCAGAGCACGTCCGTGAACACGAGCTCGGCGTATGCGAGCTCCCAGAGCAGATAGTTCGAGATCCGGAACTCGCCCGAGGTGCGCACGAGCAGGTCGGGGTCGGGCATGTCGGGCGCGTACAGGTGACGGGCGAGCGTCCGATCGTTGATCTTGTCCGGGTCGAGGCGGCCCGCCTCGACCTCGCGTCCGATCGCGCGGGCGGCGTCGACGAGCTCCGCTCGTCCGCCGTAGTTGAAAGCGAACGTGAGCGTCATGCGCCGGTTGCGATGCGTCAGCTCCTCGGCGTCGGCGATCTGGCGTCGCAGACGGCCGGGCACCCGCCCACCTCGGCGGCCGATGAAGCGCACGCGGACGCCGCGCTCGTTGAGGTCGTCGCGCCGCCGGAGGAGGAGGTTCTCGTTGAAGTTCATGAGGAAGCGCACCTCGTCGACCGGTCGTCGCCAGTTCTCCGTCGAGAACGCGTAGACCGTCATCCACTCGAGCCCGATGTCGAGGCCGCCTTCGACGGTGTCGAACAACGCCTCCTCGCCGGCGGCGTGTCCCTCGGTGCGCTTGAGGCCGCGCTGCTTGGCCCACCGGCCGTTGCCGTCCATCACGATGGCGACGTGGCGCGGGATCCGGCCGCGGTCGAGGCGTCCCTTGGGCACCGCTCGAACCTACATCGACCCCCTCCCGGCTCGACCGGCGACCGGTACGATCGCCCGCCATGCGCTGGACCGCCGTCGTGAACCCCACCGCGGGTCGGGGCCGGACCCGAAAGCTGCTCCCCCGGCTCGTCGATGCGCTCGCCGGCACCGACCTCGACGTCGACGTGCGCGTGTCCGAGGACCTCGACGACGCGATCCGCATCGCCCGGGGCGCTTTCGACGACGGGCGCGGCGTGGCCGCCTGCGGCGGGGACGGAACGGTGAACGCACTGGCCGGCGTCGCCGCGGACCACGGCGGCGTGCTCGGCATCGTGCCCACCGGCGCCGGCAACGACTTCGCGCGCCACCTGGGGCTCGATCGCCGCCACTGGCTCGACTCGGTCTCGCTCCTCGAAACCGGCCAGATCGGCGCGGTCGACCTCGGCCGGGCCGAGTTGGCCGGAAGCCCTGACGCGACCGAGACCACCGTCCGCTGGTTCACGTCCGTCGCGAACGCCGGCTTCGACTCGGAAGCCAACCGCTGGGCCAATGGCGTGCAATGGGCGAGCGGCACGACGCTGTACGTGCTCGCGGTGCTGCGCACGCTGGCGACGTACCGCCCGCACCGCTTTCGGCTCACCGTCGACGGCGAGGAGCACGACATCGAGGCGTGGCTCGTCGCCATCGGGAACACGCGCGGCTACGCGGGCGGGATGCAGGTCACCCCGGGCGCCGAGCTCGACGACGGGCAGCTCGACGTGTGCGTCGTGGGGGCGGTGTCGCGATTCGAGTTCCTGCGCTCGTTCCCGCGCGTCTTCCGCGGCACGCACGTGTCGCATCCCGCGGTCGACATGTACCGAGGGAAGGTGGTCGAGCTCGCTTCGCTCGGCGCGTCCCCGTCGATCGAGCTCTACGGAGCGGGCGAGCGGATCGGGCCGTTGCCGGCGCGGCTCGAGGCGGTCCCGGGCGAGCTGCAGGTCGTCGTGCCGGACACGGCGCCGGTGCCGAAGCAGCCGCGCGCCTGAGTCACGTGACCGTGATCGTGCCCTCCATGCCCGCTTCACGGTGGCCGGGGATGTCGCAGTAGATCGTGTACTTCCCGGGCTTCAGGTCGACCTTGAGCTCGTCGGACTTGCCGCTGCTGGCTTGGAGCTTGAAGCCCGGCACCTTCCCGCCGTCGAACACCAGCGTGTGCTGGCCGCCCTCGCTCTCCAACTTGATGGCGTCGACCCCCGCCGGCGCATCCGAGTTCTTCGGGTCGAAGAAGAAGTTGCCGCCCTTGATGTCGAGCGTCTTCTGCGCCGGGCCTTTCGGCTGCTTGTAGCTCGAGCCGCCCCCTCCTCCGCCGCCGCACGCGGCGACGACCGCGGTCGTGGCGAACGCGATCGTGCAAAGCCGGGCGACGCGACGAGTCCTCATCCGACGTTGACCGTCGCCTGCATCCCGGCGGCGCGGTGACCCGGGATGCTGCAGTAGATCGTGTACGTGCCCGGCTTGAGATCGACCTTGCCGGTCTTCGGGCCCTGCGGGACGGCGAGCTGGAACCCGCTGAACTTCGGGTCCGTGAACAGGAGCGTGTGCGTGCCGCCCAGGTCGTTGTAGTTGATCTGGGTGATCCCGGGCGGGGTGCTGAACTCGGTGGCCTGGAAGCTCAGCGACGGCAGGGCGTCGACCTCCAGGGTGGCGACCGGCGGCCCCGCAGGCTGCTTGAACCCGCCGCCGCCTTCGGCCGTCTCCTCGCTGGGGCCGAGCGAGAGAAGGCCGGCCGACAGGATGAGCACCATGAAGCCGGCCAGCGCCATCACGAGTGTCGACGAGCGCAGCCGGGGGCTCGCCGAGATGGCGGCGCCGCCGGCCAGGATCCCGACGGTCACGATCGTGCCCACCAGAACCGACACGTTCTCGCCGCTGGCGATGAACACCCGCGACAGGTTCACGACGTAGAGGAAGACGGCGAGCATCGACAGCAGCGGCAGCGCGATCGGGAGCAGGAGACGGTCGCGTACCGGATCGACCGCCGGCGGACCGGCCTCGAGGGCTGCCGGCGACTCGCCTTCGGCGGCTTCGAAGGGCGGCTGCTCCTCGAGCTCTTCGCCTTCTGCCTGCTCGCCGCTCGTTGCCTGCTCGCCGCTTGCCGCCTGCTCGTCGGCCGCCGGCGCGTCGCCGGCGGGCGCGTCGCTCTGGTCGGCCTCGCCGGTCTGTTCGGTCTCGTCCGTCTGGACGTTGTCGGTCATGTGCTCGTGGTTCCCATCCGGGACAGCTCGCGGTCCAGATCCTGCCACTGCCGGCGCGCCGCGATGCGTCGGTCCTCCTCCCCCGCCCACCGGAAGAAGATCACCGCGATCACCAGCCACAGCAGGAGACCGCCGCCGATCTTCATGATCAGGCCGGCCAACCGCTGGTCGTCGATCGTCGACAGCCCCCACAGATGCGGGACGCCCTCGTAGAAGCGGTAGAGCGGTGAGCTCCCGAAGGTCAGGAACGACGCCGGGATCGTCGGCACGATCGACTGGGCGAACAGGAAGAGCATCCGGGGCAGCGGCGACAGCCGCGGGATCTCGGGCAACGGGCTCAGCGACGGGCATCCAGACGACGAGCGCGGTGACGAAGATCAAGGCGTGGACGAGGAAGTGCGCGAGCCCGTTGCGGAGGCTGAAGTCGACGAGCGCCGGCCAGTGCGTGAGCACGAGCACGAGGTTGAAGACGATCAGCGCGGGGAGGAACCGCGAGCAGAAGCGCACGGCCCGGAACAGCAGCGACGGGGGTCGCAGGATCACGCGCAGCATCCACGCCGGCGTACCGAGCAGGAGCAGCGGCGCCGCGACCATGGACAGCACGAGGTGCTGGACCATGTGGATGCTGTAGTTGTACCGCTCGGCGATGTCGTGGATCGGCCAGTCGGCCGCGACCCAGATCGCGACGACGCCGAGCGCGAAGCAGATCACCTGCAGCCGGGTGACCGGCGGGACGTCCGGGCGCCGCGTACCGGGGGCCGACCCGCACGACGGCCACCGCGTACGCCGCCGCCAGCGCGGCCACGAGCAGCCACACGTCGACGTGGGGGTGCCAGCTCGGGTAGGCGACGGCGAGTTCCATGGTCAGCTGGGGCTGAAGACGTGCAGCGTCGTCAGCACGATCAGGTACAACGAGATCGCGGCCACGATCCCGAGCACGAAGAAGCGGCGGAAGATCGGCTTGTCGGTCCGCAGGTGCATGTACCACGAGGCCACGAGCGCGAACTTGATCACCGCGAACATCAGCAGGAGGACGATGATCAGCCCGTCGGGCACCTCGCCTTCGAGGTAGTACAGCCCCACCTCGGCCGCGGTGGCCACGACGAGGATCGCCGCGATCATCACGTACCGCTGCGGCGTCGGGTGCGGCCGGACCTCGCCCGGCAGCATCGGCGTCTGCGGCTCGGCGGCGTGCCGGGCGGCCGACTCCGACGGCTCGAGCGCGGTGCCCGGCTCGCTCGTCGGCGGGCGCCTCGCGCGGCTCGGTCTCGGTCGCGGTGCCGGCGGGGTTGGCGGCTTCGTCTGCCATGACGATCGGTCTCTTCAGCTCCTACTTGGGAATGAGGTAGACGACGGTGAAGATGACGATCCAGACGACGTCGACGAAGTGCCAGTACAGCCCGGCGATCTCGACCCGCTCGGAATCACGGCTCGTGAGGCGCGCCCTGCGTCGCCAGGCCCCACAGCGACACCAGCCAGATGATGCCGGCGGTCACGTGGGCGCCGTGCAGGCCGGTGAGGACGAAGAAGGTCGAGCCGAACAGGTTCGTGTCGAGCGTGAGCCCCTCGCGGTAGAACTCGGTGAACTCGAACACCTGGCCGCCGATGAACGTCGCGCCGAACAGCGCGGTGGCGAGCAGCCACACCCGCAAGCGGCGGTAGTCGCCGCGCTGGATCGCGGCGAGCGCCAGGACCATGGTGAGGCTGCTCATCAGCAGGATGAACGACGTCACCGACGTGAACGGGATGTTGTAGACGTCGGCGGGCTGCGGCCCCGGCTGCGGCCGACCCCGGTAGAAGCAGGTACGCCGAGATGAACGCGCCGAAGAACAGGCAGTCCGACGACAGGAACAGCCACATCGCGAGCTTCGTGTTGCTGACGCCCGTGCCCGTGGCGTGCTCGCCGTGCGCCGTCGTGGCCGGACTCGACGACGTCGTGCGCGGGCGGGACGGCGACCTGATCCATCGTCATCGGCTCCGTCTGGGGCTCGATGCCCCACGCGTACATGCCGAACAGGACCACGAGCGCGCCGATCGGGACGAGCCACAGCGCCTGGAACACCGCCGCGTACCCGAGGATCGGCAACCCGAGAGCGAGGATGAACGGGAAGTACGACGGCGACGGCATGTGGATGCCGTGCCCGTCGCCGTGCCCGTCGTCGCCGTGCTCGTCGTCGCCGCCGCCGCCGGCCGGGCGCTCCTCGACCGCGACCGCGGCGCCGCTCGGGATGCGCACGGCGTGGCCGCTCTCGTCCTCGGTGTACTTGCGGTGCCAGAAGTCGTCGCGCGCCTCGACCTGCGGGATCTCGGCGAAGTTGTACTCGGGCGGCGGCGACGGGATCGTCCACTCGAGCGTCCGCGCGTCCCACGGGTCGTCGCCCGCCACCTGGCCGCGGCGTGCGGCTCACCATCACGTTCACGATGAAGACGAGCACCGAGAAGGCGATGACGAAGGCGCCGATGGTCTCGAGCTGGTTGAGGAAGTCCCAGCCCAGCCCGGTGTCGTAGCGGTACGTGCGGCGCGGCATCCCGAGCAGGCCGAGGAAGTGCATCGGGAAGAACGTGAGGTTGAACCCGATGAGCATGGTCCAGAAGTTGAGCTTGCCGAGCCGCTCGTCGAGGAACCGGCCGTACACCTTCGGGAACCAGTAGTAGAAGCCGCCGAAGATCCCGAACACGAGCCCGCCGAACAGCACGTAGTGGAAGTGCGCGACGACGAAGTACGTGTCGGTCTGCTGGGTGTCGGCGGGCACGACCGAGTGCAGCACGCCCGAGAGCCCGCCGAGCGTGAACATCGCGATGAAGCCGAGCGCGAACAGCATCGCCGTCTTGAGCCGCACCGCGCCGCGCCAGCACCGTGCGCGAGCCAGTTGAAGATCTTCACGCCGGTCGGGACGGCGATGAGCATCGTCGAGAGCGCGAACGCGGAGATCGCGACCGGGCCCGAGCCCGGTGGCGAACATGTGGTGCGCCCACACGCCCCAGCCGATGAACCCGATCGCGATGCCCGAGAACACGACGACCGGGTAGCCGAACAGCGGCTTGCGCGAGAACACCGGCAGGATCTCGGAGACGATGCCCATGCCGGGGAGGATGAGGATGTACACCTCGGGATGGCCGAACAGCCAGAAGAGATGCTGATAGAGCAGCGGATCACCGCCGTTCGCGGGCTGGAAGAAGTTCGTCCCGAAGTTGCGGTCGAAGTACACCATGATCAGCGCGGCCGTGATGATCGGCATCGCGAACAGGGTGAGGAACGCGGTCACCGTCATCATCCACGTGAACACCGGCATGCGCATGAACGTCATGCCGGGCGCGCGCATGTTGAGGATCGTGACGATGAAGTTGATCGCCGACGTCGTCGACGCGATGCCGAGGATGATGAGACCGACGGCCCAGAAGTCGGGGCCGTGCCCGGGGAGGAAGCCCGCGACCGATCGGGGTGCTCGTCAGCGGCGTGTAGCCGAACCAGCCGCCGTTCGGCGCGCTGCCGCCGAGGAAGAAGCTCGAGTAGATGAACAGCCCGCCCATCAGGAAGACCCAGTAGCCGAACGCGTTCAGCCGGGGGAAGGCGACGTCGCGGGCGCCGATCTGGAGCGGGATCAGGTAGTTGCCGAACGCGACCGCCAGCGGCATGCCCATGAGGAACACCATCGTGGTGCCGTGCATCGTGAACAGCTCGTTGTACTGCGCCGCGGTCAAGCAGGGTGCCGTTCGGGCCCGGCGAGCTGGAGCCGGAGCAGCAGCGCCTCGACCCCGCCGATCACGAAGAAGACCAGCGCGGTCGTGCCGTACATGATGCCGATCTTCTTGTGGTCGATCGTCGTGAACCAGCTCCAGAAGCCGGTCGTCGCCGTGCGGGCGGCGCAGGACGCGCAGGCGGCGCGCCGGCGCCTGGACCGTGTCGGAGACGGTCGTCATCGGGTCGCTCCCGCGCGCTCGTTCACTTCAGCTGGAGGAGGTAGTCGGCGATCTGCTCGGCCTCCTGTTGCGTCATCGTCGGCTGCCCGGGCGGAGTATTGCGGCTGAACGACGGCATGCCCACGCACTTCCCGGCCGCGGGCTCCCCCGGGTCCCGGCAGTGCTCCGACTGCATCGGGATCAGGCCCGGCGCGTTGTGCACCCACTGGATGAGCTTGTCGCGCGTCAGCTCGTAGTAGCCGCTCGCGAACGTGGTGCGGCTCGCGAGGTGCGTGAGGTTCGGCCCGTAGCTGCTCACCTTCGAGTCCCCGATGGAGTGGCAGTTCGTGCACTGGAACTTCGTGCTCATGAGCTCCTGGGTGGGCCCGGCGGGCTGCGTCTGGGCGCCCGTGCCGATCTGGAACGGCACCGCCGGGCCTTGCTGCTGCTCGGCGATCCACCGGTCGAACTCGCGCGGTTCCTTCGCGATCACGCGGAACCGCATGTTCGCGTGCGACAGCCCGCAGTACTCGGCGCACTGGCCGAGGTAGGTGCCGGGCTTGTCGGCCTCGATGGTCGTGGAGTTCGTCGTGCCCGGGGACGACGTCCCGCTTCCCGTTCAGCTCGGGGACCCAGAAGCTGTGGATCACGTTGCACTTGTTCGGCAGCGACTCGTCGCACGCGGTGAGGTCGACCTTCACCGGCCGGCCGGCGGGGATGACGAGCTCGTTGGCGGTCACGACCTTCTGCTCGGGGTACTTGAACTCCCACCACCACTGCTTGCCGACGACGGTCACGTTGACGACGTCGGCGCCGGCCGGCTTCTCGTTCAGGTCGAAGATCGTGATGATCGTCGGAACGGCGACGACGGCGAGGATCAGGGCGGGGACGATCGTCCAGCCGATCTCGAGCGGCGTGCTGCCGTGGATCTGCTTCGGGTTCTCGTTCTTGCCCTGCCGGTACCGGAACCGCAGCGCGAACACCACGACGGCCGTGAGGACGAGCACCCCGACCACGACCGAGATCCAGAAGACCGGGATGAAGAGGTTGTCGATCTTCTCGGCCTGCGGGCCCTTCGGGCTTCAACGAGTTCTGCCCGTTGTCCTCGGCGGAGCAGGCCGCGAGGAGCAACGACGACAGGCCGAGGACGACCGCCGGGCCCACCCATCGCTTTCCTCGCGATGTGAAGCGCCTCATCCTCCACTTCCGATCACGTGTCCGGTAATTGCTCGGGCGCCTCGTGCTCGGGGGCCTCGCGGCCGGGGGACGAAAATCGGAGCCTATCCCCGGCCTTCAGCGTGGGAGCAACTCGGACAGGCGCTGTGACCAGCGGTTTCAGTAGCCGAGGCGGTCGAGGGCGTGAGGGCGACGCTGCCAGTCGCGTTCCACCCGCACACGCGTCTCGAGATAGACGCGCACGCCGAGGAGCGCCTCGAGCTCCTGCCGGGCCGCGGTGCCGGCGTCCTTCAGGACACGTCCGCCCCGCCCGATGACGATGCCCTTCTGCGAGTCGCGCTCGACGCTGATGTCGGCACGCAGCCGCAGGATCCCGTCCGCGTCGTCGTCGGCGTCGGCGTCGGCGTCCGGGATGTCCTCGATCTCCTCCACGGACACGGTGATGGAGTGCGGGAGCTCGTCGCGGGCGACCGCAAGCAGCTTCTCGCGCACGAGCTCGGCGGCGACGAAGGTCTCGGGCTGGTCGGTGACGGTGCCCTCCGGGTAGTACCGCGGGCCCTCGGGCAGGCGGCTCTCGATCTCGCCCAGCAGCGCCGCGATCCCGTCGCCCGTGCGCGCCGACAGGGGGAGGTACGCGTCGAAGTCGCCGAGGTCGCGCGCCGCGGTGGCCAGGTGCTCGACGATCGCGGGCTTCCCGGCCCGGTCGATCTTGTTCACGACGAGGAGCTTCGGCGTCGCGACCTGCTGCACGAGCCCGGCGACGAACCGGTCGCCGGCGCCGATGGGCGCGTCGGCCTCGACGAGGAGGCAGACGACGTCGACCTCGCCGAGCGTCGCGACCGCGCGCTCGTTGGTGCGCTCGCCCAGCGGTGTCCGCGGCTTGTGAATGCCCGGAGTGTCGACGAACACGATCTGGTCGGCGGGCGTCGTGCGCACGCCGCGGATGGCGGTGCGGGTCGTCTGCGGGCGGTCGGAGACGATCGCGACCTTCGAGCCGACGAGCTGGTTGAGCGAGCGTCGACTTGCCGACGTTCGGCCGGCCGACGAGGGTCACGAACCCGCTCCGGAACTCCTCCGTCACTGTGGCGCCGACGGGCTCGGCGGCGTTCGGGCGAGGGCCGGATCGTGCACCGACACGATCCGGCGCCCCTGGACCCGTTCGGTGCGGAACTCGAGGCCCTGGAAGCGGACGCACTCGCCTTCCTCGGGCACGTGCCCGAGGAGGTTGAACACGAGCCCGCCGACGGTGTCCCACTCCGTGTCGGGCAGCTCGATCCCGAGCTCGTCGCTGACGTCGTCGATCGAGGTGCCGCCGGGGACGCGCAACCCGCCGTCGGGAAGGTGCTCGACGCTGGGCTCCTCGACGTCGTACTCGTCGGCGATGTCGCCGACGATCTCCTCGAGCAGGTCCTCGAGCGTCACGAGGCCGGACGTGCCCCCGTACTCGTCGATCACGATCGCCATGTGGAACTGCTTCGTCTGCATCTCGCGCAGCAGCTCGGCGACGCGCTTCTGCTCGGGCACGAACACCGCTTCGCGAAGCGCGGTGCGGATCGGCTCGTTCCGCTTGCTCGCGCGGCGCGAGCGCGACGAGATCCTTGAGGAAGACGAGGCCGATGATGTTGTCGGTCGACTCCTCGTAGGCCGGGATGCGCGAGTACCCGGCCTTCGATCGCGGCCGTGATGCCCTCCTCGATGGTGGCGTCGGCCGAGATCGACACCATGTCCGTGCGCGGCGTCATCACCTCGCGGACGACCATGTCGCCGAACTCGAAGATCGAGTGGATCAGCTTGCGCTCGTCGCGCTCGATCGCCTCCTCGTCGGCGGCGACGTCGGCCATCGTGCGGATCTCCTCCTCGGTGACGAACGGGCCCTCCTTGAGGCCGCGTCCGGGCAGGACGACGTTGGCGAGGCCGATCAGGCCGCGTCGAGAGCGCAGCGCAGCGGCGGGAAGTTCGTGAGGAAGCGCGAGCAACCGGGCGACGCGCAGCGCCGGCCCGTCGGTGTGCTGGATCGCGTAGGTCTTCGGCACGACCTCGCCGATCACGAAGAACAGCGACGATCTGCAACACGATGCCGATGCACGAACCCGAGCGTGCCGAACGTGCTGCTCGAGCAGGACACCCGACGAGCGATCGCGGTCGTGAGCTGGCAGCACGAGCACGAGCAAGCAGACGACGTTGAGCGTCCGCTCCGGCTGCTCGAGCATGCGCGCCAGCCGCCGGCGCCCCGTGCGCCCTCCTCCTCGAGCGCCAGCGCCCGGACGCGGCTCATCCGCGTGAACGCCGTCTCGGCCATGCGCCAGCACGCTCGACGACCAGGAACAGCACGACGATCGCCGCGACGAGTAGCCAGTCCGCTCCGGTCATGTCACGCCGGTATCTGGACCCGCGCTCACCGTCCCTCTTCCTGCTCGAGCTCCCGGAACCGCGCCAACAGCTCGCGCTCCCGCTTTCTCATCGCCTCGGACTCCTGGTCCTCGGCATGGTCGTAGTTCAGCAGATGCAGGACACCGTGGACGACGAGCAGCGCGACCTCGTCGTCGAGCGATCCTCGTGCCGTCCGTCTGGCGCCTGGCCACCTGCGGGCACACCACGACGTCGCCGATCACGGTGGGCGGATCGGCGGCCTCCGCCGGCGAGCCCGGGCCCGCGCCCGCCCTGGTCGGGCTGGCGGCCTCCGGGAGCGACGTCGTCGTCCATCGGGAACGCGAGCACGTCGGTCGGCCCGCTGCCGCCGAGGAAGCGCTCGTGGAGGTCCGACATCGCCTGCTCGTCCACGAAGATCACCGACATCTCGGACTCCTCGGGGACCCGCTCCTGGTCGAGCACCATGCGGGCGAGCCGCACCCAGCGGAGGACGTCCACCTCCACCTCCGACTGCTCGTCGGCCCCGAACACGGTCCTCATCGGCGGCTCTCGTCGCGTTCGTAGGCGTCGACGATGTCCTGGACGATCTTGTGGCGCACGACGTCGGCCGAGCCGAGCTGGACGAACGCGACGCCGTTGATGCCTTCGAGGATGTCGCGCACGACCAGGAGACCGGATCGCCCGCGCCCTTCGGGGAGGTCGATCTGGGTGACGTCACCGGTCACGACGATGTTCGAGCCGAACCCGAGTCGGGTCAGGAACATCTTCATCTGCTCGGGCGTCGTGTTCTGCGCCTCGTCGAGGATGATGAACGAGTCGTTCAGGGTGCGGCCCCGCATGAACGCGAGCGGCGCGACCTCGATGACGCCCCGGTCCATCAACCGCGTGACGACCTCGGGGTCGAGCATGTCGTAGAGCGCGTCGTAGAGCGGACGGAGATACGGGTCGACCTTGGCGAGGATGTCGCCGGGCAGGAAGCCGAGCCGCTCGCCCGCCTCGACCGCCGGGCGCGTCAGGATGATGCGGTTGATCTGCTTCGCCTGGAGCGCCTGCACGGCCAGCGCCACGGCGAGGTAGCTCTTGCCCGTCCCGGCCGGACCGATGCAGAACGTCACCGTGTGGTCGCGCACGGCGTCGACGTACTCCTTCTGGCCCGCGGTCTTCGGCCGCACGGTCTTGCGGCCCCGCAGCGACCTCGGTCGTGAAGCACGTCGGTGGGGCGTTGGTCGGCCTTGAGCATCTCGATGCTGCGTCCCACGCCTTCGCGATCGAGGCTGTGGCCCTGCTCGAGGAGGATCACCATCTCCTCGAACAGGCGGCCGACGCGCTCGGCCTCGGAGGCGTCGCCGGTGACGGTGATCTCGTTGCCGCGGACGTGGATCTCGACCGGGAAGGAGCCCTCGACCAGACGCAGGAGCTCGTCCCGCTGACCGAGAAGGCCCACCATCAGATGGTTGCCCGGAACGAGGATCTTGACCTGAGTCGGCGACGGCGAGGCCACGTCGGCGCGATGGTAGCCCCGCGTCTGCGCCGTCCCGTCGAGAAACGGGCTCAGACGGCGCGCAGGCCGAGCTCGTCGAGGCGCCGTCCGAGGTCCTCGGCGCGGCGCCCGAGCACGGCGGCGAGGACCCGCAGGTCGTCGCGCCGGATCGTGAGCAGCCGGCCGTTGAAGTCCTGGCGTTGGAGCTGGATCGTCTCGGCGTAGCGCGACAGCACGGACGCCTCCGGGTCGTCGAGGTCGCGCAGCCGCTCGAGGTCGATCGTGAAGCCCTCTTCGAACGTGTCGTCACGATGCGTGGGGTCGACCTCGACGTCCGAGGTCCGCGGCAGCAGCTGATCCCCCGGGACCTGGTAGATCTCGGCCAACCGCAGGAGGCGCGGGACGGAGATCGCCCGCTCGCCCCGCTCGTACGCGCCGAGCACGGAAGCCTTGAACTCCATGCCCGAACGCGCCTCGACATCGTGCAGAGACAGTCCCTTCTGGCGCCGGATCGAGCGCAACCGCTCGCCGACGACTGTCCCGCTCATGGTCATACCGTGCCCCTCCCGCCCCTCGTGTTCCGCACCAGTCGAGCCTCCCTCCGAGAAGTTACCACTCTCCGCTGCCATTGTCACGCTACGTGCAGCCATCGGTGGCCGAACTGCCACACAGAGTGGGAACAGGGCATCATGACCCTTCCCGCTGTGCGCGTCGTGTGGCCAGCACGGCGGCGCCGGCGATCGCGGCCGTCTCCGCCCGCAGGACGTTGGGCCCGAGCCGCAACCGGGCCGGCTTCTCGCGACGGTCGGCGGGCGTCGTCAGCGCCGCCGCCTCGTCGGCGTCGAACCCGCCCTCGGGTCCCACGACGAGCACCCACTCGCCACCGGGCGGCGCCGGCACGCGAGCGAGCTCCTCGCCGGCGGGATCGGCGACGACGAGCCCGGGGCGGCCGCGCAGGTCGGTCACCGGCAACACCCCGTCGATCTCGGGCAACCGGGCCCGGCGGCACTGGGCCGCCGCCTCGCGCGCGATCCGGCGCAGGCGGGCGAGGGCTGCGTCGACGCGGCTTCCACTCCAACGGGGAACAGAACGACGCGTCGACAGCAGCGTTACACCGTCGACGCCGAGCTCGGTGAGCTTCTGCACGGCGAGATCGGGCTTCGTCCCCTTCGTGAGCGCGAACGCGACGACGAGGCGCGGCTCGAGCTGCGGCTCCACTACCGGCGCGCCCTGCGCGTGGAGCTCGAGGGCACCGGGTCGGACGCCCACGACGTCATATGGGCGCCATCGCCCGTCGCCGTCGGCGGCGGTGAGCGTCTCGCCGGCGCGGAGGCGCCGGACCCGGCTCAGGTGATGCCCGGCGTCGTCGTCGAGCGTGACGTCGTCGTCGAGCGCGGGCAGGAACGTGTGCGCGGTCGCCGGGTACAGGGCCGCGAATCGCGTCACTACTGGAAGGCGGAGCGCACCCGGTCGAAGAACCCGCGATCGGGCGGCGCGACTTCCTCGCCACGCAGCTCGGCGAGCTGGCGGAGCAGGTCTTCCTCCTCCGGGCGCAACCGCGCCGGGACTTCGACGTCGAGGCGCACGAGCAGGTCGCCGCGCCGGCGACCGTGCAGCGACGGCACGCCCTTGCCCTTGAGCCGCAGCACCTGGCCCGGCTGCGCGCCGGGCGGGACGAGGATCTCCTCCTCGTCGCCGTCGAGCGTCTCGATCGTGAAGCCGGCGCCGAGCGCGGCTTGCGTGAACGAGACCCTGCGCGCGTGCACGAGGTCGTTGCCCTCGCGCTCGAACTCGGGGTGCGGCGCGACCGCGATCGTGACGTACAGGTCGCCGGCGATGCCGCCGCGGGGCGCGGCCGGACCTCGGTCGGGAAGACGAAGCCGCTGGCCGCTGTCGACCCCGGCCGGGACCTCGACGTCGATGCGCCGGAGCGCCTCCACCCGCCCCTCCCCCCGGCAGTCGCGGCACGGCGAGAGGATGCGGCTCCCGGTGGCGTCGCAGGCGGGGCACGGCGACGCTGTGACCATCTGGCCGAGGATCGAGCGCCGTACCTGGCGTACCTCGCCCGTGCCCCCGCACACGTCGCAGCGGGACGGGTGCGTGCCGGGCTCGCACCCGGATCCGTCGCAGCGCTCGCAGGTGACGGGCAGCCGGACCTCCACCGGGTGGACGACGCCGAAGGCGGCTTCGCGGAGGGTGAGCTGGACCGCGACCTCGGCGTCGAAGCCCCGCGGCGGTCCCGCCGGCCCCCGCCGGCCGCCGAAGGCGTCACCGTTGAAGAAGGCGTCGAACAGGTCCCCGAGCCCGAAGGCGTCGCCGGCCTGGCCGGCGCCGGGACGGGTTCCGGCTGCGCCCTCCGCTCCGAAGACGTCGTACCGGCGGCGCCGCTCGGGGTCGCGCAGCGTCTCGTACGCGATCGTGAGCTCCTTGAACTGGGCTTCGGCGTCGGGGTCGTCGGGTTTCGAGTCCGGGTGGTACCGCCGCGCGAGCGCGCGATACGCGCGCTTGATGTCGGCCTCGGTTGCCTGCGGCGACACGCCGAGGACCTCGTAGTAGCTACGAGGCACCGTCAGTCCACCCGTGTCAGCAGGCGGCCGAGCTGCTGTGAGACAGCGGCGACGGCGCCGATCGTCCGGCGGTAGTCCATGCGGGTCGGCCCGAGCACACCGACGGTGCCCGCGAACTCACCTTCGACCTGGTACGGCGCGAGCACGATCGCACAGTCGCGGAGCTCCTCGATCTCGTTCTCGGAGCCGATGCTGACATTGACACCCTGGTCCAACAAGTTGCGCACGAGCGAGACGACCACGACTTGGTGCTCGAGCAGCTCGAGCAGATGCGCCGCGCTCTCGGCGGTCGCGAACGACTCGTGCTCCGCGGCAAGCCGGCTCGTGCCGCCGACGTACAACATCTCCACCGGGCGAGCGACGACGAGCTCACCGAACGCGCTGCGGACCGCGTGTGCGAGCCGGTCGATGGCGTCGTCGCCGCTGGGTCGGGGTTCGGGAAGCTCGTTGAACGCGCACCCGTTCCATTGCCCCTCGAGGGCGGCGGCCGCCGCCGTCGACCTGCGCCTCGTCGGGCACGTCGGGGAGCTCCAGCGTGTACTTCTCGACGCCACCGTTCGACAGCACCGCCACCGCGAGCACGACGCCCGGATGCAGCGTCACCAGCTGGACGCCGCGTACCAGGGCGACCTCGGGCTGGGGGCCGACGACCATGGCGGTGTGGTCGGTGACGCGGGACAGCAGCTGACTCGTCTCGTGGAGCAGGTCCTCGAGGGCGCGGTGGGCCGTCTCGAAGAACTCCGCCACCGCCCGCCGGTGGGCGACGCGGAGCGCCCCCTCTTTGGTGAAGTTGTCGACGAAGTAGCGGTAACCCAGATCGGTCGGGATGCGGCCGGCCGAGGTGTACGGCTGGGTGATGTACCCCTCCCGCTCGAGCACGGTCATGTCGTTGCGCACGGTCGCGCTCGACACGCCGAGCTTGCGGGAGCGGGCGACCCGCTGGGACCCGACCGGCTCCGCCGTCTCGACGTACTCCTCGACGACGGCGCGCAGGATCGCGGCCTTGCGTTCGTCGAGATCCGTCGGATCCATCGACTCCATCGATCCCGTCGGTCCCATCGGACATCTACCCCTCGGCCCGGTGTCCGGCCCGCGCGCGACGCGGACCGGCCCGGTGCTCGCCTGTTAGCACTCGATTCTACCGAGTGCCAACGGCGGCCGGGCGACTGCCGCTCAGCTCACGGCGCCCTGGATCAGGGCCGGGTTGCTCGGCGAGGCCGCACCGGGCGACTGCTCGTCGGTGATCGCGAGCCCGGCGACCGGCCCCTGCACCCGGAAGGCGGTGACCCCCGGGTCCGGCCCGAGCACCCCGGCCGAGATCGGCCGCTCCGCTCCGGGATCGCCCAGGAGCGCCCACAGCTGGTACGTCCGATCGGGGGGCAGCGGCCGGAGGTTGTTCTCGACGAGGAAGCCGTCGCCGTCGGGGAGGTACACGGCGCGGGCCTGGAGGGCGCCGTCCTTCGACGACAGGTTCACCCGGGCGGCGTGCGGGTCCCGCGACGCGGTCTCGGCGGCCGCGAGCACCGAGCCGGTCGCGGCCTCACGTCCGAGCTCGTCGATGCGATCGTCCTGCTGCACCACCTTCACCGTGAGCAAGCCCACCAGGACGACAGCGGCGGCGACCCCGACCGCCACCGCGATCCGGCGACCCAACCGCGCCCGGCGCGACTCGAAGGCGACCACGCCCTCCGGGAGTGGCGGGGCGAGCTGTGGGGGCTCCTCCTCGAGCGTCTGCTCGATGCGCTCCCACAACCCCGGCGGCGCTTCGGTGCCGCTGTTCGCGAGCAGCGCCGCCGTCTCGCGGTACTCCGCAACGAGGGAACGCGCCTCGGGCGCGCGGTCGAGGTACGCCTCGACCTGCTCGCGCTCGTCCTCATCCACTGCGTCGAGCGCGTACGCGCCCAGCAGCTCGTCGAGCTCTCGGCGGCTCAGCTCTCGCGCCATGGCCCTGCGATCCCGCTGTCGACCAACGCATCCCGCAGCCGGCCCAGTCCCGACCGGATCCGGCTCTTGACGGTGCC
The DNA here is from genome assembly GCA_963737605.1 of uncultured Actinomycetes bacterium. Taxonomy (GTDB): domain Bacteria; phylum Actinomycetota; class Acidimicrobiia; order IMCC26256; family JACDBD01; genus JALZAA01. The sequence goes on along the minus strand of CAVTTE010000014.1, from coordinate 9,993 downwards.
TTCGGGCTCACCGAGCAGGACGGCGACCTCGCGGTAGGTGTGACCGCCGAAATACGCCAGCTCGATCGCCCGACGCTCACCCTCGCTCAACCGGCCGAGCGCATCCCGGACGTGCTCCGCCTGGGTGAGATCCCAGACCTCGCGCTCGAGGTCGTAGCTGCTCTCGGACGTCAAGCGCGGCGTCGCGCTCCTCACGTGCGCGACGAGCCGCTTCGGCGCGAATCACGTCGACGCTGCGGCCGTGCGTCTGGGTCAGCAGGTACGTCCGGAGCGATCCCCGCGCCGCGTCGAAGCGATCGGGCAGGTTCCAGAGCCGGAGGAACACCTCCTGGACGACTTCCTCCGCGAGCGCGGGATCGCCGACGATGCGGCGGGCGAGCCCGAACGCTGCGGGCGCGTGGCGGCGGTAGACCTCCGACAGCGCGTCGTGGCGGAAGCGCCCGATCGCCACGACGAGCTGCGCATCGCTCGCGAGCCGCAGCTCCCCCGTCTTCACATCCCCGATCCGGTGGGTCCCGTGCCTAGTAGTTCGAACCCGGGCCGCCTCGCGGATCAGCAGCCGCCGGAGACGAGCAAGGGCGATCGCGGTAGCCTCGCCCCATGGACTTCGACCTGCCGGCAGAGGCGGAGACCTACCGCGACGAAGTCCGCGCATTCGTCCGCGAGCACGCGCCGGGCGGGCGCTTCCCGTCCGATTGGAACGTGCGGCTTGGCGGAGGCGGGATACGTCGCACCGCACTGGCCCAAGCCCTACGGACGCGACGCCGGCCCGGTGCAGCAGCTCGTGATCGACGAGGAGCTCCGCGGCTGCGCAGGCCCCGCGTCCGCTCAACCCGATCGGCATCGGCTGGGCCGGGCCGACGCTCCTCGTCGCCGGCACCCAGGAGCAACAGGACCGCTACCTCCCCGGGATCCTCTCCGGCGCCGAGCTCTGGTGCCAGCTGTTCAGCGAGCCGGGCGCCGGCAGCGACCTCGCGTCGCTGACGACCCGCGCCGAGCGCGACGGCGACGAGTACGTCGTGCACGGCCAGAAGGTCTGGACGACGCTCGCCCACGTCGCCCAGTACGGGATCCTGCTCGCCCGCACCGATCCGACGGCCGAGCAGCACCGCGGGATCTCGTACTTCGTCGTCGACATGCGCGCACCCGGCATCACCGTGCGGCCGATCAAGCAGATGGACGGCACCGCCGATGTTCAACGAGGTGTTCCTCGACGGCGTCCGCATCCCGGCCGACGAGATCGTCGGCGAGGAGAACGACGGCTGGCGCCTGGCGAAGGTGACGCTCGGCAACGAGCGGGTGTCGCTCTCCGGGGAAGGGGCGCTGTGGGGACGGGGCCCGACGGCCGACACGCTGCTCGACATCGTGCGCGCCCACGGCGGCGAAGCCGATCCCCGCGTCGCGCCAGAAGCTCGCCGCGCTCTACATCGAGTCCGAGGTGCTGCGGCTGATCCGGCTGCGGACCGTGTCGGCGATGGTGCGCGGCCTGGAGCCCGGCCCGGAGACGTCGGTGCGCAAGGCGCTCGCCGACGAGCACGGCCAGCACGTGATGGCGCTGGCCGTCGAGCTGGCCGGGACCGAGGGCATGCTGGCTCGACCGCGGGCCCGTTCGGCGCCGACGACGCGACGTGGGCGGAGGGATTCCTGTACTCGCGGGCGCTGACGATCGGCGGCGGCACCTCCGAGGTCCAGCGCAACATCATCGGCGAGCGCGTCCTCGGGTTCCCGCGCGACCCCTAGATCCAGCTCAGTCGCCCAGCCGCAACGCGGCGACGAACGCCTCCTGGGGAACCTCCACCCGTCCGATCTGCTTCATCCGCCGCTTGCCCGCCTTCTGCTGTTCGAGCAGCTTGCGCTTGCGCGTGACGTCGCCGCCGTAGCACTTGGCGATCACGTCCTTGCGCCGGGCCTTGACCGTCTCGCGGGCGATGATGCGCCCGCTGATGGCGGCCTGGATGGGCACGTCGAACAGCTGGCGCGGGATGAGCTCGCGCAGCTTCTCCGTCATGCGCCGCCCGTACTCGTACGCCTTGTCACGGTGCACGACGGCGGAGAACGCGTCGACGGGGACGCTGTTGAGCAGGACGTCGACCTTGGCGAGCTCGGAGCGCCGATAGCCGGCGGGGTCGTAGTCGAGGCTCGCGTACCCGCGGGTGCGCGACTTCAGCTGGTCGAAGAAGTCGAGCACGATCTCGGCCAGCGGGATGTCGTAGACGAGCTCGACCCGGTCCTCGGAGAGGTACTCCATCTTCTTCATCTCGCCTCGGCGCGACTGCGCGAGGTCCATGAGCGTGCCGACGTACTCCGCCGGCGCCAGCATCGTGACCGCGACGTACGGCTCCTCGATCGACTCGACCTGGTTCGGCGGCGGCATCGCCGACGGGTTGTCGACGACCTCGACGCTGGCGTCGGTCAGGTTGGCGAGGTACTCGACGTTCGGTGCCGTGGCGACGAGGTCGATGCCGTACTCGCGCTCGAGGCGTTCCCGGATGATCTCCATGTGCAGGAGGCCGAGGAACCCGCACCGAAAGCCGAAGCCGAGCGCGCCCGACGTCTCCGGCTCGTAGGTGAACGACGAGTCGTTGAGCCGCAGCTTCTCGAGCGCCTCGCGGAGGTCGGCGTAGGCGTCGCCGTCGACGGGATACAGGCCGCAGAACACCATCGGCTTGGGGTCGCGGTACCCCTCGAGCGGGGCCGCCGGCCGCGACGCGGTCGTCACGGTCTCGCCGACGCGCGCCTGGCCGACGTCCTTGATGCCGGCGATCAGGTAGCCGACTTCCCCGGGCCCGAGGCTCGCCACCGGCGTCGGGTCGGGCAGGCGCACGCCGATCTCCTCGGCGTCGCGGACGGCGTCGGCTTGGAGGTACTTCAGCCGGGCGCCCGAGACGAGCGTGCCGTTGAACACCCGCACGGCGCTGACGACGCCGCGGTACGGGTCGTAGTACGAGTCGAAGATCAACGACTGGAGGGGCGCGTCGGCATCGCCCTTCGGGGGCGGGATGCGATCCACGATCGCGTCGAGCAGCTCCGGCACGCCCTCGCCGGTTTTCGCCGAGATGCGGAGGACCTCCTCGGCGGGGATGCCGATCACGCGCTCGATCTCGCCCGCGACCCGGTCGGGGTCGGCGACCGGGAGATCGATCTTGTTGACGGCGGCGACGACGGCGAGGTCGTGCTCGACGGCCAGGTACGCGTTGGCCAGGGTCTGCGCCTCGATCCCCTGCGACGCGTCGACGAGGAGGATCACCCCTTCGCAGGCCGCCAGGCTGCGTGACACCTCGTAGCTGAAGTCGACGTGACCGGGCGTGTCGATCAGGTGCAGGACGTGGTCCTTCCAGTTGAGGCGGACGTTCTGCGCCTTGATCGTGATCCCGCGCTCGCGTTCGAGGTCCATCGAGTCGAGGTACTGGGCGCGCATGTCCCGGGGGTCGACGGCGCCGGTCAGCTCGAGGAACCGGTCGGCGAGCGTCGATTTCCCGTGGTCGACGTGGCTGATGATCGCGAGGGCGCGCTGGGATTCGAGCGGGAGCATCGTCGCCATTCTCACGCACCGCGGGATCGGGTCGGGAACGGTTCCCTGCTACCCTGAGCCGGTCCCCGACCGGAACGACGGATCTCGAGACGCGCATGGCCAACATCAAGAGCCAGATCAAGCGGAACCGCCAGAACGAGCGGCGGCGCATGCACAACAAGGTCGCGCGCTCCGAGCTCAAGACCCGCGTCAAGCGGGCGGCCGAGGGCCTCGAGGCCGGCGCCGACGACGCCGGCGATCGGGTCCGCGCCGCCCAGAAGCGGCTGGGCTCCCCGGGCAACGGCGTCGGCCCAGTGGCCTGCGAAGGCGCGGACTCGTTGGCGGTCGGCTTTCCGAGCTGGTGGTATTTATCACGACCACCGCGACGATGGCGGCGATCACGCCGATGACCAGCACGGCAATGCCGAGCGCGAGCGCCCTGCGTCGCCAGTAGATCTGGTGTGGCAGCGGGCCATGCGGTTCTAGATCCAGCACACCACCACGGTAAGGCCAGGTCACGCCACATTGCCCGAGGTTGCCCGGCGTGTCGGCGATGTGGGGGCACCTCCCGCTTGCGGGGGGCGCTTGCGCGAAGAGCGGAAAGTGGCGATGTGGGGGCACCTCCCGCTTGCGGGGGACGCTTGCGCGAAGAGCAGAAGTGCGCGCTCAGCCCTCGCCGATGTCACCGATGTGGTCGCGCAAAGCCACCTGACCGTCGGCCAGTTGGTAGGTCAGGCCCACGATGGCCAGCGCACCCGAATGCACCGCCTCGGCGATCGCCGTGGACCGGCTCAGTAGCTGCTTGCTGGTCTCGGTGACGTGCTTGGCCTCGAACTCGTCGACGCGGGTGAGTCCCGTCGCGCCGGCCGATGCAGGATCGACGGCATAGACCCACTCCACGACATCTCGTACGTAGCCGCCAGGTACCGCCCCGTCGTCGAGTGCCGACAACGTCGCCTGCACGGCACCGCAACTGTCGTGCCCGAGGACTGCGATCAGCGGCACTTTCAGAACGGTCACCGCGTACTCGATCGAGCCGAGCACGGCCCCGTCGATGACGTGTCCCGCGGTGCGCACCACGAACATGTCGCCGAGGCCCTGATCGAAGATGATCTCGGCGGCTACCCGGCTGTCTGCGCACCCGAAGAGCACCGCCGTCGGCTTTTTGCGCCCCGGCGAGGCTTGCCCGGTACTCGATGCTCTGGCTGGGATGCTCCGGCTTGCCGGCAACGAAGCGCTCGTTACCCTGCTTGAGTGCTTTCCACGCAGTCGCCGGATTTGTGTTAGGCATGGCCGACATCATGCCCGAGCGGGCCGCGATGATCGATCCGAATGAGCTGACGGCATGGTACGAACGGGACCAGCGCGACCTGCCGTGGCGACCGCCCCGGTGTTTCGGCCTGGCAGATCCTGGTCAGCGAGTTCATGCTGCAGCAGACGCCCGTCGCGCGGGTGGAACCGATCTGGCTGGACTGGGTCGCACGCTGGCCCACCCCCGTCGGCGACAGCGACGGCCAGCGCCGCCGACGTGCTGCGGGCGTGGGGCAAGCTCGGTTATCCGCGACGGGCCAAGCGCCTGCACGAATGCGCGACGGTGATCGCCGCCGAGCACGGCGATGTGGTGCCCGCCGATGTCGACACGCTGCTGTCGCTGCCCGGCGTGGGAGCGTACACAGCGCGCGCCGTCGCCTGCTTCGCCTACCGGCAACGGGTACCTGTCGTCGACACGAACGTGCGACGGGTGGTGGCCAGGGCCGTGCACGGCCGTGACGATGCCGCGTCGGCGTCGGCGCGTGACCTCGACGACGTCGCCGCCTTGCTGCCCGATGACGAACGCGCACCGCAGTTCTCGGTTGCGCTGATGGAGTTGGGCGCTACGGTGTGCATGGCGCGCGCGCCGCGATGCGGGTTGTGTCCGTTGTCCCACTGCGCGTGGCGATCGCTGGGGTTCCCGTCGGGCGCCGGTCCGCCACGGCGTACGCAGCGCTACGCGGGCACCGACCGTCAGGTTCGTGGCCGGCTGCTCGATGTGTTGCGTGCCAACGCTTTTCCCGTCGCCCGCACCGAGCTCGACCTGGCGTGGACGACGGACACCGCGCAACGCGACCGGGCGCTGGATTCGCTGCTCGTCGACGGGTTGGTGGAGCAGACGGAGGACGGCCGGTTCGCGCTCTGCGGCGAAGGCGGCTCCGCTACGGATCGGTGAGTACGGGAACCGCCCAACGTGCGGCCCTGGCAAGTCGGGACAGCTCGAACCGCCAGACGCCCGCATCGGCTGAATGCCACGCGTAGGCGGGGGTTTTGTCGTCAAGCAGTTCGCAGAGTGCCGGTGTTCCGAGCTCTCGGGCCGACCAGTCGTAGAGGTGACCGATCCTCGGCTGGATGACCCCGACGTCCAACATGCGGCCGAACCCGTGCTCGACCGCGACATAGAAGTCCACGTCGTCGCCGAGCGGATAGCGATCCGGCAGGATCCGCGACAGCGACAGGAAGATGCCGGTCATCCCCACCCGCGGATCACCGACCGGGCGACCAAGCGGGGCCAGCCAGCCCATGGCCAGCCGGGGCGCGGCCACCAGCGCGTGGGCGTAGAGCACGCGCACCAGCACCACGTTCATGAAGAACCGTTCCACCCGGTCCTCTTGCGCGGCAAGGGCTTCGTTCGCCAGATAGCCTTCGACGATGCTGACGTTGTGCGCGCGGTACCAGTTGCGCGCGGTCGGTCGTCGGATGAAGTCGAGGTGCGCACTCACCCCAGGGCCGCTCGGCTCGCCGGCGAGGCCGAATGCGAGCGCGCGGGCTTCGGCGGTGTCGCGCAACAACGACTCGTTCAGGGTCCGCCACCATGGGCTACCCGGCCGGGGATCGGTCGGTGGGTTCAGCAGCCCCCGCTGCACCTGCCAGCGCATGAACGCCGATGCGGCCCGGCGGTAAGGAAGGTATCCACGATCCACCCCGCGGGGAACTTCGTACAGTCGGCGCAGCAGCGCCAACCGTGCGATCGGGTCGTCCCGGACACCTTCGACGGCCGCACGAGCAGAATCCGCAGCACCTTCAGGCATGGATGTCCTCGTACGCCAACAGGTTCCGTCAGGCAGTAGCCGCGGTGGCCCCGATGTCGGCCTCGACGGAATTGAACCGTCTGCGGTAATCCGAGGGCGTGACGCCGATGACCCGACGGAAATGGTGACGCAGCAGCGTCGCAGTGCCGAACCCGGACTGATCGGCGATGCGATCGATATCCAGCGTCGTCTCCTCGAGTAGCCGACGGGCGAACAGCACCCGCTGATCGGTCACCCACTGCATCGGCGTGCGGCCCGTCTCCTCGACGAACCGCCGGGCGAAGGTGCGAGCCGACATGTGCGCGCGTCTGGACAGCGTGGTCACAGTGTGCGGTTTGTCCAGGTTGGCCAGGATCCAGTCCAGATGAGGCGCGAACCTCTCCGAGCACCGGACCGGTATCGGCTGGTCGATGTACTGCCGCTGACCCCCGTCGCGCTGGGGCGGAACCACCATCCTGCGGGCGATCTTGTTGGTCACCTCGCTGCCCAGTTCCCGGCGGACCAGGTGCAGGCACGCGTCGATGCCCGCTGCCGTACCCGCGCTGGTGATCAGGTCGCCGTCGTCGACGAACAACACGTTGCGGTCGACCACGGCCGTCGGATACATGGCGGCCAACTGGTCGGCGTGCATCCAGTGGGTGGTGCAGGGACGCCCGTCGAGCAGTCCGGCCGCGCCCGCGACGAACGCACCCGAGCAAACCGTCAGGATGATCGACCCGGACTCGGCCGCCCGGCGTACCGCATCGAGTGCCTCAGGCAGGTACTCGGCCGACCCGATGGCCGGTATGGCGACCAGGTCGGCGCCGATCAGATCGTCGAGGCCGTGGTCGGGGGTGATCGTCGCCCCGACAGATGTCCGCAGCGGTTTACCCGATTCGGGGCCACACACCTTGAACTCGAAGTTGGGGACACCGTCGGCCGACCGGTCGATACCGAACACCTCGCAAATGACACCGAACTCGAAAACCGCGAGACCGTCGAGCACCAGCGTCGACACACTTTTCAACACCATGGCAGCATCTTATCTAAGACTGTCGCTTCTGCCACTGTTGGCACGATATTGTTCAAGCGCACAATTACTGCCATGAGTACCTCATCGACCGTCCTGCTCCTTCTCGCCCCATTCGCCCTCGCCGCGCTGCTCAGCTGGGCGGCCAACCGCGCCGGCTCCCTCCGGCTGCACCTCGACCAGTTCCGGTTCGCCGCCCCGATGGGCGGCCGGCTGTTCGAGGATCGCGACTCCTACCGCGTGCAACACGACCTGGACGCCATCCGCACCCGCTTCGAACGTCAGCCGACATGGCCGAGCTCAACCGCCACGGGTGAACGTCGATAGAAACGCCTGGACCGCGTCCTGGTATTTCCCGGGCGCGTCGTCGTGGACGAGATGGCCGGCGCCGGGCACGTGCAGATACGTCGCCCGCACCCCGGTTTCGGCCATCGTTGTCATCTGGCCGGGCGGGGTGACCGAGTTTCCGGCCTCGATGAGCAGGGTCGGCGCCGACACCGTATGCCACTGACTCCAATAGTCACGGGTCCCCCACTCGGCGGCGATCTCGATCCAGCGGTGCGGGTCGCCGTGCAGGCTCCACCCCGTCGCTGCGCGGTCGAACGCCTCGAGGAAGTACTGACCCGCCACCGGCCCGAATTCGTCGTAAACCTGTTGCGCAGTCGCGAATTCCGCGGGCAACGCGTGCAACCACGGCTCCCACGGGCCGGTGGTCCGGCCGCGGAAGTCGGGTGCCATGTCCTCGACGACGACGGCGGCGACCAACTCGGGGCGGGCCGCAGCCAGACACCACGAGTGCAGTGCACCCATCGAATGCCCGACCATGAGCGCCGGTCGGCCCAGCGCCGCGACCGCGTCGCCGAGATCGGCGACGAACCGCTCGGTGGAGATCGGAAACGCGTCGTCGACCCCGCGGCCGCGGTGCCATGGCGCGTCGTAGGTGAACACCTCGCCCAGTCGCGTCAGCCAGGGCAGCTGACGCGACCACGTGGTGCCCCGGCCCATCAGTCCGTGCACCAGCACCACCGGCGTTCCGGCACCGCCCCGGCAGATCAGCGGATCAGCCACGGCCGAGCGGTGATTGTGGCCAGAACCCATGGGCACATCATCGCCGATGGCACGCGGTAGCCTGATCGGCATGTCCACCGAGAACCCCGTGGTGAAGATCAACGCAATCGAGGTCCCGCCCAACGCCGGTCCGGAGCTGGAGAAGCGGTTCGCGCACCGCGCACACGCCGTCGACAACCAGCCCGGTTTTCTCGGTTTTCAGCTGTTGCGCCCGGTGAAGGGCGAGGACCGCTACTTCGTGGTGACCCAATGGGAATCCGAGGAGGCATTTCAGGCATGGGCGAACGGGCCGGCCATCGAGGCGCACGCCGGCGAGCGCAAAAACCCCGTCGCCACCGGCGCATCACTGCTGGAGTTCGAAGTTGTACTTGACGTTGCGGGGACCGACGCCACGGCGTGAGGCAGCCGGGGCTCGGCGCCGAGCGACCGCGCTGACGGTCGCATTCGCTGTCGTTGTAGCCCTGGCCTGCGGGTGTGCCACGTCCAGGCCGGCGCCCGCGGACGCCGCATACGGCGTGCCCATCCAGATCAACACCCCACAGGGTCTGCGCGCCAAGCAGACCATGGACATGCTCAACAGCGACTGGCCGATCGGTCCGGTCGGGGTGCGTACCCTGGCAGCTCCCCAGGCCGTCGAGCACGTCGGCGTCACGCTGGACACCATCTGGTGGGACCGGCCGTTCGCGGTCACCAAGGTCGACATCGGCGCCGGGCATGCCACCCTGCACGTGCTGACCTCCTACGGCGTCGCCCAGACGATCGCGCTGCACACCGACGACGCAGGCATGGTCGACCGCTTCCAGGTGTCGCTCGACCCGCCGGTGATCAAGAAGTGGGCGGACATCGACACCGAGCTCACCACGTCCGGCGCCCGCTACTCGTACCAGATCGCGCAGGTGACCGACGGCCAGTGCGTCAAGGTGGCGGGCACCAACACCGACATGTCCCTGCCGCTGGCGTCGATCTTCAAGCTGTATGTGTTGCTTGCCGTTGCGGAGGCGGTGAAGGCGGGCACCGTCGAGTGGACCGACCCGCTGACGATCACGAAAGAGGCCAAGGCCGTCGGCTCCCCTGAGCTCGACGACCTGCCACCCGGCTCCACGGTGACGGTGCGCGACGCCGCGCAGCAGATGATCTCGGCGAGCGACAACATGGCGACCGATCTGCTGATCGGCCGGCTGGCACCCGGCGCCATCGAGCGCGCGCTGGTGACCGCGGGCCACCACGATCCCGCGAGCATGACGCCGTTCCCCACCATGCACGAACTGTTCTCGGTCGGCTGGGGTACGCCGGATCTTCGCGAGCAGTGGAAGCAGGCATCGCCACAGGGACGCGCGCAGCTG
>CAVTTE010000013.1:0-166784 GCA_963737605.1 uncultured Actinomycetes bacterium | reverse complement strand
TGACGTTAGAGTTAGCAAACTTTCGATTCGCCTTGGTGTTCTGGGGGGTTCCCGATGCGTGGTCGTCGTGCGGTAGCGGGGCTCGCGAGTCTCGTAGTTGCCGCCGGAGTGCTCGCCGCGGTGGTGCCGGTCTCGGCCGGGGCCGACATGCCCAGCCAGCAGTTCCCGCCGGTGGACCAGCCCGGCGTCACCCAGACCGAGATCAACGTGGGCGGCGTGGCCTCGAAGACCAACCCGCTCGGGGGGGACTACGCCTCCTCCTTCGACGGCGTCCAGGCCTACTTCAACATGGTCAACGCCTCGAAGGACAAGGGCATCTACGGGCGCAAGCTGAATCTCTCGTCCGAAGCGCGACGACCAGGTCGGCAACAACCGGCAGGAGGTCCAAGGGCTGATCTCCGAGGACAACGTGTTCGCGGTGCTGCCGGTCTCAGTGCTGCTGTTCACCGGAGCCGACCTGCTCGGCCAGTCCGGCATCCCGACGTTCGGCTGGAACATCAACGCCGAGTGGGGCTCGGAGCAGGCGCCGGGGCCGCCGAACCTGTTCGGCGAGAAGGGCTCGTACCTGTGCTTCACCTGCCCGAGCCAGACTCGTGCCGTGGCTGGCGCAGAAGCTGAAGGCGAAGAAGATCGGCGTGCTCGCCTACCAGGTCCCGCAGTCGGCCGACTGCGCCAAGGGTCTCCAGGCGGCGTTCGACAAGTACCCGTCGGCGAAGATCGAGTTCCTCGACACGAGCCTCGCCTTCGGCGTGACCGACCTCAGCAACGACGTCTCAGCAGATGAAGGACAAGGGCGTCGACTTCGTCACGACCTGCATGGACAACAACGGAACGCTGACGCTGGCCAAGGAGATGAAGAAGCAGGGCCTGAACGCCATGCAGTACCTGCCGAACGCGTACAACCAGAAGTTCATCGAGGAGAACGCTCCGTTCTTCCAGGGCTCGTACGCGTTGACGTTCTTCACGCCGTTCGAGGTGAAGCAGAAGCCGAAGGGCCTCAAGGACTTCCAGAAGTGGATGAAGAAGGGCGGCTTCGAGCAGAACGAGAACTCGATGGCGGGCTGGATCAACGCCGACCAGTTCGTGACCGGGCTGCAAGGAGGCGGGCCCCGACTTCACCCGCCAGAAGGTCGTCGACGCGATCAACGCGGAGAAGAACTTCACCGCCCACGGGCTCCTCCCCGGCATCGACTGGAGCGTCGCGCACCAGGGCGAACCAGCCCGAGGGGTGCAACGTGCTGTCCAAGATCGAGGACGGCAAGTTCGTGCCGTCGTTCGGCCAGCCGGGCAAGCCGTTCGTCTGCTCTCCAGCTGAACCCGTTGCCAGACAAGCTGCAGTCGCAGCCCACCGTCAAGGCGCTGACGGTGGGCTCGGCCGTCGCCGAGCCCGAACGGGAGACCGCCCGCGTGAGCGATCTCGCTCAACTACGTCATCCTCGGGCATCCCGTTCGGGTGCGTGTTCGCGCTCGTCGCGGTCGGGCTCGTCCTGACGTACAAGACGTCGGGCGTGTTCAACCTGGCGTTCGGGGCGCAGGCGTTCGTGTCGGCGGCGGTCTTCTACGACACGGTCACCAACCACGACTGGCCGCTCCTCCCGGCGTTCATCCTGTCGGTGTTCATCGTGGCGCCGCTCCTGGGCCTCATCCTCGAGCGCGCCCTGTTCCGGCACCTGCGCACCGCGCCGGCGATCGCCAAGCTGGTGACGTCGCTCGGCCTGCTCGTCGCGATCCCCGAGATCGTGAAGCTCCTGCCCGGACTTCGACTTCCTCCAGAGCTCGGTGTTCAACCCGCCGACCATCTGGCCGAACCCCTTCGCCTACTACCACTTCGGCGACTACGTCCTCGACGGCAACCAGGTCGCGACGATCATCTCGACGGTCGCCGCCGTGCTGTTCCTCACCGCGCTTGTTCCGCTACACGACGATCGGGCTCCAGATGCGAGCCGTGGTCGAGAGCCCGCGCATGACCGAGCTCGCCGGGATCAACGCCGACCGCGTCAGCGCCTTCTCGTGGATGCTGTCGAGCACGTTCGCCGGCCTCGCCGGCGTGCTGCTCGCGCCGCTGTTCGCGCAGCTGGCGGCGCCGAACTTCACGATCCTGCTGATCGCCGCGATCGCGGCCGCCGCCTTCGGTCGGCTCACGAGCATCCCGCTCGCGTTCCTGGGCGGGATCCTGCTCGGCGTCGCCCAGGGCGTCCTCGGTGGCTACCTGCCGAGCGACAGCATCCTGGCGAACGGGCTCCGACCGTCGCTGCCGTTCGTGGTGCTGTTCCTGCTGCTGCTGTTCTGGCCCGGGCTGCGCCAGCGCAGCGAGATCGTCGACCCGCTCTCGGGCGTCGACCCACCGCCGCCCGGGCTCGCGGCCGCCCGGCGGATGCGCGCGCTCACCTACGCCACGTGGGCGCTCGGCGCGGTGGTCATCGCCGTCGGTCTGTACGTCGCGCTGTTCGTCGTGAGCAGCTTCTGGCTGCTGATCATCACGAAGGCCGTGATCTTCTCGTTGATCTTCCTGTCGATCACGGTGATCACCGGCATGGCGGGCCAGATCTCGCTGTGCCAGGCGACGTTCGCGGCGGTCGGCGCGTTCGGCGACCGCGCAGCTCGCGCAGCCGCTTCGACCTGCCGGTGCTCCTGACCATGGTGATCGGCGCGGTGATGGCCGCCGCCGTCGGCGCGCTGCTGGCGATCCCGGCGCTGCGGCTCGGCGGCATCTTCCTCGCCCTCGCCACGCTCGCGTTCGCGTTCATGTTCGAGAGCATCTTCGTGCCGCTCGACTGGGTGAGCGGGGGCGTCCTGCCGACGAAGGTGCCGCGTCCCGACGCTGTTCGAAGGTGACCGGGCGTTCCTGTTCCTCGCCCTCGGGCATGCTCGTGATCGTCGCGATACGTGGTGATCCTCGTGCGGAAGGGGACGACCGGGAGATACCTCGACGCGCTCCGCGGCAGCGAGACCGCCGCCACGTCGATCGGCATCAACCCGGCTCGGGCGCGGGTCATCGCCTTCGCGCTCTCCGCCGGGATCGCCGGCCTCGGCGGCGGCCTCCTGACGATCCAAGAGAACCAGGCGAACTTCGCGGCGAACTACTCGCCGCTCTTCGGCCTGCTTGTGGCTCGTGATCGTCGTGACCCTGGGCGCCCGCACGGTCGAGGGCGCGGTGCAGGCCGGGCTCGCGTTCGCGTTCGTGCCCGAGATCCTCAAGGCGCTCGGCCTGTCGCCCGCGTACCAGTTCATCCTGTTCGGCCTGGGCGCGATCACCTACGCCCGGCATCCCGAGGGCATCGTCGAGTACAACAAGCGGCGGTCGCTCGATGCCGTGCAGCGCTTCCTCACGCGCGGGAGGACGCCGCCGCCGGGCGAGCACGGTGACGCAGTCGTCGCGGCGCGACCCACGCCGGCCACGGTCGCACCGGCGAGCGCGGGCAACCCGGGGACGCGAGCCGTGAGCCTGCTCGAGGCCTCCGGAGTCTGCAAGCGGTTCTCGGGCATCACCGCGCTCGACGACGTGTCGATCACCGTCGAGCCCGGCGAGCCGGTCGGGCTCATCGGCCCGAACGGCGCCGGGAAGACGACGTTCTTCAACTGCCTGCTCGGGCATCCTGCGATCCGACAAGGGCCGCGTCGTGTTCAACGGGCGCGACATCACCCGCATGCCGGTGTACAAGCGGGCTCGCCTCGGCTTCGGTCGCACGTTCCAGCGCATCGAGCTGTTCACCGGGGATGACCGTCCGCGATCACCTCCTCGTCGCCGAGCGGGCCCGGCTCGGCACCGGGCGGCTCTGGAAGGACGTCCTGAACCTGGCGGGCCCGACCGTCGACGAGACGGGACCGCGCCGACCACACGCTCGAGCTGCTCGGCCTGCTCGACGTCGCCGACGAGCCGATCGAGTCGCTGAGCCTCGGCCGGGCTCGACTGGTCGAGATGGGCCGGGCGCTCGATGACCGAGCCGCTGCTGCTGCTGCTGGACGAGCCGTCGTCCGGGCTCGACCAGAACGAGACGATGGAGCTGGTCGGCACCCTGCAGGACGGTGCAGCGCGAGCGAGGGACCGCCATCCTCCTCGTCGAGCACGACGTCGAGATGGTGCAGGCCTTCGCCTCCCGCCTCTACGTGCTCGACTTCGGGATCGTGATCGCGTCGGGCGCGACCGCCGAGGTGATGGACGACGAGGCCGTCCGCAAGGCGTACCTCGGGGAGCTCGTGTGAGCGCGACCGCGCCGTCGCCGCGGACTCGGCGCCGCTTGCTCGAGCTGCGCGACGTGCAGGCGGGGTACGGGCCCTTCCGTGCCCTGTTCGGCGTCTCGCTCGCGGTGCGCGAAGGTTCGGTGCTCGCTCTGCTCGGATCGAACGGCGCCGGGAAGACCACGGTCGCGCGCGTCTGCTCGGGTCTCATCAAGGCCGACGGCCGGCAAGTTCTTCTTCGACGGGAAGGACGTCACGCAAGAGCGCGCCTACCGCCTCGCGCGCGCCGGGATCGCGCAGGCACCCGAGGGCCGATCGGTGTTCGCGTCGCTTGACGGTCGAGGAGAACCTGCTGCTCACGCCTCCGGCGGACGCTCGGGCGGTCGGGGGCGGCCGGCGGCCTCGCTCGCGCCTACGAGATGTTCCCCCCGCTGGGGCAGCGCCGGCGGCAGGTCGCGGGCACGCTCTCGGGCGGCGAGCAGCGCATGCTCGCCCTGGCGCGGGTGCTGGCGAAGCCGCCTCGGCTCCTGGTGTGCGACGAGCTGTCGCTCGGCCTGGCGCCGATCGTCGTCGACGAGGTGTACCGGACCCTCGCGACCATCCGTGATGCCGGCACCACGCTCCTGATCGTCGAGCAGCACGTCGCCCACGCGCTCGGCACTGGCCGACGACGTCGCCGTGCTCGTCAAGGGGCGCGTCACGTACGGCGGGCCGGTTGCCGAGATGGGCGACCTCAGCGAGTGGCTCCTGCCGACGGGGGAGTCGCGGGCGCCGTCACCGAACGGTCAGTAGCGCTTCGGGCTCCCACCGAACAGGCCGGCGTGGGTGACGGTCGCCAGCGTGTCGAGCATCTCGTCCCGGCTCACGTCCACCTGCCGGGACAGCACGTAGTAGTTGAAGCGCTCGATCATGGCCACGACGGCCAGGGCCGCGATCTGCGGATTGATGTCCGGCGACGACGAGCGCCGGATACGCCCGGTCAGGACCCGCGAGAACTCGGTGAGGACGTCGGTCCCGAGGCGGCCGAACTCGCTGCCGCCGATCTCGGCTTCGGTCCAGGCGCGGATGACCGGGCCGTAGTGCTCGTACACCTCGACGAAGCGGGCGAGCCACGCGCGCAGCTCGGCGCGGCCCTCGGGGCCGGGGTCGATCGGCGGCAGCGAGTCCGCCAGCGTGATCATCTCTCCCGCGACCTCTTGGGCCAGGGCGCGGAACAGCTCCTCCTTGTTGGAGAAGTACAGGTAGAACGTGCCGTGCGAGGTCTTGGCGAGCTTGACGATGTCGTCGACGCGAGCGGCGTGGAAGCCGCGCTGGGCGAAGATCTCGACCCCGGCGTCGAGGAGCTTGCGCATCGTCCGCTTGCCCCGCGCCCGCAGCTCGCGGCCCTGCGCGGGCGTGCCGAGCTGGACCGCACCCGCGTGAGCGCGCCCGTCGCCGGTCGCGCCGCGGCGACCGGAGCTGTTGGTGCGGCGCGCCGCGGCGGGGCGGCTGCGGCTCGCCTTCTTGGACCGGGGCACTCGTCTCAGGCTAGGCGTACCCGACACGCGTGTCACCTTTCGTCGCGGTGCCGGGTACGCTCCGGAACCGCTAGAAACAGCCGTTCCGAGGAGGAGGAGGTGCGATGACGAGCTCCGTGACCGCGCCCGCGTTCGAGGACCTGTCGGTCGGCGCCGAGGCGCCGCCCCTCGTCGTGGAGAACATCTCGCGCACGCATTTCGTGCGGTACGCGGGCGCGTCGGGTGACTTCAATCCCATGCACCACGACGACACGGTTGCGACCTCCATCGGCAACCCGTCGGTGTTCGGCCACGGGATGTTGACGGCGGGGCTCATGGCGAGGGTGCTCAAGGACTGGTTCGGCCCGGCCGCGCTTCGCCGCTTCCAGGTCCGGTTCTCCAAGCAGGTCTGGCCGGGCGAGACGCTCACGTGCACGGCCGCGGTGACGGGCCTGCGCGACGCCGAGGAGAGCGGTGTCGGGCTCGTCGACGTCGAATGCCAGGTCGTCAACCAGGACGGCGAGGCCAAGCTGACCGGCACCGCGACCGCCGCGGTCCCGAGGCGAGGCTGATCCGGTGGGGTTGCTCGACGGGCGCGTCGCGATCGTCACCGGTTCCGGTCGTGGCATCGGCCGCGAGTTCGCCATGTGCATGGCGAAGGAGGGCGCCCGGCTCGTCGTGAACGACGTCGGCGTCAGCCTCGACGGTCGGGGGACCGACGAGGACCCGGCGGCGCAGGTGTGCAAGGAGATCGAGGCGCTCGGTGGTCAGGCGACCCCGAGCTACGACTCGGTCTCGGACTTCGAAGGCGCCGGGAAGATCGTCCAGACCGCAGTCGATGCGTTCGGCCAGCTCGACATCCTCGTCAACAACGCCGGCATCGTGCGCGACCGCACGCTCGTGAAGATGAACGAGGAGGATTTCGACTCCGTCATCGGCGTGCACCTGAAGGGATCGTTCAACTGCGGCCATCACGCCGCCGTCGTCATGAAGGACGCGGGCTACGGGCGCATCATCAACGTCACGTCGTCGGCGGGCCTGCGGGGCAACTTCGGCCAGACGAACTACGGCGCCGCCAAGGCCGGCCTCATGGGCATGACGTTCATCTGGGCTCTCGAGCTCGGGAAGTACGGCATCACGGTGAACGCGGTCGCGCCCGCCGGCGCCACCCGCATGACCGCCGGGCTGTTCGAGCGGACCGGCGAGGAGCCGCCGCCCGAGCAGAACCCGGCGCTCAACGCGCCGCTCGTCGCGTTCCTCGCATCGGAACGCGCCAGCCACGTCAACGGTCAGATCCTCGGCCGCACCGACTACGCGTACACGATCTTCCAGCATCCCAAGCAGATCGCGTGGATGTGGCGCGACGGCGGATGGGAGCCGGAGCAGGTCGCGGACCAGTTCGACCAGGTCCTGGGCCAGCACCTCCAGCACGTCGGCATGGTCATGCCGCACGGCATGGAGTACGGCGAACAGAAATAGCCGGCGTGCCGATCCCGCTCGGCGTCGTCGACATCGTCTACGCGCCGCGCCCGGTCGAGGAGCGCGCCGAGCTCGCGCTGACCGACGCTTTCGAGCACATCGACGTGTTGGTGGACGTGGACCCGGCGGACGCTCCCGTTGCCCGTCGGCTGCCCGACCGCGTTCCCGAAGCCGCGCCCCGGCTGGTGCTCCACCCCGGCGCCGCGCGCCGGGCCGGGGATGTGGGAGCGGACCGTCGAGTGGTTCCGGGCCGCGCCCGGCGCGCTGCTCGAGCCGTGGGCGGGCTCCGTGGTCAACTCCGCCGAGGCGTGCCGGGCGATGATCGGCGAGGTGCCCGGCCTGCGGCTGCTGGTCGACACCGGGCACGTGGCCGACTGGGGCGGCGACCCGGTCGAGCTGCTGGCATACGCCGATCACGTCCAGCTGCGCCAGGGCCGTCCGGGCGCGACGCAGGTCCACGCCGACGACCCCGCCGGCGTCGTCGACTTCGACGCCGTCGTCGCCCGTCTCGGCGAGCTCGACTACGGCGGCAGCCTCAGCGTCGAGTACTTCGACCTGCCGGAGTTCGGCTGGCCCCTCGCCGATCCACGCGCGCTGGGCCCTCGACCTCGCCGCTCGCGTGCGCCCGTTGCTGCCCCGGCAGACGGTCGTCGAGCGACCGAAGCTGCCGAGGCGGCCAGCGTCCGGGCCAGTGTGCATGGCAGGCCGGGGTGGGGGAGGCCCTCCCAGACGACGACGCGGCCGGGGACGGCGTCGGTCGCGAACAGCGTGCGGCCGTCGGGCCCGCCGAAGCAGCAGTTCGTCGTCACGCCGTCGCCGTCGAGCGCGAGGAAGTCGAGCTCGTTGCCCGCCGGGATCGACGATGCGCACGCCGTGGTCGACGGTGGCGGCGACGTAGTAGTTGCCTTCGGTGTCGAGGCAGAAGCCGTCGCCGCCGCCCCGCCCGAGCCTCTCGACGATCCACTCGCGCTCGCCGTCGGGCAGCAGTCGCTGCAGGCCGCGCCCTTCGACCACGACGAGCGTGCCGTCGCGGTCGAACGCGATGCCGTTGCAGTACGTGAAGCCGTCGGCAACGACGCGAAGCCCGCCGTCGCGCTCGTACGCCATCACCCGACCGGTGGGATCGGGCGGCAACGGGAAGTGGGGCGGGTCGGTGAAGTACACGGTGCCGTCGGCCGCCACGACGAGATCGTTGGGCGCTTGAAAGCCGTCGTCGGCGAGGTAGCGGACCGCGCCGTCGAGCGTCGCGAGCTGGAGGCCGGGCGTCGCCGGCTTGTACGGGTAGTCGACGGCGAGCGGCAGCTTCGAGAAGTCCATCCCGCCGTTCTGGGTCACCAGGATGCTGCCGTCGGCGGCCAGCGCGGCGCCGTTCGCGCCGCCGCCCGTGTCGGCGAGCACCTCGGCGTGGTTCCGCTCGGGCCAGACGCGGTAGAGCGCGCCGGCGGCCACGCTCGTGACGACGAGGCTCGGCCCGCCGGGGATGCCGTCGGGGACCCAGACGGGGCCCTCGCCGAACACGATCCCGTCGACGACGACCTCGGCTCGCACGGATCGGCAGCCTACGCGCGTTCCCTGACACGCGTATCAGGGAACGCGCCTACGATCGCTCGCACCGAGAGGAGGTGGGCAGTGGCACGAATCACGGTTCTCGACCCGACCGCGGCGCCGCCCGAAGTCGATCCCGACCCGGGCCCCGACGCCGGCGACGTCGCCGGCCGCGTCGTCGGCATCCGCTCCGACCGGACGTGGCCGTCGTTCGAGTGGGTGCTCGACGAGTGGACACGCGAGCTGACCGCCGCCGGCGCGGAGGTGCGGCCGTGGCGCGCCGGCAACCGCATCGGCGACGACGGCGTCCGCACGTTCGCCGAGCTCGACGACTTCGCGACCGACGTCGACATCGCCGTCGTCGGGCTCGGCAACTGAGGCTCCTGTACCTCCTGGAGCGTGCACGACACCGTCGCGGTGGCCTCCCGGGGGAAGACGGCGGTCGTCGTCGTGACAGCAGGAGTTCGAGCACCTGGCCCACACCATGGCCGCCAACGCCGGGCGGGCCGGCTTGCGCGTCCACGTGCTGCCGTACCCGCTCGAGTCGCGGCCGGAGGCCGAGGTGCGCCAGATCGCGCGCGAGCACTGGCCCCGCCTGCTCGAGACGCTCGGGGTCGGGACGTAGCGCGATGAGCCACGAGCACAGCGAGATCGCGGGTCGGGTCGACTGCGGCCCCGAGGGCTGCGAGCTCGACTGGCTGACGAGCGCCCGGCTCGAGGTGGACGACGACCCCGTCGCGTTCCAGAAGCTCGCCACCGACGCCGGCTGGGGCGACGGTCTCCCGCTCGTCCCCCCGACCGAGGAGCGCGTGCGCGAGTACCTGGTGGCGTCGGGCCGGTTCCCCGACGAGTGCGTGGCTGAGCTCCCGCCCCGCAACGGCCGGTGCACGGTCGAGAAGGTCGCCGTGAACGCGGTGATGGCCGGCGCGCCGGCTGAGTCGATGCCGTTGCTGTGCGCAGCGATCGACGCGATGGCCGATCCGGTGTTCAACCTGTTCGCGTTGAACACGACGACGTCGTGCGTCGTGCCGGGCATGTTCGTGAACGGCCCCGCGCGGCACACGCTGTCGATCCCGTTCGACGCCGGCTGCTTCGGCGGCGTCGCCGGGCCCGGGCCGGCCATCGGGCGCGCTCTGCGCCTGGTGATGCGCAACGTCGGCGGTCAGGTCGTCGGCGTCAGCTCGAAGAGCGTGTTCGGGCAGCCGGGCCGGGTCGCGGGCATCGTCGTGGGCGAATGGGAGGAGCGCTCGCCGTGGGCGCCGCTGGCCGAACGGCGGGGCGTCGCCGGGAACGCGGTCACGGTGCACGGTTGCACCGGGACGATCGACGTCGCCGACATCGTCGCCGACAACGGCCGGGACCTGCTCGAGGTCATCGGCAAGTCGCTGGCGTTCCCCGGCACCAACGCGTTCATCGGCGCCCACCACGGCGCCGAGATCCTCGTGTGCCTCGCGCCGCCGTGGGCCGATCTCATCGCCAAGGCGTACCCCGACGTCGAGGACGTCCAGGAGCGCCTGTGGGCGCACGCGGCCCTCCCCGTCGAATGGTGGCCCGAGCCGCACCGGGAGAAAGCGGTCGAGAACGGCCGGGTCGACGACGACGGCCTCGTCCACCTCGTCGCCGGCCCCGAGCACATGCTGGTCATGGTGTGCGGCGGCCTCGGCAACCTTCACGCGCTCGCCCTGCACAGCTTCGGCCCGACCCGCGCGGTCACGCGGCCTTTCTGACGTAGGTTTCGATCGTGGGCGTGCGCGTCATCAACCAGCTCGGACCGAAGGCCGCCGAGGCCATGAAGGCGGCGGTGCCCGACGTCGAGGTCATCGACGCCGGCGCCGACCCGCCGCCGTCCGATCTGCGCGCCGACGTCCTGTTCGGCGGCTGGGGGCCCCACTACCCTCGAGTACGCCCAGCGTGTCGGGTGGGTGCACCTGGCCGGCACCGGTATCGACAGCTTCCCGCCGCGAGCTGTTCGACGGTCGGACGGTGACGAACGCACGCGGCGCGTCGGCGATCCCGATCGCCGAGTTCGTGCTCGCCGCCATGCTCGCCTTCGAGAAGCATCTGCCCGAGACTTGGATCGACGAGCCGCCGGAGCACTGGAACTTCGCCCCGCTCGGGTGGTTGAACACCCGCACGCTCGGGCTGGTCGGGCTGGGCGGCATCGGGGTCGCGATCGCCGAGCGGGCGCTCCCGTTCGGCATGAAGGTACGGGCGCTGCGCCGCCGCCCCGAGCCGAGCCCGCTCGAGGGTGTCGAGGTCGTCGGCTCGATCGACGAGCTTCTGCCCGAGGCGGACCATCTCGTGCTCGCGGCGCCGGCAACGCCGCGCACGCGCCACCTCATCAATGCGGAGACCCTCGCGCTGGTCAAGCCGGGCGTGCATCTCGTCAACATCGCCCGTGGCGCGCTCGTCGACCAGGATGCGCTCCGGGTCGCCCTCGACGACGGTCGCGTCGCGATGGCGACGCTCGACACGGTCGACCCCGAACCGTTGCCGGAAGGCCACTGGCTCTACTCGCACCCGAAGGTGCGGCTCAGCGCGCACGTGTCGTGGGCGTCGCCCGCCGGCATGGACCGCACGCTCGAGATCTTCGTCGACAACCTCCGCCGGTACGCCGCCGGCGAGCAGGTGCTCCACGTCGTCGACGCCGACGAGGGGTACTAGTTGAATGGCACCTCCGGCGGCAGGGGCCGGGGTTCCCCCGGCCCCGGATCGAGACGATGGTTGGCTGGAGCGCTTGCGCCAGCAAGTGCGACCCGAGACCTCAGGACCAGGGCGTTCCGTAGCGCTCCCGGAACGTCTTCTCGGCGACGGGCGCTCGGCGCGGCGGGCCGAGCTGCTTGGCGGGCCAGCCGAGCGGGACGACCCCGAGTGGTCGCACGTGGTCGGGGAGCGCCAACAGCGATCGCAGCTCGTCGCCGAAGACGGTCGTGATCGTGGTCAGTGCGGAGCCGAGCCCGAGCGCGTGCGCCGCGAGCAGCAAGTTCTGCACGGCCGGCCACACCGACGACTCGAGGACGGCCTCGACGCAACGAGACGTGTCGGCGCAGACCACGACGAGGACGGGCGCATTGGCGATCCCGCCCGTCGCGCCCGCTTCGACCTTCGCGAACACCTCCGGGCTCAAGCGCGGCCGTGAGAACTCGCGCCCGCCGCCTTCCCATGCTTGGCGGTTCAGCTCGCCGATCCGGTCACGCGCCGTCGAGTCGCGCACGACGATGAACACCCATGGCTGGGTGTTCTCGGCGCTGGGCGCGTACGTCGCGGCCTCGAGCACCCGTTCGACGAGCTCGTCCGGAACCGCCTCCGTGGTGAACGCGCGATGCGCTCGTTGCGTTCGGACGACGGAGAAGAAGTCGGGTGGTTCGGTCACGCCGACCGTTCGCCGAGGCGCCGGAACGTGTTCACGTACATGATCCGGAGCTCGGGCGTGTTCGCCCACGCGTCCCACGCCGGCGTTCCGGGCTGCGCCGATTCGCTCGGAGACCAACGGGGTCATGGTGCGGAACGCCCGCTCGGGATCCTCGGTGTCCATCTCGTAGAAGTGCATGAACCGGGGATCGCCCCCGGTCACGTTCTCGTACGGCGTGATCATCGAATAGCCGGGCACGCCGGCCTCGGCGATGTGGCGGATGTGCACGAAGTCGGCCCAGTCCCGGAGCGCCTGCGCCTGATCCGGCTGCCGGGGGCTGATGAGCACGAGCATCAGCCCGAGCGTCGGACGGCCGGTGAGACACCCCTGGCCGGGTCGGGGCGTGCGCCGGAAGTGGTGGCCGGTGATGCCGTCGGGCGTCGTCGGGGCCGTGAACCCGTCGTCGACCTCGTACACGCCGAGCAGCGAGAACTCGGGGAGCTTGCGCGGAAGGTCCGCGCGATCCCGGCACACGTTCTCCCACCACGTGGCGCGCCCGACGTCGCCGCGCGCGAGCAGCTCGTTCACTCTCGTCGCCGCGTAGTCGTCGCCGGGCGTGTCGCTCATCTCGAGATACAGGAACGGGGTGGCGCGGTCCTCCACGGCGGGGATCCTACGCGGCGGGTTCCGCCTCGAGCCCGAGCAGTGCACACGGGTTGTCGCACGCCATGCGGCGAATCGCGCGCTCGTCGAGGCCCTCGGCGAGCAGCGCGTCGGCGAACTCCTGAAAGCCCGGCGCAGGCCGAAGGTTGGCCTTCTGCCCGTAATCGGTGGCCAGAGTGCACCGGTCGGCGCCGATCGTGTTCGCGGCGCGTGCGATCGCGCCCGGGGTCCGCGTCGCGAGCGCGCCGAGACACGTGAGCGCGCACAGCTCGATCGTGGCGCCGAGATCCGCCAGCTCGGTGCACTGGTCGACCGTGAGGTTGGGTCCCGCCAGCTCTTCCATCGCGTGCGTGACGAGCACTTTCCCCCGGCGGGCGAATTCCTTCGTCACCTCGAGGTGCTCGGGCCAGGTCACGTGCCCGGTGGCGAGGATCGCATCGTGGGATGCGACGAGGTCGAGCACCGCGTGCGTGTCGGGCGTCAACGAGCCGTCGTCGTCGACGACGGACAGGCCGGGGCCGGGAATGCCGAGCTGCTCGCCGATTCCGTTGAGCTGGTCCTGGCGGCTGGTGAGGGTCGGGAGCCAGACGATCTTGGCCCCGACGCGGAGCGCGGTCTCCACCGCCGCCGGGTTGACGCCGCCGACCTCGCGGTCGCAGCAGATGCCGCCGAACACGCGCACCCCGTCCACGACGCGGTCGACGATGGCCGCGAGCGCGGCGGTGGGGTAGTCGTGCGACTTCAGGACGACCGCCGCGTGACGGGCGGCGGCCGCATCACGCGCCGCGTCGAGCGCGTCGACGGACCGTTCGCGGTGCGCGTCGGGCCCGAAATGGCAGTGCAGGTCGGCCGCGCCTGTCAGGTCGATCGTGGCCATGTCAGTCGTCGAGGCGGAAGCCGATCTTCATCGAGACCTGGAAGTGCCCGACCTCCCCGTTGTCGATCCATCCCCGGATCTCGGTCACCTCGAACCAGTCGAGATTGCGCAGCGTCTCGCCGGCGCGTGAGACCCCGTTGCGGACGGCCTGCTGGAGGCTGTCGGTCGACGTCCCGACGACTTCGGTCACGCGGTACGTGTGATCTGGGTGAGTGGGCATCCAGCCTCCCGGCAGCGAGTCGGCGGAAACGCACACGCTACGCCCGTACGCTCGCGAGTGCCCCGACGTCACGACGCCGACGCGGCGGCGACGCCACTTGCTGCCGCCAAAGCACAGCTCCGCGACGAAACCTGGGTTCGATGCGCCCTCCAAGGCGGCGCGGTTCCCGGGAGCCGAGGGGCGCATCCCCAACTTCGTCGGGGCCGAGGCCGCCGCTGAACGTCTCGCGCGTGCCGGCGTGGCAACGCGCCGGCACCGTGAAGGCGAACCCGGACGCGCCGCAGTGGCCGGTCCGCCAGCGCGCCCTCGAGGACGTGAAGACGCTCTACATGGCCGTGCCGCGGCTCGCCGAGGCGAAGCCGTTCTTCCTGCTCGACCCGACGCAGCTCGCCGATTCGCCGCGGCAGGCGTCTCGATCAAAGGTGCGTCGCGCTCGGCCCTCACCGTCGACGTGTCGGACCTCGAGCCCGTCGACCTCGTCGTCGCCGGGTGCGTCGCCGTCGGCGAGGACGGTGCCCGGCTCGGCAAGGGTGGTGGCTTCAGCGATCTCGAGCTCGCGTGGCGGCAGAAGCGGGGCTGATCGAACCCTCGACGCTCGTCGTGACGACCGTCCACGACCTCCAGGTCAGGCGGCCGGCGAGATCCCGACCGCTGGTCACGACATCCACGTCGATCTCGTCGTCACGCCGGAGCGCGTGATCGAGTGCCCCCGACCGCGCGCTACGAACCTCCGCGACTGCGTTGGCCCGAGCTCACAGGAGAGAAGATCGCGGCGATCCCGCTCCTGCAACGCCTCCGGTAACGTGACTCGCATGTCAGGAACGGGACCAGGGCCGTGACGCGCCGGGCGGCTCCGCCGCCGGGCCAGGCGCCGATGCCGGCGCCGAACGCGGCCGCACTGCTGCGTCGCAACGCGACCGACGCCACCGTTCGCGACCGGCCGGCCGTGAAGTTCGGCGACCGCGTGTGGACGCACGGCGAGTACGTCGAGGAGGCGCGGCGCTGGTCACAGCTGTTCCTCGCTCGGGCGCCGGCCGGCCGGGCGTTGCACGTCGGCGTGCTGCTCGACAACACACCCGACTACCTCTTCGCGCTCGGCGGCGCCGCCCTTGCGGGCGCGGCGGTCGTCGGCCTCAACCACACCCGGCGCGACGAGCACCTCCTGCACGACATCGAGCACACGCACGTGGGGTTGATCGTGACCGAGCCGCGCCACGCGCCGCTGCTCGAGCCGATCGCGGGACGCCTGCCCACCGAAGCCGACAACCTGCTCGTCTCCACCCGCTTCGCCGACGGCGACGACCCCGAACCGAGCCTGGGCAAGCCGCTGGACGACGCCCTCGCCGGCGTCACGGCTGCGGATCCCGGGCTCGAGCCGGACCCGGACACGCTGTGGGGGCTCATCTTCACGTCCGGCACGTCCGCCGCGCCCAAGGCCGTCATCTGCAGCCAGCGGCGGTTCATGGTCACCGGCAACCGGATGGGCATGATCATGGACCTCGGGCCCGACGACGTCGGCTACGTGTGCATGCCGCTCTTCCACTCGAACGCGCTCGATGGTCGGCTGGGCGCCGTCGATCGTGTACGGCGCGTCGGTGGGCCTCGGTCGTAGATTCAGCGCCTCGCGGTGGCTGGCCGACGTCCGCCGCTACGGCTCGACGTATTTCAACTACACGGGAAAGCCGCTGGCGTACCTCCTCGCCACGCCGGAGCTCCCCGACGACGCCGACAACCCGCTGCGCGTCGCGTTCGGCAACGAGGGCTCGCCCGAGGTCGTCGAAGCGTTCTCGCGTCGCTTCGGTGTGGACGTCATCGATGCATACGGAGCCACCGAGGGCGGCGTGGCCGTCGATCGCGACGCCGAGGAGCGCGCCGGCGCGCTCGGGAAGGTCGTGCCCACGGTCAAGGTCGTCGACGAGGAAGGCAACGAGCGGCCGCGCGCCCGCTTCGACGGCGAAGGCCGGCTGCTCAACGCCGACGAGTGCGTCGGCGAGATCGTCAACACGGCGGGCGCCGGCCCCTTCGAGGGCTACTACAACAACACCGAGGCGAACGAGCGGACGCTCCGTTTCGGCTGGTACTGGACCGGCGACCTCGGCTACCTGGACGACGACGGATATCTGTACTTCGCGGGGCGCAACGCCGACTGGTTGCGCGTCGACGGCGAGAACTTCCCGGCCGCGCCCATCGAGGCGGCGTTGAGCCGGCATCCCGACGTCGTGCTCGCCGCCGTGTACGGCGTGCCCGACGACCAGGCGGGCGACCAGGTCATGGCCGGGGTCGTGCTCCGTGACGGCTCGCCCTTCGACCCCGCCGCGTTCGCGGCGTGGGTGGACGCCCAGGACGGAATCGGCCCGAAGTGGCGTCCGCGCTACGTGCGCATCCTGCGCGACCCGCCGACCACGGGAACCAACAAGATCGTCAAGCGCAGCCTCGTGCACCAGAAGTGGCGCTCCGATCAGGTCGGCGGCGACAACGTCTACGTGCGAGCGCGTGGCGAGCCCGCATACCGCCCGTTCACCGCCGACGACGAGCGCGAGCTGCACGCGTCCTTCGTGCGCTACAAGCGCGACCGCTTCTGGGATCTGTAGATGGACCTCAGCTTCACCGACGAGGAGCGCGCCTTCGCCGCGGAGGTGCGGGAGTGGCTGACCGCGAACGTCGAGCATCCGCCACCGTTCCAGTCCGTCGACGACGAGGTCGCCTGGGGGAGACGGTGGCAGGCGAAGCTGGCGGCCGGGCGCTGGGTCGGCATCCACTGGCCGGCCGAGTACGGCGGCCGCAGCGCCTCGCCGGTGCAGGTCGCGATCTTCAACATGGAGTACGCCCGCGCTCGCGCCGCGCAGCCGGTCAACCGGGTCGGCATCAACCTCGCCGGTCCCACCCTGCTCGCGCACGGCACCGACGAGCAGAAGCAACGATGGCTCCCGCGGATCCTCACCGCCGAGGAGATCTGGTGCCAGCTGTTCAGCGAGCCGGGCGCGGGGAGCGATCTCGCGTCGCTGACGACGCGGGCGGTGCCCGTCGACGACGGTTGGCTGCTCAGCGGCCAGAAGGTGTGGACGAGCTATCGCGCGCCACGCCCGGTGGGGGATCTGTCTCGCGCGCACGAATCCGGACGCGCCGCGGCATCGGGGCATCTCGTACCTCGTCGTCGACATGGAGGCGCAGGGCATCGACGTGCGCCCGCTGGTCCAGATCACCGGAGAGGCGGAGTTCAACGAGGTGTTCCTCGACGAGGTCTTCGTGCCGCGCGACCACCTCGTGGGCGAGCTCGACCGGGGCTGGGCGGTCGCGAACACGACGCTCGCGCACGAACGGGGCACGTCGTTCCCGTTCAAGGAGCAGGTCGTGCACGAAGTGTTCCTCGACGATTTGTACGCGCTCGCGGCCGAGCGGCGGGAGCTCGACGAACCCGAGATCGCCGACGCGCTCGCGCAGGCGTTCGTCGAGCTGCGCGTCCTCCGATTGCACAACTGGCGAACGCTCTCGCGGCTGGGGAGGGGTGTCGAGCCGGGCCCGGAGTCCAGCTGGGTGAAGCTCGCGTGGACCGACATGACGCAGCATCTCTCCGACGGGGCGCTCGACGTGGTGGGCGAGGCGGGGCCGCTGTGGTTCGGCGCCGCCGACAACCCCGGGGCGCGGCGCGTGGCAGCGGCAGTGGCTCTGGAGCAAGGCGGCCTCGATCGCCGGCGGCACCTCGGAGGTCCAGCGCACGATCATCGGCGAGCGGCTGCTCGGTTTGCCGCGCGAGGGGGTTCGAGACTGATGGTGAAGGCGGTCGCGCTCGATCACGTCGTCCTCAACGTCGCCGACGTCGAGCGGAGCCTCGCGTGGTACTGCGGCGAGCTCGGGCTCGAAGGCCTGCGCGTCGAGGAGTGGCGCCGCGGCGAAGTCTTCTTCCCTTCCTTGCGGCTCGACGAGACGACGATCATCGACCTCCTCCAGACCGACCGAACCGGACAAAACGTCGATCACGTCTGTCTCGTCATCGAACCCACCGACCTCGACGCAATCGCCGCCTCGGGCCGCTTCGACGTCGTCAGCGGGCCCGATCGGCGCTGGGGAGCACGCGGCGACGGGACCAGCCTGTACGTGCTCGACCCGGACGGCAACGTGGTCGAGCTCCGCCACTATGCGTGACCACGCAGCTGCGCAGGGTCGATGTCACTCCGGATGGACTGGTACCGTCTTCGTGCGGCGGTCGCTCGTTGAGTCGACTCGCCGCAGTGCTCAAGACGTGGGCACGAGAGGCAGGTACTCAAGAAGCGGGTAACAGAGGTGCTCAAGCAGTCGGGCACGAGATAGCGGTCATTAGTGAGGAGTTAGCTCTCGTGGCGACAGGCACCGTGAAGTGGTTCAACTCGGAGAAGGGCTACGGCTTCATCTCGCGTGAAGAGGGCCCTGACGTGTTCGTCCACTACTCCGCGATCCAGATGGCTGGCTACCGCACCCTCGAAGAGGGACAGCGCGTCGAGTTCGACGTCGGCCCGGGCAAGAAGGGCGAGGAAGCCCAGAACGTCCGGATCAGCTAACCCACACGCTCATCCTTTGGCACGGGTACCAGCCCACAGGGTGAAACGCGCCATCGGCAGATAGCCCATCCGCTCGTACGTCGGGCGACCGAGGTCGCTCGCAATCAGCATCGACGGTGCGTCCGCGTCGGCGAGCGTCGCCTAGATCGAGTACAGCGCCCGGCAGCTCTCGCCCGCGATGGTGGCCTGCTGCTCGGCCGTGAGACCCGTCATCGCCTCGCGCAGCTCCTCCGTCACTCCGGGGAACTTCGCGTCCGGATGCGGATAGTCGCTCGCCCACACGATGCGGTCGGCGCCGACCAGAGGCGAGTTCGCGCTGAACCCGAGCGCGGACTCGTCGGGGTCGAAGCTGATCCAACACTGGCGCCGGAAGTACTCCGACGGGTCGTGGCGCAGCCACGGCACGTCCCACGTGAAGATCTCACGATGATGATCGAGCCGTTCGAGCCAGGGCACGATCCATCCGCCGTTCGCCTCGAGGAACACGATGCGGAGATCGGGGAAGCGTTCGCACACGCCGCCGGCAAGGAGGAACGCAGCCGTGTTCATCATGTCGAACGGGTTCGAGATCGCCTGCGTGAAGTACACGTTGTCAATGTTGATGGTGTCGTCGCTGGCCGGCACCCTCGTGATACACGTTGTCGATGTTGATGGTGTCGTCGCTGGCCGGCAGGGTGGCGTTGCCGAGCCGGTTGATGCGCAGGCCGAGGCACGCGCCCGGGAGGTCGGCCGTCAGGAACGGATGGAACCCGACGGCGAGTCCGGCGTCCGACGCCGCCTGCCAGAGCGGGTCGTACACCTCGTTGTTCATCGGCTTCCAGTCTTCGCTCGGGTTCGGGCGCAGCATCACGCCGACGATGCCCGGCTTCTCGCCGACTCGGCGGATCTCGGCCGCGGCGCGCTCGATGTCCTGCTGGGGGACGATCGCCACGCCGTACAAGCGACCGGCGCCGTCCTGGACGTGATCGGAGAGCCAGTCGTTGTACGCCCGACACTGCGCGTCCGCGAACTCGGCGTCGCGCAGCCCACCGATCCCGAGCAGCATCGTCGGGTACACGATGGCTCGTCCGATGCCGTCGGTGTCCATGTCGGCGAGACGAGCCTGGGCGTTGTACGCCGCCGGCCGAACCTCCGTGTAGCGAAGCTCGCCCCGCTGCGCCCGCTCGCGCTCCTCGAGCGTCATGCCCGCCGTCCCCGCCAGCGCGAGCCCGTTGGCCGGCAGCCGCTGACGGTCGTAGATGCACCACTCCGTGCCGTCGGCGTCGGTCTCGATGTGCCAGATGCGATCGGCGAGATCCCTCGGCGCGTACTCGAGCATCCCGTCCGGGTGCTCGAGCACGTGCCCGTCCGAGTCGACGAAGTCCAGCGGCGCGGTCGTGGTCATCGAAACCCCCCGGGTTCGTGCCGAACTGGACGTGACTCTAGAGGAACCGCCGGATGATCCGCTCCTTGAGCTTCGTGTAGGGCGGATACGCGAGCTTCGGATCGAGACGTGTCGGCTTCACGAGCACGCTCTTGCGGTGACTGAAGACGTCGAACCCCGCCTTGCCGTGATAGTTGCCCATGCCGCTGGCGCCGACGCCGCCGAACGGCAGGTCGGGGACGGCGACATGCATCACCGTCGCGTTCACGCACGCGCCTCCCGAGCTCGTCTGCTCGAGGACTCGCTCCTGCACGGCGTCGGATTCGGAGAAGACGTACAGCGCGAGCGGCCGATCCCGCTCGTTCACGAACCGGATCGCCTCGTCGACGTCCGCGACGGGCACGACGGGGAGGATCGGACCGAAGATCTCCTCTGTCATGACGGGGGAGTCGGGTGCGACGTCGCGCAGGACGGTCGGGGCGACGTAGCGCTCGTCGGCGCGGGTCTCGCCGCCGATCGGCCGGCGTGCCGCCGGTGAGCAGTTGCTCGAGGCGCCGGAAGTGCGCGTCGTTGACGATGCGGGCGTAGTCGGGGCTGGCGGCGGGATCGGGGCCGTAGAAGTCACGGATCGCGCGGCCGATCTGCTCCACGAGCTCCTCGTGTCGGGCGCGTGCGACGAGCACGTAGTCGGGCGCGATGCACGTCTGACCCGCGTTCAGGAACTTGCCGAAGGCGATGCGGCGCGCCGCAACCTCGATGTTGGCGGCGGCGTCGACGATCACGGGGGACTTGCCGCCGAGCTCGAGTGTCACCGGGGTCAGATGCTTGGCGGCCGCCTCCATGACGACCCGGCCGACGCGACCGTTGCCGGTGTAGAAGACGTAGTCGAACCGTTCCGCGAGAAGCGCCTGCGTCTCGGTGACGCCACCCTCGACGATCGCGACAGCGTCGGGGTCGAGGTACTCGGGCACGAGGCGCGCCAGCGCCGCCGAGCGTGTGGGCGGACACTTCGGACGGCTTCCCGACCACGGCATTGCCGGCCGCGAGCGCGCCCACCATCGGCAGGAGGAGCAGGTGCACCGGGTAGTTCCACGGCGCGATGACCAACGCCACGCCGAAGGGCTCAGGGCGGACGGTGGCGCGACCCGGGCGCTGCGCCAGGGGTGTCCAGACCCGTTCGGGCTTCATCCAGCTCGCGAGGTGGCGAAGCGCGTGCTCGATCTCGTTGATCACGATGGCGACATCGGTGGCCCAGCCCTCGAGGCGGGGCTTGCCGAGATCGGCGGCGAGCGCGTCGAGGAAGTCGGCTTCGCGCTCTTCGAGCATCGCCTTCATGCGCTGGAGCTGCCGGCGGCGCCACTCGATGGGCCGCGTGCGCCCGGATTCGAACGCCTCCCGCAGCTTCGCCACCAGCTTCGGGATCTCCGACGCATCGGTCGCCGGCGTGAGCGTCTCGGTCTGCATCGGCATCGATCCCCTTCGGTTTCGGTCAGACGTGGTCGAGCACGCCGCGCAGGTCGGGGATCACGACGACACCTTCCGGGTCGAGGTCCACGGGCGCGGTCGGATCGGGCCAGTGGCCGTCGCGCGACAGGTACAGCGGCGTCATCCCCATGGCGCGGGGTCCGGCGACGTCCGGTCCCCACGTGTCACCCACGAACACGCACTCGGCTGCCTCGACGCCGAGCTTCGTCAGCGTGTCCTCGAAGATCCGCGGGTGCGGCTTGCGGGCGCCCGCCCACGCCGACGACACCTGGACGTCGACGAGGTCGGCGAGCCCGACTTCGTCGACGGCTTGGTTGAGGTCCCAGTCCCAGTTCGAGCAGATCGCAAGCCGGAGTCCTCGCTCTCGGAGCTCGGCGAGCACACCCGGCGCCTCGGGGTACGCCTCGAGCACCCGCGACGCGGCACCTTCGCGCAGCTTCTTCGAGAATCATCTCGTACTCGCCCGGATGCACGTCGGTCTCCGCGAGCATGCCGAGCAGGCGCTCGCGCTGCCACGCCGTGTAATGGTCGCGACTACGCGAGTGCTCGAGGTGCTCGATCCCGTCGATGCCGTCGTTGAACCAGCGATCGCGGGTCTCGAGGGGAAGCTCGTAGCCGTGCTCGGCCAGCACGTCGTCGGCCGAGATCCAGTGCGTGGCGTGCGCCAACGTGCCGTAGTAGTCGAGCAGGACCGCGGCCGGGGCATCGTCGGGCATCCCCACGATTGTGCCAAAGCAGTAGCGTCGAGCTCATGCGGATTCGACCGGCGTTCCTGCTCGTCGCGATCCCGGCTCTCGCCGTCGGTGCGCTGGCAGGACCTGCGTTCGCGGCCTCGCCACTCGAGAAGTCGAAGGTCAAGAAGATCACGGTGACGAGCGCCGCGTTCGGCAACAACAAGGCGATCCCGAGCGGCTTCACCTGCGACGGATCGAATGCGTCGCCGCCGCTGAAGTTCGCGAAGATCCCGAAGGCGACCAAGGACGTCGCCCTGATCATGACGGATCCCGATGCGCCGAGCGGCACCTTCGTGCACTGGGTGGCGTGGCATCTGCCGAAAGGCCGGATTGCCGGAGGAGACCCTGCCCGCGGGAGTCGTCCAGGGCAAGAACACGTTCGGGAACGACGCCTACGCCGGCCCGTGCCCGCCGGCCGGCTCCCAGCCGCACCACTACATCTTCACCGTCTACGCGCTCGCGAAGCAGATCACGCTTCCGCCGGGCGCGTCCGCCGACGACCTTCGCGCCGACGATCAAAGGGAACGTGCTCGCCCAGGGCACGCTCACGGGGACGTACCAGCGCGGAGTCGGCGGGCAGTGAGGCTGCCCGTTCAGGGCAGTCTCGACGTCCAGAGGAGTGACGCGCCGGCGCCGGCGATCGCGAACGCCAGCGCGATTCCCACGAACCACGCGGTGGCCTCGCGCTGTTCGGTGCGGAAGCCGACCGAGGAGCCGATGTCGCTGTAGACGCTGCGGAGCTGCTCGGCGCTCTGGGCCTCGTAGAACCGGCCGCGCGTCGTGTCGGCGATCTCGCGCAATGCGTCCCGGTCGACCGGCACCGGATACTCCTCGCCGCCCGTCGTGATCGTGCCGTCGTCGGTCCCGAACGCGATCGTCGTCACCGGGAACCCGCGCCCGCACCGCCGCCTGGGCTGCGGACTCGTTGCTCCGTCCGGTGTTCGTGGAGCCGTCCGACATCAGGACGATGTGGGCGAGTGGGCGACGCGACGACCGTGACGGGACATCCCGGAGCGAGTCGAGCGAGCTGTAGATCGCCTCACCGATCGCGGTGCGCTCGTTCAGGCGGAGCCGTTCGAGCGCGTCCCGGACTCTGGCGTGTTCCTGCGTGGGCGCGACCACCTGGCGGGCGTCGCCGTCGAACGCGACGAGTCCGAGCCGGAACCGGCTCGGGAGGTTGTCGACGAACGCCGATCCGGCCGCCTTGGCCGCTTCCAGGCGGGACGGCTCGACGTCCGTGGCCCGCATCGAGACCGAGGTGTCGACCGCCAGCATCACCGTCGCCCGTTCCCGGGGGACACGCTCGGGGCGCGTCGGGCGCGCCCACGCCGCGACGAGCACGACGAGCGCCGCCAGCATGGCGGCGGCGGCGACGTGTCGCCGCCACCCCGGCCGCTTCGGCGCGACCGATGCGAGGAGGTCCAGGTTCGTGAACCGAGCCGCGTAATGGCGGCGCCGGCGCTGCACGACGACGTACGCGGCGGCGAGCGCGGCCACGACGACGAGGAGCCACAGCCGGCCGGGAGCGAGGAAGTTCATCGCCGCGGCGGGGGCCGGCCGGCTCGCCGCCGCCGGCGGGCCACAACGAAGCGGACGATGTCCTGCAGCCAGTCACGGTCGGTGCGCAGCTGGACGTGGTCGACGCCGGCGCGCCGGATCGCCCCCGCGATCGCGCTGCGTTGGTTCGCCGCCGCGGCCGCGAACCGGGCGCGGAGCTTCGCGCTCCTCGTCTGGACCTCGACGCGGCGGCCCGTCTCGGGATCCACCAGCATGAGCAGGCCCACCGGGGGGAGCTCCAGCTCCCGCGGGTCGACCACCTCGACGGCGAGGACGTCGTGGAGGGAGGCGAGGCCGCGGAAGGGGCGCTCCCAGTCGCGCGGTTCGAGGAAGTCGGACACCACGACGACGAGGCCGCGGCGGCGCGCCACCCGGCGGAGGGCGTCCATCGCGGCGGCGAGGTCGGCGGGCGGCGAACCTGCCTCGGGCGCGTCCGGCGCCCGGTACGCCGCCAGCTCGTGCAGTCGCGCCAGCAGCGGTGCCCGGCCCGACCGGGGCGGGCGAGTGACGGCGCCGGTGGGGGTGGCGAGCATCGTCCCGAGCCGGTTCCCCTGCCGTGCCGTCAGGAATCCGACGGCGGCGGCCGCGAACAGGGCGAGGTCGCGCTTCTCGCAGTCGGCGGTGCCGAAGTCGAGGCTGGCCGAGCCGTCGACGAGCAGCCACGTCTCGAGCTCGCGGTCGATGATGGTCTGTCGCACGTGGGGCACGGTGGTGCGTGCGGTCAGGTTCCAGTCCATGCGCCGCACGTCGTCACCGGGTCGGTAGACGCGCCCGTCGCCCGCCTCGCTCCCCGCTCCGGGCACGAGGCCTTGGAAGTCCCCTTGGAGGAGCCCGTCCAGCCGCCGGCTCACGAGCAGCTCGAGCTGGCGCAGCACCGCGTCGGCGCGTGTCGTCGCCGCGAGGGGCGACGCGCCCGGGCGTCACGCGGTGTCCTCGGCGGGGAGTTGCGTGATCCGGTCCTGGCTCGGCGCGATCTGCGGGACCGGGATCGTGCGCAACACCTCCTCGACCACCCGGTCCGCGTCGATCCCTTCGGCGAGCGCCTCGTACGACAGGACGACGCGATGGCGCAGTACCTCGGGCGCGATCGCGACCACGTCCTGGGGCAGCACGTAGTCGCGGCCCCGGAGCAAGGCGAGGGCGCGGCCGGCGGCGACCAGGCCGAGGCTGGCCCGGGGGCTCGCGCCGTACGCCACCCGGGCGGCGACGTGCGGGAGCCCGTACTCGCCCGGCACGCGGGTCGCGTGCACGAGCTGCACCGCGTAGTCGAGCACGGCGTTGTGCACGAAGACCTGTTCGACGAGTCGTTGCACCGCGAGCAAGGAGTCGGCCGGGATCACCTGCTCGGCGCGTGGCGGGCTCGCGCCCATGCGCCGGACGATCTCGCGCTCCTCCAGTGGGGTCGGGTAGTCGACGACGATCTTCATGAGGAACCGGTCTCGCTGCGCCTCGGGGAGTGGGTACACGCCTTCTGATTCGATCGGGTTCTGCGTCGCGAGCACGAGGAACGGACGCGGGACCGAGTAGGTGGTCCCGCCGATCGACACGTGGCGTTCGGCCATCACCTCGAGCAACGCCGACTGCACCTTTGCCGGCGCCCGGTTGATCTCGTCGGCGAGGACGAAGTTCGCGAACACCGGGCCCAGCTCGACGTCGAAGGACTCACGCGACGGGCGGTAGATGCGCGTGCCGACGAGATCCGAAGGAACCAGGTCGGGGGTGAACTGCAAGCGGACGAAAGTTCCGCCGATGGTGTTGGCGAAGGTCTCGACCGTGAGCGTCTTGGCGAGGCCGGGGACGCCCTCGACGAGGCAATGCCCCTCGGCGAGCAGGCACACGAGGATGCGCTCGACCATGCGGTCCTGCCCGACGATGACCCGCTTCACCTCGAAGAGCGCACGCTCGAGCTCTTCGGACGCGGAGTGCTCGGTGCCGGGCGTCGTCTCGTCGGCCATCTCGACCCCCCGGATCGCGTGCGCGGCATGTGACGCGAGCACAGCCGCCTTGGACCTGTCTGGGTTCTAGCTGAAAGTGCGCTGGGAGTTGCGTCGCCCCCGACGCCGATCGTGAACGGGGCGTGTCACCGTGCTGAACCGGGGCGTAACGAGGCCTCGATCAGGCCCGGGAGGTCCAGTTCCCCCTCACGCGTCTGCGCCCCGGCCGCCAGCGCCCCTTCCATGCGGGCGTCGAGCTGCGGATCGGCGAGCGTGAGATTGAAGCAGTGCGCCTCCTCGAGGAGGCCGTCCTCGAGCGGGCCGCCGGCGGCGTCGACGGCGCGCTTCGCCAGCCGCACGGCCTGCGGTGGGAACGCCGCGATCCGCCGCGCCAGTCGTTCGACGAACGGGCCGATCTCGGCGGCCGGGACCGCACGGTTGATCCAGCCGTACCGTTCGGCGAGCTCGGCGTCGAAGTCTTCGCACCCGAGCACGACCTCGAGCGCCCGGCTCCTGCCCATGAGGCGGGGGAGCCGCTGGGTGCCGCTCCCGCCGGGGAGGATGCCGACTGCGACCTCGGGCTGGCCGAGGATCGCCCGCCCGATTGCCCCGAACCGGAGATCGAGGGAGAGCGCGAACTCGCTTCCCCCACCACGGGCGCGCCCTTCGAGCTGCGCGATCGTGACCTGCGGGAGCGTCCGCCACCGTTCCATGAACACGTGGATGAACTCGAGCTGCTCGGGCCGGTCGGTCCGGTCGCGTGGCAGCGCCTGGATGAGCCCGAGGTCGGCGTGCGCGATGAAGAACTCGGGGTCGGCGCTCCGGACGACGACGGCGCCCACGTCGCCGTCGTCGGCCAGCTCGCCGGCGAGCTCCCCGAGGGAGCCGATGAGCACGGCGTCGAACAGGTTGACGGGCGGATGGTCGAGGGTCACGAAGGCGACCCGCTGGTCGACGTCGACTCGAAGCCCCTCGTGCTCGTACGTGCCCATGTGCCGCCTCCACGCTCGCAACCGCCGGGTCGGGCCCAGCTTGGCAGGGTAGCCGCGCGGGCGCCGGGGAGGGTGACCGGCGAGCCCGGCCCGTCCGCGGCTACGGTCTACCTACTAGTAGGTAGGTCCAGCAGCGGGCCCCGCCTCGAGCGCCACTCCCGCAGGGAGAGCCGCGGGAGGTTCCATGGAACACACCATCGCCCGAGACTCGAGCGAGCGGGTGAACGTCCGCTCGTCGATCCCCTTCTTCCTGCTGCAGCTTCTCCCGCTGCTCGCCTTCGTCACCGGCGTGACGACCACGGCCCTCGTCCTGCTGGCCGTCACGTTCGTCGGCCGGATGTTCTTCATCACCGCCGGGTACCACCGCTACTTCGCCCACCGCAGCTACAAGCTCGGGCGGGTCGCGCAGTTCGTGATGGCCTTCGGCGGCGGGACGGCGTGCCAGAAGGGCGTGCTCTGGTGGGCGGGCCACCACCGGCGTCATCACCAGTTCGCCGACACCGAGCGCGATCTCCACTCGCCCCGGAAGGGCTTCTGGTGGAGCCACGTCGGATGGATCCTCTGCGACAAGTACTCGGCGACCGACACGGACGCGATCAAGGATTTCGCCCGCTACCCCGAGCTGCGGTTCCTCGACAAGCACGACTGGATCCCGATGTGGACCCTCGGCTTCACGTGCTTCCTGATCGGCGGGTGGAGCGGCCTGATCATCGGGTTCTTCCTGTCGAACGTGCTGCTGTGGCATGCCACCTTCACGGTGAACTCGCTGGCGCACGTGTTCGGCCGCCGCCGGTACGACACGCCCGACACGAGCAGGAACTCGCTGTTCGTCGCCCTGCTGACCGGGGGCGAGGGTTGGCACAACAACCACCACCACTACCAGTCGTCGGCGCGGCAGGGGTTCTTCTGGTGGGAGATCGACGTCGTCTATTACATGCTCAAGCTGCTGCAGTTCGTCGGCATCGCCCGCGACCTTCGCCAGCCGCCCCCGCGTGTGCGGAAGCCGCAGCTCGCGCCGGTCCCAGTTCGCGATGACGACGAGACGCGCGAGCCGGTGTCGGTCTAGACCGACCGCGGCGGTTCGACACCGGCGAGGGCACTGCACGCCCGCATCGCCAGCGCCACGATCGTGAGCGTCGGTCCGTAGCCCGTCGACGTCGGGAACACCGACGAGTCGGTGCACAGCACGTTCTCGACGTCGTGGAGGCGCTGCCACCGGTCGAAGACGCTCGTGCGCGGGTCGTCGCCCATCCGCGCCGTCCCCATGACGTGGCGCGAGATGGGCGTGGGATCCATCGCCTCGAACTCGGTTCCGGGTCGGGGCGGCGACGTCACCCAGAACGCGGTATCGGCGCCGGCGTCGCGCATGACGGCTTCGAAGCGTGGCGCCCAGTGCTCGGCGCACGCGACCTCGTGGCGGTGGGGCGTGTACGTCACCCGTCCCGCCGGTGATCCCCACACGTCGCGTACGTGCGGGTCGAGGTCGACCCGGTTCGTGGCCTGGGGGAGATCCTCGCCCTGCATCGTGAACACCGCCATGCGGTCGCGCAGCGTCGACTCGACCATCAGCTGCGGAGTGGAGCTCACCGGGCGGCAGGTGGATCGCCTCGATGATCGGCTGGCCGGCCCCGCCGTGCTCGACGATCCCGCCGCGGAAGTAGGGGAGGCCGGCTCCCTGCGCGGCGCGGGACGCCGCCGCGTCCGGGATCATCGGATCGTCCATCAGTGCGTCACGGCCCGGCCGCGGTGCGCGTGCAGCCGGAACGGGAAGATGCCGAGCACGAGCGTCTGGAAGTGGAACATGAGGTAGCGGCCGACGACGTCGGGATTGCCGATGCCGCTGCGCAGCAGCAGGCGCGGGGTCTCGAACGCGCCACCCGCGAGCACCACATGGCCGGCGCTCACCTCGTGCTCGTGCTGCGCGCTGTCGAGGTACCGGACGCCGCGGGCCTGGCGCCCGGTGCGGTCGAGCACGACGTCGCGCACGTAGGACTCGGGGCGGATCTCGCACCGACCGGTGCGCAGCGCGCGCCGGAGCGACGCGACCGGATCGCCCTTGGCGTCGATCGGGCAGCCGAAGAAGCCGCAGAAGCCGCAGTTGTTGCACGCCGGCCGGCCGTCGTACTCGACGCTGTTCACGCCGGTCGGCGCGCGGTACGGGTGGTAGCCGAGCCGCGTCGGCGGCCTCGCTCGTGAGCACGGCGCAGAACATGTCGGGCCCCGGCGGCATCGGGATACGGACCGGAGCGCCACGCCGCGAACGGGTTGGCGGTGTGATCGCCGGCCACGCCGACGACGCGCTCGGCCTCGGCGTAGTACGGCTCGAGCTCGTCGTAGTCGAGCGGCCAGTCGACGACGTCGGCGCCGTCGATCGGGCCGAGCTCGGTGCGGGCGCGGAAGTCGACCTCCCGGAAGCGCGGCAGCTTGCCGTCGGCGTGGAAGCCGCCGCCGCCGACCGTCGACGGCAGGTTGTTCACGTCGCCGGTGAAGGCTCGATCGCCGTCCTCGACCGAGCGGCGGAACGTGCGCGGCTCGAGCAGCGGGTCGGGGCCGAGGAAGTGCCGCTGCATGAACTTGATCTCGTCGTTGCTGATCGTCGCCCGTCGGCGCGAACGGCGGCTCGAGCCGGAGCAGGTGGTTGCGGCCCTTCTCGAGCATGATCACCGACCAGCCCGCCGCCGTCAGCACGTCGGCCGCGGTCGCACCCGCCGGGCCGCTGCCGACGATCACCGCGTCGCAATCGCGATCAGTCACGGCCGGTCACCTCGTCGTCGGTGTAGCCGCGGGGCTGCACGTCGCCCGGGAACCCGATCGCCTCGCCAGCCGCGCGAGGTCGCGGTTGCCGCCGTACTCGGGCGCGCCGTACGCGCCCTCGCACGCGTGCCCGTACAGCAGCTGCTTGAACTCCGGCGCGGCGTCGAGGCGCGCGTCCTGCTCGTCGGCGGCGAGCGTGGCGAAGTCGGGGCCGAGCGCGGCGATCCCGTCGCGGTACTCGCTGCTGCCAGCCCGCGACCGGCCCGTTGAACTCGCGCTCGGCGATGCCCTGCGAGCCCTCGATCCGCGTGCGCCACGCGAGCTCCTCGAGCGCGCGAGAGCGCGCAGGAACGTGCCGAACGACGCCTCGCCGCCGTGCCGGCCCGAGAACGGCCCGCCCGCCCAGATCCGGGGCGGGTCGACGGCGAAGGCGCCGAGCAGCCCGTCGATGTAGTCGGCGACGCCGAGCGCCGTGGCGCCGGGGTGTCCCTCCGCCGGCCGGGATCAGCCGCTCGCACGCCGCCTCGACGATCGCGTACGACTCAGGATCGAAGAAGACCGGCACGCACGCGGAGGCTACGAGACCGTGAGCGCGTAGTTGCCGAGCTCGTCGAGGCGAGCCGTCGCGCCCGGCGGAACGCACCACCACCGTGAACGGCTCCTCGACGAGCGCGGGCCCGCGCACCTCGACGCCGGGGCCGAGCAGCGGAGCCGTCGTAGACGGGCGCGTCGACGAACCCGACCCCATGAAC
The DNA here is from genome assembly GCA_963737605.1 of uncultured Actinomycetes bacterium. GTDB lineage: Bacteria > Actinomycetota > Acidimicrobiia > IMCC26256 > JACDBD01 > JALZAA01. The sequence goes on along the minus strand of CAVTTE010000013.1, from coordinate 136,867 downwards.
TCGGGCCCGAAGTACGCGCGCCGGTGCCTCGCCGCGCCGCCGTCGCGTCGCGTGACCGCGCCGAGCGGCGCCGAGGCGCTCGGGCTTGGGCGTGTAGCCGCGGGCGACGAGCCGCACGCCGCGCAGCAACGGCTGCTGGTTGCGGAAGCAGAAGCCGCGGTCGGCCTCGTGCTGGTCGTGGAACCGCTCGGCGAGGTCGAGGAGCCCGGGCTCGTCGAGCGCGTCGCCTTCGGGGACGGGCACGCTCATGTCGAAGTTCTGACCCGGGTAGCACATCTGCGCGAACAGGCCGACGTCGACCTGCGTCGTCGGCGAGACCGGTCGGGTCGAGCTCCTTGCGCGGCCTCGTCGCTGCAGCTCGCGACATGAGCGCGCGCAGCCGCGCCGAGGTCGACCTGCGACAGCGGGACGACGTAGGCGCGCACGAGATCGACGACGTAGTCGGCGACGAGGACGCCGAGGGCGGAGAACGCCGGCGCCGCCTTCGGGACGAGGATGCGGTCGATGCCGAGCTCGGTGGCGATCGCCCACGCGTGCACGGCGCCGTTGCCGCCGTACGCGATCAGCGCGAGCTCGCGGGCGTCGGCGCCGTGTGACGCCAGCACCCGGCGGGTCGCGTTGGCCATGTTGGCGTTCACGATGCGCTCGATGCCCCACGCGGCCTCGACGACGTCGAGTCCGAGCGGCTCGGCGACGTCGCGTTGGATGGCGTCGCGCGCGCCGTCGACGTCGAGCGTCATGCGGCCGCCGGCGAACCCGTCGAGCGGGAGGTACCCGAGCACGGCGTCGGCGTCGGTGACCGTCGGGCGGGTCGCCGCCGCGGCCGTAGCAGACCGGTCCGGGCGCGGAGCCGGCGCTCTCGGGACCGACGAGCAGCGCGCCCTGGCGCACGCGGGCGATCGACCCGCCGCCGGCGCCGACGCTCTGCACGTCGACCATGGGCAGGCCGATGTAGTACCGGTAGCGCCAGTTCCAGTCGGTCTTGATCTCGGGCTGCCCGCCGCGCACGAGGCACAGGTCGAAGCTGGTGCCGCCCATGTCGACGGCGATGAAGTCCTCGACGCCGGCCTTGCCCGCGGCCAGCGCCGCGCCCATCACGCCGCCGGTCGGGCCGGACGCCAGCAGCGACACCGCCCGGCGGGCGACGTAGTCGGGCGGCATCACCCCGCCGGTCGACTGCATGATGAGCAGCGGCCCGCCGTAGCCGGCGGCGCGCAGCTTCTCCTGCAGCCGGCCGACGTACGCGGCGATCTTCGGCGCCACGTACGCGTTCACGAGCGTCGTCGACACCCGCTCGAACTCCGGCCCGCGCGCCATCACCTCGTGCGAGAGCGAGACGTGGTCGACGTCGGGGAACTCCTCCCGGATGATCTCGGCGGCGCGTCGCTCGTGCTCCGGGTTCACGAAGCGAGAACAGGAACATCACCGCGATCGATTGCACGCCGAGCTGCTGCAGCCGCCGCACGCCCCGGCGGACGGCGTCCTCGTCGAGCGGCGTGCAGCACCTCGCCCTCGGAAGTTCATGCGCTCGGGGATCGGGATGCGCGCCCGGCGGCGCGCGATCGGCGGCGGTGCCGGGTACGTCGGGTCCCAGATCTGCTCCTTGTGGACGCGGCGCATCTCGATCTCGTCGCGATGCCCCTCGGTCACGAGCAGGCCGGTCGGCGCGCCGTTCATCTCGATCATCGTGTTGTCGGCGGTGGTGGTGCCGTGCACGAGGATGTCGAGCTCGGCGCACAGCTCGGAGAGCGGGCGGTCGAACCGGTCGGCGAGCTGCTGCGAGGCCGTTCATGACGCCGATCGACTGGTCGTCGAGCGTGGTCGGCGTCTTGTCGAGCACGACCTCGCCGTCGGGCGTCACGCAGATGAGGTCGGTGAACGTCCCCCCGACGTCCACGCCCACCCGGTAGCCCATGTCAGCCGCGACGCTGTGCGCGAAGGGCGGCCGTCGCCTCCTCGTCGACCGCGAGCGTGAGGTCCTCGAGCGAGCCGGTGAGCACGACGCCGTAGTCGCGCTCGGCGCCCTCGACGCTCACGTACTCGTCGAGCACGTCGTCGAGCACGGCCTGCGGGTCACGGTCGAGCGGGTCGCCCCAGCCGCCCCCGCCGCCGTAGTCGTACATGACGCGCTGCGCCGCCGTCGATCGGCACCCAGTCGGCGGTGTGCTGCACGACGAACGGGTCGTCGGAGCCGTAGCGGATCACCATCTTGTTCGGCGCGCCGGGCTCGCCGCCGCAGATGCCCGGCATCGGGTACTTCATGCCGACGACGTACGTGTAGACCTTGGCGTCGACGAGCACTTCCTTCTCGTAGTGGCTGCCGCACAGCCCGCGCCACTGGCCCGGGCCGCCCGAGTCGGTGCGGTAGTCGCGGCTCCACTGCACGTGCGGGTACAGGCTCTCGTTGATCTCGGCCGTCGCCTTCCAGAGGTTGCCGAACGCCGCGTTCTGCGCCCCCCACGCGTCCATGCCCTTGCCGGCGTTGCACCAGCCCGCGTACACCTCGGCCGAGTGGTCGGTGAACGACTGGCCCGTGCGCGGGTCGACGCCGACGATGATCGTCGGGATGCCGGTCTTGTAGGTCTGCGGCACGGCCTTGTCCGGCAGCACGTGCTGCATCGCGACCGCGATGACCTCGCCGACGTCGGCGCCCGGGTGGTGCGTGCCCGCGCTCACCGGCTTGCTCGGGTGCGGGTTCAGCACGCAGCCCTGCGGCACGATCAGCTTGATCTGGTCGAAGAACCCCTCGTTCTTCGGGATCTCCGGGTCCATCATCGACGCGATCTGGCCGACCGTGTACCCGCGGGTGTTGCCGAACGTCGACCACGCCTGGATCTCCTGGCGCGTGTCGCTGCCCGTGTAGTCGATCGTCAGGTCGTCGCCGTCGACGGTGATCTTCACGTGCAGGTGGATGTCGGGGTTGCCGAGCGGGTCGTGGTCGACGTACGCGTCGGCCTCGTAGACGCCGTCGGGCCACGCGGTGACCTCTTCGCGGAACCGGCGCGCCGCGTAGTCGATCATGAAGTCGACCGACTGCTCGACGGTGTCGACGCCGGAGCGGTCGATGATGTCGCCGAGGCGGTCGGCGGCCAGCTGCGCGGCGCCGATCTGCGCGCGCAGGTCGCCGATGTAGTCGGGCAGGCGGTTGTTGGCCGCCATCGCGTAGAGCACGTCGCGGCGCTCGACGCCCCGGTCGATCACCTTCACGACCGGCCAGCGCACACCCTCGCCCCAGATGTCGTTGGCGGTGACGTTGTAGCCACCCGGCACGTCGCCGCCGGTGTCGCCGTGGTGGCACTGGATGCTCGCGATGAGCACCATCCGCCGCTCACCCGTGTTCGGGATCGTCGCCGAAGACGGGCGCGAAGACGTTGTAGTCGGGGAGGTGGCCGCCGCCGTGGTACGGGTCGTTGGCCGCGAACACGTCGCCTTCGTGGAACTCGTCGACGCCCGAGGTACTCGAGCGCGAAGCGCACCGGCAGCGTGGAGGTGAGCATGAACTGCGGGATGCCGACCGACAGGGCGGCGAGCCGGCCCTGTGCGTCGAGGATCGTCGCGTTGCGCTCGTTGCTCTGGTTGAGGATCGGCGTCGTGGCCGTGCGCGACACGTAGGTGGCCATCTCGAAGCAGATGGTCTCCATCGCGCCCCGGATCACCTCGGCCGTCACCTGGTCGACGGTGGGGCGATCGTGGAGACGTCCCCGATGGCCGGCGAGCTGGACGAGATCGACGTTCATGACGGACTCTCCTGGCCGCGCGTGACCTGATGCGACGGGCGAATCTGACACCTATGTCACCCTATATCGTAGCCTTCGGTCGTCAGGCGGAGATAGAGGAGCGGCCATGTCCGAGCACCGCGAGTTCCGGGACATCCGCGGGTCCGGCGCCGAGAACGCGCCCGCGCAGCCGGTCGACGAGTTCATGGTCGTCGCTCGAGGCGCTCCAAGCCGAGGTCGCGACCGAGAAGAACCTCGTGTGGGAGCGGGTCGCCGACGGGACCCTGTCGATGGACCTGCTCAAGCGGCTGTGCAAGGAGTACTACTTCCTCGGCAAGTGGTACACGAGCGAGTTCGGCTCGATCGTGTCGAACGCGCCCGGACGTCGACGCCGTCGATCTCGGCAGCAGCGAGCACTTCGTCCACTGGGCGCAGAACCTCGCCGACGAGATGGGCTTCGCGGGGGACCGCAACCACCTCGACATGAAGGTCGACTGGGCCCACCAGCTCGGCATCACCGACGAGGAGCTCGTGTCGTACCGCGCCATGCCCGAGTCGATCGGCTCGGTGTTCACGACGCTCTTCTACATGCGCCGGTCGTACGAGGAGGGCCTGGCCGCCTTCGGCTGGGCGGGCGAGCGCTTCGCCGCCTCCACCAACTACGCGGTGAAGATGTACGAGGGCATGCGGGACCACTACGGCATCGAGGTCGAGAACTTCAAGGTGCACGCCTATGCCGAGGAGGACCACGGGCGTCGAGGCCGACTACCTGCTGCGGCAGGTGGCGGTCACGGCCGGGCAGCAGCGCCGGGTCCGCCGCGTCGTCGAGCACGTGCTGATCTGCCGCAACGCCCGGACGGCGGCGCTGAACCGCTGGCTCGACGAGCCGGGCGCGCTCCGCTCGTAGTTCGCTCCGAAATCCACCCGATCCTGTGCGCGGCGTCGGAGAATGTGCCCGTGGCAGCGCGGATGCGACTCGGGCTGGCGGGAGCGGCGGGGGTCCCGTTCGCGGCCATGGCCGCGGTCGGGACGGTCGCGGCGCAGTTCTGGTACGTCGCGCACCGTCCGCTCCCGAGCTTCCGCGACCTCGATCCCGACTGCGTGTTCGGGCCGGATTCGGCCCCCGAGGTTCGGCTCGTCCTGCTCGGCGACTCGACCGTCACCGGTCCCGGGCTCGAGTCGTGTGACGATCTGTGGTCCCGGCAGGTGGTGCGACGACTCGCCGCCGATCTGCGCATCCGGTTGGTGAGCGTCGCCGCCGGCGGGTCGAGGGTGCGTGACGTGCTCGTCGGTCAGGTTCCGGAAGCGCAGCGCCTGCGGCCCGACGTCGCCGTCGTGTCGGTCGGCGCGAACGACGCGACCCACGGCACGCGGCTTGCGACGCTTCGAAGCCGATCTCGACGCCGTCGTCGAGGCGTTCGGTGAGGCGGGAACGGACGTCGTGCTCACGGGCATCGGCGACCTCGGCAACATCCCCCGGCTCGCGCACCCGCTGAAGGCGCTGGCGTCCCGGCGGAGCGCGGCCTTCGACCGTGCCCACGCCCGGGTCGCCGCCCGCCACGACCACGTCGTGAAGGTCCCGATCGCCGAGCTCACGGACGCGCGGTTCCGGACCGCCGAGATGTTCTGCGCCGACCTCTTCCACCCCAACCGGATCGGTCACACGGCGTGGGCCGACGCCGCCTACCCGTTCATCGCCGACGCGCTCGCGCGTGTCGCAGCACGACCCGCCTGATCAGAACAGCAGCTCGGCGAGGCGGTCGTGGTGCCAGTCGCGGGTGCCGAGCCACGCCTCGGACCCGTACGCGTGGCGGATGAACAGGTGCAGGTCGTGCTCCCACGTGTACCCGATCCCGCCGTGGACCTGGATGCCGTCCTTCGCCGCGCGCGTGGCAGCGGTGCCGGCCGCCGCCTTCGCCACGTGCGTCGCCCGATGCCGGTCGGCGTCCTTGGCGTCGATCGCCATCGCCGCGTAGTACACGGCGCTGGTCGCCCGTTCGAGATCGAGCGCCACGTCGGCGAGCTTGTGCTGGATCGCCTGGAACGAGCCGATCGGCACGTCGAACTGCACGCGCTCCTTGGCGTACGCGAGCGTCATGTCGAACAGCCGGCGGGCGGTGCCCGCCATCTCGGCTGCGAGCGCGACCGTCGCCCGCTCGAGCACGGTCTCGAACGCCTCGGGGTCGACGGACTGCGCCGGCCCCGAGCCCGGGCCGACCTCCACCTCGAACATGCGGCGCGAGAAGTCGACGGTCATCACCTGTCGAACGGACGGTGACTGCACGAGCGTCACCGCCGGACCGCTCGACACCACCGCGACCCAGTCCACCCGGTCCGCCTCGGGCACGAACGTCTTCACCCGGTCGTCGTTCGCCTGCCAGACGCCGTCGGCGCCCGCGACCGCGACCGTGCCGGTGATCTCGCCGGCGACGGCGGGGGACAGGAGCTCGTGACCGAGGGCGCCGAGCAGCGGGGAGAACAGCGCTGCCGTCGGGAAGAACGGGCCCGGAGCGGCGACGTAACCCGTCTCCTCGGCGAACAGGCACAGGTCCGTGAGCGGGCCGTCACCGAGGGCGGCGAAGTCGCGCAGGTGCCGCCACAGCGGGTCCGCCGCCGCGGGATCGTCGATGTGGGCCCGCAGCAATTCGGGCGGACACTCACGTCGCAGCAGCTGCCGCGCGGTGTCGCGCAGCAGCTCCTGGTCGGGCGAGAGCGTGAAGTCCACGGCTACCTGGCCCTCGGGAGCCCGAGCACGCGCTGGGCGATGATGTTGCGCTGGATCTCGGACGAGCCGCCGGCGATGGTGTTGGCGAAGCTCATGAAGAAGCCCATGACCCAGCGGCCGTCCTCCTCGCCGCGGTCGGGGTCGGCGACCGCGCCGTACGCGCCCTGGAGCTCCATGCCGTACTCCCAGCACTCCTTGCCGAGCTCCGACGTCGCCATCTTCATGAACGAGTGCTCGGGCGCCGAGCTGCCCTGGGCGAAGCTCGAGAACCCCTTGTAGCCGAGGGCGCGCAGGCTGGCGGCGCGCTCGGAGAGCTCCGCGAGCCGGCGCCGGACGATCGGATCGTCGATGAGGCCGCGACGTGTCGCGACGCCGACGAGGCCGTGGATGGTCGACTCGAGGCGCGACACGCCCTCGACCCAGAGCCCGGCGCGCTCGTGCGCGAGGGAGCCTTGCGTGATCCGCCATCCGTCGTTGAGCGTCCCGACGAGGTTCTCGCGCGGGACGACGACGTCACTGAAGAACACCTCGGCGAAGTTCGCGGCGCCGCTGATGTGGCGCAGCGGGCGGATGTCGATGCCGGGCGTGTCCATGTCCATGATGAGGAGGCTGATGCCCTTGTGCTTCGGCACGCTCGGGTCGGTCCGCACGTAGCAGAAGCATTTCTGCGCCGCCATGGCGTAGCTCGTCCACACCTTCTGGCCGTTCACGACGAAGTGGTCGTCGTGGACCTCGGCGCGGGTGGACAAGCCGGCGAGGTCGGAGCCGGCGTTCGGCTCGCTCATGCCGATGCACCAGATCGTGTCGCCGCGGATCGCGGCCGGCACGAGCTCGCGCTGCTCGTCGCTCCCGAACTCGAGGAGGCTCGGAGCGACGATCGCGTATCCGGGGAAGTGCATCGACCGGGGGACGCGGCGGCGTGCCATCTCCTCCAGGTAGATGAGCGTCTGCACCGGTGTGCAGTTCCGGCCGCCGAGCTCGGGCGGGTAGGCGGGGATCATCCAGCCGTGGTCGAACAGCGTCGCCTGCCACGCGCGCGACCACGCCGGGATGAGCTCACCCTCGTCCCGCTCGCCGGAGTCCGCGTAGTCGAAGCCTGCGTCCGCCTCGTGCGGCACGTGCTCGTCGAGGAACGCGACGAGCTCGGCTCGGAACGCTTCTTCCTCGGGACCCCACGCGAGCTGCACGCCTATCGCCCCGTGAACCGCGGGTCGCGTCGTTCCTTGAACGCGGCCATGCCCTCGACGAGGTCACCCGAGGTCGTCGCGAGCGACTGGTACGCGGCCTCGCGCTCGAGCGAGTCGGCGAGGTCGGTCTCGAAGCTCTCGTTGAGGAGGCGCTTCGAGAGCCCGAGGGCGCGTGTCGGCCCGGCAGCGAGGCGCGCCGCCAGCGCCGACGCCTCGCCTTCGAGCTCGTCGGGCTCGAGGCACCGGTACGCGAGCCCGAGGTCGACCGCCTCGGCGCCGGTGCATCCTTCGCCGAGCATCACCATGGCCTTGGCGCGGGGGAGCCCGACGAGGCGGGGGAGCAGGTACGCGCCGCCGGCGTCGACGACGAGGCCCCAGCGGTGGAACGACCAGAGGAAGCGCGTGGCGTTGTGCACGAGCACGAAGTCGCACGCGAGGGCGAGGTGGGCGCCGGGGCCGACGGCGACGCCGTTGACCGCCGCCACCGTCGGCTTGTCGAGCTCCCACAGCTCGCGGATGAACGCCTGCACGCCGACGCGCAGCGCCTCCGCGGTAGCACGCGTGTCGAAGCCTTCCCGGCCCGCCTGCGCGACCGTCGATGCTCCGAGGTCCATGCCGGCGCAGAAGGCGTCGCCCGTCCCGGTGATCAGCAGCGCCCGCACGTCGGCATCGGCGCGGGCGGCCCGGACCGCCTCGACGAGCTGGTCGCGCATCTCGACGGTCAGTGCGTTCTTCGCCTCGGGCCGCTCGAGCGTGACGCGGCAGACGTGGTCGGCGCCGGTCTCGACGCGCAGCACCAGCCGCCTACCGGTTGGTCGTGAGGATGTTGACGACCGAGACGCCCGAGCCGCGGCCGCCCACGTTGTGCTGGAGCGCGTACCCGTTGCGCATCTCGACCTGCCGCTCGCCCGCCTCGCCCCGCAGCTGCCACCAGCACTCGGTGAGCTGGGCGACGCCGGTGGCGCCGATCGGGTGCCCCTTCGCCAGGAGGCCGCCCGACGTGTTGATCGGGATGCGGCCGGTGAGCGAGGTCTCGCCCTCGAGCGAAGCGACGCCTCCCTTGCCCTTGTCGAAGAAGCCGAGGTCTTCGACGTCGAGGATCTCGGTGATGGTGAAGCAGTCGTGCACCTCGGCCGAGTCGATCTGGCTCGGGTCGACCCCCGCCATCCGGTACGCCCGCTCGCTGGCGAGGGTCGTGGCCTTGAGGCCGGTGAAGCTCTGCTTCTCGTGCAGGTACGGGTGGTCGGTGGCGACGCCGAAGCCGGCGACGTACACGGGCTTGTCCGTGAACTCGGCGGCCCGATCGGCGTTGACGAGGATCGTGGCCGCGGCGCCGTCCGTCTGCGGGCAGCAGTCGAGCAGGTGCAGCGGATGGCACACGGGCGGCGAGTCGAGGACGTTCTCGACCGTGATCTCGTTCTGGAAGTGCGCGTACGGGTCGCGGGCGCCGTTGTGGTGGTTCTTCACGGCGACGGAGGCGAGCATCTCGCGCGTCGTCCCGTAGTCGTTCATGTGGCGGGTGGCGAAGGGCGCGAACAGCACCGGCGCGGTCTCACCCCGGGTCAGGATCGGATGCCCGGCCGCAGCCCGCGAGAGCAGGCCTTCCTCGGTCGACTTGTCGCGCATCTTCTCGACCCCGATGACGAGGACGACGTCGTGCACCCCGCTCGCCACGGCCATCGCGCCGACGCGGAACGCATCCGAGCCCGACGGGCAGGCGTTCTCGATCCGCGTGCACGGGACGCCGGCGAGGCCGATGGCGGTCGGCACCGTGTTCCCGCCGATCCCTTCCTGGCCCCAGAGCGTCCCCCGCTGGGTGGCGACGAACACGGCGTCGATCTGCTCCGGCTCGACGCCCCGGTCGACGTTGGCGACCGCAGCTTGGAACGCCCCCGCCGCCATCTGCTCGTAGCTCTGCTCGAACAGCTCACCGAACTTGATGAGGCCGGCGCCGGCCACGGCTACGCGATTCCAACCCATGGCGTGCTCCGCTACTCCTCGCTCGATTCGCGGTCGCGTCGCGATCGTCCGGGCCTTGAACCCGTAGACGGGCACGCCCCGTTCGAAGGCGTACCGGCGCAGCACCAGCTCGACCTCGGCGCCGATCCGCATGTCGCTCCCGTCGCCGATCACCTGCAGCATCACGCGCGCGCCGTCGGCGAGGTCGATGACGGCCAGGGGCAACGGCGCCTCGAACGGTGGGGGCATCGTGTGGTTGACGACGAACGTGTGCACGACCCCCCGACGGGCCAGCGAGACCAGCACGAACTTCGTGCTGCCGCAGCTGATGCAGTACGGGTGGATCGTCGGCGGAGTGTTGATCGTGCCGCAGTCGACACACCGGGCCCCGAGGAGCCCGAGCATCTCCTCCGCGCCGCGCACGAACAGCGCGCTCTCGGGCGGGACGCCCATCGGGATGGTCTCGCCGACGGCCTGAAGCTGCCCGCGGGCGCGCAACGCCTCGGCGTACGAGATCGACTGACCGCCGGCCCACGCGTCACCGACGGTCGCCGCGCCGCGCACGGGGCCGTCGGCGTTGATCACGATCCCGGTGGCGCGTCCTCCACCGAAGCCGACGACGGCGACGGTCCGCGCGGCGTCGAGCGAGCCGAGCGCGCCCAGGAGCGGGGCGGCCGCACCCGTGTCGCCGATGGCGGCGTACACACTCGCCGAGGCGGGCGCGCCGCCTCCGAGCTTGCGCGCGGCGGTCGCGCCGAGGCGGCCGTCGGGGTCGGGGAGCGACCACTCGTCGATCTCGAGCGCGGCGAGCTGCTCGCCGACCTCCTGCACGACCGGCAGGAAGATCTCCTCCCGGAACAGGCGCGCGTCGTAGAGATCGCGCGTCCCGTCGTCGGCGTCGGAGCGGTAGCGGTCGAGGAACGGATGTGTGCGGGTGACGCGGGCGGGCAGCGACGCGTGGCCGCCCTCCGAGACGAGCACGACGGCAGCCGCGCCCCCGCCGGCGCGCTCCTCGAACGTGGTGCCCGGCCCCGGCACGAGCGCGTCTGCCGCCACGACGAGCGCAACCTGTGCGCTCCCGGCGGCGATCGCGTCGTACGCACCGAGCAGAGCGTCCATCCCCGCGTGCGGCGACCCCGAGAACAGCGCGCCGCCGGAGTGCGCCGACAGCCCCAGCGCCGAGGCCAGGACGGCGTGGCTCGGCCCCTCGGCGAAGGGCGGACGGGTGGTGCCCCACCACAGGCCGTCCACGATGTCGTTCTCGAGCCCGGCGGCCGCCATGGCGCGGGACGCAGCCTCCGCCGCCAGCGTGAGCACGTCCTCGTCGGGGGCGCACACCCCGACCTGGCCCCGCCCGCCGCCGCGACCCCAGGCGGCGGCGACGTCGGCGGCCGCCAGTCGCCGTGCGGGCGCGGCCGCGCCCACGGCCAGAACCCGAACCGGGGAAGTCACGCCCGAATCTTAGGCCGAGCCTGCTCACGCGGCCCCAAGACGGCCGACCCGTACAGCCACAGCACGAACGCGGTGAGCACGTGCCAGACCGCGTGCAGCTGCACCGGGCTCTCCGGCTCACAGAGCGGCGCATCGGTGCGACCGAGCGCGTTGAGGAGCGCGCCGATCGTGACCACGCCGACGATCGCGATCCAGAGCCGCCCGTCGGCCGTTGCGCGCCCCGCGGCCGAGCGGGAGGCGCCGATCTCCGCGACGACCGCTCCGGCGACGAGCACCGCGTCGAGCGCGTTGCCGGCGTCGGGCGAGACCGCGAGCACCACCGCGCACGCGCCGGCTATCCCGACGAACATCGCCAGGCCCGCGTTCGCCGAAGCGCCACGGGCGAGCGCCACGTCGTAGCCGATGACGAACGCGAGCACCGCGGCAATCGAGAGGTCGTGCCCGAAGCGGCCCCATGCCGGCATCGGACCGTGGAACGCCGCGCTGCCGATTCCGACGCCGATCACCGTCACCGCGTACACGGCCGGCACGATGCGCGCGCCCGGACGCGGCCGGCGAGCGCGCGCCGGAGGAGCAGCACGCCCGCCAGCACGTACGCCAGGCTCGACAGCGTGTTGGCCGGCTGCGCGAGCAGACCCTGACCGATGTGCTCGCAATCCGAGCCGCCCACGTCGGCTCAGTCGCTCACTTCTTCTTGGGCGCGTACACGCCGATGCCGTCCGGGAACGCGAGGCCGCCGCCCATGGTCTCCGGCGGCTGCGGCTGGCCGTTGACGAAACGGATCCGGCGCACCGTGCCCTCCGGACCCGGACCGATGCCCTCGCTCGTGATCGTGATCCCGATGTCGGCGTAGTACAGCGTGCCGTCGGGGCCGACGCCGAGCCCGAGCGGCGTCCCGGTCGAGAACGTCGTCTCGCCGAGGGTCTCGCCGGCGGGCGGTTGCAGGATCGTCCGCACGTAGCCGCCGTTGGCGTCGTACTCGTTGATCACGCCGCTGATCACGCTGGAGACATAGAAGTCGTTCTTCGGCGCCCGCACGATCGCGATCGGTGCGGCGAGGCCGTTCCCGAGCCCGATGAACTGCTCCTTCTTCACCGACGGCGCCATGGGGGCGCCGGTGGCGTCCTTCGCGCCGCAACCGCCCTTGGCGGTGTCCGAGGTGGGGAAGGGCCCGCTGTACCGCACCACCCCCGCGGTCGGCGGACGACGCCGACGGGACGTACACGCGATTCTTCGAGTCGACGTAGATGCCGCCCGCCGTCGCGATGCCGACGTCGATCTTGCAGTAGCGCACGTTGGTGGTGTTGAACGGCGGGAACCACACGATGAGCTGTCCGTCCTCGGGGCCCGACGCCTGGTTGCCGATGTCGGTCGTGAGCACTCGTCCGTCGGACAGGAACCCACACCCGTAGTTCTCGGCGTTGTCGTTGCTGGGCTGGTACGTCGGCGTGAGCTTGCCGACCTTCTTCGCCGAGAGCTTGCCGACCGTGCCGCCCTTCAGCTGGAAGATCCCCCAGCCCTGGGGCGGGTTCGGCTGGCCGGTGTCCTCGCCGGCGATGAAGCGCTTCGATCCGTCGGGGAAGAAGCAGATCTGGGCATTGATGTCGAGCCCGTTCGGGTCGTCGTCGTGGTTGCGGATCACGTTCTGCTTCGTGAACGGCGGATCCGCGGCATAGGCGTTGAGGTTGTTCCCCTCGCCGTTGAAGACGATGACCCCCTTCGATGACGTCTGTGCGGGTCGGGTGGTCCCGCCGGGCGCGGCCCACGCCGCGACGAGCGCGACCGCGGCAACCGCTCCCACGAGCATCGGACGGAGTCGACGTCGTTGCGTCATCACTTCCTCGCCTTCGGTGTGATCGGGATGTCGATCGCGTTGGTCGTGACGAGCCGGTCGAAGCCCTCGGCGAGCGACGGCAGCTTCTTCGGGTCCTTGACCGCGAGGATGCTGATCCGGTCGTACGTCGCGCCGCGGCGGCCCGGCAGCTTGGTCGCCGTGCAGTCGTTGTCGGCGTCGAGGGTGCAGACCAGCCCGCCCGCCGGGTTGTCGGTCCCTTGCGACAGGTAGACCGCGTAGGTCGTCGCGCCCGCCTGTTGCGCCGCGCTGCCGGGCCGGAGCCAGCGGGTCGGATCGCCGAGCCCGTCGGCCTGGACGACGACCTTGAACGGGTCGAGCGACACCTGCACCGTGCCGGTGCCGGTGTCGTCCGCGACGCGGTCCTTCGTGAGGTCGAAGTTGAGGTTGCACGGGGCGGCGACACACGCCTGCGCGGCCGCCTGTGGGTTCGGCGGCGTCGGCGGCGGGGGCTTCGTCGTGGTCGGCGCCGACGCGACGGGCTTGCCGCGCAGCGAGAAGCGGTAGACGCCGCTGTTGCGATTCCGGTTGCCGACGCCCGGCTCGCGGATCCCGGCCACCGCGATCACGTCGTCGCCCACGATCGCGGCGCCACCGGCGACGCCGCCACGAAGCTCCTTCGACCAGAGAACCTCACCGGTCTGCAGGTCGAGGGCCCGGAAGCGTGAAGTCGGTCGTGCTGCCGAGGAACACGACACCGTTGGCGATGGCGGCCGACGCGTACGTGTCGGCGGCTTCGGCCTGCTGCCACTTGATCGCGCCGGTGGCGGCGTCGAGCGCGTGGAGCGCCGGGGTCCCGCCGACAGCGGTGCCGCCCACGACGACGCCGTCTGCGACGGCCGTCGCGCCGATGAAGCCGCCGGTCGAGTAGTTCGTGTTCGGCCGCGGGATGCCGGGCTCGGTGACCTGCGTGCGCCAGACGAGCTCGCCCGTCGACGCGGTCGACTGCGTAGTACGCGGCGTCCTTGTTGCCGAGGCCGACGAGGGCCCGACCGCCGGCGTCGAACAGGTTCGGCGCACCGGCGAAGTCGAGGTCGTCGCGGTTGGGCTGGTGAGGCTGGTAGGTCCAGCGCACCGCGCCCGAACCGAGGTCGAGTGCGACGATCGCCTCCGCGAATCGCCCGTAGCCGTCGGGGCTGCTGGTGCAGTTCCCGGTCCCGACGAAGACGAGCTTCGCCGCCGGGTCGACGGTCGGCCGAGCCCCACACGTCGCCGCACCCGGGACCGGTCGCGCCCTCACCCTCGGTCGGGGCGGTCACGGTGGTCCAGCGCGCCTTGCCGGTGGCGGCGTCCACGGCGATCACGGCCGCGGGCTCGCCGTTCCCGCTGTTGTGCACGTCTGTGCCGAAGACGACCATGCCGTCGGCGACGACGGGGGACGATTCGATCTCGCTGGGGTCGTTGTCGTCGCCGCGGCGGCCCACCTCGTGCTTCCAGCGCTCGCGGCCGTCGTCGGCCCGCAGCGCATACAGCGTCTTGCCGCCGGCGAAGAACACGGTGCGCACGCCCTTCACGTCGGCGACCGCGGCCGAGGAGACGATCTGCCCCGCGTACACCTGGCCGTGCACGTGCGCCTGGTAGGTCCAGCGTGGCTTCCCCGTCTCGAGGTCGATCGCGTAGAAGTTGCCCGACCAGTCACCGACGTACGCGACGCCGTCGACCACCGCGGGCGTCGCGGTCACGGTGTCCTTGGCGTTGAAGAACCAGATCTGCTTCAGGTCCTTCGCCGTCTGCGGGCTGAGCTGGGTGGGGCACGGAGACGCGAACGGCCGCTCGATGCGCTGGCCCCACATCGGCCAGTCGCAGCGGCTGATCGGCTTCGCCGGGGAACGCGGCTCCGCCGCGGCCGTGACACCCGTCGAGACGAGCGCGCCCGCGACAGCGAGACACGTGACTGCGCGCCTCGCGGTGCGGCCCCCCACGGCCCCCCAACCTTCCTCGCCGCGTCAGCTGCTCGGGCGGGTCGACTTCTTCGTCGTGCTCGTCGGCGCGCCGGCCGTCGCCGTGCTCGTCGGGATGCTCCTCGAGGGTCGACCGCCCCGGCACGTTGGCGTGCTGGCGCAGCTTTTCGAGCGCGGCCTTGTCGTCCTTGAGGTAGCGGTTGAAGAAGTCGATCGTCGACTGCTTGAGCGCAACCGCCGAGGGGTTGTCGCCCCCGAGGAACGGTTGGACGTGTCCGGCGCCGAGGAAGGTCAGGAAGTACTTCGGCGGCTGCGCCCGCGCGAAGCCGTTCATATCGGCCGAGTAGGGCAGGACGGGGTCGGCGTTTCCGTGCAGGCTCAGGAGCGGAGTGGCGCCATTCTTGAAGTACTGATCGGCGCTCTCGACAACGCCGACGATGCCCGACATCGGGATGGCCGCCTTGATGCGCTTGTCGCGTGCAGCAGCGCGCTGTAGGCGAGCCCGTAGGTCGTGATGCCTCCGAGCGAGTGACCCGATGCGCCGATGCGCTTCGGGTCGACGATCCCGCCGAGTCCGCCCTTCTGCTTGTTCAGCTTGATCACCTGGTCAATCACAAAACTTGCGTCAGCTGGTTGGTTCTTCGTGTCGGCGACGGCTCGGCCGAAGTTGGCGCCGCCCGGCGCGTTCGCATTCGACAGCGGATAGTCGGGCGCGGCGACGACGTACCCCGCCGAGACCCAGGTCTTGATGACGTTCTCGTAGTACACGCCGCGGGCGCCGAGCCCGTGGCTGAACAGGATGAGCGGGTACGGACTGTTCTTCGTGTCGGGTGGGGCGTTCTCGACGGGCTTCTCGGTGGGAGCGCCCTGCGCGGGGTAGTAGATGGCGGTGAGGAGCGTGCGGGTCGGCGTACCCGGTACATCGCCATTCGCGTCGGTGGGTCGGCTGCTGTCGACGAACGTCTCAGTTCTCATGCCCACGGCGTACTTCCCGATCGCCGCGACTTTCGGGGGCCGGGCCTTGCTCGGCGCGGTCGCGGTGACGGCGGGCGCGGTGATGCCGGCGCCCGCGGTGAGCACGCCGGCCACCACCGTCACGGCGGCCAGGCGAGCGCGCCAGCGGCGTGGCTTTCGGGCCTCGATCATCGTTCCCCTCCGGTCATGGGCCGGTCACCGCGCTTGCTCCTGAAGCGTCGCCACGCCGGGCCGGTCGGCATCTTGGCGTAGCTGCTCGAGCGCGCTCCGATCGTTCTTCAGGTAGCGGTCGAAGAAGTCCAATGTTACGTGCGCAACTGTTGCGGGTGCAGGATCGGCCGCACCGCGATACGGAGGCGTGTGCGCTCCGCCGATCAATGTGAGAAAGAACTTCGGCGGGCTTGCGTTGGCGAAAGTGGCTGCGCCGGCTTGGTGAGGGATCGCGCCGTCGGCGTCGCCGTGCTCGGCCAGCAATGGCGTAGGGATACCGGTGAAGAACTCCGGCGGGCCCCCTGCGACCCCGGACATTGGCGCCGCTGCCTTGACCCGATTGTCGGCGCAGCATGTCTCGTACACGAGGCGGTACGTCGTGAGCGCGCCGAGCGAGTGGCCCGACGCGCCAACGTCATTGGCGTCGATCAACTGTGACAGCTGACCCGAGCGTTTCGAGCTCGACTCGAGCAGCCGGTCGATGACGAAGCGGGCATCGGCGGGCTGCTCGCCGAGATCGGACCCGTCCGCGCCTCCGGGCGCGTTCTTGTTCGACAACGGATAGTCGGGCGCCGCGATGACGTAGCCGGCCGATGCCCACTGGCGCAGCAGGGGCTCGAACTCGGCGCCGAACGAGTTGTGCCCGTGGCTGTACAGGATCATCGGGTAGGGGCCGTCCTTGCGGTCGGGCGTCGCGTCCGGCGTGACAGCGTCCCCCGACTTCCCCCGGGCCGGGTAGTAGATGGTGGTGTGCAAGGTGCGGTTCGGCGCGCCCCCGAATCCTTGCTTCGCCTTGGTGGGGCGGGAATCGTCGACGAAGGTCTGTTCGAGGCGACCGACCGCGTGTGTGCCCATGGGCGCGGCCTTCGGCCGGCGGCCGCGCGCGAACGAGTCCGGTGCGGCCGGTGGAGTGGACCACGCCGCGACCCCGAGCGCGCCGACGACGAGCGCGATGGGCCACGCCGCAAGCTTGAGGCCGCCCCTTCCCCCGGTGTGCAAGGCGCTCATCTTCGCGCCCTGTTCGTCCGGCGTCCCCGCGGCCCCGTGGACTTTCCTACCTGTAGCCGGGTACCGAGCGCGTCAAGCGTCGAAGCCGAGGAGTGTCACGCGGAGCGGGTCAACACGTCGAGGAGGGCATCGGCGTCCGGGGCGATCGTGTGCGCACCGGCTTCCCGGAGCTGGTCGGAGAGCATCGGGACGCAATGGCTGGCGCCGGTGAAACCGACCACCTGCATGCCGGCGGCGCGTCCCGCCGCAACGCCGGGCGTGCTGTCTTCGATGACGACGCATCGGGCGGGGTCGGTCTGCATGGCGTCCGCCGCGTAGAGGAAGAGGTCTGGCACCGGCTTGCCTCTCTCGACGCTGCTGGCCGAGAAGACATGGGGGCCGAAGAAGCTGTCGAGGCCCGTCACGGCAAGCGACGTCCTGATGCGATCCGGTGAGCTCGACGATGCGACACATCGCGGTTCGTCGAGTGCCTCGAGGACGCCTGCAATGCCCGCGACCGCCCGCAGCTCGGTGCGGAAGACCTCGTCGAGCAGTCCAGCCCTTGTCACGGTGAAATCCTCGGGCAACGTGACACCCCAATCGGCTTCGATGCGATCGTGCATCTCGGCGTCGGAGATCCCGACGAACGCGGCGGCAATCGATTCAGGTGTGAGCTCGACACCGACGTCGCGGAGGAGCTGCGACTCGATACGGGTCGCCAGAACTTCGCTGTCGACCAGCACGCCGTCACAATCGAAGATGTGGAGCGCGGTCGCCATCGGCGCCGACTTACGCGCCAGACGCAAAGTCTGCGGGGTTGAACGGTTTCGGCTCGACGAGCACGAGCCAGTTGCCCGAGTTGTCGCGCTGTATCGCTTCGACGCCGTAGGGACGGTCCGCCGGCTCCTGCACGTAGGTCACGCCCTTGGCGCTCAGCTCCTCGTACGTCTGATGGCAATCGTCCGTGGCCAGGCCGACGGCTCCGAGGGAGCCCTTGTCGAGCATGCGCCGAAACGCAGCGGCGTCCTCGTCATCGAGCGGGGGGCCCGGGCGCATGAGCGTGAGCTGCATCTCGGGGTGGTCGGCGTGAATGACGGTGACCCAGCGGTAGCCGTCGCCCATCGCCACGTCCGACCCTTCGTGGAAACCCAGCTTGTCGACGTAGAAGGCCTTGGCCTCGTCTTGGTCGTTGACCCACACCGTCGCGAGCGAAACGTTCGTAATCATGCGAGCACCTTGCGGATCGGTCGGCCGAGAGGCTTCTCCGAGATTGCGGTCCTTCATCTGCCACCGGTCAACACCCCGCATGAACAGGAAGCAGCCCGGGATGTGCGGCCCGCCTCGAGCGGCCCACCGGTCGCGATACGCCGTCGGCGACTCGCCCACCAGCTCGCGAAAGCGCGACGAAAGCGAACCGAGGCTGGAAAAGCCGACCAGCATGCACACCTCCGTCACGGTGAGGTTCGCGGATCGGAACAGGTCCTGGGCGCGCTCGATCCGTCGCCGGGTCAGGTAGCGCATGGGCGTCTCGCCGTAGGTCTCGGCGAAGCACCGGCCGAAGTGGTACCTCGACACGTGTGCCGCGGCCGCCAGCGCCTCGAGATCCAGCGGCTCGGCGTAATGGCGATCGGCCAGGTCGCGTGCCTGTCGAAGCTGCTGGAGCAGGAGTGACGGAACCATGCGCCCGCAGTGTGTCAGCACAGGTTCGTTCGTGGCTGGGCGCCTGGGTTCGAGGCGGCGGCGGGAATCGAACCCGCGTACAAGGTTTTGCAGACCTCTGCCTGTGCCACTCGGCTACGCCGCCGGGAGCCGTCGAGCGTACCGGCTAGGGCGCGGGAACCGACGCGTTCATCTCGTCGACGGCGGCAGTCTCCGGTACGGTGCCGTTCCGCAGACTCTCAACCGGGGTGTGTCATCGATGAGCGACCGAGTGCGGCTCGAGGTCGACGGCCCGATCGCGATCGTGACCAACGACAACCCTGAGAAGCACAACGCGTTCGACGACGAGATGGACGAACGCCTCTTCGCGATCTTCGCCGAGTTGCGGAACCGCCCCGAGGTCCGAGCTGTCGTCTGGCGGGGCGAAGGCAAGTCGTTCTCGTCCGGTCGTGATGTGAGCGCGATCGGCGCGCACGAGACGCCGGTCTCGCATCACGAGCTGATGCGCCGGGGGCATCGGGGCATCCAGCAGCTGTGGGACCTCGATGCGCCGGTGATCGTCGCCTGCAAGGGCTGGGTGATGGGTGCGTCGTTCCAGCGTGCGCTGTTGTGCGACGTGCGCGTCGCCGCCGAAGGGGCGCGCTTTCGCCTTCCCGAGCTGACGTACGGGGTCATTCCCGACACGGGCGGCATGGGGGCGTTGTTCGAGATGGCCGGCGCCGGCCTCGCCAGCGACCTCGTGCTCACGAGCCGGGTGCTCACCGCCGACGAGGCACTCACGCACGGCGTCGTGAGCCGCGTCGTATCCGAGGACGAGCTCGACACGACCGTTCGGGAGATCGCCGAGCACGTTGCTTTCCTCCCGGCGGTCACCGTGAAGATGGCCCGGGAGGTCATCCGGCATCTGGCGGTCCCGGCGATTCGGTCGTCGATGGCCGACGAGATGATCTACCAGACGTTCATCAACAAGAGCGACGACATCGCGGAGCTACGCGTCGCGCGTGGCGAAGATCGCGCGCCGCGGTACACGGGCAGCTGACGGGCGAGCGCGCCGAAAGAAGGGGGACACGGTGACGGAGTTAATCGGCTTGTCCGAGCCGCCGCCGGTCGGTGAGTCGGCGCTCCCGGCCGGCACGTTCGACGGCGTGGGCGTGCTCGTCACCGGAGGCGGCACCGGCCTGGGCAAGGCCATTGCGACCGAGTTCGCCCGGCTCGGCGCGGCGATCGTGATCGCGAGCCGCAAGGAGGAGCACCTCGCCGCCGGGCGAGAGACGATCGAGGCGCTCGGCGCCGCGGTGTTGACGGTGCAATGCGACATCCGTCAGCCGGAAGAGATCGCCGCTGCGTTCGACGCCGCGCAGGCAGAGCTAGGGCTGCCGGACGTGCTGATCAACAACGCCGCCGCCAACTTTCCCGTCCCGGCCGAGGACATGTCGCCGAACGTGTGGCGCACCGTCGTCGACATCACCCTCAACGGGACGTTCCTGTGCGCGCGCGAGTTCGCCCGCCGGCACCTCGCGGCCGGGTCGCCCGGGTCGATCGTGAACGTCGGCGCGTCCTACGCCTGGACGGGTGGCCCGGGCTTCGTCCATTCGGCGGCAGCCAAGGCGGGCGTGAAGAACCTCACCGAGTCGCTTGCCGTCGAGTGGGGCCCCTACGGGATCCAGGTCAACGCGCTCGTGCCCGGGCTCTTCCCACACGAGGACATGACGGCGGACATCCGCGACAACCTCGATCGCACGAGTGACAAGGACCCGTGCCAGCCGGCGATGCGCGTGGGCCGGCGTCAGGAGCTCGGATGGGCGGCGACGTTTCTCGCGTCGCCGTACGGCCGGTTCATCTCCGGGCACACACTGGTCGTCGACGGCGCGAACTGGCAGCGCCGAACGCTCACCAACCCGCCCGTCACAACCGTGCGCGAGCAGATGGGCAGAGAACCCTTTTCCGAGAGCGGCAGCTGAGACGAACGCTCGCGCCTACGCGAAGGCGCACGCGGTCATCGAGCAGCTGCAGGAGGCCCTTCAGTCGCGCGACGTGATCGGCCAAGCCAAGGGCATCATCCAGACGCGCGAGCACTGTCGCCCCGATGAAGCGTTCGAACCCCTCCGCGACCTCTCCCAACACCGCAACATCAAGCTGCGCGACCTCGCCAAGGCCGTCGTGGAGTCTCCAGACGATATTCTCGGCGGGTGATGCCCGAGGATGCGGTGGGGCTCGCCCGGCTCTCCGAGATCCTCGTGTTCGAACAGCCCCTCGGTGGCACCGCCCAGGATGTCGTCGATCTCGCTCGTAGCTCGCTCGGTCAATGCGACGGGGTCGGCATCCAGGTGCTCGACGATGGCGGTGCCGGCGCTCGTCGGACGACGGACTCCGCAGCTTCGACCTCGACGCCCTCCAGGACGAGCTCGATGACGGCCCGTGCGTCGAGTGCCTGCGCGACGGCCTGCGCCACGACCTCGAGCCGGTCACATCTGACGAGCGATGGCCGAGGTTTGGTTCGTCGGCCCGCCGTGTCGGGCTGATCGCCTGCGTGGCCCTCCCGCTCGTTGCGCACGGCGAGCACATCGGGGTGCTGAACCTCTACGCGTGCCCCGCGGTCGGGTTTGCCGGCTGGACCGCCGGCAGTGCGGCACCTTCGCCTACCGCGGATCGAATCTGCTCCCGAGTGCTCGCGCCTACGAGCGGACGCAGGCGCTCATCGCAAACCTCGAAGCGCGGCTCGCTGCCATCCCGGCACTCGATAGAGGCGCGCCCGCTCCTAACCGATCTGTTCAGGAACGGCGTGAGGTTCCGGAGGAACTCGTCGTTCGGGCTCGCGCCGGCAGGGTCGTTGTGCGCATAGTCCGCCTCGCCGTTCACCAGGACGAGCTGGTCGTGCGGGATGCCGGACTGATCGGCGAGGATCGTCGCGCCGTCGAGGATGCGCTGCCCCCGAGGGCGGCGCCGAAGGCGTACATCCGGAGCCGCTTCGGCAGATCCCGCCCGTGCGTCGTGTGCATGTCCAGGATGCTCTGCGTGTCGTTCGCGTTTCCTTCTGCCACGGCACCCGAGTCGATCGTCAAGCGCTGCGGGTGGTACCACGTGGTGCCGTCGCGGCTCTGGAGACCCGATCCCGAGAACATCTCGGCGTAGCGCATGATCGGCGTGAGCGCGCCGCGCCGTCCCAACCGCGTGGATCACCGCTCTCCTTGAGCTGGCCGAGGTGCGCCTGGGCGGCGCGCAGGCCCATCGGTGACGTCTTGACGTCGAGGGCGTACCCGTATTGCCCCTCGTTCGTCGGCGCCACCGGCGGCTTCAGGTTGGCGGGCAGCGCGGCCACGCATAGCCGAGGGAGGGGTTGTCGGGCGCGATCTTCACGCCGGTCGAGCCCGTCGCGTTGAACAAGCCGGCGTACGGCGCGGGGATGCCGCCGAACGTGAGCCACGGGAGCCTCTGGAGCGCTGCAGCTGCATGTTCGCCTGGTCGGGGCTCGACGGCGTGGGGCTGCTGCCCCGTCGATGAACACGAGCCCCGAGAGGTCGTTCGCGCCGGCTTCCCGTTGAAGTCCCAGGTGGCATACGCGGTCGTCATCGACCCTCGAGCCAGTGGCCGCGAGCACGACCTTGCCGCCTTCCTTCTTGGCCGCTTCGACGACGCGCTGCATGTCCTCGACCTTGATGTTCATGCCCCAGTCGCGCGCGAACGCGACGTCGGCGTCCGGGACGAATTGGAAGTGCTTCGTGATGCTGGGGTCGGTGATGAAGCTGAGGTAGGAGTGAGCAGCCGCCGCGGAATGGCCTTGCCCTTCTTGGCCTGGTTCAGCACCGAGTGGTCCTCGAGGAAGCTCTCCCGGCGCTCGATCGCCTGTACCTGCCAGCCCTTCGACTTACGGACGATGTCCTTCGCCAGGGCTCGAAGAGGCCGCTCGGGAGGTACCGGGCACGAGGACGAGGACGTTCTCGGCGTCGTGGCTGGTCCGATGATGCTGATCTTGTCGGACTCTGGCGGGCGTTCCCGGCGTGGTGAAGCCGGAGCTGCTCGAACTCGACGTCGATCTTCTGCTCGTCTGGCCGCGTTCGCGAACGGCGCGCGTGTCGCTGCAGCCAGCACTACCGCCGCGACGATCAACAGGAGCCTTCGGCGGTCGCGGTCATTCGTGTTCCTCCTCGAGGAATTCGACGATCGCTCGAGCAAACGCGGGGTCGACGGAGCGCCCAGGTGGTCGCCCGCCACCGTCACTGACCGGCCGGACGGCAGTCGCTCGGCGAGCTCGCTCGGCGACCGGATGAGCCTGTCGTCCTCGCCTGTCACGACGACGTCGGCACCGTGATCGCGTCCAGCGACCCAACATCGCAGCGCGTCGGACGGTCACCGCTGCTAGCGCAAGACGGTCGGCGCCCGTGAAATCGGCGAACTCGGAACGCCTTCCGGCGACGTTCTCGATCGACGCCGGGTCGTCCGCCAGGAGCGCGGCGCGATGGCCTCGGGCCCGCGGCCGCTGTTCGCGGCGCACCACCCTCGCTCCACGCCGCCGAGCACGAGAGCGTGGTGCGGGCTCGTCGGGAACCAGCCGGGCTGCGACCATCGAGCCCATCGAGCAGCCGACCACGTCGACCTGCTCGACGCCGAGGTGATCGAGGACCGCCTGCGCGTCGTGCACCATGGCGTCGCCGCTGTACCGTGGGGATCGTGCGGCTTGTCTGACGCACCATGACCCCGGGCGTCGGTCGCGCACTACGCGCTCCGCCGTGCCGGTCAGCGCGTCGATGACGCCCGGACGAGCCCAATTGAGCACGTGGTCGGCGGCGAAGCCGTGCAGCAAGAGCACTGCCGGTCCGGAGCCCTGCACGGCGTATGCATGCGCGTCCCGTTGAATGAGCGGACGTGCTCCATGTGCGTCTCCTCGGCGGCGGCTCGCCGGCTAGGCATGCAGGGACGTTCCGTCGCGGCACGAGCTCGGCGGGCGAGCGCGTCGAGATCGAGCGAGTCGGGATCGGTCACGGCGAGCAGCGAGATGCCCCGAGCGTGCCGATCAGCAGCGCCGCTTGCGCCGCGGGGTCGACGTCGCGCCTGACCCCACCGTGCTCGATGCCGTCGCGCAGGTAGTGCTCGACCATCGAGCGGACGTTCGGTGCAGCCGGTTGATCGCGGGAGGACGCGGCTCCGAACCGAGGGCTTCGCCGAGGAGCACGACGCGGCGTGGACCTGGAGCTCGGGCCGCGCAGGCTGTCGACGTAGACCCGCAGCCAGATGAGCAGCGCGGGCAGGCCTTGGCGTTGCTCGAGCGCGCGCTCGAACAGTCGGGTGCGGAACCGATCCACGAGGAAGTCCGCCAGCGCGAGGAGTAGCCTCCTTCGAGCCGAAGAGGTCGTCGGCAACCCGGCCGCATCCGGCGGTGGCGGCGATGTCGGTGAACTGGCGCGGGCGGTGCCGCGGCGCGACGAGCGTGGCAGCTGCTTCGAGGAGTCGTCCTCCGAGGCCGCCGCCGCTCCGCCTGCGTGCGCCGCGTCCGCTCCCTCACCGCTGGCACGAGCCCCCGATCCCGTTCCGCTGCTGCGTGTCAGATCCTGACCAGCGTTCAGCATCTGTCCACTGCGTAGCTCCCGCGGATGGAGATGCGCAGCTCGGGTCGCTCGAGGTCACGCTGGTCGGGCTGGGGTGCAACAACTTCGGGATGCGTATCGACGAGGAGCGCAGCGCCGCCGTCGTTCGCGCCGCCCTCGACGCCGGCATGGACCTCTTCGACACCGCGGACGTCTACGGCGGCACGCGCTCGGAGCAGTACCTTGGCCGCGCGCTCGCCGGCCGGCGCGACGAGGCGGTCATCGCCACCAAGTTCGTCGCCCGATCGACGACGACCCGAGCCACGCCGGCGCCAGCGCGCGCTGGTCGCCGACGCGGTCGAAGGCAGCCTGCGGCGTCTGGCACCGACCGCATCGACCTGTACCAGCAGCACGGGCCCGATCCCAACGTGCCGATCGGGGAGACGCTCACCGCCTCGATCGGTTGGTGCGCGACGGGAAGGTGCGCGAGATCGGCAACTCACTTCTGGTGAGCAGATCGACGAGGCCGAATCAGTCTCGGAGCGTCAGGGCCTCGCCCGGTTCGTGAGCGCGCAGAACCACTTCAACCTGCTGCACCGGGAGCCATTGCAGGACGTCGTTCCGGCCTGGTTCGGGACGGCCTCGCTGTCCTGCCCTACTTCCGCTGGCGAGCGGACTCCTCACCGGGAAATACCGGCGGGGCGCGCCCGCGCCCGAGGACACGCAGCTGTCGCAGCTCCCCGAGGAACGCGCCGCGCGCGTCATGTCGGACCCGAACTTCGACCAGGTCGACGAGCTCAGCGTGTTCGCAGCGGCGTGTTCACACGATCCTCGAGCTCGCGTTCGCGTGGCTGACCGCGCAGCCGACGATGACGTCGATCATCGCCGGGGCGACAACGGCCGATCAGGTGGCCGCCAACGTCGCCGCGGTGGAATGGCGTGTCGGAGGCGGACCGGCCGAGCTCGACAGCTCCTCGGCGCCGACGACCCGACCGAGACAGTGGTCGACGAGCTGATCGACCTGGATTCCCGCGCCCGCCTGACTACCGCGGATCGGAGCGGCGGCGCTGCTCCTCTTGATGGGCACCGCGGCGTCGCTCGGGACGTGGATGCCGGTGGAGACGACCCTCGCCGATCACTACGAGGTCGTCAACTTCGACTACCGCGGGCTGAGGCGACTCCGAGCACGCGGCGCCGCGCCGATGGGGGTCCGCCCTCACCGGCCGCCGCGCGCTGCTCCAGGCGCTTTTCGATCCATGCGCCCACGTCCTCGGCTGTTCGTCATTGGGCAGCCTCGTCGCCCCAAGGGGCTCGCGCTGGCGCGCCCTGAGCACCGTCGCGTCGGCTTCATTCTACTACGGCACGTGGGGCCGGGTCGACGGTGTCATGAGCGCTCTAATGACCGCACTGAAGTACCCATGGGAAACGGGCGATCTCGCGACCGCGCTCATGACGCTCGGTGTCGTCTACTCGGCCGAGTTCCTGGCGTCCCCCGAGTTCGAGCAGTTCCTGGCCTGGACGGCGCCGCTAACCCCCGCGACACCCGAGCAGATCCGCACCGTCGCCGAGCAATGGCAAGCCGACCTCGACTTCGACAGTCTCGACCGCGTCGACGCCGTCGCGGTGCCGACGCTGGCGCTCACGGGCGAGCAGGACATCGTCACGCCGCCGCGCCATGGCCGGGCCGTCGCCGAACGGATCTCCGGCGCGACCTTCGAACTGATGACGGGCACGGGTGCGAGTCACGGCTTGATGTTCGAGCGCACGGACGACTTCCTGCGCACGGTGCTGACGTTCCTCGAGCAGCACCCACTTGCCGGCTAGTCGATCTCGTCGCCGACGTCCTCGCCCGCCTCGGAGCGGCCCTCTTCCATCAGCTCCAGCTCGAGCGCTTCCCGGCGAGTCTGAGGATCGGGATTGCGCTCGGCCGCTTCTTCTTCGAGCTCCTCGGCTTCTTCTTCGCTGACGTGCTCGCGGTCCTGGTCGCGGTCCTGCTCTCGGTCCGTCATCAGGTCAGCCGAGCTCGGCGCCGACGATCGACGAACGACACCATCTCGCCGGGGTAGCCGCCCAGGTTGTGGGCCAGGCCGAGCTGCGGTCGGTTGTCGATCTGGCGCTCCTCGGGCGCCTCGCCCCGCAGCTGGAGCCAGTACTCGAACATCATGCGCAGGCCCGATGCGCCGATCGGGTGGCCGAAGCTCTTGAGCCCGCCGTCGGGGTTGACGGGCATCTCGCCGTCGAGGTCGAACGTGCCGGCCAGCACCTCCTTCCAGGCCGTGCCCCGCTCGGCGAAGCCGAGGTCCTCCATGAGGACCAGCTCGGTGGGCGTGAAGCAGTCGTGCACCTCGGCCATGGCGATCTCGCGGCGCGGGTCGGTGACGCCGGCCTGCGGGTAGGCGTCGGCGGCCGGCCGCATCGATCTCGGGGAAGGTCGTGTAGTCGTAGTCGGGGTCGAGGTTGCCGCTGCCGTTGCCCGGCCACGAACGACAGCGCCTTGATGTAGAGCGGCTTGTCGGTGTACCGGTGCGCGTCCTCGGCCCGCAGACGATCGCCGCGGCCGCTCCGTCGGCCACGCCCGCGCAGTCGAACACACCGCAGACGGCCGGCGATGAGCGGCGACGTTGCAGATCGTCTCCTGGTCACCTCCTTCGGAACTGCGCCCGGGGGTTGCGGGCGCCGTTGTAGTGGTTCTTCCACGCGATGCGGGCCAGCACCTCGCGCATCTCGTCGTCGTCGACGCCGTACTTCTTGGCGTAGGCCGGCGCGCATCGAGAACATCGCCGCCGCGGTGAGCGTGCGGGCGGTGCCGTCGTTGGGCGGCCGGCGCGAGGCCCTGGCAGCCGCTGTCCTTCACCTTCTCGACGCCGACGGCCATCGCCATGTCGTAGGCGCCGGAGCCACCGCGTAGGCGGCGCTGCGCAGCGCCTCGGAGCCGGTGGCGCAGTAGTTCTCGACCCGGGTGACGGGCTTGCCGTAGCTGCAGCGGGCGGGCCAGCGTGATGCCGGCTCATGCCCGACTTCGCGGTGCCGAGCCAGTAGGCGTCGACGTCGTCCTTGGTCGACGCCGGCCGACTCGAAGCCTGGTGCGACGCCTCGATGAGCAGGTCGTCGGTGCTCTTGTCCCAGTGCTCGCCGAACTGCGTGCAGCCCATCCCGACGATGGCGACCTGGTCCTTGATGCCGTGCGATGCCCATGTGTTTCTCCCTGACGGGTCAGGCCCGGACGGGCCGGGCCTTCCAGAAGTAGTTGTGGATGCCGTCGGCGGTGAACAGCCGGCGGAACGTCATCTCGACCCGGTCGCCGATCTTGACCTCGTCGGCGTCGACGTCGGTCAGCTCGACCGGGAGGCGGCCGCCGCCGTCGAAGTCGACGACCGCGACGACGATCGGCGGGCTCGGCGAGTACGCCAGGCGGTCGACCGTGTACGTGGCGACCGTGCCGGCACGTCGGCCATCGGCACGGCTCCATGTCGTCGACCGCGCCGCCCATCATGCGAGACCCGCGCGGGCGGCAGGTGCAGCGCGCCGCGTCGACGCGGTCGCGCGAACCGACGAAGCCGTACTTCCAGTCCTCGGTGCGGCCGGCGGCCGAGGCCGAGATGCGATCGGGCTCGGGCCGGCGCGGCGGCTCGAGGGTGATCGACCCTGCGCCAGGTGAGGAACTTGCCGTAGGGGAGCGTCGCCGCCGGCTCGATCTGGCCGCCACCGGGCGGGCCGGCGTGTAGGACGCGATGGCGTCGGTCGTGCGGAACAGCAGCACGTCGGCGCCGTCGGCCAGCGACGACCAGCGCGATGACCTGGCCCGGCTCGGCCGTCTCGAGCGCGTCGGCGAGCAGCAGCGCGGGGTGGGCGGTGCCGGTGTTGCCGACCGTGCGGCGAGGTCGTCGACGACGCTCCTTGGCGACGCCGAGCCGGCGGGCGAGCGCGCGGACGGCCCGCGCGTGCGGGCCGGTGACGATCGAGCGGTCGACCTGCGTCGGGCGTGAGCTCGGCGGCCTTGAGCGCCGCGTTCCACGCCTGCTCGCCGAGCGGGATGTACTTGGTCTCGCCGAACCGCTCCTCCCACTGCTTCGAGCGGCGTCGCCCGGCGTGCGCCAGCGGTCGAGGAACTCCTCGGTGGCCGACGCCGCGCCGAGGTAGCTCGGCGATCACCGGGCCGTCGGCGTCGTCGCCGACGAGGACGGCGGCCGCGCCGTCGCCGCCCTGCCGCCTCGTCGGCGCTCGTCGGCAGACCGGTGCGCATGTCGGCGGCGACGACGAGCGCGGGCCGCGGCCGTCGAGCGCGGCGCGCAGCGCGCCGACGCCCGAGCGGACCGCGCCGCCGACGTCCATCGCGCGGAGCGTCGGTGTCGAGCCGGAGCGCGGCGTGGATCGCGGTGGCGTTGGTCTTGTCGAGGTAGGCCGGGTTCGCGGTGGCGAACCAGAGCGCGTCGGCTGGTCGCCGCCGGCGCGCGCGCAGCGCGAGCCGGGCGGCCTCGACGCCCATCGTCGTGGTGTCCTCGTCGTAGGAGGCGACCGCCCGCGTGCCCTTGCCGCCGCCGCTGCCGAACGTCGTCGGCGATGGCCGACCGCTGAAGGCGGCGGTACGGGCACGTAGCCGCCGGCGCTGACGATCCCTCGCATGGGCTTGGCAGTGTACGAGGAAGCCGGCGCTTGACTTTCTTGCACGATCGGCTAATTATCATGATTGCACGGTCGGCGAATCAATCTATTTTTACGGCGAGGTAGTATTTCGTGGCCCTAGGACCTGACCGACGAAGTGCTCGGCGCCCTCGCCCACGTGGGCCGGCGGCTCATCCTGGCCGTGCTCGACGGGCCTCGGCGGCGGGTCGATGACGTCGGGCGAGATCGCGGGCGCCGGTGCTGGACCGCGTGGTCGACCACGTACCCGCCACCTCACGGTGCTGCACGACGCCGGGCTCGTCAGCGTGGAGAAGCAGGGCCACGAGCGGATACTACCGGGTGCGGCCCGAGGTCGCCGACTCGTGTGCTGGAGCTCGTCCTATCCGTGAACCATGCCGAAGGAACTGATCGAGATGTGCCGCGAACGAGAAAAGACACGAGACGGCCGCCCGAGTTGATGTCGGCGATGCTGTATGTGTCGTCGCTGCCCCAGGCGGTGTCCTTCTATACGACGTGCGGGTTCGAGCTGGTGCGGGACGACCAGGGCCTCGCACGCATGGGGGCGCCGGGCGGCGGTCACCTTCTGCTACATCCCGTGCCCGGACGACGGCTCAGTCGACACACCGGGTATCAACCTCTACTTCGAGGTACCCGATCTCGACGGCTACTACGACCAGCTATCTGACGCGGGGATTGAGTTCGACTTCCCGCCCACGGACATGGCGTGGGGCCGCCGCCACGCGTACCTGCACGATCCCGACGGCCACACCCTGTCGTTCGTCCAGCGCTCCTAGAGTGAGCTCATGAAGCTCGGCGACGTCGGCGAACGCCGACGCCCAGCGGTACGGCAAGCCCCTCGACGGTGTCCGCGTCCTCGCCGCCGAGCAGATGCAGGCGCTCCCGTTCGCCACCCAGCTGCTCGACCCGCCTCGGCGCCGAGGTGGTGAAGGTCGAGCATCCCGTCCACGGGGAGTCGGGCCGTGGCTCGCTGCCGGCGATGGACGACCCGCAGGGCCGGCGCGTGGGCGCGACGTTCCTGCGCAACAACCTCGGCAAGCGCAGCGTCGGCCTCGACCTCAAGAGCGCCCGAGGGCCGCGAGCTGTTCCTGCAGCCTGGCGCCGCATTTCGACGTGGTGGCCGAGAACTTCAAGGCCGGCGCGATGGCGCGCCTCGGGCTCGGCTACGACGACGTCGCCGCCGTGCACCCGCGGTCGATCTACCTGTCGATCTCGGGCTTCGGCAACACCGTCGAGACCCCGTACGACGGTGGCCGGCGTACGCGCCGATCGTCGAGGCCATGTCGGGCATCTACGAGTACAAGCGGCCGCGCGGACCAGCCGCCGATCCCCGCGCCCGTCGGCGCGCTCGGCGACATCGGCACGTCGATGTTCGGCGTCATCGGCGTGCTCGCCGCGCTCCGCCATCGCGACCAGCACCGGCGAGGGCAGTACGTCGACGTCGCCATGTTCGACGCCATGGTCTCGATGACCGACCTCGTCACGAACTTCTGGTCGATGGGCGCTGCGCCCGGGCGGCCCCGGGCCCGCTGCTGATCATGGACGGGTTCCGCGCGTCCGACGGCTGGTTCATCATGCAGGTCGGCCGTGAGCACCAGTTCGAGCGCCTCGCCGACGCTCGTCGGCCATCCGGAGTGGGTCGAGCGACCCGCGCTTCGCCACCCGCCAGGGCTGGCGCGAGCACCTCGAGGACGTGATCCGGCCCGGCGATCGAGGAGTGGGCGGCGACGAAGACGAAGCTCGACGCCTGCCACGAGCTGAGCGCGGCCGGCGTCGCCGCCGGGCCGTGCAACACCGCCGCCGACGTCATCGCCGACCCGCACGTCGCGGCGCGCAACATGCTCGTCGAGATGCCCCGCACCGACGACGTCGACGACCCGGTGCTCATCCCCGGCAACCCGGTGAAGATGTCGAAGATGGCCGACGGCCCCGAGACGCGCGTGCCGTGGGTCGGCGAGCACACCGACGAGGTGCTGCACGAGGAGCTCGGCCTCTCCGACGCCGAGCTCGCCGACCTCCGCGCCGAAGGCGTGATCGGCTAGCCGACCTCGTGCCACCGCTGCAGCCACCGGCTGACGGTGCTCGCCAGACTGACTTCCCCGGTTCCGCAACATAACTTGCGAAGCCGACCTCTACAAGGTAACTTGCCGGTGGAGCCGGTTGTTGCAGATTCCGCGCGTAAGCACAAGGTGCCGGACGCTGACATCCTCCATGCCTTCAATAACGCGTTGTACGTGGTGGTGGATCCCAATGACGATGAGGTCACGATGATCGTGGGGCCGGATAGAACGGCAACGCTGGTCGAGGTGGGGATCGTGGACAGCGATCGGGGACCGGTGATCATTCATGCGTTCCGGCCCGCCCGAGACAAGTACCTCCCGAGGTGACTCGAGTGCCCCGCAGCTTCCAGGAGATCATCGAACATGCAGACGAGCTGTCAGCGCAGCTCGACGAGCTCCAGCCGCGGACCGAGGACATTCGAGATGCGCGAACGCTTCGGAATCTGCGGCAGGCCGTACTCAAGCGTGCCGCAGCGGAGTCCGAGATCGCCGAGCTCGTGACGGTCGCACGTTCTGAGGGCCAAGCCTGGTCCGCCATCGGCGCAATGCTCGGCACTTCTGGCGAAGCAGCTCGCCAGCGATATGGCGGGTATCGCGAAGCCCGAGTCGAAAGGAAGCGACCGCGGCCAGCCCTCGAAGGGAACTCGGGCGCGGGCGCCGGGGAAGGCGAAGTCCGGAACGCGGAAGTCGAAGCGCACGCAGTCCCGCCGGCGGTAACACGCGCGCCTCGCCGTGTTCGGCTAGCAGGCCTCGTCGCCGTCGGGTGACGGCGCCATCCGGCCGAGGGCGGCGGCGATGGTCTTCGCCTCCTCGTCGCTCAGGTGACGGCCGAAGTGCTCGGCGACGCCGCGGAGGTGGAACGGACGCGCCTTCGCCAGCGCCTGCTTCCCACTGGGCGTGAGCGTGGCGTACATCGACCGCCGGTCCTCGGGGCAGGCCTCCCGGCGGACCAGGCCGGCCCGCTCCATCCGGTCGACGAGCCGGGTCACGCCGCTGCGGGAGATCACCACGGCGTCGGCCAGCTCGCTCATGCGGAGCCGGCCACCGGCGAAGGAGAGCTGGGCGAGCACGTCGAAGAAGGTGAGCGGGATGCCCTGGTCGGCCTCGAGCTCCTGGTTCAGGGTCTTGAGCAGCTCGGACTGGGCCCGGATGAAGGCCTTCCAGGCCTCGAGCTGCTGGTCGGTGAGCTCGGGAGCTCGAGTACTGGCCCTGGCCATGGCGCTCACCCTACCGAGAGAGTTGCGAGGAATATCATTGCTTATGCAACGGTTGCCGCGCTCAAAGGACTTCCCTCCACACGAGGAGCGCCGATATGAGCCAGACAGAGACTCGCAGCATCCAAGGCGTCGAGATCCCCGAGCCGGGCGACTGGCAGCTCGACCCGGTCCACACGGCCGTCGAGTTCTCGGCCCGCCACCTCATGGTGAGCAAGGTACGGGGCAAGTTCCACGGCGTCTCGGGCAACATCCACATCTCCGACGACCCGCTGGGCTCGTGGGTGGAGGTCAAGATCGACCCCGCCACCGTCGAGACCGGCGACGCGAAGCGGGACGAGCACCTGCGCTCGCCCGACTTCTTCGACGTCGAGCGGTACCCGGAGATCACGTTCCGCAGCACCAGGGTCGAGGGGGACACGCCGGGCGGCTTCCGCCTCGAGGGTGACCTCACCGTCCACGGCGTCACCCGGCCGGTCATGCTCGACGTCGAGTACCACGGCTGGACGACCGACCCGTGGGGCGGCCGCCGGGCCGGCTTCTCGGCCAGCACCGAGGTCGACCGCGAGGACTTCGGCCTCACCTGGAACGTCGCCCTCGAGAGCGGCGGCGTCCTGGTGGGCAAGAAGGCCCAGCCTCGAGTTCGAGATCGAGGCCGTCAAGCAGGACTGAGGAACGCGAGGCAGCGCAGCCTCCGGGGGTACGGTGCCGCAACACCGTCCCCCGGAGGCGCGCGCATGACTCCAGGCGACTCCTTCGACGAGCTCGCCGGCGATCCCGAGCTCGAAGACGCCGCCGGCGCGGCCCGCGAGGATCGACGCGCCGAGGAAGAGGAGTACGCCCACGCCGCCGCCCGCCAGTGGGCCCGGCACCGGGACCTCCTCGACATCACCCGCGAGCTCCAACATCGCGGCGACACCGTCGCCATGCAGGTCGGTGAGAGCTCGTTCCGAGGTGTCATCGACGCCGTCGGCGCCGACTACGTCCAGCTCCGCACGGCGGCAGGCCGGGTCGACATCGCGCTGGTCGTCGGCCACCAACGCACGCCGGTGCCGCTCGTCATCCGCGTCGTCGAACGCGCCCGCGAAGGCGGCCGGCGGGCCGAGCCGCTGGCGCGCACGTTCCGGGCGCGTCTCCTCGAATACGACGGGGAGGAGATCGACGCGGTGATCGGTTCCCCGCTCTTCTCCGAAGGCCTCCGAGGGCTCCTCACGATCGGGCGAGACCACGTGGCCGTGCGCGACGCCGACGGGAGCGACACGTACCTCCCGCTGGATCACGTCGCGTGGGCTCACCCCTGGAGGGAGTAAGCCCGACTACGCGTCGGCGTCGCGCTTCGTCGACGTCGACTGGTCGTGCCCGGGCTGCGACCGCAACCACTCGAGCAGCTCGTCGCGGTCGAACCGCATCTCCCGCCCGCCGGGGAACCGGTGGCACGGGACCTTGCCGTCGCGCACGAGCTTGCGCAGGTACTCGACGTGCACCTGGAGCAGCTCGGCTGCATCGGCAGTGGTGAGGACGGGCGGGAAGTCGGCTCCCGCGTCCGCCTCGGCTGGGGACATGACGGCATCTTACCCTTCACGGCACCCCCCAATAGGGACTCTTGACAGGCTCAGGCATTCTGAGGCATCCTGACTGCGACACCGATTGTGCTGCTTGACGGCATATGGGCGGGTTCTGCACTATTGGCGAAATGTTCACCTGAGCGGTGACGGCGGCGGAGGGGTGGATGGCGGAGGTGGTGGCGCCGAGATCACGGCGCACCGAGAGCGTCACCCGGCCCGCCACTTCGCTGCCCCGGAGTCTGATGAGCCGGTTCTCGACCGGCCATCTGGTGATGATCGTCGCCGGGTTGCTCGGACTCCTGCTGACAGTGGCGGTGCTTCGCCGCGCGGACGAGCGGCAACCGGTTGCCGTGGCCGCTCGGGACCTCGCGCCCGGCTCCGCGCTCACCGAGTCATCGGTTCGCTACGAGCGGGTGAAGATGGACGACTCGCTCCTGGGCACAGTGCTCCAGCCCAACGACGTGAAGCGGTTGCGCGACTCCGTCGCCGCCTATCCGATTGCAGCCGGTGAGCTGGTTCATCGCCGGGCCGTCCGTCCGGCCGCTGCACCGGCGGGCAAGCGCGCGATGAGCGTCGCGATCGATCCGGCCCGGGCTGTCAACGGCGAACTCGAAGCGGGTGACCGCGTCGACGTGATCCTGGCCGGCAATCACGAGGTGTCGATCATCGTCGCCGACGCCGAGGTCCTGAGCGTGGGACGGCCCGATCGGGGAGGGGCGTTCGGCGGGGTGGACGACAAGTTCACGGTGACGCTCGCCGTCGACGCGCGCGAATCGCAGCTCGTTGCGGCCGGGATTGCCGGTGGCGACATCGTGATCACGAGGACGACCGGTTCGCGCCCGGCTGAGGCGACGCCGCCCTTGCCCGTCGATGCGTCGGCCGGCGCAAGCGGACGGTAGGGATGCCCGAGCCGGAAGTCGCGCTCGTCTTCTCGCCCGAGGCGTGGGTCGAGGGCCTGCATCGCCACCTCACCGATCACGGCGGCGCGCGAGTCCGACAGGTCATCGTGGACCCGACGCTGGCGTTCGACGAGGAGTACGGCACGCTCGTCGTGAGCCATCGCTGGCCCGGGCTGACGCGAACGTTCGTCGAGTCGGTCCACCGGCGCGGCCGCTGCCTGCTCGGTGTCTTCGATCCTGAGGAACCAGCGGGACGCGAGTTCCTCGCGTCGCTGGGCATCGACCGGGTGCTCGCGTCGGACGCCGCCATGGCGGAGTTCGTCGACGTCTTCACCGCCCTTGCGCCCGAGCGCCACCAGCCCGCGCCGTCCATCAGCGCACTCGAGGCTGCCGTCGACGGGCAGCGAGTGCCGACGCCGCTCGCCCACGGAGATCGATTGCGGAGCTGGCGGCTCTTCGCCGTCGGCGGGACGCCCGGCGCCGGTGCCACCGAGCTGGCGATCGCGTTCACGGCCGCGCTTCGCAGCCAGGGAGGGCGCGCCGCGATCGTCGATGCGGACGAGGTGGTCCCGTCGATCGCGCAACGCCTCGGGTTGCCGATCGAGCCCAACCTGCGGAGCGCGATCGAGTCCGTCGAATACGGCATGGGCGACGTGGATACGGCGATCGTTCGAGCTGCGCGCGAGCTCGACGTGCTGTCGGGTCTCCCCAATGTCGGCGCTTGGTCGCAGGTGCGTCCGACCGAGGTGCTCGACGTGATCGAGGCAGTCGGTCGGACTCGGCGGTACGTCATCGCCAACATCGCGAGCCGTTTGGAGGACGTTGGTCGCGGTGGGCGGAGCCGGTACGGCATCAGCCGCGCGGTCGTGTGCGACGCATCCGACGTGATCGGCGTCGCCCCTGCCACGCCTGTCGGCGTGACCCGCTTGCTCGGCTGGGTGGCGGAGGTTCGTGCTCTGAACGCGGGTGCAACGATTCATCTCGCTATCAACCGGGCTCCACGCGACGCGTTCCGGAAGGCCCAGCTCGAACAGGAGATCCGTCGGACGTTCGAGCCCGCGAGTCTCGTGTTCCTGCCGCACGATCCTCGGGTCGAGGCGGCGGCTTGGTCCGGCACGCTGGTTGCTCACGGCCCCTATGCGAAGGCGGTCGCGGAGCTCGCGACGAAGGTCGTGCCGCCGTCGCCGTCGCCCGGCGCGGGCGAAGGGCGGATCGGGGAAGCGCCGAGGACGCGTGCCCGTCGTGACGCGATGACTGTCCGCGCCGACGCCTACGACGGCATCCGCCGCGATGCCCTCGTCCGTATCGAGCGACGGCGGCTCCGGCCCGAGGGTGATCTCGACGAGGTGCAGTCCGAGGTGCATCGCGCCGTCGACGAGTATCAGCGCCGCGCCCATCTTGGTGACGAGATTCCTCTCAGTGATCCGGGCGAGATGATCGGCCGGGTCCTGCGGTCGATCACCGACTTCGGACCGTTGACGGAGCTGATCGCCCGCCCCGACGTCGAGGAGATCTTCTTCGAGGGCCCGCGTGTGTCATTTCTCGACTCGTCGGGCCGGTTGCGCGGCCTGACGACGCCGACCGGCGAGGGCGAGAACCGCCAGATCGTCGAACGGCTGCTCGCGCCAACCGATCGGCAGCTCAACACGAAGCACCCGATCGTCCAGGCCCGCGTCCTGCAAGGAAGCGCCCGCCTGACGGCGGCGATCCCACCTGTCGGTGATCGCCTGTCGGCGACGCTCCGGAGATACACGGTCCGCAACGTGACACTCGGAAGTCTCGTCGACCTCGACTCGATCAGCCCGGAGGCCGCCGACTTCCTCTGGGCGATGATGCAGGTGCGCAGCCGGTTGGCGATCTCGGGCGAGCCTGGAGCCGGCAAGACCACGATGGCGGCCGCCCTCATCGCCGCCGAGCCCGCGAGTCACTGCGTCCGCTGTTGCGAGGAGATCCGCGAGATCGCAGTGCCGGTCACCCACGGGTCGTACTACGAGGTCCGGCCGCCGGCGCTCGACGGGACGGGCGAGATCAGCCTGCGCGACCTCGTCAAGTTCGTGCTCGCGATGCGCCCCGACCGCATCGTCGTCGGCGAAGTGCGTGGCGCCGAAGCGTTCGAGCTGAGCCGGGCGGTCAACGCCGGCTGCGGGTTTCTCTGCACCATCCACGCCAACAACGCGACCGAGGCGCTGCACGCGCTCGTGAACGCGGCGCTGATGGCGGGCGAGAACGTCACCGAGCGCATCGTCCGCAAGGTCTTCTCGCAGTCGCTCGATCTGGTGATCCATCTCGACCGCGACGACATCCCGCCGAACGACACCGACGGGATCCGCCGTCAGGTCATGGAGATCGTGGCTGTGGTTCCCGCTCTCAGCGAGGACTTCACCGTCGAACCCATCTTCGTGCGCGAAGCCCTTGGGCGCCCGCTCGAGTGGACCGGAGTCCTCCCGGCACGTCTCGAGAGCCGTGTCGATCGGTCGTTACCTCGAGGTCTGAGCTTGCGGGCCATCGTCGAAGGCGCCGAGGTACCGCGATGACGCTGCTCGCAGGGCTCGCCGTCGGCGTCTTCGTGTACTTCCTCGTCGGGTACGCGACGGGCTACACGCCCGAGATCAAGATCCGGCGGTTCCGCCGCCGAGCCCAGATCAGCAACCGCCAACTGTGGCTCAACCAGGCGGGAGTTGCGGTCACGCCCCGGCAATTCATCGCGGGGTCGGTCGCCGTCGGCGCGGTCGCGTTCGTCGCCATCGTGGCCGTGACCGGTGCGCCGTTGGTTGCGTTGGTCCCCGCAGCGGGTGTCGCGGCATCTGCCGCGCGCGTACTTCGCTCGCCGGCGGACGGCTCATCTGCGACGAGTGCAGGCGGCTTGGCCCGATGGGCTCCGCGACGTCGTTGCTTCGATCGCGGCCGGGCGCTCGTTGTCACAAGCGCTCAACGCGCTCGCGGCATCCGGCCCTGCACCGCTTCAAGAGGCGTTTACGCGCTTCCCGATGCTGTCGCGGATGTTGGGGACCGTCCCGGCCCTCGAGGTCATCAAGGAGGAGCTTGCTGATCCCACGAGCGACCGGGTGATCGAGGTTCTGGTGATCGCGCACGAGCGAGGCGGACAGATCGTGCGGGACATCCTCGAGGACCTCGTCGCCGCAACGACACGCGACCTGAAGCTGCTGGAAGAGGTGGAGACCGAGGGCTTGGAGATGAAGATCAACGCCCGAGCCGTGCTCGTGCTCCCGTGGCTCGTGCTGGTCGCCCTCACGATCAGAGAAGGGCCATTCCGCGACTTCTACCGATCGACGGGAGGTCTCGTCGTCGTGCTCATCGCCGGCTTGCTCAGCGTCGCCGGCGGATTCCTCATCGCTCGGCTGGCGAGCACGCGCGCCGAGCAGCGAGTGTTCGGGTCCAGCGCGACGGTCGCAACGAGAGAGCGCGCATGAGCACCGGCATCCTCGTCCTCGGAGGGATGTCCGCCGCGCTCCTCTGCGCCGGAGTCGCCGGTCTGGTCGTCAAGCCGACGCCACGACTTGCCGGTCGGGTACGGCCCTACACGATCGTCGCTCGCGCCGACTTGGGGCGCAGCGCAGATGTGCTGGGCGTGGCGCAACAAAGCGCGCCTGCGCACGGCGGCATCGTGAGCCTGTTGTTCTGGCCGCCGTTGCACGCGCTCGCAGCTCGAGTGGGTCGGCTGGTCGAAACCCGAAGTGACGAGCACTTGCGTCTCAAGCTGCGACAGGCCGGGTTCCACGACCTGACCACCGAGGAGTATCGGATCCGTGCCCTCGGTCAGGCTGCGCTGTTCAGCGCAGCGGGCGGCGCGATCGGCATCGCGATTCGGTCGCCTTTGCTGACGCTCCTGCTCGCCGTGTGTGGCCTCGTGTACGGGTCCACGCGCTGGAAGGGCCGCATCGACCGGGCCATCGAAGATCGCCGCGACCGCTTGCGGCTCGAGCTCTACACGGTGAACCAGCTGCTCGCCATCCATCTGCGAACCGGCGCGGGGCCGGTGCAAGCGACGCAGCGCATCGTGGATCGCGGGACGGGCGCCATGGTCGAGGAGCTCGACGCCGTGTTGACGTGGGTGCGCAGCGGCGTGTCGGAGCCGGACGCCTTCCGGCGTGCCGCCGAGTTGACGCCCGAGCCGAGTGTCGCCCGTACGTACAAGTTGTTCGCCACGGGCGCAGAGCGTGGCGTCGACCTCGGGGGTGCGCTGCGCGCCTTGAGTGAGGACCTCCGTGACGCGCGTCGAGAGGATCTGCGTCGTCTTGCGACAAAGCGCCGCGCCGCGATGCTCGTGCCGACCATCGCGATCCTCGCTCCGATCATGCTCCTGTTCATTGCCGCTCCGCTCCCGTCGGTCATCTTCGGGAGCCGTTGATCGATCAATGGTGCACGCAGACACGAAGGGAGACGAAGGGTGGGCTCCGACGTCGTGGTGGATCGGCTTGGTGGCCCGGGTGGGCTCGGCCGCCAGGTCGGAAGATGGGATGACAACGGCCGAGTTACTGGGCAACGCCGCACTCGGTATCGCAGCGCTCGTCGCGATCTGGGCGGTCCTCCAGACCCTCGGGCTCGACATCGTGAACTGGATCCGGGGGCAGCTGGGGGTCTGAGCGTGGCCGACGGCGACCGGCGGTGCGGTGAGGAAGGCATGACCACCGTCCAGTACGTCGCCGCGACGGCCTTCTCGCTGATCGTCTTCGTGATGATGGCGAACTTCATCGTGTTCCTGTACGCCCGTGGGGTCGTGAGAGCGGCCGTCGACGAGGGGGCGCGGGCGGGAGGTCGGTTCGGCGCGACGACAGGCGAGTGCGAATCACGTGCCCGCGATGTCCTCGGGGACCTGTTGGCCGGACGCCTCGGGAGAGATGTCAGCGTTCGGTGCGAGAGCGCCGACGAGGACGAGATGCACGCGACCGTTCACGTCACGCTGCACGGATGGTTGCCGGGTTTGGTCCCCGACTGGACGTTCAGCCTCGACGCGCGATCGGTGAAGGAGCACCCGTGAGTGTGCGCCGACATAGCCGGTCTCGCGAGGGTGGCTATGTCGCGGCAGAGCTTGCGCTCGGCGTTGGCCTGCTGGTGTTCCCCGTCGCGTTGCTCGTCCTGACGCTGCCGACGTGGTCGGAGCGCCAGACGACAGCGCGCTCGATCGCCCGAGAGGTGTCACGGGTCGTCGCCGTGGCGGGGGTCTGCGATCGCGGGCGCGCCGTCGAGACCGGTCATGACATGGCGCGAAACCTCGGGCTCTCGCCCAGTGACGTCGACGTGCAACTCGACTGTGCGCCTGGCGGACGGCTCCCGCGCGGCGGCAACGTGCGTGCTTCCGTGACCGTCGCCGTTCCTGCCGTCACGATTCCCGGGATCGGCAGTGTCGGAGCTTGGAGCTGGACTGCTCATCACAGCGAGCCGGTCGATCAGTACCGGAGCTTCGAATGAAGCAGCGGCAGCCGAAGCCGAGAGAGCGCCGCGAGTCCGGCACGATCACGTTGTGGATGCTCGGGCTGTGCCTGATGCTGTTCCTCCTCGGCGGGATCAGCCTCGACCTGTGGCGCGCCTTCTCCGAGCGACGGACGCTGGCCGCCACCGCCGACGCGGCGGCCGTCGCCGGAGCTTCTGCTCTGGACGAGGCCGCCTACCGGAGACAGCGGCGCAGTGCGGCTGGTGCCCGCGGATGCTCAACGCCGGGCGCGGGCGTCGCTGGCGGATCAGCTCGATCGCCGGGCGCTTCGCGACGCCCGCATCGAGGCGACCGAGGACGCGGTGATGGTCACCGTCGGAGGTTCGGTCGAGTTCTCGCTGCTCCAGATCGTCGCACCGGGCGACGAGTTCGGCATCACCGTGCGCGCCACCGCTCGCCCGCAGGCTTCGACCTGAGCCGCGGCGTTCCCAGGCCGGAAGAATGGTGACCACGCCGAGCCGAGGAGGTCGAAATGAGCCTGAGCAGCTGCAGACTCAACGCGGAGGTCGCCGTTACCGATATGGCACGGGCGGAGGAGTTCTACGAAGGGAAGCTCGGTCTCTCGGCGGTACGGACCGGGCCTGACGGAAGCAAGGTCTATGCGTCAGGAGGTGACGTCTCGCTGGTTGTCTACCCGTCTCCGGACCACGCCGGCCGGTCGACCGCGACCCTGGCGGCCTGGTACGTCGACGACGTCGGGCAGATGGTCGGCGAGCTGGCCTCGAACGGCGTGACCTTCGAGCACTTCGAGGGAGTGCTCGAGAGCGGCTTCGACTACGGGACCGACGAGAGGGGAGTCTCACCCCGCGCCGGCGGCGGCAAGATCGCCTGGTTCAAGGATCCCGACGGCAACACCTTCGCGATCGAGGGTGACCGCTAGCGTCGCCGCGGGAAGTTGACACCCATGTCAGGGAACGGGTAACTCAATACCTATGGCCGAGCAGAAGCTGTTCTTCGACGACATCAAAGAGGGCGACACGGGGCCCGAGTTCTCCCACGAGCTCACCCGCACCGACCTCGTGATGTACGCGGGGGCGTCGGGGGACTTCAACCCGATGCACACCGACGAGGTCAAGGCGAAGGACTCGGGGCTGCCGAGCGTGTTCGGGCACGGCATGTTCACCGCCGGGATCCTCGGCAAGGCGCTCACCGACTTCGTCGGCGTCGGCAACCTGCGCGAGTACAAGGTGCGCTTCACCAAGCAGACCTGGCCGGGCGAGACGCTCACGACCAAGGTCACCGTGCAGAAGAAGTACGAGGAGCACGGCGAGCACCGGGTCGACCTCGACTGCGAGGTCGTGAACCAGGACGGCGAGGCGAAGATCAGCGGCGTGGCCGTCGCCGCGCTCCCGACCCGCGGCTGATGGCCGCGGCAGGGCCCGCGCTTCGACCTGCCGGCGCCCGACCTCGAGACCCAGCCGTTCTGGGACGCGGCCCGGGCCGGCACGCTCCTCATCCGGCGCTGCGGCGACTGCGGGCGCTACCACTTCTATCCCCGGCCGTTCTGCCCGGTGTGCTGGAGCACGAACGTCGAGTGGGTCGAGGCCAGCGGCCGGGCGACGCTGTACACGTGGTCGGTCGTGCGCCGCAACGACCTGCCGCCGTTCCCCGAGCGGGTGCCGTACGTGGCCGCCGTCGTCGACCTCGACGAGGGCCCGCGGATGATGACCAACGTCGTCGACTGCGAGTTCGACGCGCTCGAGGTCGGCATGGCGCTCGAGGTCGCTGTTCCAGGAGACCTCGGAGGACGTGACGATCCCCGTGTTCCGGCCCCGCGGGCCGAGCGTGCAGACCGGGGAGCGGCGTAGCTATCGTCATCGCCGTGGCGGAGGAGCAGCCGGACTGGACTTCCCGTTCGAGGAGCCGCTCGACGAGGTCTTCCCGTCGTTGCACGCGGCGCAGAACGCGTGGCTCAGCCAGATCGACTCGCTGAAGGCGCCCGACCGCAAGACCCACGAGCTGATCCGCCTGGTCTGCACGGTGATCCTGCGCAACCCGGCGGGCGTGCGGCGCCACGCCATGCTGGCGAAGGAGGTCGGCGCGAGCTGGGACGAGATCCTCGGCTCGATCATGCTCACGCTGCCCGGGTTCGGGCTGCTGCCCGGCGGTCGAGGCGATCCCGCACGCCCGCGCCGGCTTCGACGCCGCGCCCGGAGCCCGAAGAGGACGACTGATGAGCGACGACGTCCCGTTCCGGATCCTGCCCCGCATCACCGACCGGAACCGGCACTTCTGGACCGGCGGGCGCCGAGGGCGAGCTGCGGTTCCTGCGCTGCCAGGACGACGGCACCTACGTGCACCCGCCGACGCCGCGCTGCCCGAAGTGCCACGGCAAGAACCTCGCCGTCGAGGCGGTGTCGGGCCGCGCCACCGTGCACACGTTCTCGGTCAACCTACCAGCCGTGGATGCCCGGGCCCGAGCCGCCGTACGTCGTCGCGATCGTCGAGCTGCCCGAGCAGGAAGGGCTGCGGCTCACGACCAACATCGTGAACTGCGCCGCCCGACGACGTGCGCATCG
This sequence comes from uncultured Actinomycetes bacterium, assembly GCA_963737605.1. Taxonomy (GTDB): domain Bacteria; phylum Actinomycetota; class Acidimicrobiia; order IMCC26256; family JACDBD01; genus JALZAA01. Next base: position 94,372 of record CAVTTE010000013.1, on the reverse strand, counting down.
GCATGCCGGTGCAGGTCGTCTTCGAGCGGCACGACGACGGCGACGAGTCGGTGTACATCCCGCTGTTCGAGCCGGTGGCGCTGATGGCCGTCGTCGACCCGATCGAGCGGCGCACCGTCATCAGCGGCGTCGGGCAGTCCGACATCGGCCGCCGCCTGCTACCGCGACCCGCTCGACCTCACGCTCGACGCCTGCCTCGCCGCCATCGAGGACGCCGGCCTCACCACCGACCGACATCGACGGCATCGCCACCTATCCCGGGGCCGATGGACACGCCGCCCGGCTTCTCCGGCGCGGGCGTCGTCGAAGTGCAGGACGCGCTGCGCCTCGAGCTCGGCTGGTACACGGGCGGCATCGAGCTGCCCGGGCCAGCTCGGCTCGGTGATCGACGCGTGCATGGCGGTCGCGGCCGGGCTCGCGACGCACGTGCTGTGCTTCCGCAGCGTCTACGAGGGCAGCGCCCAGGGCGAGCAGGGCCGCGCCGCGGTGATGCCCGGCGGCGGGGGCGGCGGCGGAAGCTTCCGCGCCGGCGGGCTTCATGCAGTGGAACCTGCCGTTCGCGGCGCCGTCGGCGGCGACCTGGATCGCGATGTTCGCGCAGCGCCACTTCCACGAGTTCGGCACGACGCGCGAGCAGCTCGGCGCAGATCGCGCTCAACGCCCGCAAGAACGCGGCGCTGAACCCGAAGGCGATCTACCGCGACCCGATGACGATGGACGACTACCTCGACGCCCGGATGATCTCGTCGCCGCTGTGCCTGTTCGACTGCGACGTGCCGTGCGACGGCGGCACCGCGGTGATCGTGTCGCACGCCGACACCGTCGCCCGACCTGCGCAAGCCGCCGATCAACGTCGAGGCGGTCGGCACCGCGCTGCACGGCCGGCCGTCGTGGGACCAGTTCGACGACCTCACCACGATGGCGTGCCGCGACGCCGCCGCGCAGATGTGGACGCGCACCGACCTCAAGCCGTCCGACGTGCAGCTCGCCGAGATGTACGACGGGTTCAGCTTCATCACGATGTCGTGGCTCGAAGCCATGGGCTTCTGCGGCAAGGGCGAGTCGGGGCCGTTCGTCGAGGGCGGGCAGCGCATCGCGCGCGACGGCGAGCTCGCCGCTGAACACCCACGGCGGCCAGCTGTCGGCGGGCCGGCTGCACGGCTACGGGTTCCTCCACGAGGCGTGCGTGCAGCTGTGGGGCGAGGCGGGGGAGCGCCAGGTGCCGGGCGATCCCGAGGTCGGTGTGGCGGCGGCCGGCGGCGGCCCGCTGGCCGGGTGCCTGCTCCTCACGAACCGCCGCTGAACCGGGCGCGACTCTCGTTCGTCGGACGCGGGAAGGCGGGAGACCCCGGTCCTATCTGGTCTCCCACCTTCCTCGTTCTCCCAAGGGGGCGAAGGCGATTCGTCCTCGCTCGGGAGGTACCAGAAGTTTCGCGCCAAATAGGGGGCAGCTAAACCCATCAGTGTCACCCCTCCGTGTGCGGTGCCGCCCGGTACCTCGCGATCACGACGCCCGTGGTGGTCGTCGTGGTGTCGGTCAGCTGGAGCTCGGCGAACGCGCCTCCGTCGGCGAAGAGACGTCGACCCGTCCCCAGGACGAGTGGGTGGATCATGAGCACGAACTCGTCGACGAGACCCCGCTGCATCAGCGACCGGACCAGCTGCCCGCTGCCGAGCACTCCGAGGTCCTTGCCCGGCTGCTCCTTGAGCTTCGCCACCGCCTCGGCCGCGTCGCCGTCGAGGAGCGTCGAGTTGCGCCACGGCAGCGGTTCCTTCAGGGTCGTCGAAGCCACGTACTTCTCGCGTGTTGTCGAGCACCTCGGTGTACGGGTTGTCGGTCTGGTTGGGCCAGAACGAGAAGAAGTCCTCGTAGGTCCGTCGCCCGAAGAGCAACGGCCCTCCTTGGCCATCCCCTCTCCCATCTTCCGGCCCATCACCTCGTCGGTGCGGGCATGCGCCCAGCCGCCGTGATCGAACCCGCCGCGGTCGTCCTCCTCGGCACGGCCCGGGGCCTGCATCACCCCGTCGAGCGTCACGTGTTCGATCACGACGACTTTGCGCATCTCTCGCTCCTTCGGTGTCTCCCCGCGTCCGTTCAGCTCAAGCCGCGCCCGATCCCTGCGTGTACATCAGCGAGCCCGGCGTCGTGAGCTCCTCTCCGGTCTCGAGCCACGTCTTGAGGCCGGACAGGATCTGCGGCCAGCCGCCGTAGAGCTCGGCGTTCGCGCCGTCGCGCAGCTGGTCGTGCGTGAGGCTGAGGCGGCACGAGTCGCCGACCGGCTCGATCTCCCACGTGACCCGCGAGCTGCCCTCGTTCTTCACCTCGTCGCTCCACAACGCGGTCATCGTGTGCACGAGCCGGCGGGGCGGGTCGGCTTCGAGCACCTCGCCCTCGCCCAGGGCGATGCTCCCGTCTCCCGCGCTCATGTCGAGACGCGAGCCGCGCTTCCACTCCGAGAAGACACCCGCGCCGAAGTTGTACTTGGCGCGGATGTCGGGGTCGGTGATCGCCTCCCAGAGGCGCTCGGGCGTGGTCTTGATGTAGATCTCGAAAACCTTCTCCATTTGTTGTCCCTCCAGTTGGCGCTTGAGCCCGCTCAAGCCGGCGGCCCAGGGCTCGGCGTATTTGCTCACCCACCGGTCGTGGACGAGCTGGATCGGGACGGGGTTCAGGAAGTGGAGCTTCTCGCGGCCTCGCCGCCGGGTGACCACCAGTCCTGCCTCCTCGAGCTGCTTCAGGTGCTTCATGACGCCGAAGCGCGTCATCGAGAAGTGCTCCTCCAGCGTGTTCAGCGTCTGCCCGTCTTCCCGGAAGAGCTCGTCGAGGAGGCTCCGCCGGGTCGGGTCGGCGAGGGCCCTGAACACTTCGTCCATGCCCGCGAGAATAGGTGACCATTTGGTCACCTGTCCAGCGGGAGCGAGCTACCCCGAATCCAGGACCAGGGAGGCGAGCTCCTCGAGCTGCCCGGGCGAGCCGCCGGCGAGCTCCTTCAGCGTGAGGAGGCGCTTGTAATAGAGGTGCGCGTCGTGCTCCCAGGTGAAGCCGATGCCGCCGTGGACCTGGATGAGCGACGCGCCCACCGTGTACAGCTCGTCGGCCGCGAACGCCTGCGCCATCGTGGCGGCGCGGTGGCGCTCGGCCGGGTCGGCGGCGTCGGCGGCCCAGCACGCGTAGTAGCCGCCGGCTCGGGCGAGCTCGACGGCGCGCAGCATGTCGGCGCACAGGTGCTGCACGGCTTGGAAGGAGCCGATCGGGCGATCGAACTGGCGCCGCTCCTTCGCGTACTCGACGGCCATCTCGAGCGCCCGCGACGCCGCGCCGACGCCGTCCACGACCGCGGCGATGCCGAGACGGTCGACGGTCTCGGCGACCGCGCTCGGTCGCGTCGCCCGTGCCGAGGCGGCGCGCCGGCGCCTCGGTGAGCGTGACCGTGGCGAACTTGCGCGTCCCGTCGACGGTCGCGGTCGGCGTGACCTCCAGACCGGGCGCGTCGCGCTCGATGGCGAAGGCGCCGAGCTCGCCTTCGGTCGTGGTGGCCGTGACGACGAGCATGTCGGCGGCGATTGCGTCCGCGACGTGCGTCTTCGTCACCGGTGATGCTCCAATCACCGTCGTCGACTGCGGCGCGAGTGTCGCCGGCCGACGAGAGCGCGACGGTGCCGGTCGACTCACCGGAAGCAAGCCCGGGCAGCAGCTCGGCGGCGTCGTCCGCGCTCCCGGCCAACGCGACGAGGCTCACGGCGCCGACCGCGGTCGACGCGAACGGACCGGGGTGCACGGCCCGGCCGAGCTCCTCGAGCACGACGGCCATGTCGACCATGCCCATGCCCGCGCCGCCGTGCGCCTCGGGCACCAGCAGGCCGGTCGACGCCGAGCGCGGCGAGCCCCGACCACACGTCGTCGGTCGTGCCGCGCTCGTCGTCGAGCATCTCGCGGACGTACGGCTGATCGGCGCCCGCTCGGCGAGGAAGCGGCGCACCGTCGTCGCGCAGCAGCTCCTGATCCTCGCTGAACTCGAAGTCCACACGGACCGGCCGGACGTGGTCAGGCCGAGGCTACCGTCGGAGCCGTGCGACTGCGGTACGGCGAAGCGGAAGAGGCGTTCCGGCGCCGAGCTCGATCGCGTGGCTCGACGCGCACGCGCCGGCGCCGCGAGGTCATGAACGAGCCGAAGCAGTCGAGCGCCGACCTGCCGGACTGGGCGCGGCGGTGGCAGCGGACGCTGTTCGAGGCCGGCTGGCTCGTGCCCGGTTGGCCGCCGGAGCTCGGCGGCCGCAACGCGACCCCGGCCGAGCAGATGATCTACTTCGAGGAGCTCTCGAAGCGCGAGCATCCCCCGCAGCCTGAACCCGCAGGGGCTCGGCATCATCGCCCCGTCGATCATCGACTACGGGACGCCCGAGCAGCAGGAGCGGTTCCTGCTCCCGACGCTGCGGGCGGAGATCGCGTGGTGCCTCGGGATGAGCGAGCCCGGCGCCGGCAGCGACCTTGCGCTCGCTGTCGACCCGGGCCGTGCTCGACGGCGACCACTTCGTCGTCAACGGCCAGAAGGTATGGACCTCCGGCGCGCACCACGCCGACTGGTGCCTCTGCTTCGTGCGCACCGATCCCGACGCGCCCAAGCACAAGGGCATCAGCGCGCTGATCATCGACATGAAGACGCCCGGCATCGAATGCCGGCCGTTCCCGGAGCTCTCCGAGCCCGACTACTACGACTTCAACGAGGTGTTCTTCACCGACGTGGTCGTGCCCGCCGAGCACCTGCTCGGCGAGCTGCACCAGGGATGGCCGATCACGCAGGGATCGCTCGCGCACGAACGCGCGATGCTCTGGATCGACTACGCGTACGCAGTCGACCGCGGCGTCGCGGGCGATGATCGACCTCGGCGACCGGCAGGGGCCCGACGGCATGCCCGTTGCGCGACGACCCGCGCTTCCGGGACCAGGTCGCAGGCTTCTACATCGACTCGCAGGCCCTGCTGCTGCTCGGCTACCGCGGCTTCGCCAAGTTCATGCAGGGCCGCTCGTCGCCGGAGCACTCGCTGCTGAAGCTGTACGGCAGCGAGACGCTCCAGAAGTGCCTGGCCGCCGGCATCGAAGCGCAGGGCCCCGAGGCCCTCGACACTCGCACCCTCGGGCCGACGATGTGGCGGGACGGATCGTGGGCGACGCAGTGGCTCCGGTCGTTCGCAGGCACCATCCCGGGCGGCACGAGCGAGATCCAGCGCAACATCATCGCCGAGCGCGTGCTCGGGCTACCGAGATAGTCGAAGCCACACCAGCAAGCGACGAGGGGGCGGGCCATGACCGACCCGATGCTTTCCGACGCCGACATCGACAAGATGCAGACGCCGCTGTGGGAGCAGGCCCGCGCCGCGTTCATCGCGGGCGGAGCGATGACGGCTCCGCGCTGCTCGACAAGGCCGTCGACCAGTGGGGCGCGCTCAAGGACTACTCGATCAACTGGATCACGTCGCTGCTCACGTTCATCGGCGAGGAGCTGGGGGAGGAGGCCGTCGAGCGAGCGCTGCGCAAGACCGGCGACGAGTTCGTGCGCCCCCGACGCGACACGGGCACGGACTGGGGCTCGCTCCCGGCGTCGGTCGCGCGCCAAGGTCATCGCCCGGGCGATGGTGAGCAACATGGGCAGCGTCGACGTCGACGAGGACGACGAGAAGATCGTGCTGTCGTTCCGGTGTGGGAGCGGCGGCCGCCTGATCGACGAGGGCCGTTACGAGGGCGACCCCGCGTACCTCACGCTGCGGGAGCAGAGCGGCCGGACGTTCATGCGCGACGAGCTGCCCGTGTACTGCGCCCACTGCTCGGTGAACAACGAGATGCAGCCCGTCGAATGGGGTGGCGCACCGACGAGCATCGAGCACCCACCCGAGCGCAAGGGCGAGGCGTGCGTCCACCACATCTACAAGGACACGTCGGCGATCCCGGACGAGGCGTACGAACGGATCGGGAAGACGCGCTCAACGCCCGAATCGTGACATTCGCGGCGTCGATTCGTACCTTCGTATTGACGCGACATCAGCCTCGCAGGAGGCGACCCGGCTTCGACGCGACGGCGTCGGGGACAGGCTCGCCGTCGACGCGGATCGGCGTCCCGTTCACGACGACGTGCGCCATGCCTTCGGGCGCGTCGGCCACGAGCCGCTCGCCGTCGGCGGGGAAGTCCCGGATGCGCCGGAGCGGGCCGGGAGCGACGGTGTCGGGATCGAACACCGCGAGGTCGGCGGTCTGCCTTCGCGCGAGCAGCCGCGATCGCGCGAACCCGTACACGCCGGCGGGCTCGCCGGTGAGCTTGTGCACGCCGGCCTCCAGCGTGAGCACCCCGCGGTCGCGTACCCAGTTGCCGAGCAGGTCGGTGGCCATGCAGGCGTCGCACAGCTGGCTGACGTGCGCGCCGGCGTCGGACAGGCCGATGAGCATGCCGTCCTGCTGGAGCAGCCATCCGATCGCGTCCTCGTCGTCGTTGGCGAGGATGCTGCGGAAGCGCGGTCTCGAGGTTCTCCGACGACCGCGATCTCGAGCATCGCGTCGAGCGGCGGCAGGCCGCGCTCGCTCGCGATCGCCGCAACCGGCGTCCCGATCAGCTCCGGGTACTTCGTGGTCTCGCTGACCGAGAGCTTCTCCCAGTTCGGCTTGAAGAACCGGGGCTCGTCCAGCTCGTCCTGCGCCTTCTTGCGCCACTCGGGATCGCGGTACGCCGCCAGCCGCTCCTCGACCGTCTTGTCCATGAGCGCCTCGAAGATCGGGTTCATGTTGAACGTGAACGGCTCCTCCATGTTCATCTGGAACGTGAGCGGCCGGCACGTGACCTGCGGCCAGACGTCGACGCCCGTCGCGCGCTCCTCTGCGTTCAGCTCGGCCATGTCCTCGTGCCACGGGTAGCCCTTGATCGTGAGCAGCGCGGTCCACGTGAACGGCCGGCCGATGCGCGCTGCAGGTCGTAGACCTCGGGGTGCGTGACCCGCTCGCCCGGGAGGAACGCGCCGACGCCGCGCCCGGCTCGCCAGCGGCGCTGATGACCTCCATCTCGTGGATGTCGGCGAGCCGGGACGGCACCGGCCGCCCGCCGTCGCCCTTGTGCGTCGCGCGACGAGCTCGACGCGAAGCCCGCCGCGCCCGCCGCCACCGCCTCGCGCACGACGTCGGCCATCGCGAGCAGCTCGTCGTCGGTGGCCTCGCGCTCGTAGCCGTCGTCACCCATCACGAACAGGCGCATCGCGGTGTGACCGACGTACGCGGTGTAGTTGAGGACGCTGCCGTGGCGCTCGACGGAGTCGAGGTACTCGGGGAACGTCTCGAAGTCCCACGGGATCCCGGCCTGGAGCGTGGGGAGGCTCATGTCCTCGACGTGCTGCAGCGTGCGGGCGATCAGCTCGCGGTGCTCGGGCCGGCACGGCGCGATCGTGAACCCGCAGTTGCCGGCGACGACGCTGGTGACGCCGTGCCACGACGACGGCGTGAGCGCGGGGTCCCAGTACACCTGCGCGTCGTAGTGCGTGTGGATGTCGATGAACCCGGGCGTCACGACGTGCCCGGCGGCGTCGAGGACGCGGGTGCCGTCGAGGCCGTCGCCGATCTCGGCGATGCGGCCGTCGGCGATGGCGACGTCGGCGCGCACGCCCGGCGCACCGGTGCCGTCGATGACGGTCCCGCCGCGGATGACGAGATCTGCGCTCATGGTGTCAGCCCTTTCGCAGGAGATGTCTGCGCTGACTCCCGTGTGGTCGGAGGTAGACGATGCCGCCCGGCCCGTCGACGGCGGGCTCGTCGGCGAAGAGCCCCGTGCCGAGCCCGTCGCTTGGCGTCGGTCCCTGGGCGTGTCGAACTGCACCGGGCAGTTGGTCGGCGACTTCACGAAGATGAAGTCGATGCGCTCGGATTCCTTCCGGCCGGGTCCTTCAGGTCGTCGGTGTTCATGTCGTTCCGGCCCGCCCGTGCAGTCCACGCCGGTGGCATTGTCGCACTCCGCGTTGCCGGCGGCGAGGTGCGAGTCGACCCAGCCCCGGCGATGAGCCCTGGTAGCGGGGCGTCGCCGCCGGGACGTTGAAGTCGCCCATGAGCAGCCGAATCGCCTTCTCCCGCCGGCGTCGTCGGCGATTGCCTTCGCCGAGCATCGTCTGGCACGCGGCGAACGAGGTGCCCGCGGGGCAGACCGGTGGGCACTTGGTCGGGTGGCATGGCTGGGGTAGCCGGGCTCCGGATCGCCGTCCTGGTGCGTCACGACGAGCACGAGCGGTCCGAGAGCCGACTGGAGCTCCACGCGGGTCGCGTTGCGGAATCCGCCGGCGAGCGACGGCCACCTTCGGGTTCTTGGCCGGCAAGCGTGGTGAACACCAGCTCCTTGTCGATGCTCGGCTTCCGTGAGCGACATCGGAATCTCGTACTTGCACTCACCACGGGAGCTGCCTCTTGATCAGCCCGGCGAACTGACCGCTGACCGCTCTCCTGGAGGCCGACGACCTGCGGGCACTTCGCAGCCTCGAGCTGGGTCAGGAACAGCGCGATTCGGTCGGGCCCTGGCAAGTGTCGGTGTCGGTCGGGCAGAAGATGCCGTGCAGGATGTTGATATTTGACGATCCGTAGGTCTACCTCGACGTCCCTCTTTCGCAGGCGCTCGCTGCGCCGAGCGTCAGCGAGCCAGTGCCGCGAGCGCGATGCCAGCATCGCAGCGCGACGAGCACGATGACGAGCCCCGATCTGCGAATTCCCCCCCCCGGCGCGGACCCTATTACGCTCTGACATTCGTGTCAGGGAGCACGGCCGGAGCCCTTCCGGCGACGATGCGGGCCGCGGTCTACCGGGCCCGGCGACGTCGCGGTCGAGGAGCGCCCGGTCCCGGAGCTCGGCCCGGCGACGTGCTGCTCGAGGTGAGCCACTGCGGCGTGTGCGGCAGCGACCTGCACATTTCGTCGAGGGCTGGGGCGCGCCGGGCTCGATCGGCGGGCACGAGTACTCGGGCCGCGTCGTCGCGGTCGGCGACGAGGTCACCCGGTGGTCGGCCGGCGACGCGGCCGTCGGCGGGCCGTCGCAACGCTGCGGCGAGTGCGAGTACTGCCTGGCCGGGCGGCCGCAGCTGTGCTCCGGCCGGGCCAATCCCGGCGTCGGCGAGTTCCAGGGCGCGTTCGCCGAGTTCGTGCGCGTCCACGAGGACGAGCTCCTGCGCGTCCCCGACGGCGTGTCGATGCGCGCCGCCGCGCTGACCGAGCCGCTCGCGGTCGCGCTGCACGGCCTCACGCCGGGCGGCGTCGCAGGCCGGGCAGCGCGTGCTCGTCACCGGGGCGCGGGCCCATCGGCGCGCTCAGCGTCGCCGCCGCCCGCGCGCGTGGCGTCGACCGACATCGTCGTGAGCGAGCCGCACCCGACGCCGCCGGGCGCTCGCCGAGCAGCTCGGCGCCACCGTCGTCACGCCCGACGACCTGCCGAAGCCGGCATGCCGTTCGACCTCGTCGACGAGCCCTTCGACGTCGTGCTCGAGTGCTCGGGCCACGCGCGCGGCGATGGAGGCGGGGCTGGCGCAGCTCAAGCGGGGCGGCACGCTCGTGCTCGTCGGCGCGGGCATGAGCTGGCCCCGGTTCGACCACAACCGCATCCTCCTGAACGAGCTCGTGATCACCGGCGCGTTCGTCTACGACGCCGACGGGTTCCAGCGCGCGCTCGAGCTGCTCGCGTCGCCGGGCTTCCCGGCCGACGCGCTGATCGAGCCCGACGACGTCCCGCTCGACGGCCTGCTCGACGCGGTCGAACGGCTCGTCGCGGGCGAGCTCCCGGCCAAGGTGCTGGTCGCGCCCGCGAGGAGCGACGGGAAACGGAGGCGCACGATGACGACCCCGACCGCGCAAGCCGCGCTTCAACCACGTGGCCATGAGCGTCCCGCCCGACGCTGCTCGACGAGGACGGCCGGCGCGACCTCGTGCGCTTCTACGACGAGGTGTTCGGCTGGAAGGAGCTGCCGACCGAGACCGAGGACGGCGAAGCTCGTCCTGTCGGCGTACAGCTACGAGCAGTTCGTGTTCCTCATCGCCGACGACCCGCCGATGGCGTGCCCGCGGCTCGACCACTTCGGCATGTCGGTCGAGACCGAGGCAGAGCTCGACGACATGCTCGCCCGGGCCAAGGCGTTCCAGGACGCGCGACGACCGCGTCGACATCATCGACAAGGAGGTCGACGACCACGGGATGCTCGCGATCACGAGCTTCTACGTCGGTACCTGCTCCCGATGATGGTCGAGGTCCAGTGGTGGGACTTCAAGAAAGCGGACGAACCCGCCTGATCCGGTCGCGGCTGTTACCGTTCGACCGATGAAGGTGGCCTCCGAGGCACCCGGGCGCCACCAGCCCGCCCGACGGCGCCGCCCCGCCGAGAAGACTCGCCCGCCGTGGATCGTCGCCGCGGCGGTGCTCGTGATCGCGGCGGGCTCGTGCTGCGGTTCGTGACCCTGAGCGACCTCTGGCTCGACGAGGCGCTCTCGGTCAACATCTCCCGCCTGCCCTCGGCGACATCCCGGAGTGGCTCCGCCACGACGGCGCGCCGCCTCTCTACTACTTCCTGCTGCACGGGTGGACGGACGTGTTCGGCACCGCCAACTTCGCCGTGCGCTCGCTGTCCGGGGTCCTCTCGGTGGCGACCTTCGTGCCGATGTGGTTCGCCGGCCGCCGCGTCGCCGGCCGCACCGGCGGCTGGGTCGCGGTGCTGATCCTGGCGGCGTCGCCGTTCGCCATCCGCTTCGGCACCGAGGCCCGCATGTACTCGCTGGTGATGCTGCTGGTGACGGTCGGGTACCTCGCGGTCCGGCGGCTCCTCGAACGACCGTCGCTCGGCCGGCAGGCGGTCGCCGCGCTCTCGCCGCGCTGCTGCTGTACACCCACTACTGGTCCTTCTACCTGATCGCGGTCGTGGGCGCGCTGCTGTCTGGCAGGCCTGGCGGGGCTCGACGCGGATCGCGACGTGCGGCCCGGGCGGCCCTCGTGGCGCTCGTCGCCGGCGGCATCGTGTTCCTGCCGTGGGTGCCGACCTTCCTCTACCAGCAGGAGCACACCGGGACACCGTGGGGCGACGCGGTCTTCCTAACGGCTCGTTCACGTTCGGTTGCGCGACTTCGCCGGCGGCACGCACGCCGAGGCCTTCGCGCTTCTCGGTCGTCCTGATCTGCTGGTCCTCCTGGCGGTGTTCGGCCGTGCGTCGATCGCCACCGCGTCGAGCTCGACCTGCGGACCCGCCCGGCGTCCGGGTCGAGGCGGTGATCTCGGTGGCCACGCTCCTGTCCGGCGGCGCGCCGCGTTCGTGGCCGGCGGCACGTTCGCCGGCCGGTACGCGTCGGTCGTCTTCCCGCTGTTCGTCCTGGTCCTCGCGTACGGGCTCATCGGGTTCGCGACATGCGGGTGCGGGCCGTCGTGCTCGTCGTCGTCGTGCTCTCGGCCTCGGCGGCGGCTCTCGCAACGTGCTCGACAACGCACCCAGGCGGCGCACGGCCGCGTCGCCATCGCGCGCCGGCGCCAACCCGGCGACGTCGTCGTGTACTGCCCCGACCAGCTCGGGCCGGGCGTGAGCCGCCTGCTCGACGGCGAGCCCGGCCTCGTGCAGCTGATGTTCCCCGCGGGCGACCGCCGGAGCTCGTCGACTGGGTCGACTACGAGCAGCGCCGCCACCGACGCCGACCCCGCGCGTTCGCGCAGCGGGTCCTCGACCGGGCCGGTCCCGACCAGCACGATCTGGTACGTGGTCGCGGGCAGTACCGGGCGGCAACGAGGGCGGTGCGAGCAGATCGCGGCCGTTCGTCGAGCGCCGCCCGGCCCGGCGTACGGCAGCTGGTCGACGCGAACGACAAGTTCTCGAAGTCATGGCCCTGTTCGAGTACCCGGCCCGGTGACGACGCCTCCGGGAGTTCGTCCGGCGCGACCTGCGCGCCGCGGTCCTGCCGTGGGCGCTCGCCCGGGTGCTCGTCGTCGGCTCGCTGGCGCTGACCCGCTTCGCCGTCGACCACCTCGGGGGCGCGACCCGGCCGGTGCAGCTCGGCCAGGGCCTGTTCGCCTGGGACGCCGCGTTCTACCGCGACATCGCCGAGCACGGCTACGGCGCGCTGCGCCCGGCGGCGCTGCGCTTCTTCCCGCTGGTGCCGCTGCTCGCCCGCGGCTCGGCGTCGTGTTCGCCGGCAACGACGCGGCCGCGCTGCTGATCATCGCCAACGGCTCCGCGCTCGTGTTCGGCGCGCTGCTCTACCGGCTCGCCCGCCGCGAGACCGGCGACGACGCGCTCGGCCGAGCGAGCGGCCTGGTTCGCCGCGTCTTCCCGCCGGCGGTCGCGCTCGTCCTCGGCTACGCCGAGGCGACGTTCATGTTGCTTCGGTCGCGATGTTCCTCGCGCTGCGGCGCGGCGATTCGCGCTGGGCGGTCGCCGTTCGGCGTGCTCGCCGGGCTGACCCGCCCGCTCGGCGTGCTGCTCGTGGTCCCGGCCGCGATCGAGGCCGCCCGGACGTGGCGCGATGCGTCGACGGCGCGACCGGGTCGCGCGGATCGGCGCAGTGCTCGCGGCCGCCGTCGGGGCGGCCTCTACCTGCTGTGGGTCCGGCTACGCGTACGGCGACCTGTGGCTCCCGCTGCGCGTGCAGAACGAACGCGCCCCCGGGGCGGGTTCGTCGACCCGTTCACGCGGCGTTCGACGGGGTCGGCGACCTCTTCCACGGCGACCGCTTCGGGTCGGGGCTGCACGTCCTGTGGGCGGCCGTGTTCCTCGTGCTGCTCGTCGTCCTGTTCCGGCGGCTCCCGGCGTCCTACGGCGGCTACGCGGCGGCGCTGCTCGTCGTGAGCCTGTCGGCGCGGAACCTCGACTCGTTCGAGCGCTACGCGATCAGCGCGTTCCCGCTGGTCCTCGGGGTGGCGATCGTCACCGCCGGCGAGGTCGACCGGGCGGTGCTCGTGCTGTCGGCGGCCGGGCTGGTGGGGTACTCCGTGCTGGCTTCCTCGGCGTCGTGGGTGCCGTAGGCCGGTCGGCGGGTCGGAGTCCGGCCGAGGCCGTACACTGTCGTGCTCGGGCCCCGGGTGCGCACTCGGCGCCGCGCCCCCCTGACACGCCAGCTCGGAGCCTCGCATGACGACGGAGCTCGACGGACCAGTCCACGCCGTGCCGACCGACTCGCGGCTCGCCCAACGTCGTCATCATCGGCGCCGGGCCCGCCGGCCTCACCGCCGCGTACAAGCTCGACCAAGCGGCGGCATCACGTCGACCGTGCTCGAGGCCGACACCGTCGTCGGCGGCATCAGCCGCACCGTCGAGCGCGACGGCTGGCGCTTCGACATCGGCGGCCACCGCTTCTTCACCAAGGTGCAAGCCGGTCGAGGACCTCTGGCACGAGATCCTCGGCGCCGAGGACTTCCTGCTCCGGCCGCGCATGAGCCGCATCTACTACCAGGGCAAGTTCTACGACTACCCGCTCAAGCGCGATGAACGCGCTGCGGAACCTCGGGCTCGTCGAAGCGGTCCGCTGCGTCGCTGTCGTACGTCTGGGCGCGCATCCAGCCGCCGAAGGACCAGACGACGCTCGAGGGCTTCATCGCGTCGCGGTTCGGCTGGCGCCTGTACCAGCACTTCTTCAAGACGTACAACGAGAAGGTGTGGGGCGTGCCGGTCACCGAGCTCCAGGCCGACTGGGCCGCGCAGCGCATCAAGAACCTCTCGCTGTTCAACGCGGTCGTGCGAAGCGCTCATGCCGAAGCGGTGGCAACGCAGAAGTCGAAGCATCACGTGCCTCATCGAGGAGTTCCAGTACCCGAAGTACGGGCCCGGGATGATGTGGGAGCGCTGCCGCGAGCTCGTCGAGGCCCAGGGCACCAAGGTCGTGATGAGACTCGCGCGGTCGTCGACGATCCAGCACGAGGACGGGCAAGGCGGTCGCGGTCACCGCCGACGACCGACGGCGTGCCGACGACGTACCCGTGCAACCACGTGATCTCGTCGATGCCGATCTGCGCGCTGCTGCAGGCGATGGACCCGCCCGTGCCCGACCGAGGTGCAGGCCGCGGCCGACGAGCTGCGCTACCGCGACTTCCTCACCGTCGCGCTCGTCGTGCCCGAGGAGTACGGCTTCCCCGACAACTGGATCTACGTCAACGACGCCGAGCGTGCAGGTCGGCCGCATCCAGAACTTCGGTCGTGGTCGCCGTACCTGGTGAAGGAAGGCCGCACGTGCCTCGGTCTCGAGTTCTTCGTGTCGAAGGCGACGAGATGTGGACCAAGCCCGACGAGGAGCTCGATCGAGCAGGGCAAGCGCGAGCTCGGCAGCTCGGCCTCGTCGACCCGGCGAAGGTCGAGGCCGGCTACGTCGTGCGGATGCCGAAGGCGTACCCGTTCTACGACGAGCACTACAAGGCCAACGTCGCGATGCTGCGCGAGTGGCTCGAGCGACACGCGCCGAACGTGCATCCCGGTCGGCCGCAACGGCATGCACCAGTACAACAACCAGGACCACTCGATGTACACGGCGATGCTCACGGTCGAGAACATCTTCGGCGCGCACCACGACGTCTGGACGTGAACGTCGAGGAGGAGTACCACGAGGAGAAAGCGGACGACGCGGCGGGGAGCGGACGCGGCTACCGCTGAGCCGCCGGCGCGCCAGAGCCGCCGGAACTCCGGTCGCGCAGCCCCCACCACGTGACGAGCACCAGCTCCTCGGCGACGACGCTCCACGTCATCTTCGAGTGGCCGCGCACCCGGTCGGTGAACACGATCGGCACCTCGACGATCGGCCGCCCGCACTGCCAGCACGCGGTACGCCGACTCGATCTGGAAGCCGTAGCCCTTCGCCCGGTGCTGCGCGTAGTCGATCGCCTTGAGCATGTCGGCCCGGTACGCGCGGTAGCCGGACGTCGCGTCGCTGCACCGCCGTGCCGAGCACGAGCGCGGCGTAGCGGTTGCCGCACCGCGAGAGCGCCCGCCGGAACCACGGCCAGTGCGGGATCGAGCCGCCGGGCACGTAGCGCGAGCCGATCGACGACGTCGGCGCCGCCCTCGATCGCGCCGCGAGCAGCGTCGGGAGCACGGCCGGGTCGTGGGAGAGGTCGGCGTCGATCTGGACGAGCGACGTCGTAGCCGCTGCTCGAGCCCGATCGCGAACCCGGCGCGGTACGCGCCGCCGAGCCCGTCTTCGCCGGGCCGGCGCAGCACGTCGATCTGCCCGAGCTCGGCGGCCGACCTGCTCGGCGAGCTCGGCGGTGCCGTCGGGGCTGTTGTCGTCGACGACGAGGATGTCGGCGTCGGGAACGGCGGCGCGGGCCCGCCGGAGGAACTCGTCGATGTTCTCGGCCTCGTTGTACGTCGGCGTGACGACGAGCGTGCGCATGCCCGCAAACTTAGCTGCTACTTGTTGCTGCGCCGGTAGAGCCCGTCGACACCGCCGCTCCCGAACGAATGGACAAGACAGAGAGCCGGAGTCGCCCTCCGTCAACGGCGTCTCGACCGCCGCCCCACTCGTCGACGTCGGTGCACGCGTCGCCGCCGACCAGTTGAGCCGCCGCCGAGCGGTTACCGTTCACGGACCGATGAGCTCCCCGGCATCGACCCTCTCTCATCTTCGCGGCCCTCGTCGTCGCAACGGCCTTTGTGACCTTGGTTTCTGCCGGCGGGCCGGCGCGGTGGACTCCGACGGCGATCTACGCGCATTCACGAAGTCCGGCGACGAGCTCGCCAAGGCGGGCGGTGCGAAATTTCGCGGGACGACCACGGCCGGCGGTGGAGGCGACAAAGCAAGGTCACGTTCGACGGTTCGTTCGACTTCAAGAGCCGCGCGGGTCAGTACTCTGTGGACCGCGGCGGTGATTGATCTCAGGGGAGCGGCAAGGTGCGCACCCTCGTCGTGGGCGGCGTCCTGTACCTGAGCCTCGACACGTTGGAGGGCGGCGATCCGTCGTCGACCCCGATCTCGCGGGCAAGAAGTGGCTGAAGCTCGACCCGCAGATGTTCGGCGGGGGGGGCGAGATCGGCCAGAGCGACCCGAATGGCAGCCTCGACACGCTCCGGGGCGCGAAGGGCGAGGTGAAGCGGATCGGCGCTGAGAAAGTACACGGCGCGAGACACGACGCGGTATCGAGTCGCCATCGACGCCGAGCAGGCGGTGAACAGCGCCCCCGAGGAACGGCGCCGCGAGGTCAGAAACAGCATCGGGGCGCTCGGATCCGGGACGATTCCCGCCGACGTGTGGGTCGACGGGAAGGGGCGCCTTCGCAAGGTTCGGCTCCTCGTCGCGGCTGCGTCATCGAAGGCGAAGGGCTCGATCGCGTTCGAGTACTTCGATCTCGGAGCACCGGTGAACGTGGAAGCCCCGCCGCGAGCGAAGTCGTCGACTTCCAAGAGCTGCTGGGCGGGAGCCCGACGACGACGGGGGCGCCCGGGTGATTGGAGGCCGGACCTCAAGAGGCGACTGACCGGAGCCCGGCCGGGTCACGTCAGACCGCGCCCGGGACCGGCGTCGCTCGGCGGCGGCACGCTCGCTGACAGCCCGTTCGGGAAGTTCTCGCCGCTTTATGACTTCGCTACAGACCCGGGCGGGCGACGCCGAGACGGCCGGTCATCGACATCCACCCGACTACGCCCGGGCTCCGCCCCACCTGTTCGCGAAGAGGCAGAGCGCATCCACCGACTCCGCGCCATGAAGCGGCGCGCCACGGGGCTGCTGGTGGTCATGGCCGTCGCCTTTGTGGTCGTCACCGTCTTCGGGGACGACCGGGATGGACGGGGTACGTGCAGGCGGCCGTGGCGGCGTCCCTCGTCGGCGGAGTGGCGGACTGGTTCGCCGTCACCGCCGTGTTCCGTCACCCGCTCGGTGTCCCGATCCCGCACACGGCCGTCATCGTGGAGCGGAAGGACAAGTTCGGCGAAACGCTCGGCGCGTTCGTCCAGGAGAACTTCCTCAGCCCCGACACCATGAGCGCGCGCCTCCGCGAGGCGCACATCGCCGGCGCCTGGGAGCCTGGCTCGCCGACCCGGCGCACGCCGAGGTCGTCGCCCGCCACGTGGCCGACGTCGCCGTTGAGCTCGCGGACACGCTTCACGAACGAGGACGTCCAGGGCGCGCTGGACGAACAAGTTCGGCGCGGCCTCGAGACTGTCCCGCTCGCGCCGCTGGCCGGCAAGGCGCTGCGCCCGCCACCGAAGACGGTCGCCACCAGCGACTGCTCGACGTCGTGCTGCGCGGGGCGGGCCGCTTCCTCGACGAGAACCGGGAAACCCTGCGGCCGCGCTTCGAGGAGGAGTCGCCGTGGTGGGTGCCCGACCGCGATCGACCGCCGCATCTTCGACCGCCTCCTCGACGGCCTCTGCAGCTTCTTCGACGCGATCGACCGGACGAAGACCACGAGCTGCGATCACGCCTTGACGACTGGATCAGGGAATTCGCCGACCAGCTGGAGCACTCACCGGAGTACCGGCCGCGGGGAACAGCTCAAGCTCGAGCTGCTCGATCATCCGGAGCTGCGGCATGGCTCGGCTCGCTCTGGATCGACGCCAAGGCGGCGTTGCGGTCCCAGGCCGCCGACCCCGAATCCGAGCTGCGGCCGCGCCTGACCGACGCGATCGTCGCCGCCGGGCGGCGGCTTCGGCAGTGACCCGCTGCTCGCGGGCAAGGTGGACGACGTCGTCGAGTGGGGGTCCGCTACATCGGCGAGCACTTCCACGCCGAGATCGCCGGCCTGGTCAGCGGCACCCTCGCCCGCTGGGACGCCGAGGAGACCTCACGCAAGCTCGAGATCCTGCTCGGCCCGGACCTCCAGTTCATTCGCATCAACGGCACCGTGGTCGGCGGGCTCGTGGGTCTCGGGATCCATTTCGTCGGCAACGTCCTCGGCTGAGCCGCGCGCGACGCGGCGGCAACGGTTCGGGCCGCGCGTTCGACCGCGCGGTCGGTAGCGTCTTCGAGTTTTCCGGGCCATACTCACGCCGGCCGTCTTTCGAGGGAGGTTCGGCATGGTGCTCGGCGCTGACTGGACGTTCGGCGATTTTCTCTTGGGCGTTCTGTACGTCTTTGCGTGGGTGATCCTGTTCTGGCTCGTGATCACGGTGTTCGTCGACGTCTTCCGGCGCCACGACATCAGCGGCTGGGTCAAGGCCTTCTGGGTGATCTTCGTGGTCGTGGTGCCGTGGTTCGGCGTGCTCATCTACCTCATCACGCAGCACGCCGGCATGGCGGAGCGGAGCACGCGGGCAACCGGTGCAGGCCCAAGACGAGCTTCGGCACGCCGTCGGTTTCAGCGTCGCCGACGAGCTCGAGAAGCTCGACCGCATGAAGAGCGAAGGGAAGCTCTCCGACGACGAGTACCAGCGCCTGCGCGGTCGACTCGTCGGGTAGTCATGCAACACGGAGGGACGTTGCGCCTCATGCGTTGCCGGGGCGAGACGGTCCGGTGTCGTCAGTTGCAGGGGGGAAGATGCGGGGGGGTGGGGGGTTGTAAGGTGACACGTCGGGGGTCCTGTCGGGTCGGATCCATGTAGTTCATGACGACGGGACCGAAACCGAGGCGGGTCCCAACGACGCGTATCCCATCGAGCCCGGTCACGAGGCCTGGCCGTCGTCAAGTCTCGAAAGCTCAGGCGCCGCAACATACGGCGCGGCACCGGGCTGATCCCGCAACCGACTCACGCCAGGGTTCGCCTCGAGGAGAAGAGAGGGAGACCACCCCCCGTGCGGATGCTTGCACCGCCCGTGGTCGGGTTCTATCGTCCGCGCCGACCTGTGGTGTCCGGTGCCTGGGGCGGGCGCGGAACCCGGGTGACGATGCGACGTCTGGCGAGTGCGGTTGCGGCGACGAGTCTCGTCGCCGGCGCGGCGTTGGTGATCGGAGCGGCTCCGGCGGGCGCGGCGCCGATGACGTTGTTCTCGTCGAGCACGCCCGGGTTCCAGGCCGACGCAGCGACCGTGCCGCCCGGCATCTGCTTCGTGACGATCACCGCCGACGGCGGCCACGGCGCGACGGGCCGCAACACGGAAGGGCCTGGCGGTGCCGGAGCGTCGGTGAGCGGGCGGGTCGACGTGACGCCGGGCTCGACGCTGTCGGTGCACGTGGCCGGAGCCGGAGACGATGAGGGGGCCGGCGGCAGCGGGGGCGGCGGCGCGAGCGGCCCCGCCGGCGGTCCCACCAACCCGTTCGGCGGCGGTGGAGGTGGCGCCTCGGCGGTGGCGACCACCACCGGGACGCTGCTCGTCGTCGCCGGGGGCGGTGGCGGAGGCAGCGCCCGGCCCGGAGGCGCGGGCGGCCTGCTCGGGGAGAACGGCGGCTCGGGCGGATTTATCAACGATGAGATCCCCGCGACCGGTGGGACGCCCGCCGGGGCCGGCGGGACCGGCGGCAACGTCGGCGGGGCTCAGGGCGGCGGCGGCGGCGGTGTGACGGGCGCGGCGCGGCCGGCGGGCCGACGCGGGCGCCGGCGGTGCCGGCAACAACGGAGTCGGCGGTGGTGGCGGCGGCTCGGGAATCAACGCCGCCGCCGGAGGCGCGGGCGGAGCGGGTGGTACCGGTACCGGGCTCGGCGGGACGGGCGCCACCGCCGGCGGTGCCGGTAACAGCACCGGCGGCAACGGCGGTCCTGCCGGCACCGCCCCACAGGAAAACAATGGCGGCGGAGGCGGCGGTGGCCTGGGCTTCGGCGGCGGTGGCGGCGGCATCGAGGCCGGTGCTGGTGGTGGCGGCGGCTACGGCGGCGGTGGAGGCGCCGGCGGCGACTTCGAAGGTGCTGCCGGCGGCTCTTCGTTCATGGCAGCCGGTGCCACCAACGTCACGTCGTCGGCGAGCAGTCGTACCGGCGACGGTCAGGTGACCATCACCTTCGATCCGGCGACCGACACCTGCCCATCGCCTCCGCCCCCGACCCCGAGTGTCACGCCGCACCGGGCGGGGCGGCGGTGGCGGTGGTGGCGGTCGCGCGCTTCACCGGCTAGCGCACACCCGACTTAGCTCGGAAGACGGCTGACGATCTCCTGCATCTCGTCGCCGGTCCAGGCGCGCAACGTCGTCGTGCGCAGGTTGCCGAGGCGAGCAATCGCCAGGGTGTAGGCGACCATCGCCTGCTCGTCGGGCGCGCGTACGACGCTCACCATGTCGTGGTTTCCCTGGGTCCACCACACGTGCTCGAGCTCGCACCGAAGGCCTCGCCGAGCTTGGTGCCTTGCTCCAAGCGCTCGACGGTCTGGTCGACCGCCTGCACACCCTGTTCGGTCCAGTCGACAAGCAACACGTACCTCGGCATCCCGTCCTCCTCCATGCGAGCGCTTGAAGTCTCACCGCGTCGACAGTTCGCACGGCCACGTCATCCGCCGACGCGAGCCTTGTCCTCCAGTACTCGTCGCATCAGTGCCTCTGCGAACGCCGAGTCGCAGACGACGTCCTCGAGCTCGATCTCCTCGGAATCGAGCAGCTGCAGCCGGAGGTAGTCGTGGCCGTCCAGCCCGTGAAGGACAAGGCCCGCGGCGAAGAAGCCGAGCTCGTTCAGCTCGGCCGTCGCCTCGTCACATCGTCGACAGCCATCAGGTCGACGTCGGCGTAGGCGACGTCGACATGCTGCGAGCAGCAGGTGGCGCACAGCCGCCTTCAGGGCTGAGCCGGCTTCCCCCTCCCAGCGCCGGAGCCGCAGGAAGCCGAGAGCGCGCGGCTCGTCGATCTCGACCGTGACCGCGTCGCCCTCGAACGGAGCTGGCTCGGTCCGAGCTTCGATCGTGAGGCCGACGTTGGCGTACACGCTCTCGAGCAGGTCGCGGTAGACGGCCGGCAGTGCGACCTGCCGCGGCTGCTCGTCGAAGGGCCGGTAGGAGCGAAGCGTGGCCGTGCGTCGTCTCGGCCCCTCGCCACCAAATCCCCGCATCGTCGTTTGCGCCGGGACCATGCCGAGTTGGAGCGCCGTCTCGAAATAGCCGTTCGAACGCTCGACGCGCTGACTGAAGGGATGGATGGTGACGGCATCGCCGAAGACTGAAGCAAGCCCGCGCTCGATCGCTGCGTCGAGGGTGTGCTCGGACAATCGGCCGAAGACACCGAGGCCGCGATAGGCGGAGTGGACGACGGCGGCACCCGTCTCAGCGGAGGAGACACCAGGGAGCGGCATCAACGCGCCGTGCGCGATCACTCGCCCGTCGTGGACGGCGATCGTCGACAGCAACCCGCCCGACGCGAGCATCGCCATCAAGTACCGCGGCCGGTAGAAGTCGGCGTGCACGTAGCTCAGGTGGTAGTTCTCGTAGAGGAGCTGGGCGATCGCCTCCGCGTCCTGCGGGCGTAGCCGCCCTCACCTCGATCGCGTCAGGGCTTCTCCCGCCGCCGGTGCGCGCCTGGGCGCAGCTTCGATGTGGTGCCACCTCGCCTGTCCATCGCCACCTGAGCGGACGGTCACCTCCGCCGTCAGCCGCTTCCCGTTCGAGCCGAGGTTCAGCAGCAGCACGTTCGCTCGCGTCAGGAGCGAGAGCGGCGAGCGGCTCGGGCAGCGGCCCGAATTCGCCGCCGGCGCTCGTCAGCGGCAGGCCCCAGTCGTGCACGGCGACGTGCGACAGATCCGTCGCCGGCCTCGAGCGTCGACCTCGATCTCGCCGAGGTCGTTGTCCGGGTACGCGTTGTCGAGCGTGAAGCTGACGAGTCGCTCGACGACCGCGGCCGAGCCGCCGCTCGTCCTCGGCGGGGATTCCGACGGCGGCTGCAAACGCGGGGATCAGTGCAAGCACCAGTGACCGGCGCGCTCGCGTCGCTGAGGACGGTGACCTTTACCCTCGACACGGCAAGAGGCGATGGTAGGCGCGGTTTTCGGGCTCCGTCTCGAGGACCTCGATCTCCTCGCGGCCACAGAAACGAGGCCGATCGTTTCGCTCGCGCCGGCCCTTCGCGAATACGCTCGCCCGGATGGGCAGGGCCGACGATCGAGCTCGCGGGCGACTTCGCTCGTGGCCTTCGGCCATGCCGGATGGGTCTTTTCGGGCGTCTCGACCTTCGAGGCCGGCGCAACGACGTTTCTCGCCCAGGGCGCGGCTCGCGGCGAGCGGCAGATGTTCCTTGCCGACGACCCGGTGGTCGGGCAGTGGCCGAACGATCTGGTGGACCGAGGCGAGCTCGTGATCGCCAGCGTCACCGACATCTACGGTCCCGACAGGATGGTGGAAGCCGCTTCCCAACGCGGGGCCTTCGCCACCGTGTTGGCGGAGGCGCTCTCCGAGGGCTACACGGGGATAAAAGTCGTGGCCGACAACGAGCTCATCGACACTCCCGAGCGGCTTCAGGCGTGGTTGGCGTGGGAGGAAGTGGCTGATCGCTTCATGGCGGAGAATCCGGTCACTGGGCTTTGTGCTTTCGATCGGACTCGGGTCGAGGCTGCGACCCTCTCCGAGGTGATGGGGTCCCACCACGTCTCGATGTCCGACTAGCGCAAAGGTCTCACGGCGAAGAAAGTCAGCCGAAGGTGAAGCAGTACGCCTCGACGCCCGCGTCGAGGAACTCGATCTCGAACCGGCGGTCGGCGATCGGCTCCGGGTTGGCGGATCAGCTGGTAGGTGCGCTGGTCGCTCGACCGTCCCGTTGCCGTCCGCGTCGACGTCGGTCCCGTGCGCGCCGTCCGCGGTCCGGCCGTCGAGGAAGACCCGGAACGGGATCGCGTTCCCGGGATGCCGGGCCCATGACCAGGTTGAGATCGCGCGCGTGGAACTGGAACGCGATCCGTCCGCCCGGCTCGTTGAAGAGCGCGGCGTGCTCCGCGACCGTCCAGGTCCCCGACAGCGTCCCAGTCGTTGAGCGCAGCGTGCGGGCGCGGCGTAGTTGCGCGGGCTTGTCGAACCCGGCGACGTCTTCCTGGGCGAAGCCGGTGCTCTGGCCGTAGCCGAGGTAGGTCTCCGGCGATTGCAGCGTCTGCCAGTCGGCCGCCACTTCCAGGCCCCGAGGCTCGACCATCACCAGGTCCTGATCGATGCCGTCCGCGCCGGCTTCGAGCAGGAGCTGCTGGATGGCCATCTCGGTCATGGCGTACTCGCCCTCGCCGAAGTGATGGAAGCGGATCCGGCCCTCGGCGTCGGCGATGTACAGCGCCGGCCAGAAGTGATTGGCGAAGGCGCGCCAGACGGCGTAGTCGTTGTCGACCGCCATGGGGTACTCGACGCCGAGGTTGCGCGACTGCGCGATGACGTTGTCGATGTTGTGCTCGAACCCGAACTCCGGCGTATGGACGCCGACGACGGTCAGACCGGCGGCCGCGTACTTCGCGGCCCATGCCCGGACGTAGGGAAGCGTCCGCAGCCAGTTGATGCAGGTGTAGGTCCAGAAGTCGACGAGGACGACGCGGCCACGAAGTCCCTCCGGCGTCAGCGGCTCGGAGTTGAGCCATCCCGTCGCGCCCTCGAACGACGCCAGACGACCTTCGACCGGGAGCGCGACCTCCTCGCCTGCCAGGCGATGGACGATCGAGCGGATCAGCCCCGGTCTGGCGTCTTGTGCCGCATCGGTCACGAGCGGCGACTAGCGCAGTGACCGGAACGCGCGCGCAGCTCCTCGGAGAAGAGTTGCGGCTCTTCCCAGGCGGCGAAGTGGCCGCCCTTGTCCACCTCGTTGAAGTAGGCGAGGCCGGGGTAGACCGTCTCGACCCAGCTGCGCGGGGCAGCCCAGATCTCGCCGGGGAACGTCGTGAAGCCGACCGGCACCGGTGACCGCCGGAGGAGCCTGGCCGCTCGCAAGCGCTGCGGCCAGCGCTCGTCCGTCCTCCCAGTACGACCGGGCCGCCGACGCTGCGGTGCCGGTCAGCCAGTACAGCGTGATGTTGTCGACGATGTGTGTCCCGGGTGAGATTGCCCACGGGCTCGCCGTCGACGAACGCGCGGGAGATCTTGTAGTAGCTGTCCGTGTCGTGGTCGAGCAACCAGGCCGCCAGCGCGACCGGTGAATCCAGCAGGGCGTAGCCGATCGTCTGTGGCCGCGTTGCCATCTCGAGGAAGTAGCCGAAGCCGTCCTCCCTGAACGTCGCGAACGCCTCGGCCGCTGCGCGTTCCTTCTCGGATTCCTTGGGCAGTTGATCGCCGATTGCGAGCACCGCCGTGAGCAGGTTCAGGTGGTAGCCGACCAAACCCTCGACCGCCTGGCGGCCCATCAGGTCCGTGACGAGGGCACCCACGTCGCCGCCCTGGGCGACGTAGCGGGTGTAGCCGAGGCGGTGCATCAGCTCCGCCCACGCGCGTGCGGTGCGGCTGGCGTCCCAGCCGAGCTCGGTCGGCTCGCCGGAGAACCCGTAGCCGGGCAGGGACGGCAGCACGAGGTCGAACGCGTCCTCGGCGCGTCCGCCGTGCGCGGTCGGGTCGGTGAGCGGGCCGACGGTCTCCAGCAGCTCGACGACCGAGCCGGGCCACCCGTGCGTCATGATCAGCGGCAACGCGTTCTCGTGCGGCGACTTCACGTGGATGAAGTGGATGTCCACGCCGTCGATCTCGGTCGTGAACTGCGGCAGCGCGTTCAGTCTCGCCTCGCACCGGCGCCAGTCGTAGTCGGTCGTCCAGTAGCGGGCGAGCTCCTGCATCGTCGCCAACTGCACGCCCTGCGACCGATCGTCGACGAGCTCCTTGGTGGGCCAGCGCGTCGCGGCGATGCGACGGCGCAGCTCGTCGATCTCCTGCTCGAGGAATGTCGATCTGGAAGGGACGGATTTCCGTTCGGGTCACGGTGTCCGGGCTCATGGCGTTTCTGCTCCGGGAGTGAGGGGGGGGAGTTGCTCGACGCTTCCGGTCATCATGCGCCTGCGCACAAGACGCCGAGAGGGAGGAAACGTGCGCATATCCGTCCGGAACTCCGTGATGACGGCGCCGGTCAGCTCCTTCTCGCCGACGCGGACCACGCCGCTGACGAGTTCTTCGCGAGCTCCCGCGGCCATTCGTTACGGCGAGCTGTCTAGGGCCCTAGGCCAAGAGGTCTTCGAGGGTGTGGGCGGGTTGGCCGGTCAATTGCTGAACGGTGTCGGTCACCTGGGCGGCATAGCCGTCGGTGCCGGAGCGTCGGTACTCTTCCGCGAAGAGTGAGACCAGGCTGTCGGCGAGCCAGTCGCCGAGTCCGGCGCCGGCGAGGGCGGACCGAGCCGCGTCGTCGGGCACGTCCACGTACTCGACGCGCCGGCCCAGCCTCGACGAGAGCTTCGATGCCACGTCGTCATACGACAGCGCCTGGGGTCCGGTGACGTCGTACGTCTTGCCTTCGTGACCGGGGTTGGTCAGCACGACCGCGGCCACGGCGCCCACGTCGGCCGTGTCCACCATGCTGAGGCGGGCGTCACCGAGGTTGGCGTAGAACCGCCCGTCGCCGTCGATCGTCGGAATCACGCTCTCGGGAACGTTCTGGGCGTAGTAGTTGGGCCGGAGGATCACGTGCGCGAGCCCGGATTGGGCGAGATAGGCGTCGCTCTCCCCGTGGTTGCGAACGAACGTGGCGGTCGAGCCTGCGGGATCGGCCGCGAGGATGGAGCTCCGCACCAACAAGCGAACACCGCTGGCGCGGGCGGCATCGATCGCGTTGCGATTCAGCGTCACCTCGTCCGGCGAGCTTCCGCACAGGAGGAAGACCTGCTCCACGCCTTGCATCGCGGCTTCGAGCGAGCGCTGGATCACCGAGGTCACCGGTCACCGTCTCGATCGGCGCCGGAAAGGCGGCCGATGACTCGCTCGACCGCGCGAGGGCACGTACCGACGCCCCCCGACTCCCCAGTTGATCGAGAAGAGCAGAACCGATCTTGCTTCTGCCTCCGATTACCAAGATCATCACACGCCCAATCTCTCGTAGGTCATTCGCGTCATAATTCCTCCTCCCGTTGGTCCTGATGTATTCACCGTCACGCCCAGGCGATTCACCGGTGACGTGAACTGATCCGCTGGGGCGCCCTCGGCACGCGTTGTGGACGCGAGACTACGCGGCCGATCGGGGCCGACACCCGTGGCTACCGGGCGTCGACCCCGAAACTGGCAGCTGAGCGCGCCGCGCAGGGTGTCAGCACGACCTTGCCCGGAATGTGCTCGGTGGACTTGGCCATGAAGGCCTCCGCGCGTCCGCCAGCGGGTAGACCGCGCTGACGTCGGGGCGAAGTGTCCCGTCGTCGACGAGTCGAGCGATGTCGCGGAGTTGGGCACCGCTCGGATCCCGAACGAAGCCAACGGTGCGAATGTCGTCTCGATCGGTTGGCGGCGGAGCCATGATGGACACGAGCGCTCCGCCGGGCTTGACGATCGCCGCCGAACGAGCGAGCACGTCGCCGCCGATGATGTCGTAGACGAGGTCGACCGGACCGACGGAGGTCTCCCAGCCGTCCTGCTCGACGTCGACGAACTCGTCGGCGCCGACGTCGAGCACGCGTTGGCGCGCGTTCGCTCGACCGGTGCCGATGACGTGGGCGCCGGCCCAGCGGGCGAGGCGCACCGCCATCGTCCCGACGCCGCCGCCGGCGCCGTGAATGACGACCGTCTGGCCGGACTCGAGGTGGCCGTGGTCGAACAGCGCCTGCCACGACGTGAGCGCAGCCTGCGGGATCGCCGCGGCTTCGACGAAATCGACCGTCGTCGGCTTCGGCGCCAAGCTGCGAGCCTCGATGGCCACGTACTCGGCGGCCCAGCCGTCGCGGTAGCCCGTCGATGAGGCCGTACACCTCGTCGCCCACCGACACGCCGGCCGCGCCGAAGCCGAGCGCGACGACGACGCCCGACCCCTCGTGGGCCGGGATCCGCGGCCCCCGTTCGTGTCCGTTCGATCGGTCCCGAGCGGCCACATCAACTCGGTCGGGGTGAAGCTCGCGGCGCGCACCTGCACGAGCGCGTCGCCGATCGCCGGCTGCGGATCCGGGGCGTCCTCGAAGACGAGGCCCTCGATGCCCTCGAAGCCCTTCGGTTCGTGGAGACGAATGGCCTTCATGGGAACCTCCTTGTCACCTTCGGGGGATGTCGCGCCCCCGGTTCGGTCGCTGATCTCACCGATGGGAGTCGGTGCCGGCCCTTACCCAAGCGACGAACGGCACATGGCCGAATCGACAGCTCTCCGTGAAACTTCGATTCCCGCCGAGGCGGTGGTCTCCCGCTATCTGGCGACGCTTGATGGGTTTCGCCGCGCAGCCCCGCTTCTGTCCCGTGAACGGCATCCGGAGGCAGCGACCGGGTATGACTGCCACGTAGCAGGCGCGAGCGCCAGGAGCGTGAAGGAGCGACCAGTGGCTGAAGAGCCTCAGTCGACAGCCCTCACTCACGCCGAGACGAGTGACGCCCGGGTCGAGGAGATGCGCCGAGCCGAGCACGACCTCGTCCGCTGGATCATCATCGGTATCGCCGTCGCCGTTCCGTTGTGCGTCGCGTTGTTCATGGCGTCGATTGCCTTCGACGTGAGCTATGAGTCCGCCGCTGAGGGAGGACCTCTCGCCATGGCCGCGGCGGTGGGAACACTGGCAGGCCTGTTCTTCGGCGCCTGGGCGGGCTTCGTGTTCAAGGGCCACACGTTCGACGAGCTCGACCGCAAGGCCAACGTTCGTGAAGAGCGTCCTCCTCCGCTACCACCTCGCGACGACTGAGCGCTCTGCTGGCTTTCGCGAACGCCCCGCGCCGGCTTTCGCGAACGCCCCGCCGGCGTGTTGCAATGCCCGACGCCGCTCATACTCCCCGGCGAGGCTTGACGCTCCCGGTCGGTTGTGAAAACATCGTTTTCAGTGGCGGGGCGAACGGCGATGGACAGTCCGAGTGGCCGCTCGGTCTCGTCGGTTGGACAGGGGTCCGTCGACGAGGTGGAACAGCTGCTCACAGCAGCAGAAGCGGTGCTGGCCCGGGGCGGGTACGCGGGATTGCGAGTCGACGACGTGCTCGACGAGGCGGGGCTCTCGACCCGGGCCTTCTACCGCCACTTCCGCGGCAAGTCCGAGCTGTTCCTCGCGCTGTTCGACCGGGAGGCGGCGCTCGCCGGCGAGCGCCTCGGGCGCAAGGTCGCCGCCGCGGGCTCGCCGGCGCAGCAGGTCGAAGCCTGGGTCGCAGAGACGCTCGCGCTGGCGTACGACGCCCGCCTCGCCCGCCGCACGCGCGTCTTCCTCGTCGAGCGCCAGGTCATCGCGTCGGAGTTCCCCGACGACGTGATCCGCTGCGTACGCCGCCAGCTCGCGCCGCTCGAGGCGGCCATCGACGAGGGCCGGTCCTCCGGCGTGTTCCCGGCCGCCGAGCCCGAGCGTGACGCGCTCGCGATCCATCACCTGTGCTCCGGGCTGATGACCGACAAGCTCCTCGGTACCGGCACCATGGGCCGCGACAACGCCGTCGCGCTCGCCACGCGCTTCGCGCTCGCAACACTGCAGAGCGACGCATGAGCCACGACGACCTGCTGCGTGACAAGGCCTGCATCGTCGGCATCGGCCGGTCCGCATACGGGAAGCGCGGCGCGCTCGAGCACGAGGGCACGCTCCGGCTCGCGCTCCAAGCCATCCACGACGCCTGCCGCGACGCCGGGATCGACCCGAAGGAGATCGACGGGTTCTCCTCCTACTCCGACGACGCCGCCCACCCGTCGATGTTGCAGATGGCGCTCGGCACGCCGCGGGTCCGCTACGCGGCGATGGTCTGGGGCGGCGGCGGCGCGGGCATGGGCGGCGCGTTCGTCAACGCGGCGATGGCCGTCGCCAACGGCGTCGCCGAGTACGTCGTCGTCGTGCGCGCGATCAGCCAGGGGAAGCAGCGCTTCGGACGATCACTCGCCGGCCTGCAGGGTCAGCTCCCCGCCCCGTTCGGCTACGCGCTGCCGTTCGGGCTCATGTCGCCGGCGCAGATGTTCGCCCTGCCGGCTCGGCGCCATATGGCCGTGTACGGCACGACGCCCGACCACTTCGCCGAAGTGTCGATCAACGCCCGCCGCAACGCGGCGACGAACCCCGACGCGCTCTTCCGCACCGAGATCACCGTCGAGGACCATCACAACTCGCGGATGATCGCCGACCCGTTGCGGCTCCTCGACATCTGCATGGAGAGCGACGGGGCAGGGGCCATGATCCTCACCACGCCCGAGCGCGCCCGCGACCTGCGCCAACCGCCGGTGTACGTGCAGTCGGCGTCGATGGCGGGGAGCTACCGGTGGGGCGAGGGGATGCTGTCCGGGTCACAACATGCCCGAAGCCGACTACCCGACCGCCGGGCAGCGCGCCACGGCCGAGGAGGCGTACCGCCTCGCCGGCGTCGGGCCGGACGACATCGACGTGGCCGAGATCTACGACCACTTCACGCCGCTCGTGCTCATGGGCCTCGAGGACTTCGGGTTCTGCAAGCCGGGCGAGAGCGGCCCGTTCGTCGCCGACGGCAGCATCCGCCGCGAGGGCTCGCTGCCGGTCAACACCCACGGCGGCAACCTCGCCGAGGTGTACCTCCACGGCGTCACGCACGTGCTCGAGGCCGTTCGACAACTCCGCGGCACGGCCGCCAACCAGATCGCGGGCGCCGAGGTCGCGCTGGTCGTCGCCGGCGCCGGACCGACGCCTTCGGGCTCGATGATCCTGAGGAAGTGAGACCGTGACCACACTCGTGAACAGCGCCGACTCGCACGTCGTCGAGCCGCTCGACCTCTGGGTGCAGCGGCTCCCGAGCCATCTGCGCGAACGCGCGCCGCGGATCGAGGAGGTCGACGGCCGCTGGCTGTTCCTCGTCGAGGGCTCGCCGCCGCGCCGCATGGGCCAGCCGAGGGACGAGGCAGAGAAGTCGAAGGCGACGGGGTTCCGGGCCGGCGGCTCCGACCCGGACGTGCGCGCGAAGGACCTCGACGAGGACGGCGTGTGGGGCGAGGTCCTCTACCCGACGATCGCGCTGTTCGGGTTCGTGATCCCGGACCCCGAGCTCCGGTGGGCGACGGCGCGCGCGTACAACGACTGGCTGGCCGAGACGTTCACGGCCGCGTCGAAGCGGTTCGCGGGCGCGGCGCTGATCCCGGTGCAGGAACCGGACGAGGCCGTGCGCGAGATCGAGCGGGTCGCCGGGCTCGGGCTGCGGTCGGTGATGCTCCCGATGCAGGCGCCCGCCGACGCGCCGTACAACAGCGACCGGTACGACCCGGTGTGGGCGGCGGCCCAGGCGCACGGGATGCCGGTGAGCTTCCACGTCGGCACCGGCGCCAACCCGGTCACCGAGCGCGGCCCCGGCGGCGCGGTCATCAACTACGTCGAGGTGGGACTGGGCGCGCAGCGCACGCTCGCGTACCTCGCCGCGTCCGGCGTCCTCGAGCGGTTCCCCCAACTGCACGTGGTGATGGTCGAGTGCGGCGCCGGCTGGCTCTCGTGGCTGCTCGAACGCATGGACGAGGCGTTCGAGGAGCACGAGCAGTGGGTGAAGCCGAAGCTGGCCGAGCCGCCCAGCTTCTACGTGCGCCGCCAGGGGCACGTCACGTTCGGCAACGACGCCGCCGGCGTCGTGAACCGCGACTTCACCGGCGTCGAGCCGCTGCTCTGGGCGTCCGACTACCCGCATCCCGAGGGCACGTGGCCGCACACGCAGGAGACGCTGGAGCGCATCTTCGCCGCCGTGGATCCGGCGGAGCGGCGTCGCATCACCTACGAGACGACGGCGCAGCTCTACGGCCTCGAGGCGCCGGTCGGGGCGAGCACGTGACCGCGCTGCGCGACGGCGCGCCCTACCTGCCGGCCGACCTGCCGCTCCCGCCCGTCATCAGCACCAACGCCGGGTTCTGGAAGGCGGCGGCGGAAGGTCGGCTCGACGTGCAGCAATGTCGCGACTGCGGCGCCCACCGGCACCCGCCGACCGAGGGCTGCTACCGGTGCGGGTCGCTCGACTGGGACTGGGCCACGCTGCCGGGGACGGGCACCGTCTTCACGTACACGTGGGTCGTGCAGCCGCTGCATCCGGCCGTCGAGAGCGTCGTGCCCTACAACGTGAGCGTCGTCGAGGTCGACGGCAGCTCCGACGAGCCGGTCCGCCTGGTCAGCAACGTCGTCGACGCGACCGAGGAGACGCTCCACGTCGGGGCGCGGGTCGCGCTCGTGTGCGACAAGCTGACCGACGAGGTGGGACTGCCCCGGTTCCGGCTCGGTAGCCTGCCCGTGGAGACGGCGGCTGGCCGACCGTCGCAGCAGGAGCCGGAGCCTGCGACGGCGACCAAAGGAGCAATATGGCCGACACACCGAAGTCGTTCTTCCTCACCAAGCCCGTCCACGACTACCTCGTCGCCCACGCGCCGCCGCTCGACGACGTGCAGCGCGACCTCATCGCCGAGACCGAGGCGCTCGGCGGCATCTCGATGATGCAGATCGCTCCCGAGCAGGGTGCGTTCATGACTCTGCTCACGCGCCTGATCGGCGCGCGGCACGCGATCGAGGTCGGGACGTTCACGGGGTACTCGGCGATCAGCATCGCCCGTGGCCTCCCCGACGACGGCACGCTCTTGTGCTGCGACGTGAACGAGGAGTGGACCGCCATCGCCACGAAGTACTGGGAGCGGGCCGGTGTCGACGACAAGATCGAGCTGCGCATCGCCCCCGCGATCGAGACGCTGCGATCGCTGCCGGCGGGGGAGCAGGTTCGACCTCGCGTTCATCGACGCCGACAAGCCGAACTACGCCCACTACTACGAAGAGGTCCTCGCCCGGTTGCGGCCGAACGGCGTGATCCTCGTCGACAACACGCTCTGGGGCGGCGCCGTCGCCGACGCAAAGGCAACCGACGACAACACCAAGGCCATCCGTGCGTTCAACGACGCCGTCGCCGCCGACGACCGCGTCGAGAGCGCGATCCTCACCGTCGGCGACGGGCTCACGCTGCTCCGCAAGCGCTGACCCGGCCTTCTGCGACCACTCGCCCGCGGACGCCGGTTCGGAGCTGTCGCGCCGCGGTCAGCCGCGGCACGAGGTTGCTGATCGACGAGCTCGCCGTCCGATCTGGCTCGACGTCCCAGCGCGTCGGCGTCGTAGCGGGGCCGTCTGGTCGAGCCCCTCGATCGCGCTCGTCGGCCCGAGCTGCACCCAGCGGCGGGGCGTCAACCCGGCGGCGCGCAGCCGCGCGTGCGCGTCGGCGTCGGCGGCGACGACGGCGGGCACGGCCCGAAACGTCCGCCGGCTCGCGCCCGCCTCGAGCAGTCCGTCGAGCACGTCACCGGTGATCCCGAGCACGACCTGCGGCTCGAGCTGCCGGACGAGCGCGGCGACGCGGAACGCGTCGAACGGTGTCGAGTCGGCCGACGAGTACAGCGCGCCGACCCTTCCCGCCGCCTGCTCCAACGGGACGACGTGCATGGCCTGCGAGAGCATCGACACGAAGAGGACGAGCCCGCCGGGCTCGAGACCCAAGCGCGGAGAGACGCGGGGCGAGCGACTCGGCCTCGTCCTCGACGTCAGCCTGCGCGACCGGCCACGGGACCACTTCGCCGTCGACGACCACGCGGCCGACCCCCCATACCCCGGGTGGGTCTTCGTACCGCTTGGCGAACATCACCATGTCACTGCTTCGCCACCCGCGGGATCTTGTGCGGCGGGCCCTGACGCAGCAGCACCTCGTTCTCGACGAGCTCGACGTCGGGCTCGACGCCGACCGCCTCGTGCACGGACTCGGTGACCCGCGTCTGCAAGTCGGCGATGCCCCGCAGCGCCCTCGGCTGCGTACCCGACGCGGAGCCGGAGCCGGTCGACCTCCCGCCTGCGCCCGGATCACCTGGAACAAGCCCGCGCTCGTCTCCGGGACGCGTTCGACCGCCTCCCACAGGTCGCCGGGGAGCACGGACCGCCCGTCCACGACGACCTCGTCCCCCTTGCGGCCGAGTGGCCACACTCGGCCGTGCGTGCGCCCGCACGCGCACTGCTCGTGCGTGATGCGCACGAGATCGTCGGACCGGTAGCGGACGAGCGGCGCGATCTTGTCGAGCAGCGTCGTCGACACCAGCTCGCCGCGCTCGCCGTCGCCGACCGGCTCGGCGCCGTCGGGATCGAGCGACTCGAGGTAGCAGGTGTCCTCCCAGAAGTGGCAGCCGTCGTGCTCGCGGCACTCGGTGGCGGCGCCGACGTCGCCGACGCCCGTGTGCATGAACAGCTCCAGGCCCCACCCGTCCTCGACCAGCCGGCGCGCGCGGGGCCCGATCGGCTCGCCCGCGAACGTGACGCCCCGGTAGCTCGAGAACGCCTCGGCGAGGTCGACATCGGCGCGCGCCGCGTGCTGCTCGAGCGCGAGCACCAGCGGGCCCGACAGGTTGTACCAAGCAGTCGGACGGAGCTCGCGGCTGAAGCGGACCAGCTGCGGCACGTCGGCGGGTTGGTGGTCGACGAAGACCGGCGTCGCGCCGATGCCGCGGATGGTGTCGTGAATGCCGGGGCCGCGGAACGTGAACAGGCAATACGTGAAGTAGTCGCCGGGCCGGCTGCCGAGCTCCCAGAACTCGCGCACGAGCATGCTCGGCCCACGCCCCGCGTACGGCGCCGGCGTCGGGTCGCCGGTGGTGCCCGACGTCGAGAAGATCGCGCTGAACACCTCGGTCATCTTCGGGTCGAGGCACGAGCATGCCGCCGTACGGATCGCGGTGACGGTCGCGAAAGGCGCGGATCGCGTCCTTGTCGATGAACGGGACCTTCTCCCGGAAATCGTCCATCGACTGCACGTCGTCGGCGGTGATGCCGGCGGCGTCCCACGTCTCCCGAATCAGGGCCGAACGCTGGTACGCCCACGGCAGCAGGTCGCCGAGGAGGCGCTCTTCGCGCAGAGCGGCGATCTCCGACCGGGGCATGGTCTCGATCTCGGGCGAGAAGTAGCGACGGCTCGCGTACTGCCCACGCGCGGGACGGTAGCCGTGCGTCGAGATTTTGAGTAGGCGCTACTCAGGGCTGCAGTCGCGTTTCGTGGTCTCCTGGAACGGTCCGAACGACCAGCCGTCGAAAGGGAGCAGAGCCGTGGGAACGGACTGGGTCGCGAAGGTCAAGGAGATCGCGCAGGAGCAGGTGCCTGAGCCGGTGCAGGCAGCGGGAATCCTGCAGCCGGCCGGGACGTGGGGGACGTTCGGGCTCGATCAGGTGAGCGGCGTGGCCTCGATGTTCAAGCGCCGCAAGGTCAACAAGGACGCCGGCGGTCTGGCCAGGACGTCGTGGAAGGGCACGAAGACCGTGCTCCTCGCGGTCGCGGGCGACAAGCTCTATGCGTTCGCCGCCAAGCAGAAGGGACGCAACTGGAAGGTCGAGGGCCAGCTCGGTGTCTGGAACCGGTCGGATCTCGACGTCGAGACGACGCCCGGCAAGCTGGCGACGAAGGTGATCTTCGACGTGGCGTCAACGGGTGAGCACTACGAGCTCGAGGCGACGACCGTCGGCAGCGCCGGGTTCAACGACCCGTTCCTCGCCGCGATCGCGGCGTGAGGCTCAGAACTTCCCGGTGCGGCCGAAGCGGTAGTAGCCGGCGAACGTCTCGTTGACCTCGTCGGGGATGGGGACGATCTCGCCGAGCTGCCGGGCGCCCCAGATGATCTCGGCCGTGCGCTCGACGAGGTGCGCGACGTGGAGGACGTGCTTGGGGTCCTTCCCGACCGCGAACAGCCCGTGGTTCGCCATGAGCACCGCCGACCGGTCGCTGACGCGCTTGGCGACCTCGTCGGCCAGCTCGTCGGTGCCGGTCGTCTTGTAGTCGGCGACCTCGACGTCGCCGCCGACGAACACGACGAACTCCTCGATCACGGCGGGGATCGACTGGCGCGTCGAGCGCGAACATCGTGGCGTACCGGGCGTGGCAGTGCATGGTGGCGTTGATGTCGTCGTGCAGGCGCAGCGCTGAAAGGTGCAGCGCCTTCTCGGTCGTGGGGCCGCGCTCACCCTCGAGCACGTTGCCGTCGAGGTCGGTGACGACGAGGTCGTCGAGCGTCATCTCCGTGTAGTCGACCGACGACGGCGTGAGGACCGCGTTGCCGTCGGGGAGGCGCGCGCCGAGATTCCCGGCCGTGCCCTCGACCAGGTTCGTGCGCAGCATCTCCTTGGCGACCCAGAGGACGGCTTCCTTCGTCTCCTGCGCGGTCAGCTTGGTCTCCGGGCTCACGAGAGGACCTCCGGGTTCACGAGGTTGTCGGGCTTGCCGCCGCCGAGGAGCTGTGCGAGGCCGTCGGCGATGAGCTTGGAGTGGTTCGCCTCGGTGTCGTAGGTCGCGCCGCCGATGTGCGGGGTGAGCACGACGTTCGGCATCGACTGCAGCGGGTGGTCGGTCGGGAGGTGCTCGCCCTCGAAGTGGTCCAGCCCCGCGCCGGCGAGCGTGCCGGACTCGAGCGCGCCGACGAGCGCGTCGGTGTCGTGGAGCATGGCCCGGGCGGTGTTGACGTAGATCGCGTCGTCCTTCATGCGGGCGAACTGCTCGGCGCCGATCATGCCCTGCGTCTCGGGCGTGACCATGGCGTGCATCGAGACCACGTCGGCCTCGGCGAGCAGGTCGTCGAGCGTGTGGGTGGCGTCGTCGGCGTACGGGTCGTGCGCGATGACGCGCATGCCCGAGGCCCTCGAGCCGCCACCGCGTGGCGCGGCCGACGGCGCCGAGGCCGAC
Source organism: uncultured Actinomycetes bacterium (assembly GCA_963737605.1). Lineage (GTDB taxonomy): Bacteria > Actinomycetota > Acidimicrobiia > IMCC26256 > JACDBD01 > JALZAA01. Next base: position 58,864 of record CAVTTE010000013.1, on the reverse strand, counting down.
GAGCCCGGCCGTGCGCCCCGCCAGCTGCCAGGCCCGGAAGCGCTGGTAGGGGATCGTGCCGTCGCGGTAGATCTCGCCTTCGCGCACGTCGCGGTCGGCGCGGACGACGCCGCGGTTGACGGCGAAGAGGAGCGCGACGGTGAGCTCGGCGACGGCGTCGGCGTTGCGGCCCGGCGCCCGCAGCACGGGGATGCCGCGGGCGGTGGCGGCGGCCACGTCGACGTTGTTGGGGTCGCCGCGGCACGAGCCGACGGCGACGAGGGGGAGGTCGAGGACGGGGCCCTTGACGGAGTCGCTCTCGACGACGACCACGTTCGCGCCTTCGGCTTCGATGCGCTCGGCGAGCTGCTCCGAGTTGTAGATGCGCAGTGGTTGCTGCTCGATCCACGGGTCGTAGACGACGTCGGCGAGGCGCTCGAGCGTGTCGAGCCCTTCACCGCGGAACGGCGCCGTGACGAGCGCCTTCGGTCGCTCGGCCACGTCAGCTCCCGCTCGTTTGTTGCTGTGCCTGCGGGTCGGGTTCCACGAGGTCGGCACGGTACTCGGGGTGCGCGCTCAGCCACTCGGACGCCCGCCGCATGCTCTCCTCGTTCTTCTTGTTGATGAACTTGTAGATCGGTCCCTCGAACCACTTCCACGGCGCCTTCTGGAGGTGGTACCGCTCCTCGAACGAGAAGCGGGTGCGGTTGGAGCCGATCGGCTCGAGGCGGATCTTGCCCGTCTGGTCGTTGCCGGCGTCATTCGAGATCATCGTGTACGTGTAGCCGCGTTCGGGCTCGACGTCCGTGACGAGCTCGAGGGCGGAGCCTTCGCGCCCGAACGGCATCTGGTAGATGACGCGGCGCAGTCGGCCGTTGTGGTCGTCGTCCCCGGGCCAGAGCACGTCGACCCGCTTCACCATCGGCGCGTAGTCGGTCCAGCGGTCGTAGTCCTGGAACAGCGCCCAGAAGCGCGCTGCCGCATGCGGGATCTCGAACGAGTAGCGGTGTTCGCGCACGGTCTCCCCCCGGGCTGCCCTCGGCGTTCCCTGACTATCGTGTCAGGTTCGCGAGGCCGGCAGGAAGGCGCGGGAAGGTACGGATGCCGATCCACTACGAGCGGGACGACGAGCACATCGTCCTCATCACGATCGACCGGCCCGAGGCCCGGAACTCGGCCGACATGGAGCACTTCAAGCAGCTCCGCGATGGCGTGGGAGCGCTTCGACGACGACCACGACGCGTGGGTCGCGATCATCACCGGCGTCGGCGACGCCTTCTTCACCGGCGCCGACCTCAAGACCTACGTCCCCGAGATCACGAAGGTGGCCGAGCGCATCCAGAACGAGGGGCTCACCGAGATCGACGGGTACCGCCTCGACGACGGCACGAAGGCGGTGCTGCGCGGCGCGAAGATCTGGAAGCCGATCATCGCCGCCGTCAACGGCTTCTGCACCGCCGGCGGGATGGAGATGCTCGGCGGCGTCGACATCCGCGTCGCGTGCCCCGAGGCGAAGTTCGCCGTGATGGAGCCCAAGCGCGGGCTGTTCGCCGGCGGCGGCACGACGGTGCGGCTGCCGCGCCAGATCCCGTTCCCGCAGGCGATGGAGTTCCTGCTGTGCGCCGACCTCATCCCGGCGCGACCGTGCGCTACGAGATGGGGCTGCTGAACGCGGTCGTTCCCCGCGAGCAGCTGCTCGACAAGGCGTACGAGTACGCGCGCCGGATCACCGCCAACGCGCCGCTCGCGGTGCAGGCGACGAAGCAGAGCGTGTGGGAGGGTCTCGGCATGAGCCTGCGCGACGCGTACAAGAACGAGAGCGCGCTGAGCTCGATGATCTTCCAGACCGAGGACGCCAAGGAGGGCCCGAAGGCGTTCGCGCGAGAAGCGCAAGCCGAACTGGCAGGGGAAGTAGCCGATGCCGCGCCGTCGACCCACGCACGCCGTGCCTCATCGGCGTCGGGCAGCAGCACCTGGCATCCCGACGAGGTCGGGGACGAGGGCGCGCCCGAGCCGCTCGCGATGTGGGAGGACGTCGCCCGCGTCGCCGCCGACGACACGGGCGTCGGAGCTCGGCCGTGCTCGACCGCCTCGACAGCCTGCAGATCGTGTACTGCCAGACCTGGCAGTACGACGACCCGACGGCGCCGGCTCGCGGCGCGCCTCGGCGTCGAGCCCCGGCGCACGCTACTACTCGGGCATCGGCGGGACGACGCCGCAGGTGCTGGTGAACGGAGCCGGCCGAGCGGATCCTCGCCGGCGAGCTCGACGTCGCGTTGGTCTGCGGGGCGGAGGCGCTCGCGACCCAGCGGCGGTACAAGCGCCGCGGTGAGCGCTACCCCTACAGCTTCAAGCCGGAGGAGCGGCGGCCGTTCCCGTGGGAGGCGCCGTTCCATCCCGGCCGAGGTCGCGCACGAGGTGTTCCAGGCGTGGCTGACGTTCGCGATCTTCGACAACGCCCGGCGCGGCCACCTCGGCGTCGGGCTCGACGAGTACCGCCGGCAGCTGGGCGAGCTGCTGGCGCCGTTCACCGACATCGCCGCCGCCAACCCGCTCGCGTGGTTCCCGGTGGCGCGGTCGGCCGACGAGATCATCACGGCCACGCCCGAGAACCGCATGGTCGGCTACCCGTACACGAAGTACATGGTCTCGATCATGGACGTCGACATGGCGGCCGCCGTGCTCGTCGCCAGCCACGAGGCCGCCGACGCGCTCGGCGTGCCGCCCGAGCGGCGGGTCTACCTGCGCGGCTGGTGCTACGCGACGGACCCGGTCTACGTCGCCGAGCACGACGAGATGTGGCGCTCGCCGGCGATGGCGGCGGCGGCGCGCGAGGCGCTGCGTGTCGGGGGCGTCGGCGTCGACGACGTCGCCCACCTCGACCTGTACAGCTGCTTCGGGAGCTCGGTGAACTTCGCGCGCGACGCGCTCGGGGCTGGGCGACGGCGATTCGCGATCGCTGACGGTCACCGGCGGGCTGCCGTACCACGGCGGCGCCGGCAGCGACTACATGACGCACTCGATCGCGACGATGGCCGACGTCCTGCGCGCGCGACCCCGGCTCGTACGGGCTCGTCAGCGGGGTGGGCATGCACATGACGAAGCACGTCTACGGGCTCTACTCGACGGAGCCCGGATCGGTTGCGCCGCCCGAGCAGGAGCGCGTGCAGGCGGCCGTCGACGGGGACGGCGAAGCGCGCGATCCGTGACGTGTACGACGGGCGCCGCGACCGTCGCCGCGTACTCTGTCGTGCACGGCAAGGACGGCGAGCCGGAGTGGGGCGTGCGTCATCTGCGACGTTCCCGAGGGCGACCGTGCCTACGGCAAGGTCGCTCGACGCCGACATGCTGGCGTCGATCGAGCGCGACGAGCTCGTCGGGCGCAAGGTGCACGCTGACGCCGACCGAGGCGGAGACGGCAGCGGGGAAACAGCAGATCAACGTGGCGACGATGTGACGGCGCCCGTGACAAGGAGAAGGTGACGCATGGCCTGGGACTTCTCGACCGATCCCGAGTTCCAGGAGAAGCTCGACTGGATGACGGAGTTCGTGCAGACCGAGATCGAGCCGCTCGACCTCGCGTTCAGCTCGCACCTCGTGTACGACAAGGACGCATCCCGTCCACGAGAAGGTGGTGCGGCCGCTCCAGGAGCAGGTGAAGGCGCGGGACCTGTGGGCGTGCCACCTCGGGCCCGAGCTCGGCGGCAAGGGCTACGGCCAGCTGAAGCTGGCGCTGATGAACGAGATCCTCGGCCGCTCGAGCTGGGCGCCGAGCGTGTTCGGCTGCCAGGCGCCCGACTCGGGCAACGCCGAGATCATCGCCCACTACGGCACCGACGAGCAGAAGGAGAAGTACCTCCAGCCGCTGCTCGACGGCCGCATCTCGTCGTGCTACTCGATGACCGAGCCGCAGGCGGGCTCCGACCCGCAGCAGTTCACGCTGCCGCGCCGAGCGCGACGGCGACGAGTGGGTGATCAACGGCGAGAAGTGGTTCTCGTCGAACCTGCGGTACGCGAAGTTCGCGATCGTGATGGCGATCACCGACCCCGACGTCCCCGTCTACCAGGGCGCGTCGATGTTCCTGGTGCCGACCGACACGCCGGGCATCGAGATCGTTCGCAACGTCGGCCTCGGGGGCGAGAGCGAAGGGCGAGGGCTCGCACGCGTACGTCCGCTACGACGACGTGCGGGTGCCGGCCGAGAACCTGCTCGGCGGCGAGGGGCAGGCGTTCGTGATCGCGCAGACGCGCCTCGGCGGCGGCCGCATCCACCACGCCATGCGCACCATCGGGACGTGCCAGCGGGCGTTCGACATGATGTGCGAGCGGGCGCTGAGCCGGGACGACCCAGGGCGAGGTGCTGGCGAAGAAGCAGATGGTGCAGGACGACGATCGCCGACGTCGTGGATCCAGCTGCATCCAGTTCCGGCTCCTGGTGCTGCACGCGGCGTGGACGATCGACCAGGTCGGCGGGCACAAGGCCCGCACGGAGATCGCGGGCGTGAAGGTGGCGACGCCGAAGGTGCTGCACGACGTCGTGTACCGGGCGATGCACATCCACGGCGCGCTCGGCGTGTCGAACGAGATGCCGTTCGCCGGCATGTGGACTGGCGGCGCCGATCATGGGCATCGCCGACGGGCCGACCGAGGTGCACAAGGTGACGATCGCCCGGCAGGTGCTGAAGCGGTACCAGCCGTACGAGGGGCTGTTCCCACCCGCGCACCTGCCGGAGCGGCGCGCCGAGGCCGCGGGCGAAGTTCGCGCACCTGCTCGACCTGGAGGTCGGCAACCTGTAACTCTTGCTCCAGACCCGAGGAGGCAGGAATGACAGCACTCGACACGGCCACGCTGGAAGCCCTCGACGCCGGCTTCCTCGGCGAGCTGGTCCGCCCGGACGACCCGACCTACGACGACACGCGCAAGATCTGGAACGGCCACATCGACCGGCGTCCCGCGCTCATCGCCCGGTGCCGGGGCGTCGCCGACGTGATCGCCGCCGTGCGGTTCGCGCGCGAGCACGATCTGCTCACCGCGGTGCGCGGCGGCGGGCACGCCGTCGCCGGCTACGCCCTCTGCGACGACGGCATCGTGATCGACCTCTCGCTCATGACCGGGCTCGCGTGTCGACCCGTTCGCACGGACGATCCGCGTCGAGGGCGGCTGCCTCAACGACCACGTCGACCGCGAGAGCCAGGCGTTCGGGCTCGCGCGTCACGGGCGGGATCGTCAGCCACACCGGCATCGCGGGGCTGACGCTCGGCGGTGGCATCGGCCACCTGATGCGCAAGTTCGGCCTCACGATCGACAACCTGCGCTCGTGTGACGTCGTCACCGCCGACGGCGAGTTCGTGGTCGCGAGCGAGCAGGAGAACCCCGACCTGTTCTGGGGTCTGCGCGGCGGCGGCGGCAACTTCGGGATCGTCACGTCGTTCGAGTTCCAGCTCCACCCGCTCGGCCCGAACGTGCTGGCCGGGCTTGCTCGCGTGGCCGATGGACGACGCGCCACGCGTGCTGCGGTTCCTGCGCGAGTTCGCCGCCGACGCGCCCGACGAGGTCGGGATCATGGGCAACCTCCGCCTCGCGCCGCCGATGCCGGTCATCCCCGAGGAGCTGCAGGGCAAGCCGATCGTCGCGCTCGTTGCCACGTACGCGGGACCGGTGGAGGACGGCGAGGAAGCCCTCCGGCCGATCCGCGACGCAGTTGGGCACGCCCGCCGTCGACACGCTGGTCCCCAAGCCGTACGTGGCGCACCAGAAGATGTTCGACCCCGCGGTGCCGCACGGCCAGCACTACTACTGGAAGTCGCACAAGCTCGGTCCGCTCACGGACGACGATCATCGACGTCGTCGTCGAGCACGCCGCGGGGATCACGTCGCCCGGCGGGCACGGTCCCGATCTTCACGCTGGGCGGCGCGGTCGCTCGGGTCCCCGAGAACGCCACCGCGTTCCCCAACCGCGACGCCGCGCACGACATCAACATCGTCGCCGCGTGGTCGCCCGACGACGCCGAACCCGACCGGCACATCGCATGGGTGCGGCGGCTTCTTCGGCGCGCTCGAGCCGTACAGCAAGGGCGTCTACGTCAACTTCACCAACGAGGACAGCACCGATCGCGTGCGGACGGGCGCGTACAGCGCCGAGCAATGGAAGCGACTGGTCGGCCTGAAGGCCAAGTACGACCCGACCAACTTCTTCCGGATGAACGCGAACATCCCGCCCAACGGCGCTTGAGCCGCCTCACTCGCGCGGCAGCCCCAGGACGCGCTGGGCGATGATGTTCTTGTTCACCTGCGTGGTTCCGCCCGCGATCGTGTAGGAGCGCATCGAGAGCCGATCGTGGCCCCAACGGCCGGTGTTGGCGTCGGGGCCGAGCACGTCACCGGCGGCCTCGCCCAGGTGCTGCTCCGCCTCGCTCCAGACGAGCTTGGCGATGCTCGACTCCGGCCCCATCTCGCGGCCGTGCAGCGCGCCCGAGATCGCCCGCTGGGACACCAGCTTCAGCAGCTCGCCCTCGAGGTACACACGGGCCAGCTTCTGCCGCACGACGGCGTCGCGGGCGGCGCCGGTTCCCTTCGCCGTCTCCAACAGGTCACCGATCTTCTTGCGCAGGCCGAGATGCAGGTTGGCGACGCGTGCCGCGTTCGTGGGCGAGGGTCGTCATCGCGACGCGCCAGCCCTCGTTCATCGGCCCGAGCAGCGCGTCACGCGGGACACGCACGTCGGTGAAGAAGATCTCGCTGAACTCCCGTTCGCCCGTGATCGTCACGAGCGGACGCGCCTCGATGCCGGGCAGCTCCATGTCGACGAGCAGGCACGTGATGCCGCGATGCTTCGGCGCGTCCCGGTCCGTCCGCACGAGGAGCTCACACCGGTTGGCGAAGGCACCGAGCGTGTTCCAGGTCTTCTGTCCGTTGACGACGATGGCGTCCCCGTCGAGCACCGCCGAGGTCGACAGCGACGCCAGGTCGGAACCGGCGTCGGGCTCCGAGAAGCCCTGGCACCAGATGTCGTCGCCGCGCAGCATGCGGGGGAGCAGGTCCCGCTTCTGCTCCTCGGTGCCGTGCTCCATGATCGCCGGCGCGATGTTCGACAAGCCGATGATGTTCACCGTTCCCGGCGCGCCGGCGCGGTGCATCTCCTCGGCGTAGACGACCTGCTCCATGAGCGACGCACCCCGACCGCCGTACTCGGGAGGCCAGGCGATCGCCGCGTAGCGGGCGTCGGCGAGCGTGCGGTTCCACGCCCGCAGTCGCTCGATCCGGTCCGGATCGTCCCCGACGGGATGCTGCGCCAGCTCGCGGAGATCGTCCGTGAGGTTCTCGTCGAGCCAGGCCCGGAAGCTCCTTCCGGAACGCCTCGGCCTCCGCCGGATACGTAAAGTCCATGCATTGCCTCTATCACAGAGGAGGACGGCGATGAGCACCGACGACCTTGCCCGCCAGGCGGTCGACGCCGTCTGCGCCATCAGCGGCGACCATCCCGGGTTCCGCGCCGTGCACGCCAAGGGCACGCTGTGCGCGGCAACGTTCACGCCCTCCGCCGACGCCTCACGCTTGACTCGAGCCGCGCACTTCGACGGTGACGCGGTGCGCGCCCACGTGCGGTTCTCGAACGGGAGCGGGAACCCGGATGCGCCCGACTTCGAGCCCCGCGAGGGCCGCGGGATGGCGACGAAGTTCTACCTGCACGGACGGGACGACCACCGACATCGTCGGGATCAATCTGCCTGCGTTCTTCGTGAGCACGGTCGACGGCTTCCTCGACTTCTGCCGCGCCCGCGTCCCCGATCCGGCGACGGGCGAGCCCGATCCGGCCGCGATCGGCGCGTTCCTCGAGCAGCACCCCGAGGCCTTGACCGCCGGCGCAGCCGTGCTCGCGGCGACGCCGCCGGAGAGCTATCTGCGGTGCACGTACAACTCGTTGCACGCCTACCGCTTCGTCGATGAAAACGGCGAGCGGCCGGTACGGCCGCTACCGGTGGGAGCCCGAAGCCGGCGAGGCGAGCCTCAGCGTCGAGGAAGCCGAGGCCCGCGGCCCCGACTACCTCCAGGACGACCTCGCGACGCGTCTGGCAGACAAGCCGGCCGCGTTCACGCTGTCCAGTGCAGGTCGCCGAGGACGGCGACGCTGTCGACGACCCCACCATCGCCGTTGCCCGACGAGCGCCACTGGGTCACGATGGGCCGCCTCGAGGTCACCGGGCTCGCGCACGACCGCGAACAAGGCGACGACGTGCTCGTGTTCGATCCGACACGCGTCACCGACGGCATCGAGCTCTCGGACGACCCGATCCTCCGCTTCCGTCACCCACGCGTACGCCGAGTCCGTGCTCCGTCGCAGCGGCGTCGCGCGCGGCGAGATGTAGATTCGCACGCGGCGAGTGTTGCGCCGCCTCGTCACGATCGTTGTCGTTATCGGATCGATCAGGTCATCGGCGCGCCGGCGTAGCGACTCGCCGGGCGGCGACGCTCCGCGGGAAGTCCACATCGGCGCGCTCCTGTCGCTGACCGGCGACGGGGCGACACTCGGCAACACCAGCAAGGCCGCGCTGGAGATCGCAGCGCGGCGCTGGAACGCCTCCGGCCAGGGCAAGCAGGTCAAGGTCCTGCTCGACATCGAGAACACGAATCTCGAACCCGAGCAGGCACAGGCGGCGCTGACACGCCTCGCCGACGCGGGGTTCGGATCGTGATCGGTCCCCAGTCGAGCTCCGAGGTCGCCGCCATCGCGAACACGGCCGCCGCGCGCGGCGTGCATCCTCGTGTCGCAGGGCAGCACGGCGTCGTCACTCGCCCAACCGGACGACAACGTCTTCCGCTTCGTGCCCACCGATCGCGTCGAAGGGCGCGCGAGCGTGGATCTCATGCTGAAGAACGGCGCGACCACGATCGTCCCGATGTGGCGCAACGACCGCGGCAACACCGGGCTCGCGGACTCGGTGCGGGCCGCCGCCACCGCCTCGGGCGCCACGGTCACGCCCGGCGTGGTCTACGAGCCCGACACGACCGACTTCGCGCCAGCGCTCGCCGACCTCAGCGCGCAGGTCCAGTGCCGCGGTCGGCCACAGCCGGCGCCGGCAAGGTCGCGGTGTACCTGGCCGGGTTCGAGGAGGTCGCCGACGTCCTCAGCGCGGCGCGCACGGTCACGGGCCTCGACGGCGTCCGCTGGTACGGCGGCGACGGCTCGGCCCAGACCAAGGCCCTCCTCGCCAGCGGGCCGGCGACGTTCGCGACGAGCGCAGGGGTGAAGGGGTATCCGAGCCCGCTCGTCGCCTTGCCTGCGGACCACGCGAAGCGGGACGCCAACCTGCTCGGCCAGATCTCCAACGAGAGCCAAGACCAGGCCGATGCGTTCACGCTCGCCGCCTACGACGCGTTCAACGTCGCCGCGCGCACGCTCGCGAAGCGTCGATCCCGACACCTACACCGACACCGCCACTGCTGCGTTCCGCGCTTCGCGGAGACCGCGAACGGCGCGAAGGGCGTCACGGGGACGATCAAGCTCGACGCCGCCGGCGACCGGGTGTCGACGCCCTACGTCTTCTGGTCCGTGTGCGCGAACGGGGCAAGAGCCCGCGGTGGACGCAGACCGGATCGTGGACGCCGGCGACCGATCCCACGGGTCCCGGCACGGTCCAGCCCAAGAGCTGCCCGAAGGGCTAGCGGCCCGAGCCGCCCGGCTACCGGTCGAGGCCGCCGCGCTCCAGCGCGTGCTCGACCTCGCGCTGGCGGGCCACGTTCTCGTCGTGCAGCTCTTCGGTCGTCTTCACGACGCCGCCGACCTTGAGCTCGCCCATGACGTGCACCTCGCCCAAGCGTCTCGTGCATGTAGTCGGGGCCGTCGCCGGTGGGGATGAACCACCCCGTCGGGCACATCGTCAGCACCTCGACGAACGAGAAGCCCTCGCCGCGCAGTTGCGACTCGAAGGCGCGGCGGAACATCTTCTTCGTACGTGCCACGGCACCTGCGTTGTGCACGGAGCCGCGCGCCACGTACGCCGCGCCCTGCAGCCGCGCGATCAAGTCGCCGATCAGGATCGGGTAGCCGTGGTACTCGGCGTCTCGGCCGTCGAGCGTGTTCTTCGTGCGCTGACCGAGCACGCTGGTGGCGGTCATGTGACCGCCGGTCTCGCCGAACACCCCGTTGTTCAGCAGGATGCAGGTGACCTTCTCGCCCCGCGCCGCCGTGTGCAGGACCTCCTGCAGACCCTCGTTCACCATGTCGCCGTCACCCTGGAGCGTGAACACGACCGAGTCCGGTCGCATGCGCTTCGCGCCCGTCGCCACCGACGGCGCCCGACCGTGCAACGCCTGCACGAGGTCGACGTCGACCGTGCTCGTGAACGCCGTGTAGCAACCGATGCCGGCGACCATGATCGACCGCTGCGTGACCCCGAGCTCCTGGAGCGCCTCGAGATAGACGCGCAGCGCCAGCGGCTCGCCGCACCCCGGGCACATGTTGTGCTCCTGGGTGAGCAGCAGGTCGGGCTTGAGGTCGGCGACCTTCTTGGCGTGGTCGGGCGCGACGCTCGTGTCGAGCACCGGTCCGACGGCCCCCTCGTGCACCGACGTGCTCATCAGGCATCCCGGCCCCTCCCTTCACCCTCGCTCGTTCACGGGCAGGGGTGGAAGCTCGGCGTCGGCTCCGCCCCGGTGCACCGCGAGCACGCGGTCGCGGATGATCTCGGCGTCGAGCAGCGGTCCGACGCCGAAGCCGGACCCGTCGGTCGAGATGCCGCCGATCGCGACGATCGGCGCGCGTCCGAGCACCGCCGAGGCGCACGTCGTCGATCATCTGACCGGCGCAGAGCTCGAACACGGCGACGGTTCGTCGCGCCGTCCGTCGCCTCGCGCCACGGCTTCGAACGGGTAGCGGCCAGAGGCTGATCGGCCGGACGAAGCCGACCTTCTCGCCCTCGGCCCGGAGCTGGCTGACGACGTAGCGGACGAACTTGGCCGGCGTCCCGAACGCGACCACCGACCGTCTCCGCGTCGTCGCAGAACGCAGTCTCGGCGCGTTGCTCTTCGCGTTCCATGTCGGCGAGCTTGGCCGTGATCCCGCGCAGGTGCCGTTCGATGCCCGGCGCTTCGTGGCCGTGCTTGGCGAGCCCGAGCGGCGTGACGAGGCGCGACTCGCCGGTGCCGCCGGCCGACCCGTCGACGGCCCAGGCCTTGGACGGCAACGGCGGGAACTCGATGCGCTCGACCGACACCGCTTCGTGCGTGTGCGCGAGCAGGTAGTCGCCGTAGACGAGGACGGGGTTGCGCCACTTGTCGGCGAGATGGAACGCGAGCTGCGTGAGCTCGACCGCCTCGGCGATGTCCAGCGGCGCCAGCACGAGGTGGCGGTAGTCGCCGTGGCCGCCGCCACGGGTCGCCTGGAAGTAGTCCTGCTGGCCGCGCGCCATGTTGAACACGACGAGCGGCAGCTCGGCCAGCGTGATCTCGCTGAACGACTCCTGCATGAGCGAGAGCCCCTGGCCCGTCGAGCCGGTGGCGGCGCGGGCGCCCGTCGCCAGCGCGCCCCACGCCATGCCGACGGCCTCGAGCTCGCTCTCGGCGTTGATGCACACGCCGCCCGCCTCGGGCAGCTTCTTGGCCAGGTGCTCGAGCAGCTCGGTGAACGGCGTCATCGGGTAGCCGGCGAAGAAGCGGCACCCGGCCGCGATCGCCGCTTCGGCCATCGCCTCGGAGCCCTCCATGAGGCGTCGGTCGGCGGTGGCGACGACCGTCACGACGGCTCCTCGCCGGCACCGGCGAGATCGGTCAGGACGGGCTCGTCGAAGCGGAACACCTCGAAGCAGAAGTCGGGACACACCATCAGGCAGGCAGCGCAGCCGGTGCAGCCGGGGTGCAGCTGCGGGTAGCGGTAGCCGAGCTGGTTCACGTCGCTCGTCATCGACAGCACGCGCGGCGGGCACGCCGTGATGCACAGCTCGCAGCCCTTGCACGTGTCGACGTCGATCGTGACGGTGCCGCGGCTCTTGATCGTCGTCATGCCCGCGCCGCCTCCTGCTCCCACGCCGGGAACGCGCGATGCTCGACGGCGTCGAAGCCCGCGCGAATCGCCACCTCGTTCGCGGCGATGTGCTGCTGGCGGTAGGGAGGGATCGACTGGCGCATGGCCTCGATCGTCGCGTCGAGACCGACGAGACCGGTGATCCCGACGTACGCCCCGGCCATGACCATCGACCCGCCGAGCTCGTTGCCGAGCCCGGCCGCGATGTCGGTGGCGGGAATGCGGAACACGCGGTAGCGCTCCTCGTCGATCGGCTCCTCGAACGTCGCCTCGTTGACCAGCACGAGCCCGCCGGTCCGCACCTTGGGCGCCACCGGCGCCCAGAACTTGTCGTGCATGGCGACGGCCGACCACGTGTGCGAGACGAGCGGCGGCGCTTGGAGCGGGCGCGTCGCCGACGACCACGGTCCCGTCCGTGTTCATGCCGCGCATCGCGCCGCCGTACACGCCGAACAGCATCACGTGACGGTCCTCGAGCGTGGCGCCGCGCGCGATCACCTGCGCGGCGAGCTGCACGCCCTGGCCGCCCATTCCCGTGATCAGGAGCTCACGTTCCACGCAGTCCTCCCCAGGACGAACTGCTCCAGGTGCTCGACGTCTTCCTCGGTCGGGCGGCGGCGGGCGACGAGGGCGTCGTTCATGCAGCCGATCGCGAGGTGGTAGATCGCGTCGGCGTCGCGGTCGCGGGTCACCGCCGGCGTCGGCGACCGCGTCGCGCAGCGGGCGCACGAGGAGCTCGCGCGAGCGCGCCACCTCGTCGGGGAACCGGTCGGCGAGCGCGGGCGTTGTTGATCGCGAACGGCCGCGTGTTCTCGGCGGCGTCCGGGTTGCGCGCCTGCTCCATCACGCCGCCGACCCACGCGCGCACCCGTGCCGCGCCCGGTTCGGCGCCGGCCATGCGGCGCTCGAGGTAGGTGAGGAGCTGACGCTGCCCGTCGTCGAGGATGGCGACGAGCAGCTCGTCCTTGCCGCGGAAGTGCCGGTAGAACGCCTGGTTCGAGAGGCCCGCCTCGCGCACGATGTCGTTGCACGCGTGGATCGAGCGTCGCCGGTGCGGCGCATCACCGCGTACCCGGCGGCGACGAGGCGCCGCACCTCGTCGGCGTACGCCTCCGAGCGGACCGCGAGCGTCCTCGACGCCACCCGCTCGGCGACGGGTCGGCCGGGCCCGGCTCGGCCACGGCGTCGGGAACGGCGTTCTGCATACAGCAGAATGCTATTCCAGACCTGGCGGGCGGGGGAAGTCCCGTCGCCACTTACGGTCCGCCGCGTGCCGTCCGACTGGCAGCTCCGCACGCCGCCCGCCGACCTCACCGGCCGCTACGTCGCCGACGGCTCGTGGAACGACGACACGCTCGGGCGAGATCCTGGCCACGGGTCTGGCCGAGGGCCCCGACCTCGCCTTCAAGGTCCGCTCGCCGTCTGCGCCCGTACTCGGGCACGCTCGGCGACGTCGCCGATCTCGCCCGCCGCGTCGCCGGCGGCCTCCGGGCCCGCGGGCGTCGGGCCCGGCGACCTCGTGGCGTTCCAGCTGCCGAACTGGGTCGAGGCGGCGGCCACGTTCTGGGCGACCGCGTTCCTCGGCGCCGTGCCCGTCCCGATCGTGCACTTCTACGGGCTCGAAGGAGGTCGGCTTCATCCTCCGCCAGTCGGGCGCGCGCGTGCTCGTCACCGCCGACCGCTTCGGCCACCTCGACTACCTCGCCAACCTCGACACGCATCCGGCCCGACGTCCCCGACGCTCGAGCTCGTCGCGGTCGTGTCCGACGGCGACGTCCCGCCGCGGCATGCTCCCGTTCACGGCGCTCGCCGACGGCGACGCCGTCGACGAGCCGCGCGCGCGTCGACCCGTCCGCGCCCGCGCTCGTCGCGTACACGTCCGGCACGACCGCCGACCCGAAGGGCGTCGTGCACGCGCACCGCACGATCGGCTTCGAGATCCGCCAGCTCGGCGCGATGCAGGCCGGCGGCGGCGTCCCGGCGCTCGTCGGCGCGCCGGTCGGCCACGGCATCGGCATGCTCGCCGCGCTGCTGCATCCCGCGTCTTCCGCCGCGAGCCGATCCACCTCATCGACGTGTGGGACCCGGCGACGGTGCTCGCGGCCATGCTCGAAGACCACGTGTACAGCGGGACGGGCGCGACGTTCTTCCTCACGAGCCTGCTCGACCATCCCGACTTCACGGACGAGCACCGCGCGCTCGATGCGCCACGTCGGGCTGGGCGGCTCGTCCGTGCCCGGCGGCGGTGACCGACCGCGCCGACGCGCATGGACATCTCGATCGTGCGCATGTACGGGTCGACCGAGCACCCGTCGATCACCGGCTGCCGGCACGAGGAGCCGCGCGACAAGCGGCTGTACACCGACGGCCATCCGCTGCCCGGCGTCGAGCTCCGGCTCCTCGACGACGACGGCAAGGAGGTCGGCGCCGGGCGTGCCCGGAGAGATCCACAGCCGCGGGCCCGACTGCTTCCCCGGCTACACCGACCCCGAGCTCACGAAGGAGTGCTTCGACGCCGACGGGCTGGTACGCGACCGGCGACGTCGGCGTGCTGGACGACGACGGCTACCTCTCGATCGTCGACCGGAAGAAGGACATCATCATCCGCGGCGGCGAGAACGTCTCGCGCCCTCGAGGTCGAAGAGCTCGTGCTGCGCCTGCCCGGCGTCGCCGAGGTCGCGGTCGTGGCGGCGCCCGACGCGCGGCTCGGGGAGCACGCCTGCGCGTTCGTGCGGCCGCTCCCGGGCAGCGAGCTGCCGACGCTCGACGCCGTCCGCGCCCATCTCGACGCGCGCCGGCCTCGCCCGGCAGAAGTGGCCCGAGGATCTGCGTGCGATCGAGGAGTTCCCGCGCACGCCGTCCGGCAAGATCCAGAAGTTCGCTCTGCGCGACCAGCTGCGCCGGGAGGCGGACGGGGTCGCCTAGCCCCACGTTCTCGGCAGCGAAAGGCTCGCTCTGCGACCGTTTTCCTGCCGAGAAGGGAGTCAGCCGGCGCTGTTGATCCGCTCGACGAGCAAGGGGCGCTGGATCTGCCCGGTCGCCGGCGTGCGCGGCAGCTCGTCCACGACCTGCAGGCGCCGCGGTTGCTTGAACGGCGCGAGTCGCGTCGCGCTGTGAGCCCGGAGGTCGTCGAGGTCGACCGCGTCGTCGGATCCCGGTTGCGCAACGACCACTGCGCACACGATCTCACCCCACGTCGGGTCGGGGAGGCCCACGACCGCGACCTCGCGGATGCTCGGGTGCGTCGCGAGCGCGGCTTCCACTTCGCCGGGCGCTACGGTCTCGCCTCCGGTTCGGATCACCTCGCGCGCCCGACCAACGATCGACAGGTACCCCTCCTCGTCGAAAGAGCCGAGGTCGCCGGTGTGGTACCAGCCGTCGCGCAACGCCTCGCCGGTAGCGTCGGGTTGGTCGAAGTACCCGTCCATGAGTAGCTCGCTCGTGATGCACACCTCGCCGTCCTCGAGACGGACGTCGACGCCGGGTTGGGGGAGACCGACGCTGCCGGGCTTGCGCGCCAGGTCGACGTGCGCCAGCACCGTGCCCGGACCGGCCTCGGTGGACCCGTAGAACACACGCGTGACGGTGTGGGGGAGCGCGTCACGGACGGCCGCGATGAGCTCGGGCGGCGTCGCCGACGTGCCGGTGTCGGCCTCGGCGAGCGAGGACAGGTCGTACGCCTTGATGCCGTGGTCGAGCACCCGTGACCACCCCGCCGGGATCAGGTAGATCCGGGTGGCGCGCCGGCGCTCGACCGTGCGCAGGAGCGTCTCGGCGTCGGGTGTGTGCACGAAGTGGATCGGACGGCGGGACTGCCAGCAGCCGAGCGCCAGCGACCAGCCGGCCATGTGGAACAGCGGGAACATGCACACCGTCCCGCCGTCGCTGTCGGCGGCGAGGGGCGGAAAGCTGCGCAAGCAGCTCGCCCGGTGCGACAGCACGACACCCTTTGGCCGGCCCGTGCTGCCGCTGGTGAAGAAGATGACGTGCGGATCGCCCTCGCCGAGACCGGGCGCGTCGATGTCCGCCGCGCTCACGTGCGTGGCCGCATCGGCGAGGTGCGCATGCGTTGCCATCGGCGCGTCGATCTCCTGGACGAGGTCGGCGTGCGCGTCGTCGACGATGACGAGACGCGGCCGCGCGTACCCGACGACCTCGGCCGCTTCGTCCGGGCCGAGCCGGGCGTTCACGGGCGCGAAGACCGCGCCGAGCTTCGCCAGCGCGAAGAAGATCGGCACCGCCTCGAGCGACGTGTCGCCCCACCACGCCACCCGGTCGCCGTGGCCGACGCCCATTCCGCCCAGCGTGTGTGCGACCCGGTTCGCCTGCTCGTCGAGCGCGCCGAACGTGATCTCGTTCTCACCGAGCGTCGCTGCAAGTCGACGGGGCGTGTATCGCGCCGCGTGGCGCAGCGCGTCGGCGACCAGCAGCGCCATCAGCCGCGTGCGGTCGCCTTGAATTCCACGAGCACGTTCCGGTACGGCTCCTCGCCGACGTTCACCGCTGTCTCGACGCTGCCCTGCTTGAGGAACACCGTGTGGCCCTGCTCGACCGGGGCCTCGATGTAGTCGCCGTATTCGCTGGGGTAACCCGGCACGGCCTTGGCCGCGATCTTGTCGCCGGCGACGTCGACGATGACGTAGTCGCACGTGTGCCGGTGCGGGGCTGATCCCTCACCGGGTGCGAGGCGCAGCTCCCAGATGCGGATCTCGTCGTCCTCGAACAGGAGCTTGCTGCCGATGTCGCCCAGCTGGATCTTGACGTCGTCCCCCATGCCATCTCTCCCCTCGGTGGCCACGCGGCATGATGACGGACATGTCAGAGACCGGCAACCAGGATGCGGGGCTCCTCGCACACGCCCGAGCCCGCCCCGACCACGTCGCGTTGCGTGAGGGCGACCGGGTGCGCACGTACGCGGAGCTCGATGACCGGGCCCGCCGGACGGCGCATGCGCTCGCCGCGCTCGGCGTCCGACGCGGCGACCGCGTCGCGGTGATGGTCCCGAACTCGTTCGAGTTCTTCGAGGCGGTGCACGGCATTGGTCGTCTCGGCGCGGTCGTCGTGCCGGTGAACATCCATTTCAAAGCGGACGAGGCGGGCTGGATCGTCACCGACTCGGGGGCAGCGGCCGTGGTCGTCGCCGACGACCTCCAGAGCGCGCTCGACGGCGTGACCGACGTGCCGCGGCTCGTCGTCGGCCCGGGCGGTGACTACGAGGCCGCGCTGGCGGACGTGCCCGAGCACGGCGAGGTCGAACCGCCCGAGGTCGTAGGGGACGGATGGCCCACGGTGATGGCGTACACGTCGGGTACGACCGGCCGACCGAAGGGCGTGGCCATCGGCGAGGACGACTTCCGCCGCCGCGCCGTGGGCGTCGCGGCATCGAAGGACCGGTGGGGCTTCAGCACCGACGACGTGCACCTGCTCGTCGGCCCGTCGTACCACATGGGCCCGATGTTCTGGGCCCAGATGCACCTCGCGTTCGGTGGGTCGGTGGTGATCATGCCGAAGTGGGATCCGCGCGGCGCCCTCGAGCTCATCGAGCGTTGGCAGGTGACGAACACGCACATGGTCCCCGCCAACTTCACCCGCATCCTCGAGCTCCCGGAAGACGTGCGCGGAAAGTACGACTTGTCCTCGCTCAAGATCGTCGTGCACGCGGCGGCCCCGTGCCCCGTACCGCTCAAGCGGGCGTTCATGGACTTCGTCGGCGCCGACAAGGTGTGGGAGTACTTCGGCGCGTCCGAGGGCGGCGGCACCGTCATCAGCCCGAAGGAGTGGCTCGAGCACCCGGGCAGCGTGGGACGGCCGTTCCCCGGGAACGAGTTCGAGATCCTCGACGACGACGGCAACCCGTTGCCGCCGGGCGAGGTCGGCACCATCTATGCCAAGCCCGCCGCGTCGAGCTTCGAGTACCACAACGACCCCGACAAGACGGCGTCGTCGCATCGGGGCGAATGGTTCACGGTGGGCGATGCCGGCTACCTCGACGAGGAGGGCTACCTCTACCTCACCGACCGCAAGAGCGACATGGTCATCTCGGGGGGCGTGAACATCTATCCACGCGAGATCGAGGATTCCCTCCACCAGCATCCCGACGTGGTCGACTGTGCCGTCCTCGGCGTGCCCGACGACCGCTGGGGCGAGATCCTCTACGCCGTCGTGCAGCCGCGCTCGGGCTCGTCGCTCGACGCCGACGGCGTGATCACCTGGTGTCGCGAGAACCTCGCCGATTACAAGCGTCCGCGCGTCGTCGAGTTCGTCGACGAGCTCCCGCGTGACCCGAACGGCAAGGTGCGCAAGCCCAAGCTCCGGGAGGCCTGGCTCGCGCAGCAGCAAGGGTGAAGAATCGGACCGCATCGCAATTGGCGACGAGGAGGGAACCATGCCGTATTACCTGGTCCAGACCGGGTATACGCCGGAGTCATGGGCGAAGATGATCAAGAGCCCGCAGGACCGCATCGAGGCGGTCCGACCTGCGATCGAAGCGCTGGGCGGACGCATCGACGCCGGCTACATCTCGTTCGGTGAGTACGACGTCGCCGCGATCGTCGAGTTCCCCGACAACGTGAGCGCGGCGGCGTTCTCGATCTCGGTCGCGTCGAAGGGCGGGTTGAAGGCGTTCAAGACCACGCCGCTGATGACCATGGCCGAGGGCGCAGCAGGCGATGCAGAAGGCGGGCGGAAGCACGTACGCCCCGCCACAGTGACGACGATCTTCCACGACGAGGACGCCGACCTCGGGGCGCTGGCCGCGTCCAGCGTCGCCGTCGTCGGCTACGGGAACCAGGGCCGGTCGTGGGCGCTGAACCTGCGCGACTCGGGCCTCGACGTGTCGGTGTTCGTGCGGGCGGATGCGTCACGAGACCAGGCCGTCGCCGACGGGTTCGAAGCGGGGGAGATCGCCGACGCGTCGGCGGCCGACGTGGTGTGCGTGCTGGTCCCCGACGACGTGATCCCGTCGCTGCCGCTGCAGCGTCCCGACAACGGGCTGACGGTCGTTGCCAGCGGGTACACGCTCGCGTTCGACCGGTTCGATCCACCGGGCGACGTCGGCATGGTTGCGCCCCGCATGCTCGGGCCCGAGGTGCGGCTCTGCTACGAGGAGGGAATCGGGTTCATCACCGCCGTGGGCGTGCATCGCGACGCCACCGGCGCGGCGCGGGAGCGCACCCTCGCGGTGGCGAAGGCCGTCGGCGGGCTGCGTCAGGGTGCCGTCGAGCTCACACCCCGGCAGGAGGCGGTGCTCGACCTCGGTGTCGAGCAGGCGTTGTCACCCGCGCTCACATTGGTGCACACCACGTTCGTACAGGTGATGCTGGAGCAGGGCATCCCGCTCGAAGCCGTGCTCACCGAGCTCGTGCTGTCGGGCGAGGTCGAGCGGACGATGCGGCTCGTACGCGAGTCGGGCTACGCGGCGCAGTTCGGGTACCACTCACCGACGAGCCAGTACGGCCAGCTGACGCGCAGGGGTGAGTACGACCACCTCGACCTGGCCACGACGATGCGGCGACTGGTCGACGACATCACGTCGGGCCGATTCGCCGACGAGTGGGACGCCGAGCGCGATGCCGGCTACCCGAAGCTGACGGCACTGCGGGAACAGCACGCCGGCCCCGCCGTGGCCGAGTTCGAGACCGCCCTGCGCCGGGAGCTGGGGGAGGGGGCCACCCGGAGGTAGCCGCCCCAGGTTGGCAGCTGGCGACCTGCGCTACTGCGCGTACCTTCGGCGCGGCGGTGGCGGCTTTGCTCACCGCCGCCGCAAAGCTGGAGCCTGCGACGGCGACAGGAGAAAAATGCACGTTCGCATCCGGCGGCTGGACGCCGACCTGCCGCTGCCCGCCGCGGCAACATCCCGATGACGCCGGGTACGACCTCCACGCCGCCGTCGACGTGCACATCGAGGCCGCGGGCGGTCGCGGCGCTCGTGCCGACCGGCATCGCGATCGCGGTCCCGTCGGGGTCCGCAGGCTTCGTGTTGCCCCGTTCCGGTCTCGCGCTCAAGCACGGTGTCACCTGTCTGAACACCCCCGGGCTCATCGACCCGCTGTACCGCGGCGAGGTCAAGGTGCTGCTCGTGAACACCGATTCGACCCGCGCTACGACGTCAACCGCGGCGACCGGATCGCGCAGCTCGTCCTGCTCGACGTCGAGATGTCGAGTGGCTCGTGGTCGACGACCTCGGCTCGACGGAACGCGACACGTTCGGCTTCGGCTCGACCGGGAGCTGACGCGACCTTCGGATAGCCTGCCGACCGCACCATGGCACATGACCGGAAGTTCCGCTTCGGCGTCATGTGCTCGCACGCGGCCTCGGCGCCGACTTTCGCGAGAAGGCCCGCACGGCCGAAGCGCTCGGGTACTCGACGCTGTTCGTGCCCGACCACTTCGTCGACCATCCGCTGGCGCCGATGCCGGCGATGGCCACGGCCGCCGCGGTCACCGACACGTTGCGCGTCGGCTCGCTCGTGCTCGGCAACGACTACAAGCACCCGGTCGTGCTCGCGAGCGAGGCCGCGACGATCGACCTGCTGTCCGACGGCCGGCTCGAGCTCGGGCTCGGTGCGGGCTGGATGACCGCCGACTACGAGAAGGCCGGGATCGCGCTCGACCGGCCGGGCGTGCGCATCGCCCGGCTCGCCGAGTCCATCACGATCCTCAAGGGCCTCTTGGCCGACGGGCCGTTCACGTTCCACGGCGAGCACTACACGGTGACCGACCTCGACGGCGATCCCAAGCCGGTGCAACAGCCGCACCCGCCGTTCATCATCGGCGGCGGCGGCCCCAAGATCCTCGCCGTCGCGGCCGGGAGGCAGCCATCGTCGGCATCAACGCCAACCTGCGCGGCGGCGTGGCGATCAGCGACGACGCCGCGCAGTCGATGACCCGAGCGGCGACCGACGAGAAGCGTCGCGGGCTCCGCGACGCCGCCGGCGACCGGTTCGACGACCTCGAGATCCAGACGCTCGCCGGCTTCGTGCACTTCACCGACGACCGCACCTCGATGGCCGAGATGATGGCCGCAGCGTTCGGAGTCTCGCCCGAGGAGGCGCTCGAGACGCCCGTCGTCCTCGTGGGAACGCTCGAGCAGATGATCGACGACCTGCACGCGCGGCGCGAGCGCTGGCAGATGAGCTACGTCGTCGTCGGCGTCGACGTGATGGAGCAGTTCGCGCCGGTGGTCGCAAGATTGGCGGGACGTGATGGCGCACGATCGCAGGTTCCGCTTCGGAGTCCAGACGGGGGGAGCCACGTCGGCGCGGGACTGGCGGGAGAAGGCGCGCAAGATCGAGGACCTCGGCTACTCGACGCTGTTCATGCCCGACCACTTCATCGACACGCCGTACGCGCCGATGGTCGGCATCGCGATGGCGGCCGAAGCCACGGAGACGCTGCGCGTCGGCACGCTCGTGCTCGGCAACGACTACAAGCACCCGGCGGTCGTCGCCAAGGAGTTCGCGACGATCGACGTGCTGTCCGACGGCCGCGTCGAGCCGGCATCGGCGCCGGGTGGATGCAGGCCGACTACGACGCCCTCGGTCTCCCGTACGACTCGCCCGGCGCGCGCATCGAGCGGCTCGACGAGGCGCTCGCGGTCCTCAAGGGCTCGTGGGGCGACGGTCCGTTCTCCTTCGAGGGCGAGCACTACACGATCACGGACTACGACGGGATCCCGAAGCCCGTGCAGCAGCCCCATCCGCCGATCCTCGTCGGCGGCGGCGGGCCGCGGTTGCTCCGCCTCGCCGGCCGCGAGGCCGACATCGTCGGCATCAACCCGAACCTGCGCGCCGGCGAGATCAGTGCCGACGCGGTGCAGGACTCGATCGCGGCGATGACCAAGCAGAAGATCGAGTGGGTCCGCGAGGGCGCCGGCGACCGGTTCGACGACCTCGAGCTGCAGATCCGCTACTTCATGACGTCCATCACCGACGACCGCCGTGGCACTCGCCGAGGCGATCGCGCCGGGGTTCGGCCTCGACCCGACGACGCGTTGGAGTCGGGCGTCGCGCTCGTCGGCACGGTCGACGAGTGCTGCGACCTCCTGGCCCAGCGCCGCGAGGAGTGGGGTGTGTCGTACGTCGTGCTCGGCGACGACCAGTTCGAGGCCTTCGCGCCGGTCGTGGCCCGGCTGGCGGGGACGTGAACGGGAGCTTCCGCGCCTGCGCGATCGTCGCCGCGCTCGCGTCGGGCGTCGCAGCGGCCGCGTGCGACGGCGGAAGCGGCGGGTCGAACGGGTCGAACCGCGACATCGAGAACG
Organism: uncultured Actinomycetes bacterium; assembly: GCA_963737605.1. Classification (GTDB taxonomy): domain Bacteria; phylum Actinomycetota; class Acidimicrobiia; order IMCC26256; family JACDBD01; genus JALZAA01. The sequence continues at coordinate 36,607 of CAVTTE010000013.1, read as the reverse complement.
CGTGCGACCTGCTGACGACGAACGAGGTCACGGCGTTCATGGGTACCCCGATGTACGGGGGCGAGCAGGACACCGACCGTACGATCCCCGGCACCTTCTGCGAGTGGACCTCGAAGGACTATGTGGGCGAGGAGCAGGAGAACCCGGAGTACGCGATCTTCGTCGACGAGGCGAGCACCGACGAACGCCGTGACAGCTTCGACAACCGCAAGAACGCGAAGCAACCGGAGACCGTGCGCGGGCTCGGCGACGGCGCCTACTTCAACATCAAGGGATCGGCCGAGGTGCCGTTCCTCGAGCTCCGCGTCGGCGACCGCATCATGACGGTCGGGGTCTCCGGGAGCGACCTGCACCCGGTCTCCTACGACGAGGCGAAGCGACTCGAGCGCGCCGCCGCAAACCTGATCGTCGACCGCCTTCAGAACTAAGTGACGACTCCGGCTGTCCTGCGCGATGTGGTCGCGCAGTGGGGACGAATCGGGTACACGGGCTTCGGTGGGCCGCCCGCGCACATCGCCTTGTTGCGCGAGCTCTGCGTCGATCGAAGGAGGTGGCTGACCGCTCACGAGTTCGAGGACGCGGTCGCCACGTGCAACGTCTTACCCGGTCCGGCGTCGACGCAGCTGGCGATCTACTGCGCCTGGCGCGTCGCAGGTCCGATCGGCGCCCTCGTGGGAGGCGCGGCGTTCATCCTGCCGGGACTGGCGGCGATCCTCGCGCTCGCGGTCGTGTTCCTCAGCTCACCACCGGATTGGGTCCGGGCGCGGGAGCGGGGGCAGGGGCGGCGGTGGCTGCCGTGGCGGTGCACGCCGGCCTCGGGCTCGCGCCGGACAGCTGGCGCCGGTCGCGGGCCCGGTGGCGCTGGGTCGTATACGCCGTGCTCGGCGGCGCGGCCGCCGCGACGCTCGGTCCGTGGCTCGTCCTCGTCCTGATCGGCTGCGGCGCGATCGAGGTCACGTGGCGCATCGCGGCACGCGGCGACCGCGCCGGCGTCCACGTCTGGCCGATCGCGGCCGCCGCGACAACCGGAACGGGCGGTCTATTGGCCTTGGTTTGGGTTGCGTTCAAGGTCGGCGCGCTTGCGTACGGCGGCGGCTTCGTGATCATCCCGCTCATGCAGGCCGACGCCGTCGACGCCTACCACTGGATGACGAACACCGAGTTCCTCAACGCGGTGGCGCTCGGCCAGGTCACCCCTGGCCCCGTGACACAGACGGTCGCCGTCGTCGGGTACGCCGCCTACGGCATCGCAGGTGGTCTCCTGGCGGCACTCATCGCGTTCGCACCGTCGTTCGCGTTCGTGCTCCTCGGCGCCAGGCGCTTCGACACCATCCGTCAGAACCGCACGATGCGCGCCTTCCTCGGTGGCGCGGGGCCCGCTGCCGTCGGCGCCATCGTCGGTGTGGCGATTCCTCTCGCGCTTGCTCTCGACGAGTGGTGGCAGTTCGGTGTGCTCGTCGCTGCCGCGGTCTCGCTGTTGGTGTTCCGCCGCGGCGTCGTGGTGACCCTGCTCCTCGCCGGCACCGTCGGTCTCGTCGCGGAGATGGTCGGCGCGCCGCTGCCCTAGGCGAACCGGGCCGGGATCCAGCTGCCGAGCCGCTCGCGGAGCTCGTCGCCGAACTCGGTGAAGAGATGACCCGTTCCCGGGAACACGACGAGCTCACCACCGGTCAGCATCTGCACGAGCTCGCTCGCCTGCGGCGGGAGGATCTCGTCGTTCTCGCCATGGAAAAGGAGCACGGGCGTTCCCGCCAGGCGTTCCGCCTCCTCGCACCCGGCGGACTGGGTGGCGAGCGTCACGACGCCTGCGGCGTCGTCACCGAGCGCGATCGCCGCTCGGATGGCGACCGCGCCACCGAAGGAGTGCCCCATCGTCACGAAGCGGCGGGCGCCACGCCGCGCTGCCAGCTCGGCCACCGCCACGAGGTCGTGTACGCACGCGCCGAGGTCGTTGGGCTTCCGGTACCCGACGCGCACGAGGCCGATGCCCTGCTCACCGAGACGAACGCCGAGGTCGTGGTACAGACCGTCGGCCGGGCCGAGCAGCCCGCCCATCGCGCCGCCGAACGCGAGGACGACGTGCTCGACCTCCGGGTCGCCATGCCACAGCAGAGTGAGCAGGCCGCCGAGCGTGTAGACCTCGACGTGCCGGAGCGCGTCGGTGACCTCGACCTCCTGGGAAGCGAGCGCGTCGAGAGCCTCGAGCGGTGAGCGCGGGCCCTCGCTCACAGGCTCAGAGGAGCGAACGCAGCAGCTCGCGTGTGCGCTCGCGATCACCCTTCGAGGCCGAGCCGTACTCCACCGCCGCGAAGTCCGTGGTGCCGACGTCGGCGAGCCGACGCACGGCGGCGGCAACCGTGGTCTCGTCGCCGACGATGGCGACGTCGGCCGGACCGGTTGCACCCTCGCGGTCGAGCATGGCCTTGTACGACGGGAGCGAGTCGTACACCGCGAATACCCGCGCGGCGCGGCTCGCGTGCGCCGTCGGGGTCGTCGGTCACGCACACCGGCAGCCCGACGCACACGCGCGGCGGCGGCCGTCCTGCTTGCTCGGCGGCCTTCGTGATGGCAGGAACCGTGTGGGTTTCGAGGGTGGCCGGCCCCGTCATCCAGGTGATGGTGCCGTCGGCCGCCGTCCCGGCGAGCTCGAGCATCTTCGGGCCGAGCGCGGCGATGAGCACCGGGAAGGGAGTGGCGCCCGCGATGTTGAGCGAGCCGTTCGCGCTGAGCGTCTCGCCCTGGCAGGACACGGTCCCCTCATGGATGAGGGGCATCAGGATCGAGAGGTACTCCCGCATGTGGCGGACCGGCTTCTCGAACGAGTGACCGAACATCCCCTCGATCACCAGCTGGTGCGAAAGCCCGATGCCGAGCGTCAGCCGCCCGCCGCTGATGGCCTGTGTTGTCAGCGCCTGCGCCGCCAGCATCATCGGGTGGCGCGGGTACGTCGGGATCACTGCGGTGCCGAGCTCGATCCGCGAGACCTCGCGCCCGACCACCGCCAGCGACGTCAGCGCGTCGAGTCCGAAGATCTGCGGCATCCAGTACGACGCGAATCCCTCGTCGGCCGCTCGCCGGGCCGATGCCACCACCTCGTCGATGCCGCCGTGCCCCGCAACCTCGCCGCCGAAGATCCCGATGCGCATGCGGCGCAGGCTATCCAGGCCTCGGGTGCGACAGGGGAGGGCGCTATTCTCGACGGCTCGCGCGGACGTGGCTCAGTTGGTAGAGCATCACCTTGCCAAGGTGAGGGTCGCGGGTTCGAATCCCGTCGTCCGCTCCAATGTCTTCGCAGCTCAGCGGGGGTTCCGGCCCCCGCTGTTGCGCGTCTCGCGCCGCTCCGCGAGCTGCTGCACGACACCTGCACAACCGGCGGCGGCAGCGCGCTGCTTGACGACTCTGCGATAGATGAGGTCGGCCCGGCGCTGTCGTCTACAGAGGGACACATCGCCACCAGGTAAAGGAGGACACCATGGGCAAGCTCATCGTGACCGAGTTCGTGACGCTCGACGGGGTGGCACAGGCGCCCGGAGGGCCCGACGAGGATCTCGACGGCGGCTTCACGTACGGCGGATGGCAGGCGCCACTGCTGGACCAGGAGTCCGGCACGGTCATGTTCGAGCGAGCGAGGAGCATGGACGCCTTACTCCTCGGCCGAAGGACCTACGACATCTTCGCCGACTACTGGCCGGGAGCACCGGAGGAGATCCCGTTCACCGGTCTGCTCAACGGCGTCCCCAAGTACGTCGCCAGCCGCACGCTGGCTGGCCCCCTCGCCTGGGAGGGGTCGACGCTCTTGGCCGGCGACCTCGCCGAGAGCATCACCGCCGTCAAGGAGCGCCACGACGAGGTCCACGTCATTGGCAGTCTCGACCTCGTGCAGTCACTGCTGCGCTTCGGCCTCGTCGACCGGATCAACCTGTGGCTGTACCCGCTGCTGCTCGGCAGCGGCAAGCAGGTGTTTGACGGCGGGACCGTGCCCACTGCGTTGCGCCTGACCGAGTCGGTCACCTACCCCAATGGCACGCTCCAGCTCGTCTACGAGACCGCCGGCGTGCCCACGTACGGCAACATGGCCATCGAGTAGGAGGACCTACACCCTGCCAAGGTGAGGGTCGCGGGTTCGAATCCCGTCGTCCGCTCCAACGAAAGCGCAGGTCGCGCTTTGGATACCTACCCGGCGCGGCGGTTGCTCAGGTCGACCGGGGCGTCGTGACCGGCGGACGGGTCGTCGGGGGTCGCGACGCGGGGCTAGTCGCCGGGGTGGCCGGCGACACCGAAGTACTGGGAGCGTTTCCGGACCCGCCGCCGCTCGTGGACGCGAGCGCGATCGCGACGACGGCGACGATCGCGACGACGGCGACGATCGCAGCGACGAACAGCCACATCCGGCTCGACCTCTCCTCATCATCGACCACCCGCCTCGTCGTGGCTGCGTCGTCGTCGAAGTCGTCCTCGACGCGGGCGCCGCAATGCGGACAGAACGTCGCGCGCGGCGTCAGCGGCTCGTCGCACACACGGCAGCGGTCCGTCGCGCTCGACCATCAGGCGTCCATTGTAAAGAAGACTCCCTCAGGTGCACCTGTGGTGGTGCTACGGGCGCAGCGGTCGCACGTCGGCCCCACCCGCCGACGCGGCGTGCCGGTACGTCTCGTGAACTGACGGACCGGGCCCGGCGCTTGCGTTCATGGCGAACGCCAGGGCGCGTCCGGACCCGCGCGCTCGATTACGACGCGGTTGCCCTGCAGCGCGGGCAGTAACCCTGGAAGAGAACGTCCCGGCTCACGAGCTGGTAGCCGAACCGCTGCGATCGGGGGAGTTCGACGCTGTCCTCGCCGGTGGGGTACACGTCGCGGAGCTCGCCGCACGTCAGACACACCAAGTGATGGTGCGGCTGCTCGACGTTGGGGTCGTAGCGGGTCGGTCCGGGGCCGGCGTCGACCTGTTGCACCTCGCCCATTGCGACCAGCTCGTTGAGGGTGTTGTACACGGTGGCCAGGCTCACCTCGGGCAAGCTGCCCCGGGCCACGCCGAGCACCTCGTCCGCGGTGAGGTGCACGTGGTCTCCTTCGAGTGCCTGCGCGATCACCCGGCGCTGGGGCGTGATGCGCCACTGCCGTGCCCGCAAGCGTTGGAGGAGGGCCGTGCCGCTCATTGGAACAGTGTACGCCGTCGACATCTGTCAACGTTCGACTGAGGGTAGAACTTGAAGAGTTCTAAGTTCCAGAGCTAGCTTGGCATGGCGCGGAGCCTCTGGGCGGGGGTGGCACGAGCACGAGCGATCGAGCAGCCAGAAGAGGAGTAGCACCGACGTGACTGACCGCAGCGAGAGCGAAAACCCCGAAATCCCGTCCCCGAGCCCCCAGACGGCGACGCGGCCCCGGTCGAATCGCGACTGGTGGCCGGATCAGCTGGACCTATCGGTTCTCCACCAGCACTCGCCCGGGTTCGATCCGATGGGCGCGGACTTCGATTACGAAGCGGAGTTCAAGAGCCTCGACGTCGACGCGCTGAAGCGGGACATCTTCGAGGTGATGAAGACGTCGCAGGACTGGTGGCCGGCGGACTACGGCCACTACGGGCCGCTTTTCATCCGGATGACGTGGCACGCGGCCGGCACGTACCGCATCGAGGACGGCCGGGGGGGTGGCGGCGAGGGCGCGCAGCGCTTCGCGCCCCTGAACAGCTGGCCCGACAACGCGAACCTCGACAAGGCGCGCCGGTTGCTCTGGCCGGTCAAGCAGAAGTACGGCCGCAGGATCTCCTGGGCCGACCTGATCATCTTCGCCGGCAACTGCGCCTACGAGTCGATGGGGTTCAAGACGTTCGGGTTCGGCTTCGGGCGAAAGGACATCCCGGAACCCGACGAGATCTTCTGGGGCCCCGAGGACACGTGGCTCGGGGACGAGCGCTACAGCGGCCCCGGGGAGTTCGCCAATCCGTTCGGCGCCGTGCAGATGGGCCTGATCTACGTGAACCCGGAGGGGCCCGGTGGCCAACCGGATCCGCTGGCTGCCGCCAACGACATTCGAGAGACCTTCCGTCGCATGGCGATGAACGACGAGGAGACGGTTGCGCTCATCGTCGGCGGCCACACGGTCGGCAAGGCCCATGGTGCCGTCAGTGAGGAGTATGTCGGTCCGGAGCCGGAGGGTGCCCCGCTCGACGCGCAGGGCCTCGGCTGGAGGAACAGCTTCGGCAGCGGCAAGGGCGTCGACACGATGACGAGCGGGCTCGAGGGCGCGTGGACCAACGAGCCGACGAAGTGGGACAACGGGTTCCTCGACAACCTGTACAAGTACGACTACGAGCTCACCGAGAGCCCTGCCGGTGCGAAGCAGTGGACGCCCAAGAATCCCGAGGCTCAGGACACGGTGCCCGACGCCCATGACCCGTCGAAGCGCCATGCGCCGATGATGCTGACGACGGACCTGGCGCTGAAGCTGGATCCGACGTACGGGCCGATCTCGAAGCGCTTCTACGAGAACCCGGACCAGCTCGAAGAGGCGTTCGCCAAGGCGTGGTACAAGCTGTTGCACCGCGACATGGGTCCCCTCTCGCGCTACCTCGGGCCGTGGGTTCCGGAGCCGCAGCTGTGGCAGGACCCCGTCCCCGAGGTCGATCACGAGCTGATCGGGAAAGCGGACATCGCTGCCCTCAAGGGCAAGATCCTCGGTTCGGGACTGTCCGTCTCCCAGCTGGTCTCCACCGCGTGGGCGGCGGCGGCCAGTTTCCGCGGTACCGACAAGCGGGGCGGGGCCAACGGAGGGCGGATTCGCCTCGAGCCCCAGCGGAACTGGGAGGTCAACGACCCGGCCGAGCTGGCCAAGGTGCTGCAGACCCTCGAGGGGATCCAGCAGGACTTCAACGGCTCACAGTCCGGCGGGAAGAAGGTCTCGCTCGCCGACCTGATCGTCCTGGGCGGGTGCGCGGCCGTCGAGCAAGCGGCGAAGAACGCCGGGCAGGACGTCACGGTCCCGTTCGCGCCGGGGCGCACGGACGCCTCCCAGGACGAGACCGACGTGGAGGCGTTCGAAGTGCTCGAGCTGGACGCCGACGGGTTCCGCAACTACCTCCGACCCGGAGAGAAGTTGCCGGCCGAGGTCCTGCTGCTGGACCGGGCCAATCTGTTGACGCTGACCGCGCCCGAGATGACGGTTCTCGTCGCCGGCATGAGGGCCCTGAACGCCAACTCGGGACAAACCCAACACGGCGTGTTCACCGACCGGCCCGAGGTGCTGACCAACGACTTCTTCCTCAACCTGCTCGACATGGGCACGGAGTGGAAGGTGTCCGAGTCGACGGAGAACGTCTACGAGGGTCGCGATCGCGAGACGGGCGAGGTGAAGTGGACCGGCACCGCCGTCGACCTCGTCTTCGGTGCGCACTCCCAGCTCCGAGGCATCGCCGAGTTCTACGCGACGGACGACGCCAAGGAGATATTCGTGCGTGACTTCGTGGCGGCGTGGGACAAGGTCATGAACCTCGACCGCTTCGACCTCGCCTGATCGAGTTTCCGGCTTGGTGACCGGTTCACGTCGGGCCGGTCACCAAGCCAGCCGGCGACGCCGGCCTTTCCGAGCATCCGGACCCCGTCGATGACGGCGAGCTTCGGGACGACAGTTACCGCCGACGCGCAAACCGGGACACGGCGATCGTGCTGAACACGAGAAAGATCCCGGCGCACCACACCAGGCTGAGCCCTACCCAGTACGCGGTGCTGTGGCCGAGCCCGACCTTGTCGGCGCCGCCCAGCATGAGGCTGCGCAGCGCGTTGCTGAAGATCGTGAACGGTTGGTTGTTGGCGATGGGCTGCATCCAACCCGGCAGCGAGTCGGCCGGCACGTAGGCGGCGGAGATGAACGCGAGTGGGACGATGAGCAGCGTGCAGGTCCCGGTAGCGGCCTGCGCGCTCTTCGAGGTCAAGCCGATGGCGATGAACACCCACATGAAGCAGTAGGCAAAGATCACCAGCAGCACCACCGCGAGCGCCACCTCGGCTGCGCCGGCGTTGAGCCGGAAGCCCACGATGAAGGCCAGCACGGTCGTGACGAAGAGCCCCCACATCGTCAACGCGGTGTCGGCGACCGAACGCCCGAACATCACCGACGCCCGCGGGATCGGCAGCGAGCGGAGACGGTCGTGCACGCCGGTGGCGGCGTCCTCGGCGACACCCGTCGCCGCAGGCATTCCCAGCCACAGGATGCCGGTGGCGAGGAAGCCGGGCACGAGGAAGTCGACGTAGTCGAGCCCTCCACCCGGGTTGATGGCGCCACCGAAGATGTAGCGGAACATGAACAGGAACAGCGCACCCTGAATCGTTCCGAGCAAGAGCAGCTGGGGCGTGCGGAAGAACTGGAAGACGGTTCGCTTCGCGCTCTGGAGCGAGGCGGTCACGAAGCCGGCGCCGGTGGTGGTGTCGACAGCCGAGCCGGCGGCGACGTCGGTGGCGGATGTAGTCGTGGTCGTCATGACAGCTCCAAGGGGTCAGGCGGCGTCCGCCGACTCGTTCTGGGGGTCGGTGTCGGGATCGGTGGGCTCGAGCGGCCGACCGGTGACGGCGAGGAACACTTCGTCGAGGCTGGGACGGCGCAGCCCGACGTCGTCGACCTCGATACCGCGGTCGTCGAGCGTACGGACGATGTCGCGCAGTTGATCGGCGCCGCCCTCGACGTGGGCGGCGACGCGCTGGGTGTCCATGTCGGTGTGCGGAGCTTCGCAGCCGATCCTCCCGAGCGCCTCTTCGACGGCCGGCAGGTCGCCGGCGGACCGCGGGCGCACCTCGATCACGTTGGTCCCGGCGCGGTCCTTGAGCTCGTCCGGCGTCCCGGCCGCGATCACGCGCCCGTGGTCGATGATCACGACGTGGCGCGCGAGCTGGTCGGCTTCTTCGAGGTACTGGGTGGTGAGCAGGACGTCGGTGCCATCGGCGACCAGGCCGCGAATGGCGTCCCACAGGTCGATGCGGCCGCGCGGATCGAGCCCGGTGGTGGGCTCGTCGAGGAGGAGCAGCTGGGGCCGACCGACCAGGCTGGCGCCGAGGTCGAGGCGGCGACGCATGCCGCCCGAGTAGTTGCGGACGAGTCGGTCGCCGGCGTCGGCGAGGCCGAGCCGCTCCAGAACGTCCTGGGCGGCGGTGCGCGCCTCGCGCCGGCCGAGCCCGAACAGCCGAGCGACCAGCCGCAGGTTCTCCGTGCCGGTCATTGCCGGCTCGACCGACGCGAACTGGCCGGCGAGGCCGATGATCTGGCGGACCCGCTTGGGCTGGGCGCAGACGTCGAGGCCGGCGACGCGGATCTCACCGCCGTCGGGCCGCAACAGGGTGGCGACCGCGCTCACGAAGGTGGTCTTGCCGGCGCCGTTGGGCCCGAGCAGCGCCGTGACCTGACCGGACTCGGCGACGAGGTCGAGGCCGTCGAGGGCGCGGACCTTGCCGAAGCTCTTGGTGAGCCCCTGCGCCTCGATGATGGGAGTCATGAACTGCTCCTCTCGATGTTCGGTGTTCGACGGTCGATCTACCTATGACCTTGTGCCCTCCGATGCGGTGGGGGCAACCCTCGCGCCAACGCAATGTTCACGGCGTCTCTTCCCGGCGTCGACAGCCGCAGGGAAGCAAGGATCGGGTCCTCGGTCGGTCGAGAGGCATGCCGGCTCAGCGAAGCAAGTGGTTGATCTCGGTTTCGAGATCCTCCGGGTTTTCTCGCCAATCGCCGTAGATCTCCCAGCGAGTGCCGGTGAGCTGATGTCCTCGGGCGGCACACCATGCGCGGATGGCACGGTGACCGGCGTCGAGCTCGTCGTATGGCCCGCGGTGGATCGTGGTCGCGACCCGACCCGCTGGGAGCACGGAGGGAACGACCCGGCCCGAGGGATCGAAGGTTCCCGTGACTTGAACGCCGACCTCGACGTTCGGAACATCGTCTCGAAAGAGCATGACGTTGTGGCCATGCTGGGTTGCGCCACCGCTTCGAAGGAAGCCGTAGACCTCGTCGAGGAGGTTGACGCCACAACCCGGGGAACTCCTCCCAGGTCGTGGCCTGGGCGACGACCGCAGTCGGGCTCTCCGTAGTCGTCCGGACGCTGATCTCGTAGTACAAGGGACTCCTCCCGGCACTCGGCTCACAGGCTCGGGAACGTTTTAGCCTCCAGTCATGGGCACAACGCGATTGTCCCGGCACATCCGGGCCCCTCGCTCGGCTGTGTATCGAAAGTTGCTCGATGCAGAGGCCGTCCAGGAGTGGATGGTGCCCGATGGCATGACGAGCCACGTCCACTCGTTCGACGCACGTGAGGGCGGCACGTTCCGGATCTCGCTGACCTACGACCTGCCCACGACGGCCGGCAAGACGAGCAGTCAGACCGACTCGTTCCACGGCCGGTTCGTGAAGCTCGTGCCCGACACGGAGGTCGTCCAGGTCGTCGAGTTCGAGAGCGACGACCCGGAGATGCAGGGCGAGATGACGATCACCTACCGGCTCCGCGACGCCGATGACGGCACCGAGCTCACCGGTGTGCACGAGAACCTGCCTCCCGGAGTATCGCCCGCCGACAACGAGTTGGGCTGGAGCATGTCGATCGACAAGCTCGCCAGACTCGTGGATGGCCGCCGATGAACGTGATCGAGTGCCGGAACTGCGGTCGCAAGAACCGGGTGCCGGCGGCTGCTCGCGGAACACCGCGGTGCGCCCAGTGCCACGAGCCGCTGCCGTGGATCGCCGACGCCGATGACGGCTCGTTCGCCGAGGTTGCCGACGCCGGGTCGCTCCCGGTTCTGGTCGACGTCTGGGCGCCGTGGTGCGGTCCGTGCCGCATGGTGAGTCCCGCGCTGGACCGGCTCGCCCATGAGCTCGCGGGGCGCGTGAAGCTGGTCAAGGTGAACGCCGACGCCGCGCCGGGGGTGGCGAGACGCTTCTCGGTCCAGGGCATCCCGACGCTGCTGCTCCTGCGGCGAGGGCGGGTCGTTGCCCGCCAGACCGGCGCACTGCCTGAGCCGGCACTGCGGACCTGGCTCGAACGCGAGCTGGCAGGTTCTGCGTCTGCGGAGTCCTCACAGCCCTGAACCTGGTGCCCGCTCCGCCAGGTCGGATGCTGCTAACGGTCTCCCTCGACTGCGAACGTGTTGCCGTCGGGGTCCTTGAACCACCCGACCTTTCCGCCGCCGTGCCGGCGGTGCAGCTCGGACAGCCTTCCTCCCATTCCGGGTCGAACATGAAGTGGTAGATGATCAGCTGCGGACGGCCGTCGAACATGTCGATGAGTCGGATGGGGGCCGTTCGGGCCGTCGAAGTCGTAGTCCTTCTCGATCTCGACCATGGGCAGGTTGCGGCGCTCGATGTTGAGCGCATCCCGCCGCCGGGTCAGGTGCTTCTCCTCGGCGAGCAGCTCCTTGCGGGCAGCGAGCCACTCCTCCCGAGTGACGATCCTGGGAAGGCTCATCGCTCCTCCTGCGTTGGGGTCGTTGAGCCGGGCTACGCGCGACATGAGGTAGGACCCCGTGAAGACCCCAAGAATCATCGGCGTGGCGCCGGACGAGCCGGTCCGGCATCGCGAGCCGGACGGCTCCCTTCGGTCCTACACTCTCGTTCTCGGGCGATGAATCCTCAACTGGCTGACCTTCGGCCGCGGAACCTCCATCGCGAGCCGCCCATGACTCCGGCTGGAGTCCTGCTCCGGTACCCGTGGACGCTCCCGGCCATCGTGATGCTCTTCGTGGCGATGGCATTCGCGGCGGCCATCGCCAACGGTGCGTTGTTGCGGGTGTGGGACGAGCCCGTTCGGAGCTTCATCTCCGGTCATCGCGTCGACTGGCTCGACACCTTCTTTCTGAACGTCACCCGGCTCGGCAGCTGGCAGGTGGTCGTGATCGGCCTCGTGGTGCTCCTTGCTCTGGCGTGGCGGGTATGCGCGCCGATGGCGGCGCTGCTCATCGTGGCGACGCTGGCGCGTCCCGCGTTGGAGTGGCTGACCAAGTCGGGCGTCGGTCGGGTGCGACCATCGGAAGGCGCGCTCGTGAGCAGCGGAGGTCCCTCGTTTCCAAGTGGGCATGTGCTGGCGGCGATCGCGTTGTGGGGGCTCGTACCGCCGGTCGTTGCGCTGGTCACGAACCGGCGGGCGTTGTGGTGGGCGGCGTCGGTCGTGTCGGGTGCGATCATCGTCCTGGTTGCCGCCAGCCGCGTCTACATGGGTGTGCACTGGCTCTCGGACGTGATCGGCGGATTGCTGTTCGGCGCCGTGTTCCTTTTGGTCATCGAGCGCATCGGGGATGTCACTCACCGCCGCCACCCGTGCTCGGAGCACTCCGAAGCTCCGGGTGTCGAGTCTCCGGTTCCCATTCGAACCTGATGGCGGTCGCGGTAGGCGAGCGTCCAGCCGTCGAGCCGCCGACGCGGACCCGGTCGCGGTGGCCACGTCGTCTCCGTATCGCCGCGTTCGTCGTGGTCGCGGCGACGGTCGGCGCGTTGCTCCAGGGCAACCTGGCCTTGATCGCCGCGAGCTGGTGGGCGAGAGGCAACACCGAGCTCGATGCCGGGCCCAAGCTCGACGGGGTTCGCAAGCTCTACGTCGTCGACGATCGGCTCTGGCGCGGCGCACAACCGGGCCTGGGGGGTTTCCGCTCGCTCGCCGAGAGCGGGGTGACGACCGTGGTCGACCTGCGGCCCAGCAAGAACGCCCGCAAGGTCGATGGGGAGCTCCGCGCCCTCGGGATGGAGAGCATCCACCTGCCGGTGACCGACGGCACCCCACCGTCGCCGAGCCAGGTCCGGCAAGTCGTCGACATCGTCGACAAGAGCCAGGGGCGCGTCTTCCTCCACTGCGGTGAAGGCGTCGGGCGCGCCGGCACCATGTCCGCCGCGTACAAGGTCACGACGGGCAAGGCCTCCGCTTCGGACGCGCTCCGCGAGAGCCTCGCCATCGGGGTCCTCACCTTCGAGCAGATCGCCTTCATCCGGTCTCTCGATCGTGGCGGGGCGCACGACCCGCCCGTGATCGCCACCGCGGTCAGCAGGTTCCTCGACGCTCCTCGACAGCTGTTCAACACGCTCGTCTGAAGGCCGCGCCAGACGAGATACCGTCGAAGGCTCATGGCCATCGAGACGGACCGGAAGCCGATCCTGCTGACCGTCGACGACGACCCGGGCGTGTCGCGCGCCGTCGCCCGGGATCTCCGCCGTCAGTACGGCGAGGCCTACCGCGTCGTGCGGACGGAGTCCGGCCCGCAGGCCCTGGAGACACTGCGGGAGCTGAAGCTGCGCGGCGACCCGGTGGCGGTGCTGCTTGCGGACCATCGCATGCCCGAGATGAGCGGTCTCGAGTTCCTCGAAGAGGCGATGGACCTGTTCCCGCACGCGCGGCGCGCGCTGCTCACGGCCTACGCCGACACCGACGCCGCCATCGAGGCGATCAACGTCGTCGACCTCGACCACTACCTGCTGAAGCCGTGGGATCCGCCCGAGGAGAAGCTCTACCCCGTCGTCGACGCGCTCATCGAGATGTGGCGCACCACCGACGAGCAGCCCGTGACACCGGACCCAGGTCGTCGGCCATCGCTGGTCGGCGCGCTCGTTCGAGGTGCGGGACTTCCTCGCGCGGAACTCCGTGCCCTACCGCTGGCTCTCGACCGACGAGCCCGAGGGCCAACGCCTGCTCGCCGCCGCCGGCGTGGAGGTGACCGAGCATCCCGTTGGTGGTGACCGCCGAGGGCGACCACCTGATCGAGCCGAGCCATGGGCGAGCTGGCGGAGAAGGTCGGGCTGTCGACCGTCCCGACCACCGACTTCTACGACGTCGTGATCGTCGGCGGCGGGCCCGCCGGTCTCGGCGCGGCGGTGTACGCCGCGTCGGAAGGTCTGCGGACCGTGCTGGTCGAACGGCAGGCGACCGGCGGGCAAGCCGGACAGAGCTCGCGCATCGAGAACTACCTCGGATTCCCCGACGGCGTGACCGGCACGCAGCTCACCGACCGGGCGCGCCGGCAAGCGCACAAGTTCGGCGCCGAGATCCTCACCACCCGCGACGTGGTCGGGCTCGACGTTCGAGCATCGTCGCGCGCAGTCCGGTTCGCCGACGGTGGTGAGGTGGTCGCGCACGCGGTGCTGCTCGCCACCGGCATCTCGTACCGCAAGCTCGAGATCCCGGGCGCGGACGCGCTGACCGGCCGCGGCGTCTTCTACGGCTCGGCCGCGACCGAGGCGCCGGCGTGCTTCGGCGAGGACGTGTACGTCGTCGGCGCGGCGAACTCGGCGGGCCAGGCGGCGGTGTTCCTTTCCCGGCACGCCCGGCGCGTCACCCTGTTGGTGCGGGGCGACCAGGTCGAGCGGTCGATGTCGTACTACCTCGTCCGCCAGATCGACGAGATCCCCAACATCGAGGTGCGCCTCACGACCGAGGTGATCGAAATGCGCGGCGACGATCACCTCGAGGAGCTCACGCTGTGCAACAGCCGGGACGGGACGCAGGAGACGGTGCGCGCCGGCTACCTCTTCGCGTTCATCGGCGCCGAACCGCGGACGGAGTGGCTCGACGGGGTAGTCGAGCGTGACCCGAGAGGGTTCGTGCTCACCGGCCCGGACCTGGTTCTGCGACGGGCATCGGCCGCGGGGCTGGGACCGTGACCGTGACCCGTACTACCTGGAAGCCAGCACGCCCGGCGTGTTCGCCGCCGGCGACGTCCGCGCCAACTCGATCAAGCGCGTCGCCTCGGCGGTCGGCGAGGGCGCCATGGCGATCCAGCTCCTCCATACCTATCTGGAGCACCGATGACCGAACCCGAACGCCTGGCGCCGGAGGAGCTGCGGACCCTGTTCCTCTTCGAGCATCTCAGCGACGACCAGCTCGCGTGGCTCTCCGAGCGCGGTCGCGTCGTCGAGTATCCCGCCGGTGGCACGATCCACGCCGAAGGCACACCCGCATCCTGCTTCTTCGTGCTGCTCTCGGGGACGCTCGCCATGCTGAGCCGCGTGCAGGGCGGCGAGATCGAGCTGTTCCGCTCCGACTACCGCGGCTCCTACACCGGCGCGTTCGACGCCTACCTGTCCGACCGCGGTGTCCCGCAGCTGTACCCGGGTACGGCGCGGGCGATCACCGACTGCCGGCTGTTCGAGCTGCCCGCCGCCGACTGGGGCCATGCGGTGAAGGAATGGTTCCCGATGGCCGCTCACCTGCTGGCGGGGAGCCAGATCCAGGGTTACGCCGCCCGAGACACCGTCGCCCGGCACGAGCGGCTCGTCGCGCTCGGATCGGTGACCGCCGGCCTCACCCACGAGCTGAACAATCCGGTCACGGCGGTCGTGCGCGCCACCGCGAGGCTGCGCGACATGATGACCGAGATGCGGGAGAAGGTCGGGACGATGGTTCGCAGCCAGCTGCCCGCCGACAAGCTCGAGGCGATCGCGGACCTCGCCGGGCGCGCGCTCGAGCAACGCCGGCAGGCGCCGGCCCTCTCGCCGCTGGAGACGTCCGATCGCGAAGACGAGATGGCCGACTGGCTGGAGGACCACGGGGTCGCGAGCGCGTGGGACATCGCGCCCACGTTGGTCGCCGCCGGTGTCGGCGTGGACTGGCTCGAGGAGCTTCGCGAAGGTGCTGCCGCCGCCGCACGTGGAGATCGGCCTCTCCTATCCCGTCCGGGCCCTGGAGTCAGACTTCATGCTCGACGAGATCACCGACGCCGCCGAGCGCATCTCCGGGTTGCTCGCGTCGGCCAAGCAGTACACGCAGATGGACCGGGCGCCGCTCCAGTCGTTCGACATCCACGAGGGCCTCGACGCCACCCTGACGATGCTCGCGCACAAGCTCGGCGACGACATCGAGATCGTCCGCGACTACGACCGCAGTCTCCCGAAGATCGCCGCGTTCCCCGGGGAGCTCAACCAGGTCTGGACGAACCTCATCGACAACGCCGCCGACGCCATGGAGGGACACGGCAAGCTCACGGTGCGAACCGCGGCCCTCGGGGACGATCGCATCATGGTCGAGATCGGAGACACCGGCCCCGGCGTGCCCGACGAGGTCCGCACCCGCGTGTTCGAGCCGTTCTTCACCACCAAGGAGGTCGGCAAGGGAACCGGCCTCGGCCTCGACATCGCCTGGCAGATCGTCGTCGGCCGCCACGGCGGCGAGATCCGGCTCGAGTCGACGCCGGGGAATACCCGCTTCCAGGTCGTGCTTCCCTTACAGCAGGCCTAGCCTTACAGCCCGGCAAACAATCGGTGAACGCGTTCGAGGAGTGCCTCGGGATGACGGACGCGCAGGTTGGGAGTGCTCCACGGGACGTCGCCGCCGATCGGCCGTTCGTCGTCGAGCTCGGCGATGAAGCCGCAACCGACCCGGCGCTGACGGGGGGCAAGGCTGCCGCGCTCGCGCGAGCCGCGGCCGCCGGCCTCGACACCCTTCCCGGCGTTGTGCTCACCACTGCGTTCTGCGACGCCGTCGACGGCGGCGCCGAGATTGCGCACCACCCGGCGGTGCGAGAGGCGTTCGACCGCGCCGGCGGTGACCACCAGGCACTCGTGGCCCGCAGCTCCTCGGTCGTCGAGGACACGGCGGCGTCGTCGATGGCCGGGCAATTCGAATCGATCGTCGGTATCAGCGGCTTCGACGCGTTCGTCGCCGCCGTCGGGACCGTGCTCGATTCCCGCGAACGCGCCGGCGCCGCCGACCAGCCGATCGCGGTGCTCGTCCAGCCCCTGATCGAGCCGAAGTTCGGCGGCGTGATGTTCGGCATCGACCCGGTGTCGGGTCGAACCGACCGCAAAGTCGTTTCCGCGGTGCGGGGCGGGCCCGAGCATCTGGTGAGCGGCGAGGTCGACGGCTCGAGGTACGTGCTCGATGCCCGCAACCTCAAGGTGCTCGAGTTCGACGCCAACGACGGCCCCGCGCTCGATCGCGCTGCGCTCCGCCGCCTCGTGGCGCTGTCGGAGAAGGTCGCGGAGGTCTTCGGCGGGCCGCAGGACGTCGAGTGGGCCATCGGACAAGACGAGCAGCTGTGGCTGCTCCAGTCGCGCCCGGTCACCTCCGAGATCCGGGGTGTGCCGCGAGGTCCGGTGTACGGCCCGGGCCCGGTCGCGGAGACGTTCCCGTCGCCGCTCACCGAGCTCGAGGAGGACCTGTGGGTTCCCCCGCTCCGCGAAGCGGTTCGCGAAGCCGTCCTGCTGGCGGGCGCGGCGACGCAGGCGGACGTCGACGCGAGCGAGGTCGTCGTTTCCGTCGACGGGCACGTCGCCATCGACCTGAAGCTGGCGGGCGAGATCCCGCCGAAGCGAAAGCTCCTGCACGCGCTCAACCCCGTCCCCGCGTTCCGTCGCATGCGAGCAGCATGGCGCGTCGGCCGATTGCGGTCTGCGCTGCCTCGCCTCGCCGAGAGCCTGATCGACCGGACCGACGCCGATCTCGAAGCCGTGCCGGCGTTGTCCGAGCTGACCGGGCGCCAGTTGATCGCGCTGCTGCACCGCAGCCGGATGATCCTGCGCGCGCTGCACGCGCACGAGATCCTGATCGGCATGCTCACGGACACCGGTGGCAATCGCCTGACCGGCGCGTCGGTGGCGCTCCGCGTGCTCGCCGAAGCCCGCGAGGACGGCCTGACCGACGAAGAGATTCTCGCCCGGAGCCCAACGGTGCTGGCGCTCACCGGGCCCCGGGTCGCACCCGAGCCCGAGCTCCCAGCCGAGACCGAGAATCTTCCTGTGTCGACCGGCTGTGCCAGGCCTGCAGCGACGAGGGCGTTATCCGCGAAGCGCTCCGGCTGCGGGTGCGTTGGGTGCAGGAGGTCTCGGGCCGCGCCGCCTGGGAGCTCGGTATGCGCCTCGCCGCCGCCGGCGACCTCACGGAGCCGGAGCTCATCCGTCACATGAGCCTCGAGCACGTGGAGTCGGTGGCCACCAAGCGAGCCGTCGTCGTGCCCAAGCTCGTGTCGATCCACGAGCACGAGTTCGGCGCCCCGCTTCCGGCGCGGTTCCAGCTGTCCGATTTGGGGCGGCCGATTGCGGCGCAGGTCGCGCCCGAGGTCTGCGGTGGCACCGGAGCCGGCGGCGGCACGGGCAGCGGACCGGTCACCTACGACGCCGACGATCCCGCCGACAGGCTCCGTCCTCGTCACCACGACGCTGTCACCGGGCCTCGGCCCGTTGTTGCCTCGGCTCGCGGGCATCGTGTCCGAGACCGGCTCGGTGCTGTCGCACCTCGCCATCCTGGCGCGAGAAGCCGGAGTGCCGACGGTCGTCGGCTACGCCGGTGCGATGGAGGACCTCCCCGAAGGCGCAGTCGTTTTCGTCGACGGTGATGCAGGACGAGTCACCATCCAGGACAAGGAGCCGACGTCATGAAGGTCATCGCCTGGCTCGCCGGGATCGGCACGCTGGTCGCGGGCGGCTTCTACATGATCGTGTCGCTCAATCGGTGGGAGTGGAACCGGGCGCTGTTCTTCGGCTTGATCGTCCTCATCGCCGAGGTTGCGCTCGCGACCGGACTGGTGCTCCGCCGCCTCACGCGCCTCGAGTACCGCATGCGCAGACCTGTCGACCCCGTGGTTGCCAATGCACTCCGTGAGACTCGACCGCCGTCGCCGGACCGCTTCGAGTGGCTACGTGACGCGACCCAGCGTCCGAACGTCTTCATCACGTTCCTCATCGGGGGCGGCGTCATCCTCTCGGCCGGCGCCTGGGTCGTCGATCGCGTCGCGCAGAAAACGTCCTCGCCCGTCGGCGAGCAGAAGCTCGCCCGCCAGCTCAGCGGCATCAGCTACCCGTCCGGGGGACTGCTGCTCGACGACGTCACGGTCCTCGCCCAGGAGGTACCGGGCGCCAACGACGAGCAGATCCGCTGGCTGCTGCGCCGCGCGCCTCGTCCGTGACCTGGGCACGGCTGGGCAAGATCGCTCTCGCCGTCGTCGGCCTCGGCATCGGCGTGGTCGGCGTGCTGGCCCTCCGCGAGGCCACGCTGTCGACGCACGAGGATGTGGACGCTCGAGAGACGCGCCTCGTCCTCTTCGGCGAGACCAAGGGCGGCGAGGAGAACCAGACGCTCTCCGAGATGGTCGAGGCACAGGTGCTCACGTGTCGTCTCGAGGTCGAGTCCGACCTCGCCGGACCGATCGAGCGGCTCGGCCACGGTCGTTACCGCGCCGTGCTGGTCCCGGCGCTGGACGATTCCAACCAGCGGCAGTTCCGAGGGTGCCTCGAGGACTGGGTCATCGACCACGTCAAACTGGATGTGGAGCGGCTCGATCAGATCCGCTGACGACGTTCCCGGATAGTTGATCGAGTCAAGCAAAGGCCGATACGGTCGCCGCATGAAGACGCCGATAGCCGAGGAGCTCGGGATCGAGTTCCCGATCTTCGCGTTCTCGCATTGCCGCGACGTCGTCGCGGCCGTGAGCCGCGCCGGTGGCTTCGGCGTGCTGGGCGCGCTGGCGTACACGCCCGACGAGCTCGACATCGAGCTCAACTGGATCGACGAGCACGTCGACGGCAAGCCGTACGGCACCGACATCGTCATGCCGATGAACTACGTCGGGAAGGGCGGCGGGAACGAGGCCGAGCTCACGAACCTCGAGGCGATGATCCCCCAGGAGCACTGGGACTTCGCCGACAAGGTGCTCGCCGAGTACAACGTGCCGCCGCTGCCCGAGGATCTCGAGGGCCGCCCGGTGAAAGCGGCGGGCCTCGGCGTCGACGAGGAGGGCCCCGGCCAGGTCGAGGTCTCGCTGCAGCACGGCGCCAAGATGCTCGTGAACGCGCTCGGGCCGCCGCCGCCCGACGTGATCCAGACCGCGCACGACGCCGGCGTGCTCGTCGGCGCGCTCGTCGGGGCGAAGCAGCACGCCGAGCGGCAGGTCGCCCAGGGCGTCGACGTCATCGTCGCCCAGGGCACCGAGGCCGGCGGCCACTGCGGCGAGATCGCCACGATGATCCTCGTGCCCGAGGTCGTCGACGCGGTCGGGGCCGACGTCCCGGTGCTCGCCGCCGGCGGCATCGCCACCGGCCGGCAGATGGCCGCCGCCCTCGCGCTCGGCGCGCAAGGGGTCTGGACGGGCTCGATGTGGCTGACGGTCGCCGAGGCCGACACGAACCCGGCCGCGCTCGAGAACATGCTCGCCGCCACCTCCCGCGACACCGTGCGCTCCCGGGTCATGACCGGCAAGCCGGCCCGGCAGCTGCGCACGGCGTGGACCGAGGCGTGGGAGAGCGACGACTCGCCCGGTCCGCTGCCGATGCCGTTGCAGGGGATCATCTACAACTACGCCGCCCGGCGCGTCTCCCGGGTCCAACGCAAGGAGCTGTCGGGCTTCCCGGTCGGCCAGATCGTCGGCCGGCTGAACACGGTCCGCCCGACGAAGGACGTCATCTTCGAGATGGTCGAGGAGTGGATCGAGACCACGCAGCGGCTCAACAACCTGATCGAAGCGTGACCGCGACGGGCCGGCCGGCCGACGTTCAACCTCGCCGATCTCCTCGAGATCGTCGTCGACACGGTGCCGGACCGCGAGGCGCTGGTCGCCGGCGCGGCGCGCCGGACGTTCGCGGAGCTCGACGAGCGCGCGAACCGCGTCGCGAACCACCTGCTCGGTCTGGGTCTCGAACCCGGTGCGAAGGTGGCGATCTACGGCTGG
Organism: uncultured Actinomycetes bacterium; assembly: GCA_963737605.1. GTDB lineage: Bacteria > Actinomycetota > Acidimicrobiia > IMCC26256 > JACDBD01 > JALZAA01. The sequence continues at coordinate 15,999 of CAVTTE010000013.1, read as the reverse complement.
AACCGCGCCGAGTGGGTCGAGTCGTTCTTCGGCGCGTTCAAGGCGCGGCTCGTCCCGATCAACATCAACTACCGGTACGTCGCCGACGAGCTCCGCTACGTCTTCGAGAACGCCGACGTCGAGGCGGTCGTCGTCGAGCGTTCGTTCCTGCCGTTGGTCCGCGAGATCGAGTCCGAGCTCCCGCAGCTCCGGCACGTCATCGTGCTCGAGGACGGTGGCGACGCCGACCGCGGCGACGCGACGCCCTACGAAGACGCATTGTCCGCGGCGAGCGCCGAACGGCCGGCGCTGCGTCGCTCGGGCGACGACCTCTACATCCTCTACACGGGCGGGACCACCGGCACGCCCAAGGGCGTGATGTGGCGCCACGAGGACATCTTCTTCGCCGCGTTGGGCGGCGGCGGCTTCGGCCAGCCGCCCATTCAGACGCCCGAGGAGATCGCGGGGCGGGTGTGGCCCGAGGACGGCCGCGTCACCTCGCTGACGCTGGCGCCGATCATGCACGGCGCCGCCCAGTGGGGCATGTGCATCATGCTCTTCGGCGGCGGCAAGGTCGTGCTGTACACCCCGCACGGCTTCGACCCGCACGAGGCGTGGGTGCTCGCCGAACGGGAGCGGGCCATGACCGTCATGATCGTGGGCGACGCGATGGCCCGGCCGTTGGGCGAGGCGCTCGACCAGAAGTCGTACGACCTGTCGTCGGTGGTGTCGATCGGTTCGGGCGGTGCGGTGTACTCGGCCGCGGTCAAGGCGAAGCTCAAGGAGCACCTGCCGAACGTGCTCACGATCGACACCGTCGGGGCGTCGGAGCTCGGCGCCAGCGGCTCGCAACAGGATCCGGACGCCGGCCCCCGCTTCAACACCATCGAGTCGATGTCCGTGCTCGGCGAGGACCTCCGTCCGGTCGAGCCGGGGAGTGGTGAGGTCGGGCTGCTCGCCCGCCGCGGTCACATCCCGCTCGGGTACTACAAGGACGAGGCGAAGACGGCGGCCACGTTCGTCACCGACCCCGACGGCGTGCGCTGGTCGGTCCCCGGCGATCACGCCCGCATCGAAGCCGACGGGACGATCACGCTCCTGGGCCGCGGCTCGGGATGCATCAACACCGGCGGCGAGAAGGTGTACCCGGAGGAGGTGGAAGCCGCGGTCAAGAGCCATCCCGACGTGTTCGACGTCGTCGTCGTCGGCGTGCCCGACGCGCGCTTCACGGAGCGGGTCGCGGCGATCGTGCAACCCCGTGCCGGTCGTCCCCCGACGCTCGAGGACGTCGCGACCCATTGCCGCACGACGATCGCCGGCTACAAGGTGCCGCGTGAGCTCAAGGTCGTCGATGCCATCCAGCGCACGCCGTCCGGCAAGGCCGACTACCGCTGGGCGAAGCAGCAGTTCGAGACGGAGCGGGCGGCGGGATCGTGAGCGCGACCGAGCTCCCGAACGTCGAGATGACGCTGGAGTACCCGTACACCCGCACGACGGGCCCGGTCATCGGGCCGTTCCTCACCGGCCTGCGCGACGGTCGCATCCTGGGCAACCGGTGCGGAGACCGGGTGCTCTGCCCGCCGCTCGAGTACGACCCCGACACGAGCGAGCCGCTCGAGCCCGAGTTCGTCGAGGTCGGGCCGGGCGGGACGGTCCGGTCGTGGACGTGGGTCGCCCAGCCCACGCCGAAGCACCCCTTCGACCATCCGTTCGCGTTCGCGCTGATCCAGCTCGACGGCGCCGACACGCCGATCGCCCACGCCGTCGACGCCGGGTCGATCGAGGCGATGTCGACGGGCATGCGGGTCGCGGCGCAGTACCGCGACGAGCGCGACGGTGCGATCACCGACGTGTACTTCGTGCCCGAGGCCGAGGCGCGTGCGCAGGACATCACCGCCGGGCGACGAGCCGGTCGACGATCACCGAGCACCTCATGTCGCTGCGGATCAGCGAGCCGCTCTACCCGCACCGCGCGCGGTTCGCCGCGTGGCCTGCTCGAGGGACGCATCGTCGGCCAGCGCTCGCCGGCGAGCGGCAAGGTGTACGTCCCGAGCAACGGCTACGACAACCTCGAGCGCGTCGCAGATGACCGAGGCCGACGACGTCGAGGTGGCCGACCGGGGCGCGGTGAGCTCGTTCACGGTCATCACGCCCGGTGCAGTACTACGGCCAGAAGGAGACCGAGCCCGTACATCCGGGCGTCGATCCTCCTCGACGGCGCCGACCAGCCGATCACCGGCGTCGACATCCGCGACATCCCGTTCGACCGAGTTCCGCGTGGGCATGCGCGTGCGAGCCGTCTGGAAGCCGCCCGCCGAGCGGGACGTCAGCGACCTCGACAACCGCTTCGGCGGCGCGTGGGAGGGCGTGATCGAGCGCTGGGAGCCCACCGGCGAGCCCGACGTCGATCCCCGACCGTTGCAGGAGTTCGCGTTTTGACCCCGGCGCCCCGCGACGGTCGCCGATCGTCGCGACGTCGCAGACGCCGCTCGTACCGGCGGTTCGACGACTCCGAGCCGAAGCTCATCATGCGCTGCGTGAACGACCTGCTGGACGCGCACGGGCCTCGATCGCAACGACCTCGAGTTCACGATCGCCGGCAGCTGCGACTACCTCTCCGGGCATGCCGTTCGCGTTCGTGCATGAACATCGACGGCGTCGGCGCGTGGCCGCCCGTCTACGAGAGCCACGTCGAGATGGACGGCGCGTGGGCGCTGTTCGAAGCCTGGCTGCGGCTGCAGCTCGGCGACATCGACGTCGCGCTCGTCATCGGCTCGGGCAAGTCGTCGCCCGGGCGGCCCGCGCGAGGTGTTCCCGCTCCAGACCGACCCGTACGTGATGGCTCCGCTCGGGCTCGATCCCGTCTCGCTCGCCGGGCATCCAGGCGCGGGCGCTGCTCGACGCGGGCAAGGCCAGCGAGCGGGACTTCGCCGAGGTCGTGTCGCCGCAGCCGCCGCGACGCGCTGCAGAACCCGCACGCGCAGGTGGCGAAGGACGCGACCGTCGACGACCTCCTCGGCGAGCCGTACTTCTCCGCGCCGCTGCGCACGCACGACCTCGCCGCCGATCTCCGACGGCGCCGCGGCGGTGATCATCGCCGCGCGGCGACCGGGCCCGCGAGCTCACCGAGCAACCCGGTCTGGATCCGCGGCATCGACCACCGCATCGAGTCGCACCACCCCGGCCTGCGCGACCTCACCGACTCGGCGTCGACCAAGCTCGCCGCCGAGAAGGTCGGCGCTGGCACGACGGGCCCGATCGACGTCGCCGAGCTGATGGTCAACTACAGCCCCGAGGAGCTCATCCTGCGCGACGCGCTCGGTCTCGGCGACGACGCGAACGTCAACCCGTCGGGCGGTCCGCTCGCCGGGCACCCGGTGATGGCCACCGGCCTCGATCCGGGTCATCGAGGTGGCGCGACCGCATCACGGACGGCGACGGCGAGCCGCGGCGTCGCCCACGCGTCGAGCGGACCGTGCCTGCAGCAGAACCTGCTGTGCGTCCTGGAAGGAGGCGACTGATGGCGCGGCCCGTGCGCGGTCGTCGGCATCGGCCAGACCAACTACCGGCGTCAGCTGCGACGTCACGCTCGACGGCCTCGTGCGCGTGGGCGGCGCTCGAGCGCTCGAAGACGCGGGCTGACGTTCGCCGACATCGACGCGATCGTCATCGGCAAGGCGCCCGACGCGCTCGAGGGCGTGATGATGCCCGAGCTGTCGCTGGCCGACGCGCTCGGCGCGGTGGGCAAGCCGATCCACCGCGTGCACACCGCCGGTTCGGTGGGCGCGTCCACCGCGATCACGGGCGCGACGCTGGTCGAGTCGCGGCCGCTACGAGCGCGTGCTGGTCGTCTGCTACGAGAAGCAGTCCGAGGGCAACGCCACGTGGGCGCTGTCGGGCGGTCGCTCCGGCGGCCAGGGCGCGGGCGGCACGTTCGCGCCGTGGATCCGCAGCTACATCCAGCGGTCCGGCGCGCCCGAGCACATCGGCTGGAAGGTCGCGGTCAAGGACCGGCTCAACGCGCTGAAGAACCCGTACGCGCACCTGCAGATCGAGGACATCTCGATCGAGAAGGTGAAGGAGTCCCCGATGCTGTGGGACCCGCTGCACTTCCTCGAGTCGTGCCCGTCGTCGGACGGCGCGGCGGCGGTCGTGCTCGGCAGCGAGGACGTCGGCCGAAGCAGGCGCCGCGACCGCCGGCGTGGGTCATCGCCCACGCCAAGCGCACCGAGTTCGGCTCGTTCCCGGGCCGCGACACGGTGCAGGCCGCAGGCGGGCGTCGACTGCGCCGAGGCGCTCTACGCGAAGGCCGGCATCACCGACCCGCTGCAGCCAGATCGACTGCGCCGAGCTCTACGTGCCGTTCTCGTGGTACGAGCCCATGTGGCTCGAGGGCCACCTCATCACCCCCGAAGGCGAGGGCTGGAAGCTGACCGACGCGGGGGACACCGAGCTCGGCGGCGGCTTTCCCGGTGAACCCGTCGGGCGGCGTGCTGTCGTCGAACCCGATCGGCGCGTCCGGCCTCATCCGCTGCCTCGAGGCGGCGAACCAGGTGCGGGGCACGGCGGGCGACTACCAGGTCGACGGGGCCAAGGTCGCGCTCGGTCACGCCTACGGCGGCGCGGCGCAGTACTTCGCGATGTGGATCGTGAGCTCCGACCTGAATCCGGACTTCCGATGACGAGGCGTGACGATCTCCGGCGGGTGGATCAGGCGATCGCGCGCGTCGCACGCATCGCGACGGGCCGTGAAGGCGCGCGACTCCGATCGGAACGATCCGGGGTCTACCTCTCCCAACCCGCGGTCACGATCCTCGCCGCGCTGCGGAGCGCCGGGGACGTGCGCTCCTCCGAGGTCGGCAGGCTCACGGGCCTCGAGGCGCCGCTCATCAGCCGCGAAGTCGGGGACCTCGTCGAGAGCGGTCACGTCCGGCGGAAGGCGGACCCGACCGACGGGCGGGCGGGCATCGTCGGGCTCACGCCGAAGGGACGGCGGGCGTCGGAGGCGTACCGAGCGGCAGCCGACGAGCTCATGGCCGAGATGCTGTCGTCCTGGTCGGCCGCCGACCTGCACGACCTGGCGACCTACCTCGAGCGGGTCGTCCGGGATTTCTGCGCGCCGCCTCGCAGCGCGACCGGCGGCGAGTCGGTGCCGCTGCGCGCCGGCTTCTGATCGCGCGCGCAGATCACTCGACCCGGGTTGGTTGAACGCAACCCGAACCAGGCAAGAATGGCCGCATGGCTCTCACCCCGCGCGTGCTGCCTCCCCGTCCGGTGCTCCGGCTTGCGGACTACGAGCAGGCGGGGGGTGGCCAGGGTCTGGAAGCCGCCACGCGCCTCGGGCCGGACGGGGTCATCGACGAGATCGCGGCGTCCGGGTTGCGGGGCCGCGGCGGAGCCGGTTTCCCGACCGGTCGGAAGTGGGCAGCGGTGTCGGGCAACGTGTCGCCCGTCGAGCCGACGACGGTCGTCGTGAACGGGGCGGAAGGTGAGCCGGGCTCGTTCAAGGATCGGGCGATCATGCGCGCCGACCCGTACCGCGTGCTCGAAGGTGCGCTCATCGCCGCGTTCGCGCTCACGGCCGACACGGTGATCGTCGCGGTCAAGGAGACCTTTACCGCCGAAGCCGAGCGCCTGCGCGCCGCGATTCAGGAGATCCACGCGGCTCGCTGGGCCACGGACGTCGAGCTGACCGTGTTCGAGGGCCCGCCCGAGTACCTGTACGGCGAGGAGACCGGGTTGCTCGAAGCGATCGACGGGCGAGGTCCGTTCCCGCGCGTCTCGCCGCCGTACCGCCACGGCGCCGAGGAGTTCGGCGCCGACCTGGTGACGTCGGCGGCGAAGATCGAGATGGCGGCGCCCGGGGCGCTCACCGACGCGCCGCCGACACTGGCGAACAACGTGGAGACGCTGGCGAACGTGCCGGGCATCCTTGCCCAGGGTGCGGAATGGTTCCGGTCCGTCGGCACGGACGACTCTCCGGGGACGATCGTGTGCACGGTCAGCGGGCAGACGCCGCGCCACGGCGTCGCCGAAGTCGCGATGGGCACCCCACTGCGCGACGTCATCGACGCGATCGGCGGCGGAGCTCTCCCCGAACGTCGCCACGTCGCCGCCATGTCCGGCGTCGCCAACTCGCTGATCCTCGCGGACGACTTCGACGCGCCGGTGAGCTACGAGGGGATGCGGGCGATCGGCACGGGGCTGGGAACCGGCGGGTTCATCGTCTTCGACGACACGACCGACTTCGTCGCCGTCGCCGCCGGCGTGTCCCGGTTTCTGGGCGTCGAGTCGTGCGGGCAGTGCGTTCCGTGCAAGCAGGACGGGTTGGAGCTTGCGGCCATCCTCGAGCGGATGTGCAAGGACACGGCGAACGATGCCGACCTCGCGGAGCTCGACAAGCGCATCGGCACCGTCGCCGACAGCGCTCGATGCAATCTCGCCCTGCAGCACCAGCTCGTCGTGGGAAACATCCGGCGACTGTTCCCCGACCAAGCCCGCGCCCACACCCACGCTGTTACGCGACCTGTCGAGCCCGAGCTGATCGCGGCCATCGTCGACATCGAGGACGGCCGAGCCGTGCTCGACGAGCGCCAGCGCGCGAAGCAACCGGACTGGAGCTACGACCCCGTCGACTCCGGGAAGTGGCCCGCCACCCGCTTCCCCCAGCGTTCCACCGAGGCGTTCGAGTAGCTACGACCGCGACGGCTCCGGCTCCGGCGCGCTCGCCGGCGTGAGCGTGAACCCCCGGTAGTCGTCGGCGGCGACGGCCTCGCACGTCTCGTTGTACCGGGGGAAGCCGCCGATGTAGGGCATGAACACGCGCGGCTTCCCCGGCACGTTGGCGCCCATGTACCAGGAGTTGGCCGTCGGGAACAGGGTCAGGTTGGCCACGGCGTTGACGTGATCGACCCAGGCGTCTTCGGCCTCCACGGTGGCGTCGATCGAGGCGAGGTGTCGGGCGCGCAGGTAGGCGATGCAGTCGCCGACCCAGTCGACGTGCTGCTCGATCGCCACGAGCATGTTGACCAGCACCGAGGGGCTGCCCGGTCCGGTGATGGTGAAGAGGTTCGGGAAGCCGGCCGTCGCGATGCCGAGGTACGTGCGTGGCCCCGCCGCCCACTTGTCGCGGAGCTTCACGCCGCCGGCGCCGGTGATGTCGGGGCGGAGGAGCGGGCCGGTCATGGCGTCGAACCCGGTGGCGAAGACGATGGCGTCGACGGCGAACTCGTCGGTCGCGGTTCGGATCCCGGTCGGGGTGATCGCGACGATCGGGGTGGCGCGCACGTCGACGAGCGTGACGTTGTCGCGGTTGTACGTCGCGTAGTAGTCGGTGTCGAGGCACGGACGCTTCGTCCCGAACGGGTGGTTGCGGGGCGACAGCCGCTCGGCCACGTCGGGGTCGTCCACGACCTCGCGGATGCGGGCCCGCACGTATTCGGCGGCGGTGTCGTTGGCGTCACGGTCGACCAGCAGGTCGTTGAACGCGGCGACCATCCCGTACAACGTCCCCGACTCCCACGCCCTCTCGAACTGCGCCTCGCGGGCTTCGTCGTCGACGCGGAGCGCCGAATGCTCGGGCATCGGCACGACCACACCGGCGCGCGACTCACGCATCGCCTGGCGGTGCTCCCGAGCGCGCGCCTTGCGCGCCCGGATCGCTTCCGGATCGAGCGGAGCGTTCTTCGCCGGCATCGTGAAGTTCGGCGTGCGCTGGAACACGGTGACGTGCGCGGCCTGCTCGGGCGATGACCGGGATCGACTGGATCCCGGACGAGCCCGTCCCGATGACTCCGACGCGCAGACCGCTGAAGTCGACACCCTCGTGGGGCCACCGGCCGGTGTGGAAGATCTCGCCGCCGAAGGTGTCGATGCCGTCGATCTCGGGCTGCTTCGCCTCCGACAGGCAACCCGTCGCCATGATGCAGAACTGCGCCGACACCCGGTCGCCGCGGTCGGTGACGATGTCCCAGCGCTGCGCGGCCTCGTCCCACGTCGCCGCCGTCACCCGGGTCTCGAACTGGATGTCGCGGCGCAGGTCGAACCGGTCGGCGACGTGGTTCACGTACCGCAGGATCTCGGGCTGGGTCGCGTAGCGCTCCGACCACGTCCACTCCTGCTCGAGCTCGTCCGAGAACGAGTAGGAGTAGTCCATCGACTCGACGTCGCAGCGCGCCCCCGGATAGCGGTTCCACCACCACGTCCCCCCGACGTCGGCGGCGCCTTCGTAGCCCTGGATGCTCAGGCCGAGCCGGCGCAGCCGGTGGTGGGCGTAGAGCCCGGCGAAGCCGGCGCCGACGACGACCGCGTCGACGTGCGCGGGACGTTCGGTCACGCTTCGATTCTCCCACGCATCTAGGACGTCACCCAGACCAACACCTCGGCGCCGGCCGGTCCGGCGGTCAACGTGCGGGAGCCTGCGCTCGTGAGGCGCGCCGCGTCGCCTTCGGCGAGTGCGCCCGTGTCCTCGAGGTCGACGTCTCCGGCGGCGACGAACACATGCACGTGCGCGCCGTCCGGCACCGCGGTCGTCTCGTTCGGCCCGAGGCGCCCGCCCCAGAGCACGGCGTCGCGTTGGTGGATCGCGATCGCACCCTCGTGGCCCTGACCGGATGCGACGGGACGGAGCCCGCCCTTGTCGAGCTCGCGGTTGACGTCGCGCTGCTCGTAGCCGGGGGCGATGCCTTCGGTGTCGGGCGGGACCCACATCTGGACGAAATGCACCTCCTCCGTCGGAGACGGGTTCATCTCGGAGTGCTCGATGCCGGTGCCGGCGCTCATGCGCTGCGCGAGGCCCGGGTAGAGCTCGCCGTGGTTGCCTTCGGAATCGCGGTGCTCGAGCCGGCCGTCGAGCACCCACGTGACGATCTCCATGTCACGGTGGAAGTGCGCGGGGAACCCGTTGGCGGGCGCAACGCGGTCGTCGTTGCTCACGAGCAGCAGGCCGTGGTGCGTGTTGGCGGGGTCGTAGTGGCGGCCGAAGCTGAAGCTGTGCCAGCTGTCCAGCCAGCCGATCTGCGTGTGCGCGCGTGTCTCCGCTCGGCGGATGTCCACTGTGCTCATGTGTCAGCATGAAATCAGGTGACCCCGACGGGGTCGAATTCCGAACGGCGAGAGCCGAACGAACGAGAGAAGGGGACTGCGTTGGTCGACGACGGCCGCGAGCTGCGGTTCGCGATCATCGGCGCCGGGATGGCGGGCATCCTCGAGCGCGATCAAGCTGCAGGAAGCGGGCCTCACCGACTTCACGGTCTACGAGAAGGCCGATCGGGTCGGCGGTACGTGGCGGGAGAACACCTACCCGGGGCTCTCCTGCGACGTCCCGTCCCATCTCTATTCCTATTCGTTCGCGCCCACGCCCGACTGGAGCCATCGTTTCTCGCCGGGTGACGAGATCCGGGCCTATTTCGAGCGGGTCGCGCGCGAACACGACATCGAACAGCAGATCCGGTTCGGCGAGGCGGTCACGAGCTGCCGGTTCGACGACGGTAGGTGGCACGTCGAGACCGCCGGCGGGCATCGCGATGAGGTCGACGTCGTGATCGCGGCCACCGGCGTGCTGCACCATCCCAAGTTTCCCGACTTCGATGGTCTCGACGACTTCAAAGGAGCGATGTTCCACAGCTCACGCTGGGACCACGACGTGCCCCTCGACGGGGCGCGGGTCGGCATCGTCGGTACCGGGTCGACGGCGGTGCAGATGGTCTCGGCCCTGGTCGACCGGGTCGGAGAAACTGTCGCTCTTCCAGCGGACGGCGCAGTGGATCATGCCGCAGGACAACCCTCCGTACAGCAATGACGAGAAGTCGGAGTTTCGAGCGAACCCGGAGCAACTCGCCGAGCTGCGGGCGAACCTCACCCGGGTGTTCGACACGTTCGCCAACGCGATCGTCGACGCCGATTCACCGGAGATGCAGATGATCGCCGGCATGTGCCGCGAGAACCTCGAGAACAACGTCCGCGATCCCGAGCTCCGCGAGGCGCTCCGTCCCGACTACCAGGCGGCGTGTAAGCGGCTGATCATCTCGCCCGACTTCTACGACGCGATCCAGCGACCGAACGCCGAGCTCGTCACCGAAGCCATCGAGCGAATCGAGGCGACCGGCGTGCGAACGCGAGACGGCCGGCTGCACGAGCTCGACGTCCTGGTCCTCGCCACCGGCTTCAAGACCGACGCCTTCATGCGCCCGATGACCGTGATCGGACGGGACGGCGAGTCGCTGGCACAGGCGTGGTCGGAGCGCCCGAGCGCCTACATGTCGATCTCGATCCCCGGCTTCCCGAACTTCTTCATGCTCAACGGACCGAACGGGCCCGTCGGCAACTTCTCGCTGATCGAGGTGGCCGAGCTGCAGTTCGGCTACATCATGCAGCTCCTGGAGCCGCTGCGATCGGGCGACAGCCGCGAGGTCAGCGCGACTCGCGACGCGATGGAGCAGCACGAAGCAGCGCGGGTGCAAGCCGTCGAGAAGACGGTCTGGGTCACCGGCTGTCGCAGCTGGTACCTCGACGACCGCGGCATCCCCGCGACCTGGCCGTGGTCGTTCGACCGCTTCCGATCGGAGATGCAGGCGCCGCACGCGGCGGCGTTCGAGTATCGGTGACGGCGACGAGGCGGCTCCGCCGCGAACCACCGGCGTTTCGCCACGTCGAGGTGCGCCGCGTCGAGCGCCTGACCCCGCGCATGGTCCGCGTCACCCTCGGCGGCGCCGAGCTGGCGGGGTTCACGGTCGAGCAGCCGGCGGCGAGCGTCCGCGTGCTCCTCCCGACTCCCGGAGGCGGCCGATCTCGTGGTCCCGAGCTGGAACGGCAACGAGTTCCTCCTGCCCGACGGGACGTCGCCCGACGATCCGCACGCTCACGCCGTGGCGGCGTCGACCCCGATGCGCTCGAGCTCGACGTCGGGATCGTCGTCCACGGCGGAGGTGTCGCGTCCGACTGGGCGCTGTCGGCCGAGCCGGGCGAGTCGGCGGCGATCTCCGGTCCCGGCCGCGGATACACCGTCGACGCCGACGCGCCCGCGTACCTCGTGGCGGGGGACGAGACCGCGATCCCCGCCATCACCCAGGTGCTCGACGCCGTCCCCGATGCAGACGCCCGTGCAGGTGCGCGTCGAAGTCGCCCACTCCGACGGCCGCCTCGCGCTGCCGGAGCATCCCGGCGCGACCGTCGAGTGGTGCGATCTCGCAGCCCGGGGCGCCTCCGGGCGACGCGCTCGGCGCCGCCGTGCGCGACGTGGAGCTCGCGGACGGCACCCGGGTGTGGGCGGCCGGCGAAGCCGCCGCCGTGCAGCGCATCCGCCGCCATCTCTTCGACGACCGCGGCCTGCCGCGCGCGCAGACCTCGGTGCGCGGCTACTGGAAGCACGGCCGCGCCGGCGACGGAGACGACGACGCGTGACTCCCGCCGGTCGTCCCGACTCAGCGTCCGCCGGATCAGCGCCGAGTTGCGTGAGGGCGAGGTCGTCAAGCCGCTCGAGCTGTTCTTCGACCTCGTGTTCGTGCTCGCGTTCACGCAGTGCACCGCGCTGATGGCCGCCCAGCCGACGTGGGAGGGCATCGGCCGGGGGATGCTGGTGCTCGCCATGCTCTGGTGGGCGTGGGTCGGCTACGCGTGGCTGACGAGCGTCATCGAGCCCGAAGAGGGCGCGGTCCGGATCGTGATGTTCGCCGCGACTGGCCGCGCTGCTCGTCGCCGCTCTCTGCGTGCCGGAGGCGTTCGGCGACCGCGCGCTCCTGTTCGCGATCGCGTACGGGATGGTGCGCGCCGGGCAGATCGCGCTCTTCCTGATCGCGAGTCGCGACGACCCCGGGCTCCGCCGCTCGGTCGTCAGCTCTGGCGATCAGCTCTGCGATCGGGATCGGGTTGCTGACCGGCGCGTCGTTCCTCGCCGGCGGTGCCCAGGAGGCGCTGTGGGGGATCGCGATCCTGGTCGACTGGGGCGGCCCGGCGCTGTTCGGCATGCGAGGGTGGAAGCTGGTTCCGGGGCACTTCGCCGAGCGCCACAGCCTGGTCATCATCCTGGCGCTCGGTGAGTCGATCATCGCGCTCGGTGTCGGCGCCCGGGTCGATCTCACCGCCGGCGTGGTCACGGCGGCGGTGCTCGGGATCGGCCTCGCTGCCGCCCTGTGGTGGACCTACTTCGACGTCGTCGCGCTCGTGAACGCACGACGCCTCACCTTGGCGACGGAGGGGCGCGAGCGCAACACGCTCGCTCGGGACTCCTACTCCTACCTGCACTTCCCGATGGTGGCCGGCATCGTCCTCGCCGCACTCGGCCTCGAGGAGACGCTCGCGCACGTCGACGACGCGCTCGACGCCGTGCACGCGTTCGCGCTGCTCGGCGGGGTGGCGATCTACCTGCTCGCCCACGTCGCGTTGCGGCTCCGGAACGCGCACACGCTCAACCGGCAGCGCCTGGTGCTCGCCGTGCTGCTCCTCGCGCTGATCCCGGTCGCGACGACGGTCCCCTCGCTGGCGACGCTCGCGGGCGTCAACGTGCTGCTCTGGGCGATGATCGCGTTACGAGACACGCCAACTACGACGAACGGCGCTACCGCCTGCGCCACGGCCTCGACCCCGATCCGCCGCGCCGCTGGGAGGCGACCACGGCTTCACGCTGACATCCCACGACTTCCGTCGGGACCTGTGAGGATGGAGCAGCCACACACGAGGTTCTGACCGTTGATCCACATCCGTGCCGTCAGCCCGACCGATGTGACCCCGCGACTTGTGGAGTCGCTGGGTGCCAACGGCGGCGTCGTGAACCTGGTGGTCCTCGAAGGCGTCGCGCGCAACCCGGACGGCGACTCGCTCCAGTTCGACGTCATCGCCGCCGAGGCCAATCGGGTGCTCGACGAGCTCCGCGACCTCGGCCTGGCGCGGCGGGGCTCGATCGTGATCGAGGACGTCGCCGCCTCGATCTCAGAGCTCGCCGCGAGGGCGGAGCGTCACGAGCCGCGCAAGGCGAGCTCGTCGCCCATCTGGGAGGAAGCCGAGGCCCGGATCCAATCCCGCGGCGTGTACCCGGTGAGCTGGTTCCTGCTCATGATCATCGCCGGGCTCATCGGGGCCGTCGGGATCCTCACCAATTCGCAGATACTCATCGTCGGCGCCATGGTCGTGGGTCCGGAGTACGGCGCCATGATCAACGTGGCCTTCGGCGTCGACACCGCGGACGCCCACGTGGTTCGCCTCGGCCTGCGCGCGCTGTTCTTCGGCTTCCTGTTCGCGATCGTCGCCACCCTGCTGTTCGGGCTGGTGATTCGCGCCTTCGACCTCGAGCCGAGAGAGTTCGCACTCGGCATCCGCCCTGTGTCGGAGCTCATCAACTCGCCGAACGTGTTCTCAGTTGTCGTCGCCGTCTTGGCGGGGATCGTGGGTGTCGTGTCGCTGACCGAGGCGAGAGCGAACGCCTTGATCGGCGTCTTCATCTCGGTCACAACGATCCCCGCGGCCGCGGACTTGGGGTTGGCGATCTCCTTCGGTGGATGGAGCGAAGCCCGCGGTGCGTTGATCCAGTTGCTGTTGAACGTGGCCATCCTGATCGTCGTCGGCGCCATCGGCTTGCGGGTGCAGCGACGGATCTGGGGCCGTTCCGGCTGGCGGACCAGCGCTACCTGATCGTGAGCGCGAACGTTGCGGTGAAGGCCTCGCCGCTTCGCACAAACGGTGTCGTACCCGCTACGAGTGCGTTGGTGGGCGCCGCCATCGGCTCGAGAGCGGCGAACGGCCGGCCGGGCGGGACCCACACCTGGGCGAAGGGATAGTTCTCTGCGCAGTGCAATTCGATCGCCGCGCCGTCCGCCTCGAGCGCGAGGCGACGTTGCCGCCCTAATCGGTAGAGATCGTCGAACGTGCGCCGGCCAATCGGCGCCGCCTCGGCCGGTTCCGGATTGGACGCACCGGTCGGAATGCCGCGCCCATCCAGCGCCAGGTGGTGGCGCGTCGGGAGCCGCAACCGCCAAGTGCTCCGACCCGTGGTCGGCAACCGCAGGTACGGGTGCCAGCCGAACGCGATCGGTACCGGCCGTCGACCGGTGGGGATCACAGTGGCGCCCATCGTCAGCCGGGCGTCGCGTGCCGTGACCTTCAACTCGACGCGATGCGGGAACGGGAACGCCGGGGCGTCCACGTCGATGGCGGCGCGCAGCCACGCGGTGTCGCCGCGGGTGCCGCGACGCCCGATGCGCCAACCGGGTTTTCCGACGAGCAGACCGTGGATCGGGAGGCCGTTGTCGTCGGTGTTGAGGCGGAGACGGCGCAGGTCCACGTTGCACGCCGCCGGCCCGATACCGCCGCGTCGCGAGCCGGTTGGCCCAGGTGCGAGGAGCGGAAGGCCGAGCGTGGCTCCGGCCCGCAACGCCGCCAGCCCACCGGGGAGCGCGAGATGCTCGGCACCGCGGTAGCGCAACGACACGCCCGTCATGCCGAGGTCGGGCAGGAACGTGGCGACGAGATCTCCGGAGGTGAGCGTGAGTGCTGAGGTGCCGCGGAACCGACTCTCCACTACCTCGGCGCCCACCGTGCAAGCGTATGTGAGGTCAGAGGATCGCGATCGGATTGACCGGCGAGCCCGTCGCAGTCGGCATGCGCAGCGGGGCGATCACGCACAAGAACGACCACCGATTCTCCTCTTCGCACAGCTGAACGAGATCCTCGAACTGCAGGTAGTCGAGCAGGTGCAGCCCCATCGCGTTGATGGCGAGCACGTGCACGGGAAACGCCACACCTTCCGTCGTGCTCGGCGCGGTGTCGCTGTTGCCGTCACTCCCGAGCGCAGCCACCTCCCGTTCGGCGACGAATTGCATCGCGGTGGGGTGCAGGCCGGCGCGGGCGTCGGCCGCATTCCACGGCCCTAGCTCGCTCCGGCGCCGACTGTGCCCAACCCGCACGAACAGAAGATCGCCCCTGCCCACACGGAGACCCTGATTGCGCTCGGCGGCCGCGAGGTCGTCGACGGTCACGGAGTCGCCTGGTTCCAACCATGACGTGCCACGCACGCGTGGTATGTCGAGCAGCACGCCTCGACCGACGATGCCGTCGGATGCCACATCGATCGAGAGCATCGACGCACCGGTCAGGTGTGAGTGTGTCGACGCTCACGCCGTTGTAGAGCTTGTTGTCGTAGATGACGTGACACAGGGCATCGATGTGGCTATCGGCGTCGCCGTGCACGTTCATCGTGAACCGGTCCGCCGCGAATTCGAGGCCGGGGACGCGAATACGATCGGCCGTGTAGCCGGTCATCTCGTGCTTGGAGGGTTCTGGGTTGTCGGCTGACGGCACGTCCTCGATCGGCCGTGCGAGCGACACCGTGTGTTCCCGACCGAACTTCGCCGACGGCGGCGAGAAGCTGCGGCGGCCGTGATGTTGTTGAGGGCGCCGCGCCGGTCGAGGCGCCCCACTTCGATGCCTGCTCGAGGCGGCGATAGAGCGACCGGAACTCGGCGGCGCCAACAGACGGTTGGCCCGGGTGTGCTCGTTCGCTACGCGCCACGGCCTGGCCCGGCCGCCGCGGCCGCCTGACCGAGCGCCTCGATCAGGTCCGGCGTGACGTCCTGCGCGGCGCACGGCCCGGATGTGGATCATCCCGGCCGATCTGTTGGCGAGTCGGGCTCGACGTGGGCCGCCGCGACCACGGCAAGCGGGAAGCCGACGACGAGCAGGACAATGATGATGATCACCTCAAGCATCGAATCTCCGATGTCCGCGATGCGTGGTCGCTTCCAGTATGGGCGAAGGGCCGATGAGTTCAACCGCAAACGAGGGAGCCGCCGTAGAAGCCCGCAGGTGGACTTTCCTCTCTCCGCTTCCATTCAGCCTCCCTCATGGCTCTGACCCAAGTCGCCGCGTCAGGACATAACAGGGGATTTCGAAGATCCTCAAAGCGTGGCGCACGCTTGGGGGGCTTGCCGGCGCTCTGCATCGAGGTCAAATGGGCCGACGCGTTGTTTTCCCCGACCACCTTGGTGTCTTCCGGCGTCATGCTCAAGGCTGCGCCCATCCAGTGATTGGCGG
>CAVTTE010000012.1:0-369920 GCA_963737605.1 uncultured Actinomycetes bacterium | reverse complement strand
CTGGGAGCATCCTCGCGTGGTGCTCACGCCGCACTCGTCGGCCGGCGGGCTCGCCCGGCACGGCCGCGTCGCCGACTTGTTCGTCGAGAACCTCGAGCGTTATCGCAGCGGGCAGCCGCTCCTGTACGAGGTCCGTCCCGCCACCGGCGAGGCCACGAGCACATGGCTCGATGAGCGCGCCCGCTCCTGAAGCGCAGCCCTTCGTCGTCCTCGACGACGCCGTGGACGAGGCGCGCCGGACGCTGCAGGCCGACGTCCTCGCGTACGTCGAGGGCGGGGCCGAGGACGAGCACACCCTCGAGGAGAACCGGCGCGCTCTTGGGCGGTGGCTCGTGCGGCCCCGGATGCTGACGGGCGCACCAGCCGCCGACCCGTCCACGACGTTCCTCGGGATCCCGCTCGCGATGCCGGTCCTCGTGGCGCCGTTCTCCGGCGACACGCTCCTGCACGCCGACGGCTACCGCGGCGTGCTCGAAGCGGCGGCGAGCCACGAGACGCTCGCAGTCGTGCCCGAGGTGACAGGCAAGCACACCCTCGAGGCGCTGGCGGCAGCGTCCCCAGCATCAGCGCGCGTGTTCCAGCTCAGCCTTCGTCACCCCGAAGGCGTGCTCGTCGAGCTCGTGCAACGCGCGGCCGACGCGGGCTACTCGGCGATCTGCGTGACGATCGACGTCCCTGTCATCGGTGTGCGCCGCCGCGAGCTCCGCAACCCGGGAGCGATCGTCGAGATCTCGAACTTCGAGCGGAGCTCGATCGCCCGCGCGTTCATGGACGACGCCGGGGAGCGCGAGCCGCCCTGGACATGGGCGCGCCTCGCCGACGTCATGGCGGGAACGGACCTGCCCTACGCGGCGAAGGGCGTGCTCACCGCCGAGGACGCGCGCGCCGCCGTCGACGCCGGCGCGGCCGCGGTGTACGTGTCGAACCACGGCGGCCGCCAGCTCGACAGCGCTCCGGCGACACTGGATCAGCTCGCCGAGATCGTCGACGAAGTCGGCCGCGACGTCGAGGTCGCAGTCGACGGCGGCGTCCGCAGCGGAGGCGACGTCGTGAAGGCGCTGGCACTCGGCGCCCGCGCCGTCCTCGTGGGCCGCCCCGCCTGCTACGGCCTGGCGGTGGCCGGCACGACGGGCGTCCGCCGCGTGCTCGAGATCCTCCGCCACGAGCTCGTCACCGCCATGACGCTGCTCGGCCGGGCCCGCGTCGCCGACCTCGATCGCACCGTGCTCCAGCCCGCCCGTCGGTAGCCTCCTTCGCCATGGCCGGTGGCGTCGTCTTCAATCACCTCGGGCACTGCGTGAGCGACCTGGCCCGCTCGCGCCGGTTCTACGAGGAGCTGCTCGGCTTCGAGGTCGAGCGCGAGATCCACCCTCCGGACGACGCTTCGAGCACGCTGCTCCGCCTCCCGAAACCGCTCGGTATGACCGCGCTCTACCTCCGCCGCGACGGGCTCGTCCTCGAGCTCTTGCATTTCGAGAGCGGGACGAAGCCGGCCCGCGAGCGTGTGATGAACGAACCCGGGCTCACGCACGTCTCGGTGTCCGTCGACGATATCGACGAGGTGTGCGCACGGGTCGCCGAGTACGGCGGCGAGGTGCTCGCCGACACCAACATCGGGTCCGGGATCTTCATTCGCGATCCCGACGGCCAGCTCCTCGAGCTGTTGCCGATGAGCTACCGGGAGCACCTCGACGCCGAAGGCGACTCCTAGAACTGCGACCAGGCGTCCCAGAAGAACGGGAAGACGAAGAACGCCAGCCCCAGACTGTCGAGCCGTACTCGCTGTGTTCCTGGCTTGAAGCCGAAGAAGCCGCCCAAGAAGAGAATGACCGCGATCAGGTAGAAGATCGTTCGCCATCCAGGCGTCAACGGTGAAACTGCAAGCAGCACTCCACGCTCCCTTCAGGACGCCGCGTCACGGACGTGACGGGTCTCGGAGAGTGTGCGCGACCGAACACGCCTGCTCAATGCCCACCTCTGCGCAAATGGGACGCGTTCAGCTTTGCTCATTGATACGCGCGAGCACCGCCGCCGCGTACCCCTGCATGCCGAACAGGTTGGGATGGATCGGCGCCGCCGGCGACGCGGGAACGGCCGGCTCGACCCAGCGCACGCCGGGGAGCTGGCACGCGTCGTGGCCGATGGCCGCCGTGTACGCATCGACGAAGCCGGCCCCGTTCGCCTCGGCCTGCTCGGCGAGCATGGCGTTGAGCTTCGCCTCCACCCCCCGCAGGTAGGGGACGTCGTCAGGAGTCATGGGGAGGAGCGGCCAGCAGCCTGGTCCGCTCTCGGGCAGGATCGGCAAATAGGGGACGACGAAGATCCTGGCGCTCGGGGCGCGCCGTCGGATGCCGTCGAGCACGGCTCCGACCTTGGGCGCGGTCGCGTCGATCCGGTCGGCGAGCTCGTCGTGGCCGTTCACGACGTAGCGGTCCTGGCAGGGATGGCCCGTCGGCGTCAGCGACGCGCAGCTCGCGATGTCGGAGAAGCCGATGTCGTTGCCGCCGATGCCGACCGTGACGAGCTGGGCGTCGGCGGCGAGGCTGTCGAACTGCGGCGGCTCGCCCCGGGCTCACGCCCTGGGGCATGGTCATGTCCTCGGTCTCGGCGCCGCTGCAGCTCGGGTCGCGGAACTCGCTCACGTCCAACGCGCGCGACGAGGTGGGGGTAGTTGTGGTCCGACCGCAGGCACCCGAGCGGGTTCAAGTCCTGGAGCGGGATGAGCGGGCCGGCGGTGTACGAGTCACCGACGCGACGTAGCTCTGCGGGGGCTGCGCTTCCGCCGTCCTCGGGGCGACGAACGCCGCCGCGACGAACGGGACGACGACCGCCAGACGTCCGAACCTGGCCACGCTGTGGCTTCTCCCCAAACCTGGCAAATGGGACGGATGGATAATCGTCACTCTGCGGTCTCGCACCTCCGGCGCCGTCGAATGGGAAGATGCCCGCGTGGATGGCGTCCACGATCTGGGGGGCATGCAGGGCTTCGGGCCCGTCGACGTCGAGGCCGATGAGCCCACCTTCCATGGCGAGTGGGAGGCGCGCACGTTCGCCGTCGCCGGGGGCGCGCTCGGGGCCGGCGGGTTCAACACGCCGATGTTCCGGCACGCCATCGAGCGCATGGACCCCGGCCACTACCTGACGTCCTCGTACTTCGAGCACTGGCTCACCGCAGTCGCGACACTGCTCGTCGAGGAGGGGATGATCTCCCGTGACGACCTCGACGCCCGCGGCGGCTCGTTCCCGCTGTCACGGCCACCCGCAGTGGACGCCGACGACGTCCACGCGGTTTCCCCGCGCGAGGAGCCCGCGCTTTGCCGTCGGGGACACCGTCCGCGTTCGCGACCTTCACTTCGCCGGCCACAGCCGCTGCCCCGGATACGTGCGGGGTCGCTGCGGCGTCGTCGCCCGCATCGAAGTGGCGGCGCCGATTCCCGAGGTGGAGGCGCACCGCCGCGAGCGTGTGCTCGATCCCACGTACGGGGTGCGCTTCGACGCCGCCGAGCTGTGGTCCGATGCCGCAGAGGCGAATGCGCCCGTGCACGTCGACCTGTACGAGCAGTACCTCGAACCGGTGACATGAGCGACGACCACGCGCACCATCCCGAGCCCCTCGCGGATGTGGAGCGCCGGGCCCGCGCCCTCGAGGAGCTGCTGACCGAGAAGGGGATCGTCAGCGCCGAGTTCATCGACCAGGTGGTGGAGGCGTACGCCCAGGACATCGGGCCCATGAACGGCGCGAAGGTCGTCGCCCGGGCCTGGGTCGATCCCGAGTACAAGCAGCGGCTGCTGGCCGACGGCACCGCAGCGATCGCCGAGCTCGGCATCGGCGGCCCCGAGGGCGATCACATCGTGGCGGTGGAGAACACGCCCGACGTGCACAACGTGGTCGTGTGCACGCTGTGCTCGTGCTACCCGTGGCCGGTGCTCGGGCTTCCTCCGACCTGGTACAAGAGCCCGCCGTATCGATCGCGGATGGTGCGCGAGCCACGCACAGTGCTGGCGGAGATGGGCTGCGACGTGCCCGACGACGTCGAGATTCGGGTGTGGGACTCCAGCGCCGAGATGCGCTATCTCGTGCTGCCGGCGCGGCCACCGGGCACGGACGGTGCCAGCGAGGAGGATCTCGCGGCGACGGTGACCCGCGACGCGATGATCGGCGTGGCCCGACCGTGAGCGAGCTCGTGCGTCCCGAGGTGCGGCGCATGGCAGGCGAAGCCGCGCTCCCGCGCCAGAACGGCGAGCTCGTCTTCGATGCGCCGTGGCAGGGGCGTGTGCTCGGCATGGCGCTCGCCGTCGTGCAGCAGCGCGGGCTCGAGTGGGACGACTTCCGCGAACGGCTCATTGCCGCCATCGATGCCGACCCGACGCGGCCGTACTACGAGTCGTGGACCGCCGCGCTCTCCGAACTCGTCGTCGACCTCGGCGTTGCCAGCGCAGATGACGTCGCCACGCGTGCCGCGCACGTCGACCCCTGACGCACCGGGCTCAGCGAAGGATCTCGATGAGGAGGATCCACGCGTTGGTCAGAGCGCCGACGTACGCGGCGACCACCGCGGCCGGGTACCAGTACAGGCCGCCGCCGGCTTGCGCGGCCAGGGTGATCCCGGCCACCGCAATCAGGGCGGCGCTCCCGAGACCGAAGGCGCGTCGGAGGGTGAGCGATCCACGCGGCGGACCGGGTTTGCCGGGATCGGGGGACTGCGCGACCGCATCGCGCTGGAGGTAGAAGACGACCGCGAACAGCGCGACGGCGAGCAGGATGAGCTCCGCGCTCAGCACCCCCCTGCGCTGACCGGGGACCAGCACGACGGTCGCCGTCACGAGCACGCTCCCGAGCAGGATCACCGCCTCCGCGGCGCGGTGGACGAGCGAGCCCGATCCGATGATGTCGCGCAGATTGATCGAGATGCCGACGAAGACGAGCCCGAGCAGCGCCGCCGACGCACCGACCTGTGCCAGCGTGAAGCTCTCCCACTCGCCGATCCGGTACGCCACCCGCCACCTCCTCGCCGGGAGAAGCTAATCCCCGACGGCGAGGCTGGCTGCCCGTGATGTCACATTCCTCCGGTGGTCTCAGGCGGACCTCAGGCAGCCTTCAGGTGCGTATCGTTGGATTCACGCATGGCTGACAGACGTGACCTTCTCAGCCGCCGCCAGGCGATGGGGCTCTTCGCCGGCCTGGGTGCGGGTGTCGTCGCGGCCGCGTGCAGCGGGGGCTCGTCGTCGAAGGGCGCCTCGTCGAGCACGCCCACGACGTCGGTGGGCGCATCCGGCGCAACCTCGTCGGGGATGGCGTGCGTGCTCACTCCCGAGACGACCGAGGGCCCGTACTACCTCGACCTCGACAAGGTCCGGAGCGACATCACCGAAGGCAAGGACGGGACGCCGCTCGACCTGAAGATCACGGTCGTGGACGCGACGGGATGCGCGCCGATCAAGGACGCCGCCATCGACGTCTGGCACTGCGACGCCGGCGGTGGCTATTCCGGCTTCAGCCAGGCCGGCGCGCGGTCCAGGCGGCGCGGCAGTCGACCGACGACCAGACGTTCCTGCGGGGCACGCAGGTCACGGACGCGAACGGCCTCGGCCAGTTCCGGACCATCTACCCCGGCTGGTACCGAGGACGCGCCGTGCACATCCACACGAAGGTCCACGTCGGCGGGTCCGTCGTCCACACCGGTCAGCTGTTCTTCGACGACGGTCTCACCGAGCAGGTGTACGGGAACGCCCCGTACAGCTCCCGGGGAACGCCCGATGTGCGCAACTCGGCGGACGACATCTACCGCAGTGCGGGCGCGGCGTCGGCGGTGTTGGCCGTCACGCCGAGCGCCCAGGGCTACACGGGCGAGATCACAGTGGGAGTGAAGCGCACCTGATGGTCACGGTTCGCGTTGTTGCGTCGCACGACCACGGCGACCGAGGTTGCTGACGAGCAGCGCGATGACCGTCACCAGGTAGAGCTGGCCGATCAACGCCTCGAGCACCGCGAGCGCCCGTCCTAACCCGTGCGCCGCAGTGAGGTCCCCGTAACCGGTGGTCGTCATGGTGACGAAGCTGAAGTACAGGTAGTCGGCGACGGTCGCATTCGATTGCTGCGCGAAGAACGCCCTCGAATCGAAGGTGCCTATCGCCGTGAACGCGAACGACCACATCATCCCGATGAGGACGTAGACACAGACCGCACCGAGCACCGTTCGGAGGTCGATCACGCGACGTCGCACCAGAGAGTTGATGATCACGACCGGTGCGGCGCCGACGAGGAAGAGGTTGAGCAGGAAGAGGCTTCCGGAAATCCACTTGCCACCGACGAAGACCGCCGCCGATGCCGACACGAGCGCGGCGAGCACAACGACCAGCGCGAACGCGCCACAAGCGACGACCGACCCCGGAGGCGGTGAAGGCGGCGAGGAGCGTCGCGCCCTGCAGTACGACGGCGACGAGAGGCACCCAATCGCCGGTGGGCCCGGCGGCGAGGAAGATGAACGTTGCCAGGAGCAGGAGGAGGACGATGCCGAAGCGGTACGCGGGCACGCGCGCCTCGATGCGACCTTCGTCCCGGTGGTCGACGCTCGTGTCTGCCATGCGGCCTCCTTCTCTACACGACGTTCGAGCATCCGGGGTGTACCGGCCGGCCGGGTTTACCGAACGCTGTGCGGTATCATCCGGGTTGGATCAATCTCCTTGGAGACGTGGGCGGGTGGCATGGCGAGGATCGCCAAGGGTCGTGACCGGGTCCTGACCCGCGAGGAGATCGCGGCCGAGACACTGCGTCAGTTCGACACGGGAGCGGAACCTCCGAGCATTCGCGCCCTGGCGGCCGCGCTGGGCGTCGCGCCGTCGGCGATCTATCACCACTTCGAGTCGCAGGCGGCCATCGTCCAGGCCGCGACCGAGCTCGTCTGGGAGGAGGCGACCCGCGACTTCCTCGCCGCGTTCCCCGATCCGTACAACGAGGACCCCGCCGAGGTGCTCGTCGCCGCCGGCATCACGACCCGTCGGGCGTTCGGCCGCCACTACCGCATCGCTCCCTTCATCGCCGCCAGCGTGGAGACGACCGGGTTCATGACCGAGGTGCTCGGCGTGCTCGCGGTCGTGTTCGAGCGTCTCGGCCTGCAGGGCGAGGACGCGAGCATCTCCTTCCATACCTACGCGTCGTTCACCATCGGGGCGGTGCTGTTCGCGGCCACGCGGCGGGTCGCCAACGAGAAGCTGGGCATCGCGGGCAAGCGGAGAGAGCAACGCAGCGCCGGTCGCCCGCTCGACGACGCGATCGACATCCCGGCAACCGACCCCGCCCGGGACGAGGAGCTCTTCGCCGCCGGGCTGCGCCGCTTGATCGAGAGCTTCACGCCGGCACACGACGGCTGGTGACCTTGACGGCACGCATGTCACGATCGACCGCCTACGGACCCGCGTTCGGCAACACCGCGGCCGTGAGCCTCGGCGAGTTCATCCCTCGTTGAACGCAACCAGGAGACCGACTCGATGGATTACAGCCGGCTGTCGATGCCGCTCGGCGAAGCGATCTTCACCCAGCGATCGATCCGACGGTTCAAGCCCGACCCGATTCCGTTGGCGGACATCGAGCTCATCCTGGAGGCTGCCGTGAAGGCGCCGAACGGTGGAAACCAGCAGCTCGCGCGATTTCTCGTTGTGCGCGATCGCGAGACCATTCGGGAGTTCGGCGCGCTCTACCACGACGCGTGGTGGGCGAAGCGCCGCGACGAGGGGTTCCGGCAGCGGGAGGATCTGCCCCGCCGGTTCCACCCCGCCGCCGGATTGGCCGACTCGATGGCTGACGTGCCGTGCGTCGTCTTGGCGCTGGCACTCCAGAACGGGCCGGCCGACTCTGTCATCCCGGCGGTGCAGAACCTCATGCTCGCGGCGCGCGCGCTCGGCATCGGCTCGGTGCCGACGACGCTTCACCCCTCCGTCATGGCTCGCTTCCACGAGATGTTCGGCATCCCGAACGACGTCGGCTTTCATTTCTGCGTTCCGCTCGGCTATCCGCAGGGAAAGTTCGGTCCGAACGTTCGCAAGCCGACCTCGGAGACGACCTTCCTCGACCGATGGGGCGCTCCGGTCCCTTGGGATTGACCGGCGCGCCGTAGATCGATGCAACCGTCGATCGCGTGCGGGCGTCCGGGAATTCGATGAACGGTCATCCGCCCGGCCACTGGAATCGTGCCCGTGTCACAACCACGAATGCACGGCGACGAGGTGGATACCGACGCCGATCTCGTGCGCCGTTTGCTGCGCGTCGCAGCATCCGCAGTGGGCTGAGCTCCGCATCGAGCGGGTCGCGTCGGCCGGTACCGACAACGCCATCTACCGCCTTGGTGACGACCTGGCGGTGAGACTTCCCCGTATCCACTGGGCGATCGACAACGTGGCCAAGGAGCAGAAGTGGCTTCCGGTCCTCGCACCGCATCTCCCGCTCGCCGTGCCTCTCCCGGTTGCTGCAGGCGTACCGGAAGAGGCATTTCCGTACCCGTGGGGTGTCGTGCAGTGGCTGCCCGGCGAACTGGCCACCCTCGAGCGGTTCGACGACCCGATCCAAGCCGCGCTCGACCTCACCGCTTTCGTCCGGGCACTCCAATCCACTGACATGTAGCGATGCGTTTGCTGCGCCCCCGGCAGGATTCGAACCTGCGACGCACGGTTTAGGAAACCGACGCTCCAACCTGGGAAGAGCAGGTAAGGCCGGTTCACGTCACCAGACCCAGTTACGTCGAAACCTTGCTGACACCTCGCCCAGCGGTTCGCAGTCCATCCGACGAGGATCGACCACAGGCGCCGCGCCCCGATCGGACGTTGGCTGGGAACCAAGCACGTGAGGGACGATCTCGATGCTCGTGACGACCGGTCGACGATCGCGACGCAGACTTGAAATCGGCGAAGGTCGCAATCTTCGTGCTGGATACCGACTCTCCGTCGCACGGGCCTATGCCGCATCGTTGCACTTGTCACGAGCGTCCTTCCACGCCGGGTTGAGAGTCTTGTTGAAGCTCACGGCTAGGTCGTTGTGTTGACGATTCGCCGAGTTGTACCTGTCCACGGCGCCGTCGTGCGTGTCGAAGTCGCCAGTCATGAGGGCCTGTTGGTCGTCGGCGATGACTTGGATCTTCGTGTCGTCAAGAGCGGATGAGGCCATCTTGTTGTCGATGACCGGCTTATAGGTCGCGAACTCGCTTTGGCAGGCCTTGGGGATGCGTGACTGGTCGCAGCGGCTGATGGCTTGGTTCGCAGCGGCGAGGTCCTGATCGGCTTTCGCTTCGCCCTTTTGTGCACTCTTGAGATCGGCGTTGTACTGGTCGATCGCCCTCGTCAAAGCCTGTCCTGGGGATGGCCGTCTTGAGCTGACGTCTGCCCATTGGTCAAACGTGTGCGCAAAAGCCTCGTCGGCGGTATCGTGCTATGCAGCGTCCAGTCGGAAAAGTTCTCGCGTGCGGTCCGACACTCCGACGCCAGGCTGCTGCCGCCGCCACCGCTCGAACACGCGTCGTAGCGAGGGCGCCGACCGCGAGCAGCAATGCAATGGCCAGGCCTGCGAAGCGAGCGCGGTGCCGCCGACCTCGGCGCGTTGTCTCGCTTCCCATAACCGCACCCTGCCCCTTCTTCCGGTCACACAGATTTCACGTACTTCGCCCTGCATCGAACCGCGTCTCTCACGAACCTCCCAGTGCTGAAAGTCCTGAAGATCTGGGCCCTGGGACCCGCTCGCACCGTTTCCGAAGTGCCTTTCCAACTCCGCGCCGGTCATCTCATGCACCGTCTCACCCGGTTTGAGCCGGCGATCCAAATGCCTGGCGTCGCCGCGCATGGATGTGCGATCGGTGACCCGGCCCATCGCATCCTTGATGTCAGCCCTCATGGAAGCCTCCTCCCCCCCTCCGGAAGTGACGAGCTTCGGCAATTGCAGGTACGGGTTGACGCCGTCGACGGTTTCCCGACTGACAAGGTCGGGTCCATCGAGGTGGTGCGGCTACTGCTCGGCCATGCGTCAGCCACGCTGACACTCGATCTCGACGGCTACCTGTTCGGCGACGAGCAATACGCGGTCGTGGACCGCATCGACGCCGGCTCCGACTCCTGCCAGACGGAACGACACGAGGCATTCGGCCATGAACTGTCTCTACGGCCGCGGAGGGCAGCGCCGCGATGGGACCAGCTCCACGCTGGCGATTACTTCGACCGTGACTGGTTCGGGGCCCACGTCACGCCACGGCTCTCGTCCGTCACGTTGCCCACGACGGCGGCAGCGACCGGGCTATCGACCGCAGGGTGCTCGAAGAGCCAAGCTGAACGCGAATCCCACACCCTCGCCACTGGCGAGCACTCGGCGCGCTTGCGAGCTGACCACCACGCAGCCGGAAATGATCGAACCTTGTCCCAACCTCGTACGGATGGTCATTCCTGGTCGCGGTCGGGCATCGTCGGTCATCGGCTGGAACAGTCGCAATCGGCCTGACCAGCGATATCAGCCCGGATTCGCTGGTCATCGCTGCGCCCCCGGCAGGATTCGAACCTGCGACGCACGGTTTAGGAAACCGACGCTCTATCCCCTGAGCTACGGGGGCGGGGCCGGCAGAGAAGGTGGTTCAGGACCGCGCGTCTCGACCGGCGATCACGAGGGTAGTTGCAAGGCACGAGGTTCATGACCGCTTGGTAGCGTGCGCCGGTGCCCGACCCGCCTCCGCCGCGGCTCCCACGAGACTTCACGTGGACCGGGACGTACGAAGTTCCGGACCTCGCGGTGGAGGTGCCGTTCTCTTGGCACGGAAGCGCGGGCAACCTGCAGATGGTCGCGGGCGGTGAGAACCACCCGATCCACTTCACGAATCTCGTCTACGACGGCGTGCTCTACACGCTGACGTACAAGTGGCCGGGCATCGAGCGCCGTCCGTGCTCTCCACTTGGACCATTCACTCTGGACGACCTCAACACGGCTCTCGAGAGCTCGCGCTTCGTCGGTGCGGAAACGCTCGAGTGGAACGAGCCGCTCCGGGTCAACCACTTCCGAGTCGGAGTCGTGTGGGAGCCACCGCCCGAAGTGATACCGCCGATCCCCGGCATATCGAATCTCAGGATCCCGCTCATGTCCGGCGACATCTACGTCGATCGCGAAGATCCGAGCAAGTTCTGGCAGGTGCTCCAGTTCGGTATCCAGAATCTCTACGATCCCGAGCAGGACGAGTGGATCCGCATCGACAAGATGGAAGCTGCTGCCGGCGCCGTTGAGCTGCCGGACGAGTGTGCGACGCCGTCGTCGCCGCCGGACGCTCCGGGGTAGCGCGCCGCACCGCTCCGCCGACCCCCGGGGAACACGTCGAGAGCCTCGGGCGCCGTTCCATATGCTTTCGAGGCTATTTGTCCGCATAGCATCCGCCGCTGGCGGTCGGCGGCGAGAGAGCATGCGTGATGGCCCGACGAATGCGGCGGCAAGCCGCGTCCAGACGCAGGCGATGGGTGCTCGCGGGCACCGTCGTCGTCGCGGTCGGCGCCTTGGGCGCCTGGGGCTTCGGCGGATCGTTCACCTCCGGGGGACGCGCCGCGCACGCCGCACGATCGCGGCGGCACCGGGCGTCGAGCGGATCGACGACGACGTCAACATCGACGTCCACCACGACGACCACCACTGCTCCGCTGCCGGCGCCGACGCCGGTTCCGATCCAAGGCGGCTCGGTGGCCCCGGTCATCTCCCGGGTGCCGACGCCCAACCCGGTCGTGTTCTTCACGATCGACGACGGACTGGTGCGTGATCCAGCCGTCATCGACTTCCTCCGCGACCGACGGATCCCGGTGACGATGTTCCCGGTCCCCGGCTACGTGCGCGAGGACCCGGCGTACTTCGATGCGATCCATGCACTCGGGCGCGTCCGCGCAGGACCACACCCTCACGCACCCTGACTTGCGGACGCTCGAGGGTACGGCGCTCCAGAAGGAGATCTGCGGCGTCCTCGACGACTACACCGTGCGTTTCGGCGCGCGGCCGTGGCTGATGCGCCCGCCCGGAGGGTTTCTCTCCTCGTCGGTCCCGGTCGTCGCCCGCCGCTGCGGCATCCGCGCGGTCGTGACGTGGCGCGCCACCATGAACGACGGTCGCCTCGACGTGCAGGGCGGCGGCCCGCTCCAACCCGGCGACATCATCCTCATGCACTTCCGCCCCGACCTACGCCAGAACCTCGAGGTCGCGCTCGACGCCGCCCGGGCCGCCGGCCTTCAACCCGCTCCACTGGAGGAGTACCTCACACCGGCATAGTGCGGGTCGGTGAGCGAGACTGATGTGGTGAGCATCGAAGCCGACGACCCGCCGGCGCGCCCACAGTCGGTCGAGGAGCTGTCGACGCGTCTCGGCGAGCAGGCGTACCTCGCCGACCGCGGCCTCGCCACCGCGATCTTCCTGTCGCTCTCGCTCGGCCAGCCCCTGCTGCTCGAGGGCGAAGCCGGCGTCGGCAAGACCGAGGTCGCCAAGGCCCTCGCGCCGGCGCTCGGAGCCGCGCTCGTGCGCCTCCAGTGCTACGAGGGCATCGACGCCCACCAGGCGCTGTACGAGTGGGATTACACGCGCCAGCTCCTGTACGTCCGCCTGCTCCAGGAGGGACGAGAGCTGCGCGAAGACGCGGCCGACGAGATCTTCGGGCCGCGGTTCCTCGTCGAGCGTCCGCTGCTGCAAGCCGTGCGCGCCGGGGACCGCGCCGTGCTGCTGATCGACGAGATCGACCGGGCCGACGACGAGTTCGAGGCGTTCCTCCTCGAGATGCTCTCCGACTTCCAGGTCACCGTGCCCGAGCTGGGGACCATCCGGGCGGAGCGCCCGCCCGCGGTCGTGCTCACCTCCAACCGGACCCGGGAGCTGCACGACGCCCTCAAGCGGCGGTGCCTCTACCACTGGATCGACTACCCGTCGCTCGACCGCGAGGTGGAGATCCTCGCGGCGCGAGCGCCGACCGTTCCCGCCGACCTCGCCCGGCGGGTGGCGGCGGCCGTCGACCGCATCCGCGCGCTCGACCTCGTGAAGCGGCCCGGCGTCGCCGAGACCATCGAATGGGCCAAGGCGCTCGCGTTCCTGGGCGCAACGCGTCTCGAACGTGACGCGGTCGACGTGACGCTCGGGACCGTCGTCAAGGACCACGACGACCTCGTGCGGATCCGCGACGACCTCGGGCGCATCCTCGCCGATGACTGACGCCGACGGCGGCGTCACGCAAGTGCTGCCGGCGCTCGCCGGGTTCGGACGAGAGTTGCGCGCCGCCGGCCTTCCCGTCGGGACAGGCCAAGTGCTTTCCTTCTGCCAGGGGCTCTCTCACCTCGACCCGACCGATCTGCGCGACATCTACTGGTCGGGTCGCGCGTGCCTCGTCTCGCGCCACGACGATCTCGCCGCCTACGACAACGCGTTCGCCCACTACTTCCTCGGCGAGGCCGGGCCGCGCCACCTCGTCCCGAGCGACGGCTCACCCGCCGGCGACGCGAACCAGGGCGCGTCCCGACGCGCTCGCCCCCGCGACCGGTCGTGAGCGTCGTCCGGATGCGGAAAGCGTCGGGCAGTCGGCCTCCGAAGTCGAGCTTCTGCGCGACAAGGACTTCGCCGACTGCGACCCCGACGAGCTCGACGCCATCGGCCGGCTGATGGCGGGTCTCGTGATCGCCGCGCCGAAGCGGAAGACGCGCCGCACCGAGCGGGCGAGGAAGGGCGTCCGTCCGGACTTGCGGCGTGCGTTGCGCACGCACGTCCGCCACGGCGGCGCCGACCTCCGGATCCCGCGTCGGCGGGCGCGGCTGCGCACACGTCCGCTCGTCCTCCTCCTGGACGTCTCGGGCTCGATGTCCTCCTATTCGCGTGCGCTGCTCCAGTTCGCGTACGCGGTCGCGCGGGGCCCGGCCCGCGTCGAGGTCTTCTGCTTCGGGACGCGCCTGACCCGGGTTTCGGGCGCGCTCGCCCGCCGGGACCCCGACGACGCGTTGCGCCGCGCTGCCGAGACGGTCGTCGACTGGCAGGGCGGAACGCGGATCGGCGAATCGATGCGTGAGTACCTCCGAACGTGGGCGTGGCGCGGGGGATTCCGGGGCGGGGTGGTGGTCGTCTGCTCCGATGGCCTCGAGCGCGGCGATCCCGACGTGCTTGCCGCCGCCATGGCCCGGATCTCCCGGCTGGCGCACCGCGTCATCTGGGTCAACCCGCTGAAAGCGGGCCCGGCGTACGAGCCCGCGACCCGGGGCATGCGCGCCGTCGTGCCGCACATCGACCTGCTCGTGTCCGGGCACAACCTGGCCAGCCTCACCGACCTCGCCGGCATCATCGAGGCGCTGGACTGACGCTTCGCCTCGCTCGGCGCGACGACCGCCGCCGGCGCGTGGCTCAGGCGTCTCGCTGTCGGCGCGTGGGCGGGCACCGAGGCGCCGGTCGTGATATCTCTCCGGGCTCATGGATACCAACGCCGTCATCCTCGATGCCGTCGAGCGGGTCGCCGGAGGCCGCGACGAGGCGCTCGTCGTCCATTCGGCCCGGGACTCGAACCTCTGGGTCCAGATCAGCCGGGTCGAGGGCGAGACCGCGCTGCTGTGCGAGGCCGTCGGCGACGAGTACCTGGGTCGTCACCGTGAGCTGGCGACGGCGGCGGTGGACGAGCTGAAGGCGCTGGGCTGGCAGGACGTCTCCGGCGCCGACTTCACCCTGTGGGCCGACGCGGCCACGCCGGAGCAACGGAAGCACCTCGCCGATCTGGTCGAACAAACCCTCGTCACCGTGCTCGGCCACGAGCCGACCACACCTCCCGTCGTCACGCCGCCGTGACCACGACGGAGGGCATGAAGGGCGGCGGCTACTACGACGACCACTCCGAGTACCAGCGCAGCGTCGCCGCCACGGGCGCGGCGTTGATCGAGGAATGCGTCGCCGCGATCCCCATGCCGCCGACCGGCCGTGCCGTGGTGATGATCGACTACGGCGCGTCGACGGGCGCCAACTCCCTGGCGTCGGTGCGGGCCGCGGTCGAAGCAGTGCGGAGGCGCAACGCAGACCAGCCGGTCGCCGCCTTCCACAACGACCTCCCGACGAACGACTGGAACCAGCTCTTTGCCAACCTTGCGTCTCGACCGGATAGCTATTTGCGCCTCGACGGGCCCCCGGTTCTCCCGCTGGCGTCGGCGATCTCGTTCTTCGATCCGGCCGTCCCGCCGGCGTCCGCGCATCTCGGCGTGTCGTTCTCGGCCGTGCACTGGCTGCGTTCGCAGCCCTCTGTGACCGTGCCCGAGGGGCTCTACTTCTGCGAGGCCACGGGCGCGGCCCGCTCGGAGCTGGCGGCCCAAGCCGATGCCGACTGGACAGCTTTCCTTTCCGCGCGTGCCGCCGACCTCGCGCCGGGCGGACGGCTCCTCGTGCAGATGGTCGGCAGCAAGGTAGAGCCGTCGGGCGAGACTCGGGTCACGGCGCAAAAGCTGCTGCGCGCCATGCACGAGGTCGCGCGGGAGCTCGTCGCCGCAGGGAAGCTTGACGCCCACGCTGTCGACCGGTATCTGCTCGCGGTGTACGCGCGCACGCCGGAGGAGGCACGCGGACCATTCGAGCGTCGTGGCTCTGCCGTCGTCGACGCCTTCCACGTCGAGACGATCCGTACCGATCGGGTCGCCAACCCCTATGTGGATCGCTGGCGTGCCGACGGTGACTCCGCCGAGTACGGCCGGTCCTACGCGGCGTTCGTCCGCGGCTTCACCGAATCAAGCCTGCGCGACCACCTGTTCAAGCCCGGCGTAACCGCCGGGAACGATCCAAAGCAGGTGCTCGATGAGTACTTCGCCCGCCTCACGAGCCGCTTCACGGCCGATCCCGAGGCGGGCGCGTTCGAGGACTGGACCCTGACGGTCGTCGTGACGCGCCGCTGACCGGTATCCGCCGGCCGTCGGGAACCACCGGTTGCGGACGGGGAACAGGTACTGGTCGGTGAGGTGGTTGAGGAACCGGCGCGCCTGGTCGAAGCGCGTCGCCAGATCATCAAGGAGTCGCCCGAGACCCGCGACCGGTGTGCGCTCGGCGGCGGCGCGGTACCAGCCGTGGCCCGAGCCACTCCAGCAGCCCTGCGGCGCCGCGTTCGCCCGCGAGCTGCTCGAGGTCCGCGAGCGTCGGGCGGGATCCGGCGACGTCGGGCAGCGACCGCAGCAGCCGCTCGAGCTCGATCGGATGCACGGCGCGCGCGGTCGAGTGGTCGGGGAACACGCCGGTGAGGAACAGCGCCAGGTCGCCGAGCCGCCGGTAGATGCCCGGTCGGTCCGACTCCGGGACGGCGTCGAGCGTGGCCGCCAGTCGCGGCGCGTCCAGCTCGCTGAACCGCTGCCGGCGCCAACGACCCCGGCGTTGGGTCCACACCGGCCCGCTCATCACCCGCGTGTACGAGGCGAGGTGCTCGACCATGAAGTAGCGGCGGGCGGGATCGACGCCGAACTCGCGCAGCTGCCCGGCGTCGAACACGGGGACGCGCATGCGGGGCGTGACCCGCTCCTCGACGAACGTGGTGCGCCCGAGCTCGTCGACCGTCCGGTGCACGGCCACGGCGAAGACGAGGAACGGCGACGCGTGGACGAGCAGCTCGTCGTGGACGTCCGCGCCGAGCACGAGGTCGAACGCGGCCGACGAGCCGAGCGCCTCCTCGACGAGCTCCGGGTGCGACCGCAGGTACGCCGACGCGTCTTCTGCAGGCGGCGAGTCGACCACCGGCCCGAGGAGCGACAGGTCGGCCTCGGTGAGGTGTTCGAGGTATGCGGTCCCGGAGTTCATCCATCCAATATGCACTACCGGCGACGGGATCGGGGTCATCCCGATGACATCCCGGTGACATCACGTCGCCCGGGCTAGCGTGCGCCGGTCGGGACGCAACAGACAGTCAGAGCCGACGCCGGCGTCTACCACGACGCCGGACATCGCGAGCAGCTCGAGCCGGCGGCGACGTTCGTGTCGCCCCCGCACCCGTGGGGCGCGCTCGTCACCGCGTGCCTGGCCCTGTTCCTGATCGCGGTGAACACGACCGCGATCAACACCGCGGTCAGCGCCATCGCCGACGACCTCACGATCTCGTCCACGACGCTCGGGTGGGCGCTCAACGCCTACCTCCTCGCGGTCGCCGCCTTCGTGGTGCTGGGCGGGCAGCTCGGCGACGTGCTCGGCCGCAAGCGCATCTTCGTCATCGGCATCGCCCTGTACACGCTGGCGGCGGTCGTCGTGGCGAGCTCGGGCTCGGCGGCGCAGCTCATCGGCGGGCGCGCCCTGCAGGGGATCGGCGCCGCCATCCTGATGCCGGCGACGATGGCGATCCTGCACGACGCCTTCCCGAAGGAGAAGCAGGGCCTCGTGCTCGGTATCTGGGGCGCGGTCGGCGGCGTCGCGTTCGCCGTCGGGCCGCTCATCGGCGGCTTCTTCACCGACGCCCTCAGCTGGCAGTGGGTGTGGTGGAGCAACGTGCCGGTGGCGATCGTCGCGCTCGCTGCTCGCCGGCCCGATGCTGCGCGGGCTGCTCCGGCGGCAAGCGGGGCGTGCGGTTCGACGTCGCCGGCATCGTGCTGCTCGCCGTCGGCCTGTTCACCGCGATCCTCGCCCTCCAGCAGGGGAGTCGCTGGGGCTGGACGTCGCCTTTGCTGCTGGCGATGGTCGCCGTCGCCGCGATCACGCTCACCGCGTTCGTGCTCGTCGAGCTGCGGGTGACAGCGCCGCTGGTGCACCTTCGCCTCTTACGCGACGCGGTCTTCACGGCCGGGAACATCGGCACGTTCGTCAACTCGATCGCGCCTGATCGGGATCCTCTACTTCTTCAACCTCTACGCCCAGTCGTCGGTGCTGCTCGACTACTCCGCGTTGCTCGCCGGCGTGGCGCTGCTGCCGTTCGGCTTGGGCATCTTCGTGGCGTCGCTCGTGTCGGGCCGGCTCGCCGACCGGATCGGCGCCCGTCTGCCCGTCGCCCTGGGCCTCGTGCTCATGGCGGTCGGCTGCTTCCTTCTCTACCTCACCGACGTGAGCACGACCTTCCGCGGGCTCTGGGGGCCGACGCTGATCGCCGGGCTCGGCGTCGGCATGACGTTCTCGACTCCGTCCGCCGCCGGGCTCCAGCACGTGCCGCCCGAGGAGTGCGGCGAGGCGTCGGGCATCCTCAACATCTTCCGGTACGTCGGCGCGGCCCTCATCGTGGCGGTCGGCAGCCTTGTCTTCAGCAGCGCGGGCATCGCCGAGCTGAACCGTCAGCTCGACGCCGCCGGCGTGAGCCGCCCCGAGGAGGAGCAGCTCGACCAGGTGCTGACGGGCTCTCCCAGCGCGATCAGCAGTGCCGCGAACGGGCTCCAAGGGAACCAGCGACAGGCGTTCATCTCCGGCGCGCAGCAGGGCACGGTCGAAGGGTTCGACGCGTCGATGCTCGTGATCGCGGTGAGCTCGGTCGGGGGCCTCGTGGTCTGGTTGTGGCTGGTGCGGCCGCGTGGCCGCCCGATCAGTCGGCCTTCCCCTTCTTCTCCGCCTTCCGGGCCTGCTTGAACTCGCGCACGCGTGCCAGGGACTCAGGCGAGTCGACGTCCGCAACCGACCGCGGCGTCGCGTCCGAGAACGGCGCCGCCGCCTCCTCCCAGCCCGGCGCAGCCTGACCCAGACGCTTGCCCAGGATGGCGAGGAAGATCTTCGACTTCTCCTCGCCGTAGCCGGGCAGCTCCCGGAGACGGCGGTAGATCTCCTGCCCCGAGGGAGCGTCGCGCCAGATCGCGCCGGCGTCGCCGCCGTAGTGCTCGACGACGTACGCGCACAGCGCGTGGGTGCGCTTGCCCATCGAGCCCGGGTAGCGGTGCATGGCGGGCTTGTCACGGAAGATGGCCTCGATCTTGTCCGGGCCCATCGCTGCGATCGTCTCGGCGTCGAGCGACCCGCCGAGTCGCTCCTGCAGCGTGAACGGGCCCCGGAACGCCCAGCCCATCGGGACCTGCTGGTCCATCAGCATCCCGATGAGCAGCGCGAGCGGGTTGTCGACGAGCAGCTGGTCGGCCTCGGGCACGCCCGTGATCGGGATGGCCGAATGGCCCTGAGCGGCTTCGTCGGTCGTCATGCCGTCAGGCTAACGCCGGGCAGTCCCGCGTCACTCCTCGATGGAGATCGCGTGCTCGGGGCAGTTCTGCTCGCCGACGCGGGCCTTCTCCTCGAGCTCGGGCGGTACGTCCTCGTTCGGGATCAGGCAGTGGCCGCGGTCGTCGGCCTCGAACACGTCGTCCGCGAGGGCGTAGCAACGACCGTGCCCGACGCACAGCTCGGAGTCGACGCGTACTTTCACGACGGCGGCGTGAACACGAGCGGCAGGTGCTCGACCGCCCGGATGCCCATCGTGTACTGCGGCGCCTCGCCGGGCTTGATCGAGTAGTCGGGGATGCGTTCGTGCAGCTGCTCGAGCGCGACGCGCAGCTCGAGCCGCGCCAGGTGCGAGCCCAGGCAGCGGTGCACGCCGCCGCCGAACGCAAGATGGCGGTTGGCGGGCCGCTGAAAGTCGACGTTCGTCGGGCTGCGGGAACCCGTGCTCGTCGATGTTCGCCGAGCCGAGCAGCACCGTGATCCGTTCGCCGGCTTCGATTCGCTCGCCGCAGAGCTCGACGTCCTCGGTCGCGACCCGGGGCACGCCCGGCACCGGCGTCTCCCATCGCAGCAGCTCCTCGACCGCGCCCGGGATCTGCGACGGGTCGTCGACGAGGCGTTGCCGCTGCTCGGGGTGCTGCGCGAGGTACGACACCATGCAGCCCACCGACGCGGTGACCGTGTCGAGCCCCGCGAGCAGGAACAGGTAGCAGATGTCGAGGATGTCCTCGCGGGTGAGGCGTTCCCGTCGACGTCGGCCTCGAGGAACCCGGTCAGCATGTCGTCGCGCGGCTGTTGCTGACGCTCGTCGAGGACCTTGTCGAAGTACGCGTAGATCTGCTGACCGGTCTCGGCCTGGATCCGCTCGTACTCCTCCTGGTCTCCCTGGTCTCCGGGTCGGATGATGTTGTCCTTGAACTTCAGGAAGAGGTCGAGGTCCTCGAGCGGGAGACCGAGGAGCCGCAGGAACACCGTGCAGGGAAGCGGGATCGCGAACGCGCTGTTGAACTCGCATTCGCCGGTGTCGATGAAGTCGTCGATCAGCTGGTTGCTGAGCTTGCGGACGTCGTTCTCGAGCAGCGCGACCTGCTTCGGCGCGAAGAGCGGGTCGAGCAGCCGCCGGTACTTCACGTGCTCGGGCGGGTTGATCTGCAGCGGGATGAGCGGCCGCACGTTGCCGATCGAGATCGCGTCCATGTCGGACGAGAAGACGTCGGCATTCCGCAACGCGAACTCGACGTCCTCGTGGCGGGCGATCATCGTGCCGCCGAGCTCCGTGCGCAGGATCGGCGAGTGCTCGCGCAGCATGTCGTAGATCGCCTGCGGCTTGGCCGGATCGAGGTCGAACTGCCCCGTGGGCATCTCGGGCGTATCGGACACCGACTCCACCTCGGACATGGACGTCCCTCCCGCTCGATGGGAGCGCCCCCACCTGACGCCGACGTCAGCATAGCGGGGAGATACCGTGGAGTATCCGATCGCCTGGAGGTGGCTCGTGACCAGGCTGCATCCACGAAGCGCCAACGTCGTCCTGCTCCGCCCGTTCCCGTACCGGGACGCGCTTGCCGCCGCGGCCGGGCACTTCAACGACGCCGTCGGCGAGGTCGACCGCGTGCTCTCCCAGGTGGGCGACCACCTCGACGAGACCATCCGCGCGAGCCGGGCGGCGATCCGAGCCGGCAAGCTCGCATACCGGCAGCAGCGTCAGCGCGACCGGGTGCGCGGCCCGCTCGGGCTCGTCGCCGGCTACACCCCGTCGAACAGCCGGTAGCCCTCGAGGTAGCCCATCTCGACCAGCTCGGCGCGGCGCGTGTTGGCGCTGCGAGCTCGTCCCGGATCGGCTTCGTGTCGATCGCGGTCGAGAACCCGGGCAGCCAGTCGTCGTGATGACTCAGCACGACGCGTTGCGGGCGCAGCAGCTCGGCCTGGCGGGCCACGAACCCGGCGAGTGACCCCTGCACCGGTTCGCCGTCGACGTTGCCGCGCCCGGCGGCGGCGAGGATCGCGACGTCGGGCCTGAGGTCGCGCAGGATGCCGGACCAGTGCCCGGACGTGTCCTGATAGAAGAGCGAGCCGCCGGGCGTCTCGAAGAGGAACACCAGCGCGCCGCCGTCGCCGCGGGCGCCCTGGTAGCTGGCACCGAGGTGCGCCTGCACTTCCGGGTCGAGGGTGCCGAACCACTCGGCGAGCGCCGCGAACCGTTCCTGTTGCTCCTGGTAGGTGAGCCCGAGGTCGCCGATGCACACCTCGTCGGCGTCGGTCATCTTCGTCTGCGACCACACGCACGAGTGCTGACTCGGGAACGCGGTGACGGTCACGTCCGGCGCGAGGCGGACGCGTTCACCACCGGCGACGGGCAGCAGCTGCTCGCGCGGGACGCCCTGGTGCTCCATGACGCGCACGGTCTCGTACGAGCCGAGGATCGTCGCCCCGGTGTTCCGCGCGATCGTCTCGGCACCCCAGAGGTGGTCGAAGTGCGAATGGCCGACGACGATCCAGTCGGCGCGATCGACGTCCCCGGTCGTGAGGCCGACCGGCGGCGCCGAGGGCACGCGGTCGATGTACGCGTCGAGGAAGACGACGAGGTCGCCGACGGTCAGGCGGAAGGTCGCGCACCCCAGCCAGTCGAGCGTCGCCGCCGCCACGGTGATCAGGCGGTGGGCGGACCGCTCCGCAGCACGGTCCCGGCCAGCTCGCCCGTGGGCTCGCCGCCGCGCATGAAGACGCGTCCGTTGACGATCGTGGCGTCGTAGCCGTCGCCTCGTTGCACGAACCTCCCGGCGCCGCCGGGGAAGTCGTGCACGTACTCGGGCAGCGGGAGATGGAGCGCGTCGAGGTCGAACACGTTGAGGTCGGCGTAGGCGCCTTCGCGGATCACGCCGCGGTCGGCCACGCCGAAGACGCCCGCGGTGTCCGAGGTCAGGCGGCGGATCCCGTCCTCGAGGCCGAACACGCCGCGGTCGCGCACCCAGTGCGAGAGGAAGAACGTCGGCAGGGACGCGTCCATGATCTGGCCGACGTGCGCGCCCGAGTCGCCCAGGCCGAGCATGACGGTGGGGTGGTGCAGCATCTCGTCGACCGCGTCGAGGCTCTGGTTCAGGAACGGGAAGCTGAACAGCGCCCGGCCCCGGCTCTCGCGCGTGAGCCGCACGAACGTCGCCGCCGGCGACTCGCCGGCGCGCGCGGCGATCGCGCCGAGGCTGTCCTCGGATGTGTACGTCGTAGTGCGCGTCGCTTCGTCCCGACGAGGTACATCCAGCCGGGATCGAGGCCCGGAGGCCGCTCGTCGGCGTCGCGGATCAGCTGCGCGCGTCGTTCGTCGTCGTCCAGCGCGGCGAGGCGGCCGTCGAAGTCGAGCGCCTGGAGCGCCTGCCACGACGGCAGGCCGTCGTAGAACGTGCGGTGCGCGATCCCGAACAGGAGCCCGATGCCGCGCGCAGTCGTCTGCGGGCGGAGCTGCGCACCTCGGGCCGCTTCGTCGTCCACGAAATCGAGCACGCGCGTGTGGAGCTCGGGGCGGAAGTCGCTCTGGGCGAGACCGAACGTGACGGGCCGGCCCGTCGTCCGGTTGACCTCCGCCATCCAGGCCACCTCGGCCCGGGAGCCCTCGTAGTCGGCGCCGTCGCGTTTCGCCGAGCTTGGGCGCGACCTCGAACGTGCCGCGGCCGTGCCGGCCGAGCACGTCGCCGATCGCGAGCAGCTCCTCGGGCGTCGGCGTACGTGCCCGGGACGGCACGGCCGTCGGGCACGCGGTGGAGCATCGTGCGCGACGTCGAGAAGCCGAGCGCGCCGGCGCCGATCGCCTCGTCGACGAGCGCGGTCATCGCGGCGATGTCGTCGGGCGAGGCGGGTGCTTCGTCGAGCCCGCGCTCGCCCATTGCCCAGTGCCGGACCGCGCAGTGGCCGACCATGCCACCGACGTTCACGCCCTTGGGGAGCCGGTCGAGCTCGCCGAGGTACTCGCCGTACGTCTTCCACTGCCACGACAGTCCGTCGAGGATGCTGGCGGCGGGGATGTCCTCGACCGACTCCATGAGCTCGGCGAGGTACTCGCGGTCCTCGGGCTTGCACGGCGCGAACGTCACGCCGCAGTTGCCGAGCACGACCGACGTGACGCCGTGCCAGCACGACGACGACGCCACCGGGTCCCAGGCGACCTGGGCGTCGAGATGGGTGTGGACGTCGACGAAGCCGGGGCTGACGACACGCCCCTCGGCGTCGATCGTCTCGCGGCCCTCGCCGTCGACGTCGCCGACGGCGGCGATGCGGTCGCCGGTCACGGCCACGTCGCCCCGGAACGACGGGCGCCCGGTGCCGTCGACGACGGTCCCGTTCCGGATCACGAGGTCGTATGCCATGCCTGCCCCCCTGGACTGCAGTGAGTCGGAGCCTACGCCCGGCGAAAAAACCGCCCTTGCGCCGCCGACCGGGCGAGGTCAAACTTATACTCTGATATGACTTCGGCGCAGCAGGGCATGCAGGAGCAGGGGCGCCGGGAGCAGGGCAAGGAGCGGCGGCGGCGGCGGATCCTCGACGCCGCCGCGCAGCTCGTCGAAAGCTGATGGGCTCGACGGTCTCACGATGCGGCGCCTGTCGGAGACCGCCGGCGTGAGCTACGCCACCGTCTACAACCTCATCGGGTCCAAGGAGGACGTTCTCGTCGCGTTGCTCCGGTCCGGCCTCGAGGACCTCGGCGCGCAGCTGGCGGCGGTCGCGTCCCGCGACCCGCTCGACCGGGCGCGGGCGCTGGTCGCCGGGGTCGTCGATCACTTCGTCGCCCGCCCCGCGTCTGTACCGCGCCCTCGTCCAGGCCGTGCACGACCCCGCCGCCGGGACGCGGGGTGTCCCGATCCGACGCCGCACGATCGCGTTGTACGAGACGTCGATCCGCGACGCGATCGAGCCAGGGCTTGCTGCGGGACGACCTCGACCCGCACGTGCTCGCCTTGCACGTCACGCTGGCGATCAACGGCGTGATCAGGCGCTGGGCGGCGGGTGAGATGAACGCGGCCGGGTTCCGGGCCGAGGCCGACTACGCGCTGCGGGTGTCGTTGCTCGGCGTTGCCACCCCGTCGACGCGCACGAAGCTCCTCGCCGAGCTCCGGACGTGCGAGCGGGCGCTCGCGCGTCCCGGCAACAGAGCGGCCTGAGCGGAAGGGTTCCCATGGGACGGAAGATCCTGTTCATCACCACCGACCAGCAGCGTTACGACGCGCTGGGATGCAACGGCAACGAGATCGCGCGCACGCCCGTCGTCGATCGCCTCGCCGCCGACGGCATCAACTATCAGCCGCGCGTACAACCAGAACACGGTGTGCATGCCGGCGCGCTCGACCATGCTCACGGGTCAGTACGTGCGCACGCACGGAGTGTTCGCCAACGGCGTGCAGCTGCCGCACGACTCGCCCAGCGTCGCCGCCCATCTCGCCGAGCAGGCCGGGTACCGCACCGCGCTGCTCGGCAAGGCGCACTTCGACCCCGGCTTCGACCCGATGTTCACGTTCCCCGAGAACGCGATGGCGCGGCGAGGGCTCGACCGGCCCGCTGCGCGGGTTCGACCACGCCGAGCTGGCGATGCACGCGCCGACGATCGCCGGCCGCCCGTTCCAGCACTACGGCAAGTGGCTCGTGGAAGAGCACCCTGAGGACGTGAGCGGCTTCGCCGCGCTTCTCCAGGCCGAGGGCGGCGGCGACACGGGCGCCCCCGAGACGAAGATCAACCCGATCCCGCGCGACCTGTACCACACCGACTGGGTCGCCGACCGCACGATCGCGTTCCTGGACTCGCTCGCCGACGCCGACGACTGGTTCGTGTGGATGAGCTTCCCCGACCCGCACCACCCGTGGGATCCGCCCGCGTCCGAGCGCAAGCGCGTGCCGTGGCAGGACCTCGACCTTCCACCCGGGCATCCCGGCTCGCCCGACGCCGTCCGCGACGTGCTGGCGCAGAAACCTCCGCATTGGCTCGGGTTCTACGAAGGCACGTGGCACAACGTCGAGGGGGGACCGGCCCGCTTCGTGCCCTCCACCCTCGAGGACGACCAAGTGCGCGAGGTGAACGCGCTCACGCACGTGATGAACGAGCTGATCGACGAGGCGTGCGGCCGCGTGCTCGACACCGTCGAC
Source organism: uncultured Actinomycetes bacterium (assembly GCA_963737605.1). Lineage (GTDB taxonomy): Bacteria > Actinomycetota > Acidimicrobiia > IMCC26256 > JACDBD01 > JALZAA01. Next base: position 344,701 of record CAVTTE010000012.1, on the reverse strand, counting down.
CGGCGGGGGTGGACGGACGACACCGACGTCTTCTTCACCACCGACCACGGCGAGCTCCAGGGCGACTACGGCCTGCTGTTCAAGGGCCCGTTCCACACCGACGCGCTCATGCGGGTGCCGTTCGTGTGGCGACCGGCGCCCTCGGCGGGCGTCGCGCCGGCCGAGGTCGGCGAGCCGGTCGGCCACCTCGACCTCGCGCCCACGTTCTGTGCCATCGCCGGCGTCGAGCCGTCGGCGTCGATGCAGGGCGCGCCGCTGCCGATGGCGCCCGGCTCCGCTCGCGAGCGGGCGCTGTGCGAGTGGGACAGCCAGTTCCCCGGCTACGGGATGCACATGCGCTCGATCTACCGCGACGGGTGGTCGTGCACTGCGTACGAGCCGAGCACCATCGGCGAACCGAACGGCCTCGAGGACTTCCTCGGCCACCTCCCGGAGGAGATCTCGCGCCGTCTCGGGTTGGCGGACGGCGGGCCGCGCAGCTCCGTCGCCTACGACGGCACCGAGGGCGAGCTGTACCGGGTCGACGAGGACCCGCACCAGTTCCGCAACCTCTGGGACGACCCCGGGTACCGGTCGGTGCGATCGGACCTCGTCGCCGACCTCTACGACAGCCTGCCGGCCGGGCGTGAACCGAAGCTCCCCGTCGCGCGCCCCGCATAGAAGACAAAGAGAAGGAAGGACCCGCAATGCCGATCGCACCGACCAAGGACCAGATCCAGGCGCTCCTCGACAGCGACCTCGACACGCCCGTCGTGATGTTGAACCTGCTCAAGTTCGCCGAGCGCGCAGGGCAGCGAGAACGGCGACGAGGGCGGGTCCGGGCGCGACTCGTACGCGCGCTACGGCGATCGCGTGCGCTCGATGCTCGAGAAGGTCGGGGGTCGGATCCTGTGGCAGGGGCGGGGCGACTCGGTCGTGATCGGAGGAGACGCCGACGACTGGGACGCGGTCATCCTCGTCGAGTACCCGTCGCGCCGGGCGTTCATCGAGATGACGTCGAGCCCGAAGTACCAGGACGTGTCGAAGGACCGCACCGCCGGCCTCGCCGACTCGCGCCTCATCGCGATGACGGAGCTGTACCGGCACACGGAGGGCTGAGCTACCTTCGTCGGCGATGATCCGAGGCGAAGGCACCGCGATCGCGCGAGGCGTCACGCCGCAGGAAGTGTTCGACTTCGTCCTCGACCCCGCCCAGTACACGAAGGCCGACACCAAGATGGTGTGGGTCACCAAGCTGGGCGACACCGCCGACGGGATGATCGCCCGCGAGGACGGCCGGTTCCTCGGCAAGTTCCCGGGCTCGGTGATCACCCGCTACCGGTGGGAGGCGCCGCACCGCATCGACGTCACGCTCGAGCACGGTGTCCCGCAGCATCTGCACGCCTGGTTCGAGATCGACGCGGTCGACGGCGGCACCCGCATCCACCACGTCGAGGAGATGGACTTCGGCCGCGGACCGCTGGGCTGGTTGTACGACCGGATCGGCGGCCAGTGGTTCGCCGACTCCGTCGACCAGGAGGTCGACGAGATCGCGCGGCTGCTCGAAGCGGGCGAGCGCGGACACGGCGTCGCCGCGCACGAAGACGCGGGAGCGAGTCAGCCGCGGTAGCCGTGGGCGTGCGCAGCCTGGCCCTGCCGCGTCGCGCCCCGCTTCGCCCTCTCCCGGCTGTCCTTGTCCCCGGGCGAGTAGCGGTACTTCCTCCCGTGGTCACCCCACTGGTAGTAGGGGCCCTTGTTGTCCTTGCGTCGCCGGACGGGCATGGCGCGCCTACTCCTCGCCCGCCAGCGCCTTGCGCGCCCTGCTGCGGGTCGCGAGGTCGGTGGCGTGGGACATCACCGGTGCCGAGCCGATCCGGCTGAACCCGCCGATTCGGGGCACGGTGATCGTGCGGTAACCCGGGACGCGTTCCCGAGTGAGCGCGCGCACGATCGCCTTCGCCACCGAGTCCGGGGACAGGCCGTAGTCGAGCGCGCCCGGCTCGGCCGCGGGCTCTCCGGTGCGGATCCGGGCCATGAACTCGGTCTTGATCGGACCGGGCGCGATCAGCGTGACCTGCACGCCGCGCCGGCCGACTTCACGGCGGAGGCCGTCGGTGAACCCCTGCACCGCGAACTTCGTCGCGCAGTAGACGGTCTCGCCCGGCGAGGCCACGTAGCCGGCGATGGAGCCGACGTTGACGATGTGCCCGCGGCGCCGTTCGAGCATCCCCGGCAGGACCCGCTGAGTGAGGTCGATGAGCGCGAGCACATTCACCTCGAACAGCTGCCGGACCTTGTCGGGCGGCATGGCCTCGACCATGCCCTGCCATCCGACGCCGGCGTTGTTCACGAGCACGTCGACCGGCTCGCACTGCTTGACGAGAGAGGCGCGGTCGGCGTCGTCCGCTACGTCACAGGGCGCGGACACGATCTCGGGATGCTCGGCCGCGAGCGCGTCCAGTCGGCGCTCGTCGCGGGCGGCGGCAAAGACCCGGGCTCCTCGTAGCGCAAGGCGCAAAGCGGTGACGCGCCCGATGCCGGTGGACGCGCCGGTCACAATCACGCGGGTGCCCTCGAGATCCATGGGACCCTCCTGTCGGGATGGGTCCTCGTGTTCTACCCGCTGCCGCGCTCAGGCGACACGTCGGGCGCCGACGAGACGATCCGCGACCGAGCCGCACGCATCGACGAGCGCGGGCACGAAGGCCCGGGCACCGAGCACGCACGCGGCATGGTCCGTGTCGGCCTGGTGGATCGTCGCGCCCGGGATCGCGCTGCGCGAGCTTGCGTTGCCGCGACGGTGAGACGAGCTGGTCTCGCAGGGTGACCACGACCGCGGCCGGGACGTCGATCGAACCGACCCACTCGTGCGACGTGAACTGCCCGAGCGCGTACGCCGCACCGATCATCGAGACGGGATCGCAGCGCAACATCTCGCGAAACGCCCACTGCGGGAGCCGCACGCCGTCGAGTGCTTCGGGCAGCGGGCGGTGGCACCGCGACGGGCGGCGAGCGGCGCGGCCACGGCAACGCGTCGGCAAGCCGAAGGGCGGTCAAGGCGCCCCAGAGGCTCCAGAATCCCCACCGCTCGTGCGGCTTGCCGCGGAAGTTGCGACTCGTCGCGCACAAGACGAGGCCGTCGACGCGATCCCGGTGGTGGCGCCACATCAACTGCGCGACGGGACCACCCAACGAGTACCCGACCGGAATGCAGCGCTCGATCTCGAGCGCGTCCATGAGCGCGATGGCATCGTCGGCGCAGTCGGTGAGCCGGTACCGCGATCCCGCTCGCAGCCCGTGGCCGTGACCGCGCAAGTCCATCGCCACGACGCGGAAGCGTTCGCTCAGGGGACCGAACGCCGGGAACCAGTTCAGGAGCCCGGACGCGCCGAGGCCGTGGAGCAGCAGCAGTGTGGGCGCGTCACGCGGGCCCGGCATGTCGTAGGCGAGGATCGTGCCTCGCCCCGCGAGCTTTACCGGCTTTCCGGCGGGGACGGTGTCTGCCGACAACCGCCCCAGGCTGAGCCCGATGACCTCGAACACGCGACCTCCCCCTACGTCGCGCCCTGCACAATCCTTACCAGATTGCGGGCCTCCGGTGGTCGACCTGACGTGCCTGTCATACAGTGCGGGCGCGCCGGCGCAGCCGGTGCGACGCGCGAGGGGAGCGGGGCACATGGCAAAGGTCGAGGAGTCTCGGGTCACGCTGGACACGACGGACGTCGACCGTCATCTCGGCCAGCCCGTCGGCGGTGGGCAGCTCAAAGAGCCGGTCGCCGTGAACGACATCCGCCGCTGGGTGCAGGGCATGCAGTACGCGAACCCGCTCCACTACGACGACGTGTTCGCGGCGCAGACCAGGTTCGGCCGCATCGTGGCTCCGCAGTCGTTCACGATCTGCTGCGACGTCGGCCACGGCGCCGGTCCCGCCATCGTGGGCAGCATCCCGGGCACGCACATGATCTTCGGCGGCGACGAATGGTGGTTCGGCGGGCCGCGCATCCTTCCCGGCGACCTGCTGCGCATGGAGCGGCGCTTCCACGACTACAAGGTCTCCGACACGAAGTTCGCGGGCCCGACGATGTTCTCGCGGGGTGACACGCTCTACCGCAACCAGCGGGGCGAGGTCGTCGCCCTGCAGCGCTCGACGTCGGTGCGCTATCTCGCCGAGGAGGCGCGCCGGCTCGGCTTCTTCGAGCAGACGGCTCCACGCCCCGAGTGGACCGACGAGCAGCTCGCGAACGTGGAGAACATGCGTCTCGCGTGGATCCGCTCGAACCGCCAGGGCGAGACGCCACGATGGGGTGACGTCGAGGCGGGCATGCAGCTGCCGCGCCGCGCCATCGGGCCGCACACGATCGCCAGCTTCGCGACCGAGTGGCGCTCGTACACGTTCACCGTGTGGGGCTCGAGCTACCAGGAGGGCCCCGAGCACCTGCAGGAGGCGGGATGGCTCCCCGAGATGGAGCGCAACCTCGAAGCCGGTGAGGAAGATCCCGCGTTGACCGACGGGCTGTACCGCGGGCCCTCGCGCGGGCACGCCGACGAGGAGCACGCGCAGCTCATCGGGATGCCGCGCGGCTACGGGTACGGAGCGTCGATGGGCGCCTGGGTGCTCGACTACGTCGCGTACTGGGCCGGCCACGAGGGTTTCGTGCGGCACTCGAACGTGCAGTACCGGTTCCCGGCCTTCGAGGGCGACGTCACGTACCTCGACGCCGAGGTCACCGGCACGCGGCACGACGAGACGCTCGGCGTCTCGCTCGTCACGCTCGAAGTCGTGATGAGCACGCAGGACGGGGCGGTGATGGCCAAGGGTCCGGTCGAGGTGCAGCTGCCCGAGTAGCTCGCTGGAACTCGGGCAGGATCGCATGACCACCTTCCGGGGTGCGCCGCCCGAGACCGAAGAAGGGATGGGCGCGCTCACGCTGAGCGGCTTCCTCCTCGAGGTGACACGCCGTCACCCCGAGCGCGAGGCGGTGGTCTTCCACGAGCCCGACGGCGCGGTGCTGCGCTGGAGCTACCGGGACCTCGAACGCGAATCGCGCCGCGTCGCGCACGCGGTGCTCGGCACCGGAGCGGGCAAGGACAGCCGGGTCGGGATCCTGATGGGGAACCGCCCCGAGTGGGTCGCGGCCCTGTACGGCGTCGCGCTCGCCGGCGCCGTCGCCGTGCCGTTGAACACGTACTTCGAGCCGCCGGAGCTCGACTACGTCCTCCGCCACTCGGACGCCAAGCTGCTGCTCACGCAGACGCGGCTGCTCGGTCATGCGTACGTCGACCAGCTCGTCGAGCTGTGCCCCGAGCTCGCCGGCGCGGCTCCGGGCGAGCTGCGGTCCAGCCGCTTCCCGCACCTGCGCCGGGTGGTCGCGCTCGGGTTGGACGAGCGCCGCGGCGCCGTCGAGCCGTGGGACGAGTTCATCCATCTGCGGCGACGTGGTGTCGGAGGAGCTGTTGGAGGCGTCCGCCGCCGAGATCACCCCGGCCGACCACGCTCTCATCATCTATACGTCGGGCACGACGGCCGCGCCCAAGGGTGTCCTGCACCCGCATCGGGGGCCGGCCATCCAGAGCTGGCGGTTCGCGCAGCAGCTCCGGCTCGACCCGAGCGTGCGGGTGTGGAGCGCGTTCCCGTTCTTCTGGTCGGCGGGCCTGGTGATGGTGATGGGCGCGACCCTCGCCGCCGGCGGATGCCTCGTGCTGCAGGAGCACTTCGAGCCGGGTGAGGCGCTGGATCTCCTGGAGAGCGAGCACGTGACCTCGCCGCACGCGTGGGCGCATCAGCTCGCCGAGCTCGAGGACCATCCCGATTGGGCGAGACACCGACCTGTCGGCAATCCGTCACTGCGAGGCGTTCACCAGCTTCGGCCGTCATCCGAGCGTGCACGTCGACGACGTATGGAGCCCGCGCGCCGCGTACGGGCTCAGCGAGACGTGCACGATCATCAGCTCACTCCCCGCCGACACGCCCCGCGAGATTCGCGACCGCAGCCAGGGCGTGATCCTGCCCGGGAACCTGGTGCGGATCGTCGATCGTGACGCGGCGCGCGCGCTGCCGGTGGACGCGATCGGGGAGATCGCCGTCAAGGGCACGACGCTGATGCTCGGGTACGTGAAGAAGCTTCCCGAGGAGTGCTTCGACGAGGACGGCTTCTTCCACACCGGAGACGCCGGGTTCGTCGACGGCGAGGGGTACCTGCACTGGACCGGTCGCATGACGGAGATGATCAAGACCGGCGGCGCCAACGTCTCGCCGGTCGAGATCGAGGAGACGCTGCTCCGCCATCCGGGGCTCAAGTCGGCGCTCGCGGTCGGGATCCCGGACGAGAAGCTGGGCGAGATGGTCGTGCTCTGCGCGGTCGCGCACGACGGCGTGGCCGTCGACGAGGGCGACGTGCGCGACTTCCTGCGCGGTCGGGTGGCCGCGTACAAGATTCCGCGTCGGGTGCTGTTCTTCGACGAGGACGAGCTGTCGTTGACCGGGAACGCCAAGATCCGCGGCGACGAGCTGCGCAAGCTGGCGATGCAGCGGTTGTCGGTGGGCGAGACGATCTGACCGCGATGAGTTCGGGGTCGCCTGGGCGTCGTACCCCGTGGAGGTCCGATCATGAAGGAACAGCAACCCAGCACCGAGCTCGCGCCCCTCGAGCCGCTCGTCGGCGAATGGAGCGTCGAAGCGTTGTTCCCGGGAGCGCCGCCGAGCGACCTACGCGGGCGGACCGTGTTCGAGTGGATGACGGGAGGCAGCTTCCTCGTCCAACGCTGGGAGGTCCCGATCGACGAGGCGCCGGACGGCTCGCGGTCATCGGGTCCGATCCGGAGAACAGCGGCCGGCATACCTGCAGCACTACTTCGATTCGCGTGGGGTCGCCCGGGTGTACGCGATGACTTCGACGACGGCGTCTGGACGCTGAGTCGTACGACTGCGGACTTCGCACCGCTGGACTTCGCACAGCGCTTCACGGGAACGTTCAGCGACGACGGTCGAACGATCCGGTGCCGCTGGGAGCTCTGCCTACGACGGCTCGACCTGGGAGCACGACTTCGACCTCGTCTACACGAGAGTGGGGTAACAACGAGCGGATGACGATCCTGCAGGGGGAGTCCGTCCGGCTGCGACCCGCCACGCTCGACGACGTCCCCGAGCTCGCACGGATCCGCGCCACCCCCGAGGTCCATCGCCACTGGCGAGGCGGCGACGACATGGTCGCCGCCGTGCTCGACGACTTCGCGCGAGGAGGACAGCACGGCGTACGCGATCGAGCTCGACGGCCGCGTCGTCGGCTGGATCCAATGGCAGGCCGAGGAGGAGCCCGAGTACCGCCACGCGAGCATCGACATCTACGTCGATCCCGCCGTGCACGGGCGCGGCGTCGGCACCGACGCGGTCCGGACGCTGGCGCGGCACCTGATCGACGACCATGGCCACCACCGGCTCACGATCGACCCCGCGGCCGACAACCCCGCCGCCATCCGTGCGTACACCAAGGTCGGCTTCCGCCCGGTGGGCGTGCAGCGCCGCGCCGAACGCGGCAACGACGGCACCTGGCACGACAGCCTGCTGATGGATCTCCTCGCCGAAGAGCTCACGGATCCCGCTTGACAGGCGGCGATCGGGATCTCATCCCGCGCTGACCGGCGCGGGGATCAGGGTCCGTGCGTACGATGCGGTGTGGTCGCTTCACGGCCGGACGACTCGCCGCAGATCATTCCGTACCTCTATTACGAAGACGCCACGAAGGCGCTCGACTTCCTCGTGGACGCGTTCGGATTCGAGGTCAAGTCGGCCTTTCGGGACGACCAGGGGGAGGTGCTGACCGCGCAGCTTCGCGCCGGCGAGGGCGTGGTGATGATCGGGCCGGGGATGGAGGGATTTGGGACGCGAGGTGTCGAGGACCCCGAATGGGCGACGACGCGCATGTTCGTCTATGTCGACGACGTCGATGCGCACTACGAGCGATCACGCGCAGCCGGCGCGCGGATCGTGAGCGAACCGGCGGTGCACTTCAGCGACAACAAGATCTACGTCGCCGCCGACCGCGGTGGCCAGCAGTGGATCTTTGCGGAGCCGATTGACCCGAAGGGGTAGGAGTGGGCTCATGAAGGCTGCCGTCTACGTCGTCCCGCTCGATGAGCCCGATCCGCCCTAGCGTCTGCTCGTGCAGTTCAGTCCCGAGTTGCGTGATGACGTCGCCTCCGGGGACATCACGGTCTCGTTCAGGCTGTGGCGCCGGCCGAAGGTCAAGGTCGGGGGCCGCTACCCGGTCGGACCCGTGGTCATCGAGGTGGACTCGATCGAGCTGGTGCCGTTCTCCAGCCTGACGCGCGCCGACGTTCGGCGATCGGGGGAACAAGACCGCGAGGAGCTCCGACAGCGCGCCGCCCATGCCGGGCCGATCGACGACGACACGCTCCTGTACCGCGTCGAGTTCCACGTCGTCTCGTAAGCCGGCGGGCAGTAGCGTCGGCGCGATGAAGGCTGCCGTGTACTACGAGACCGGTCCGCCGAGTGTCTTCCGCTACGAGGACGTGCCGGACCCGGTGTGCGGTGCCGGAGATGTGCTCATCGACGTCGAGGCGGTGAGCATCGAGGGCGGTGACACGCTCAATCGCGCGGGCGGCGAGATGGCGACGTCGCCGCACGTGGTCGGGTACCAGTGCGCAGGGACGATCGCCGAGGTCGGAGCGGACGTGCACGACCGCCGGCCCGGGCAACGGGTGGTGTGCACGATGTTGTGGGGCTCGCACGCGGAACGGGTCGCCACCCCGTCGATCATCACGTGGGTCGTGCCCGACGGGCTCGACATCGTGGAGGCGGCGTGCGTGCCCGTGGCATGGGGTACCGCGGACGACTGCCTGTTCGAGTTCGGGCATCTTCAGCCGGGCGAGACGGTCCTGGTCCAGGCGGGCGCGAGCGGTGTCGGGCTCGCGGCCATCCAGCTCGCCAAGCGGACGGGCGCGACCGTGCTCGCGACCGCGTCGAGCGACGAGAAGCTTGAACGCCTGCGCGAGTACGGCCTCGACCACGGCATCAACTACCGCACGAGCGACTTCCCGGCGGTCGCCCGCGAGCTGACCGGCGGGCAAGGCGTCAACCTCGTGGTCGACTCGGTCGGCTCGACGCTCGCAGGGAGCGTGCAGGCGCTCGCGTACCGGGGTCGTGTCACGCTCGTCGGCAGCGCGGGACGCGATCCGCAGCCGTTCGACGCGGGCATGCTGATGATGGGCAACCAGACGCTGACCGGCGTGTTCCTCGGCGCCGAGATCACCACCGATCGCGTGCGCGCCAACATCGCCCGCCACCTCGAGGACATCGCCGCCGGCAATCTCCGCGTCGTCGTCGACCGGACGTTCCCGCTCTCCGACGCCGCCGGCGCCCACGCCTACGCCGAGAGCCGTCAGGCGTTCGGGCGCGTGGTGCTGATCCCTTGATCGCCGAGAGGCAGAAGGGAACGGCGGTTCAAGCGGGCACGGACGCGACGAGCTTCTCGCTCGCGTCCCAGAGGCGGCGGGCGGCGTCGTCGTCCTGCGCCATGCGCGACGGGACGGACGGCTTGCACTTGTAGAAGTACCCGCCCGAGGTGCCCTCCACCTCCGGCGAAGACGCCAGATAGTCCGTCGTGCGCGCGCCTTTCTCCGGACTGATCGCGAACGGGCTCGCCAGGTACTTGATCCCCCAGCCGTAGATGCCGCCGAGGTCGCCGCCCCGACCGAACTCGCTGCGCACGAACCCGGGGTGCAGGGCGTTCACCGTGACGCCCGTTCCGTCGAGCCGCCGCGCGAGCTCCCTGGTGAAGTAGATGTTCGCCAACTTCGACTTGCTGTACGCGTCCATCCACTTGTACTTGCGCTCGGACTGGAGGTCGTCGAAGTCGAGCCCGCGTCGGGCGCCCTTGTGCGCACCCGACGACACCACCACGACCCGGGACGGTGCGCTGGCGCGCAACCGCTCGAGCAACTGGTCCGTGAGCAGGAAATGGCCGAGGTGATTGACTCCGAACGTCTCCTCGAAGCCCTCCTGGGTCTCGGCGCGGCGGTGCAAGATCAGCCCGGCGTTGTTCACGAGCACGTCGAGGTGGTCGAAGCGGTCGAGCACGTCGGTCGCGAACGACCGGATCGACCGGAAGCTGGCGAGATCGAGCGACATGACGTCGACGGACTCGTTCCCGCTCCGCTCGGCGATCTCCTGCCGAGCCGACCGGCCGCGCTCCTCGTTGCGGGACGTGATGACCACCTGCGCCCCGCGGCCGGCGAGCGCCACGGCCGCTTCCTTCCCGATCCCGGTGTTCCCGCCCGTGATCACGATGACTTTCCCGTTCATGTCTCCCATCGGGCGACACGGTAATCGCGCGGCGAGCATCCGGTACGGGGGTCGCCGGCGAATCAACGTGGGATCATCGATGCGAGCACTCTGCGGGGAGGAAGCGGTGGAGTCCATGAGCAACGACGGGTACCTCCCGATCGAGAACCACGGGGTCATCGGTGACCTGCACACCGTCGCGCTGGTCGGCACGGACGGGTCGATCGACTTCATGTCGTACCCGCACTTCGGGTCGTCGACGATCTTCGCTTCCTTGCTCGACGCCGAGAACGGCGGCCGCTTCCAGTTGCGCCCGTGTCACGCCCGCGGCGCCGTGAAGCAGATGTACCTGCCCGACACGAACGTGCTCATCACCCGGACACTCGATCGCGACGGCGTGGCCGAGGTGTCCGACTTCATGCCCGTCGGCACGGACGAGCACCGAGCACTGCCACGCCCTCGTCCGTCGGGCGAAGGGAGTCCGGGGGGAGTCGTCCTTCGACGTCATCTTCGATCCCCGCTTCGACTACGGCCGCGCCGGCCACAAGGTCGACGTGCGCGAGGGAGAGATCCTCTTCCATTCCGAGGGCCCCGACGGCAGGACCGTCCGGCTCCGGTCGCAGGTGCCGCTCGAGGTGAAGAACGGCGCCGTCGTCGGGAAGTTCGTGCTCCGTGCCGGCGAGACCGCCGCCTTCGTGATGGAGCAGGCCGAGCCCGGGGTCCCGAGCCCGTCGGAGTCTCCGCACTACGTGTCGAGGTGTTCAAGGACACCGTGAACTACTGGCGCACCTGGATCGGCCGGTCGCAGTACCACGGCCGGTGGCGCGAGACCGTGAACCGCTCCGCGCTGGTGCTCAAGCTGCTGGTCTCCGATGCGTACGGTTCCTTGGTCGCCGCTCCGACGTTCGGCCTCCCCGAGGAGCTCGGCGGCGAACGCAACTGGGACTACCGCTACACGTGGATCCGTGACGCGTCCTTCACCTTGTACGCGCTCGATCAGGCTCGGCTACACCGCCGAGGCGGGCGCGTTCATGAGGTGGATCGAGGACCGCTGCAACGATCTCGAGCCCGACGGGTCGTTGCAGGTCATGTACGGCATCGACGGGCACAAGGACCTCACCGAGGAGATCCTCCCGAACCTCGAGGGGTACGCCGGCTCGTCGCCGGTGCGCATCGGCAACGGCGCCTACGACCAGCTCCAGCTCGACATCTACGGCGAGCTCATGGACTCGGTGTATCTCTACAACAAGTACGGCGCGCCGATCTCGCACGACCTGTGGCTCAACCTCGTCCGCCTCGTGGACTGGGTGACCGACCACTGGCAGCTTCCCGACGAGGGCGTGTGGGAGGTGCGCGGCGGGCGGCAGGAGTTCCTGTATTCGCGGCTGATGTGCTGGGTGGCCGTCGACCGGGCGATCCGCCTCGCCGACCGTCGCTCGTTCCCGTACCCCTACGAGCGGTGGCGCGCGACCCGTGACGAGATCTACGAGGACATCTACACGAACTTCTGGGATCCGGAGCAGCAGGCATTCGTGCAGCACAAGGGAACGAAGACGCTCGACGCGGCGGCGCTGCTGATGCCGTTGGTCAAGTTCATCAGCTCGATGGACCCGCGCTGGCTTTCGACACTGCGGGCGATCGAGGACACTCTCGTCGACGACTCGCTCGTGTTCCGGTACCGCATCGGCGACGCCGCCGCCGACGGCCTGATGGGCGAAGAGGGCACGTTCAACATGTGCTCGTTCTGGTACGCGGAGGTGCTGGCGCGTTCGGGCGACGTGCAGAAGGCGCGGCTCGTGTTCGAGAAGATGCTCGGTTACGCGAACCACGTCGGCCTCTACGCCGAGGAGCTCGGCCCCCACGGTGAGCACCTGGGCAACTTCCCCCAGGCCTTCACGCACCTCGGGTTGATCAGCGCCGCCTACGCCATCGACCGCAAGCTCTCCGACTCCGGCTGGGTGGCGTAGCTAGAGCTCAGAACCCCACGGGCGCGTCTCGATGATGTCGCGCACGCGCGCGAGGAAGGCAGACGCGTAGGCGCCGTCGAAGGCGCGATGGTCGAAGCTGAGGCCGAGCATCCCGACGGCGTGGACGACGATCGCCTCGCCGCCGCCGTCGAGCTCGACGACCACCGGGCGCCGCTTGACGCCGTCGGTCGACAGGATCGCCACCTGGGGCTGGTGGATGATCGGCGCCGAGATCGTCGTGCCGGACGGTCCGGGATTCGTGATCGTGAATGTGCCCCCGGCGACGTCGTCCGGGCTGAGCCGTTTCGCCCGAGCGCGCGCGGCGAGCCCGGCGATCGCGTCGGAGAGCGCGGTGAGACGCAGGCCGTGCGCGCCGCGGACCACCGGCACGATCAGGCCTTGGTGATCGAGGTCGACGGCGATCCCGAGATGCACGTCGCGGTGCACGGCCAGCTCGCCGTCGCCGACCGACGCGTTCACGTGCGGGAACTCCGCGATGGCGTCGACGACCGCGCGCGCGACGAAGGGGAGGAACGTGAGCTTCTTCGCCCTTCGGACCTGGTCCACGCGCTCGAAGTCGACCTCCATCGCGATGAACGCGTGGGGAGCGACCTGCAGGGAGCGAAGCAGGTTGGCGCCGGTCTGGAGCTGTACCCGGTTGAGCTCCACGGTCTCGTCCGCCGGTGGGCCGGCCGCGCGCGCGAGCACATCGTCCCGGGTGATCCGGCCGCCGGTACCGGTTCCCGGGATTGTGGCCGTGTCGATCTTCGGCGTCGGCCACCAGGTTGCGCACCGCGGGGGAGAGGAAACCCGGCCGTTCGCGTCGCCGCCGGCGAACGCGGCCCGGATGCACAACGCTCACGTTCACACGGTAATCACGCGGATACCACCAATCGCGGACCTCGTCGTCGTATCCTCCATGGTGGTGAAGCTGTTCGATCGGCTCGCGCACCATCCCAACGGACGGAACGGGCATGGGGACGTGTCGCTCGACGAAGCGCTCGCCGACCATCGCCTCGCTTGCATCTCGCGCGCGCTCGACGACCGCGAGATCGCGCTCCGCCAGCAGAGCCAGGTGTTCTTCCAGATCTCGGGCGCCGGCCACGAGGCGCTGCTGCTCGGCCTCGCCCGGTCGCTGCGCGCCGGCTACGACTGGTTCTTCCCCTACTACCGGGACCGCGCCCTCGTCCTCGGTCTCGGCGTCACGCCGCTCGAGATCCTGCTGCAGGCGGTCGGCAGCGCGGACGACCCGGCGTCGGGCGGTCGCCAGATGCCGTGTCACTGGGGTGACGCGGCGCGCAACATCGTCAGCCAGTCGAGCCCGACGGGCAGCCAGTGCCTCCCGGCCGTCGGTTGCGCCGAGGCGGGCCGGTACATCGTCGGGCGCGACCTTCCCGGCTGCACCGCGTACGGCGACGAGGTCACCTACGTGTCGCTCGGCGAGGGCGCCTGCTCGGAGGGCGAGTTCTGGGAGAGCCTGAACACCGCGTGCCGGCTCGGGCCTGCCCGTCCTCTACGTGGTCGCCGACAACGGGTACGCCATCTCGGTGCGGGCGAGCGACCAGGCCCCTGCGCCGGTGTCGGAGATGGTGATGGGCATCCGCGGCCTGCACGTGACCGTCCTCGACGGGCGCGACTACTTCGAGGTGCGAACGCGCGGCGCCGAGGCGATCCAGCGCGTACGCGCCGGACAGGGGCCGGGGCTCATCCATGCCACGGTGACGCGCCCGTACTCGCACTCGCTCTCCGACGACCAGAAGAAGTACCGCGTCGCCGAGGAACTGCGAGGACGAAGCCGAGCACGACCCGATCCTGCTCCTCGAACGCCAGCTCGCCCGGCTCGGCGTGCTGACGCCCGAGCGCGCGCAGGAAGTCCGGGACGAAGCGAACGAGCTCGTGGCCGCCGCCGCCAAGGACGCGCTGGCCGCCGCCCGCCCCGACCCCGGGAGCATCTCGCACCACCTCGTCGGCCCCCGCCCCGTCACCGAGGTGCCGCCCGATCCGCCGGCTGCGGCCGGCGATCAAGTCGCGTTCGGCGAGGCGATCCGCCTCACGCTCCACGAGGAGATGGCGCGTGACGAGCGCATCCGCGTGTTCGGCGAGGACGTCGCCGACGCCGACCCACGGGTCCTGGGGAAGGTGCCGGGCAAGGGCGGCGTGTTCGGCGTCACGTACGGGCTCCAGACCGAGTTCGGGATCGCACGCTGCTACAACACGCCGCTCGCCGAAGCCAACATCGTCGGCCGCGCGATCGGTCAGGGCACGCGCGGGCTCCGGCCCAGCCCCGAGGTGCAGTTCTTCGATTACATCTGGCCGGCGATGCAGCAGATCAAGTCGGAGGCGGCGACGCTGCGGTGGCGGTCGAACGGCGCGTTCAGCTGCCCGATGGTCCTGCGCGTGCCGATCGGCGGTTATCTCACCGGCGGGTCGATCTGGCACTCGCAATGCGGCGAGTCGATCTTCGCCCACGTCCCCGGCCTGCTCGTCGCGTTCCCGTCGCGCGCCCGCGACGCCGTCGGCCTGCTCCGCACCGCGTTCCGGTACGAGGACCCGGTGCTGTTCCTCGAGCACAAGCACCTGTACCGGCAGGGCTACAACCGCGATCCGATGCCACCGTCCGACTGGCTGCTGCCGTTCGGCAAGGGCGCGTACGTCACGCGTGGCGAACGCGTCACCGTCGTGACCTACGGGGCGACCGTGCACCGCGCCGAGCTCGCCGCCCGTGAGATCGATCCCGACGGCGGTGCGGTCGAGATCGTCGACCTGCGGACGATCGTGCCGTGGGACCAGGACATCGTCGCCGAGTCGGTGGCCAAGACGGGCCGCGTGCTCGTCCTCCACGAGGACACCCTGCGCTGCGGGTTCGGCGCCGAGGTCGCGGCGTGGATCGCGGACGAGTGCTTCGAGGATCTCGACGCGCCCGTCTGGCGCCTGGCCGCGCTCGACACGCCCGTCGCGTACGAGCCGACGCTCGAGCACGCCGTGCTCCCGCAGGTCGACGACATCGCCCGCGACCTGCGCGCCCTACTCGCCTACTAGCGAGCACCAGCGGCCCGGCGCCGGTTCGGGCGGCGGCGGCAGCGGGGAGACCGTCGCGGTACCCTCCGCGGACCTGACCGGGGGTCTTCGATGGATCGCATGAGCCCGCTGGACGCATCGTTCTTGCACGTCGAGAACGCCGCGAACCACATGCACATCGGTTCGGTCGGGATCTTCGAGGGCCCGGCCCCGAACTACGGCGACTACGCCGACCTCGTCGCCGGCAAGCTCCCGCTCGTGCCGCGCTACCGCCAGAAGGTGCGCTTCGTCCCGTTCGATCTGGGCCGCCCGGTGTGGGTCGACGACTCGCACTTCAATCTCGGGTACCACCTGCGTCACACGGCGCTGCCACCGCCGGGCGGCGACCAGGAGCTGCGCAACCTCGTCGGCCGGCTCATGGCGCAGCAGCTCGACCGCACGAAGCCGCTGTGGG
Organism: uncultured Actinomycetes bacterium; assembly: GCA_963737605.1. Lineage (GTDB taxonomy): Bacteria > Actinomycetota > Acidimicrobiia > IMCC26256 > JACDBD01 > JALZAA01. The sequence continues at coordinate 328,983 of CAVTTE010000012.1, read as the reverse complement.
AGATGTGGATGGTCGAGGGCCTCCAGGACGGCCACTGGGCGCTCGTGTCGAAGGTGCATCACTGCATGGTCGACGGCGTGTCCGGCTCCGACCTGCTCGCGGTCGATGCTCGACCCCGAACGCGAGCCGCCGCCGCCCAATGTCGACACGTGGCGGCCGGAGCCGGAGCCGTCCGACGTGCGACTCGTGAGCGAGGCCGTCGGAGACCTCGTCGCCAGCCCGTACGAGCAGTTCCGGGCCATGCGCTCCGCGGCCCGAGGGTGGCGTCAGCTCGGCGAGCTCTTCGCCGACGCCGCCCGCGGCGTCGCGTCGATGGCCGGGCCTCGTGCGGCCGACGGCCGAGTCGTCGCTGAACGGCCCGATCGGCCCACACCGACGTTGGGACTGGGCGCACACGACGCTGGCGGACGTCAAGCGCGGTTCGGTCCGCGCTCGGCGGCACGGTGAACGACGTCGTGCTCACGGTGCTCACCCGCGGGTTCCGCGATCTCGATCATGGCGCGCGACGAATCCCCCGTCGGACGCGTCGTGCGCACGCTCGTGCCCGTCTCGGTGCGTCTCGCCGACGAGCGCGGCGTCTACAACAACCGCGTCTCGGCGATGTTCGCCGAGCTCCCGGTCGGGATCTCCGACCCCGCCGAACGGCTCGACGCCATCCGGACGCAGATGGCCGGGCTCAAGGAGTCCAAGCAGGCGGTCGCGGGCGAGGTGCTGACGTCGCTCTCGGGCTTCGCGCCCGCGCTGCTCCTCGCGGTGGGAACACGCGTGGCGTTCCGCATCCCGCAGCGCAACGTGAACACGGTGACGACGAACGTCCCCGGGCCGCAGTTCCCGCTCTACGCGTGCGGCCGGCAGATGCTCGAGGCGTTCCCGTTCGTGCCCATCGCCGGGCACCTGCGGATCGGTGTCGCGATCTTCTCCTACAACGGGATGCTCAACTTCGGCGTCACCGGCGACTACGACACCGCGCCCGACATCGGAGTCCTGTGCCGCGGCGTCGAGGACGGAATGTCCGAATTGCTGAAGCTGGCAGGCGACACAGGCCCGGACGAGAAGGCGCAATCCACCGGTGTTCCGGCAGCGAACGAATCTGCGAGAGACTGAGTCCGACGACGTAGGCACCTGGAAGAAAGAAGGCGCGCCATGGCGGTCGACGAGCAGGAGATCCGTTCGGGAACGGTGGAGGAGCTCGCCGAGACCGTCTCCGACGCCGAGAAGCGTGAGGCCGTCCACAACGTGCGCTCGGCCGGCGACGCGCTGTTCACGTGGGACTACGAACGCAGCCGCGAGGCCTTGAGCAAGCTCTACGAGAAGGCGAAGACGTCGATGTGGAACGTCTCCACCGACATCGACTGGGACATCGACGTCGACCCGTGGAAGATCGCCCGCGACCCGAACAACCCCCTGAACACCACGATGGCGCTCGATCGTGCCGGCACGCCGTTCGAGAAGCTCTCCGAGGACGAGTGGTTCGATCTCGGCGCCGCCCAGCAGGCGTGGGTGCTGTCGCAGTTCATGCACGGCGAGCAGGGCGCGCTCATCTGCACCGCGAAGATCGTCGAGCAGGTGCCGTGGATCGACGCCAAGTACTACGCCGCGACGCAGGTCATGGACGAAGCGCGTCACGTCGAGGTCTATGCCAAGTACCTCAAGGAGAAGATGGCGCACGAATTCCCGATCAACGTGCATCTGCGGGCGCTGCTCGACGACGTCCTGTCCGACGCGCGCTGGGACATGACCTACCTCGGCATGCAGATCATGGTCGAGGGTCTGGCGCTGGCCGCGTTCGGGTTCCAGTACCAGACGTCGCCGGATCCGCTGCTGAAGCAGATCACCCGGTACGTCATGGCCGACGAGGCGAGGCACGTCGCGTTCGGGGTCATGTCGCTCAAGGAGGCGTACCAGGACCTCGACGCCGCGGATATCCGCGAGCGGCAGGAGTTCTGCTACGAAGCCGCGGTCAAGATGCGCGACCGCTTCCTCGGCCAGGAGGTCTGGGAGTGGGCGGGTCTGCCGGTGAAGGAGTGCACGCGCGACGATGCTCGACTCGCCGCTCCAGCGCGAGTTCCGCAAGATGCTGTTCTCCAAGATCGTCCCGAACCTCAAGAAGCTCGGGCTCCTCGACGCCGGCGACGGCTGGCTCCGCCAGAAGTTCGGCGAGCTCGGCGTCCTCGAGTACGAGGACTGGGAGGACACCGGCGCCGAGTACGAGCGCATGCAGCTGGAGCAGACCGCCGGCTGATGCTTCTCGGCAGCCTTACGTCCGCATACCGGACCTTCAGGCTGCCGAGAACAGACTGGACGTCGTCGCGTTCGAGCTTCTTCCGCGCTGATTCGCGCGCCTGGCGTCGTGACCGGCGCCCGCCGGGCCGGGTCCATGGCGTTCATGCCCATCAGCTTGAGGTCGTCGCCGGTGGGCTGGAAGGCGAGGACGGGGACGCCGCGCCGGCGGATGCGCTCCGCTTCCTGACCCAGGTAGAAGCGGCACAGGCGGCGGGCGGGCAGGTCGAGCGACGGGCGGAGCCGGTTGCCCGCCACCGACATGGGCGAGCTCACGACGACGAGGTCGAGCGTTCGGCGAGCTTGCGACGCCAGTCACAGAGTCGGCGTTGGTGGGGGAATGCGCGCCGCCGTCGACGAACGCGACGCCGCCGATCGTCACCGGCTCGAAGAAGCTCGGGATCGCGCACGACGCCGCCACCGCGTCGGCAACGGGCGCAGGCGGCGCGCCGGGGCGACCGAAGACAACGCGGTTGCCGTCGCGGAGGCGCACCGCGGTCAACCACAGGTTCCGCTCGGGCCAGTCCGAACCGAACAGCGGGCGGAACGCGGCCGCGACGAGCTCGGTCGGAACCGCACCGGCGGGGAGCGCGCCGGCCAGCATCACGCCGGGCCGGTTCATCCAGAACGGTCGCAGCGCCGCCCGCATGAGCAGCGAAGGAGACGCCATGCGCGGGAGTCCCCGGCGACGCATCGGTCCGGTCGGAAAGCGCGCCGGCCCGTCTCCCATGCCGGCCCGGGCCGCGAGCTCGGCCCCCTCGGGTGAGACGGGATCGCCGGTCGAGCGGGCGGCGAGGTCCCGCGCCGAGAAGCCCGCCCGCAGCAGGGCGCCGACCACCGACCCCGCCGACGTCCCCACGATCACCTCGGCGTCGCGTGGGTCCCAGCCCGTCGCGTCACTCAGACCGTCGAGCACACCGGCGTGGTAGGCGTGGCCGATCACCCCGCCGGCGCCGAGGACCAGCCCGATGCGGGGTGCCGTCGTCACGAGAGCGCATCGTATCCGATCTCGCTCTTCGGGGCCGATCGCGGTTACCCTCCTGGCCTCACAGGCCACACCAGCACCACAGTAACACATCTCCCCGCATGCGCCTCCATCGTCTCCTTCTTCTCCCCGTCCTCCTCGGGCTTCGCCGCGTCGGTCGCCTGCGCCCCGGTCAGGGCCGGCGGCGGGCGCGGTTCCGGTCATGGGCCAGTCGGACCTGGGCGCCGAGCAGATCGCCGGCTACTTCTGGGCGCACCAGCCGCCCGGGTTCGCCGTGCCTGACCGTCTCGGTCGAGGAGCTGGCGTACTACTTCGCCTGGCACGGCAACGCTCGAGAACGTCCGCGGCGACATCGCGTTCGCCCAGTCGATCGTCGAGACCGGGTGGTTCCGCTACGGCGGTTCGGTGCAGTGCGAGCAGAACAACTACGGCGGCTTCCAGCGGGCAGTCCTTCCCCGACGCCGAGACCGGGGTGCGCGCACAGATCCAGCACCTGCGCGCGTACGCCGACCCGTCCGCGACGAGCTGCTCGCAGCCGCCGCTGGCGACGCCGTGCGCCGACCCGGTCTTCAACTTCGTGAACCCCAAGGGCAAGGCGCCGAACTGGAACGACATGGGGAACGGCAACTGGGCCGCGGCTCCCGACTACGCCGCCAAGGTGCTGACCGTCTACAACGAGATGCGCGCCGACGCCGGTCTGCCCGGCGTCTGACGCACCGCGGCTAGACCGGCCGGAGCGTCACCCGTACCGGTCGGTGGTCGGAACCGACCTCGTCGAGCACCGCCGCGTCCACGACCTCGACGCCGTTGCGCACGAGCACGTGGTCGATCTGGCTGTGCGGCCGGTGCGCGGGCCACGTACGCCCGCGGACGGCGCGGCGCCAACCCGGAAGCAAGGCCGTCACCGCCGGGCCCCACAGGTTGAAGTCGCCGACGATCACGGTGCGCCGGTCGGGCGGAGGGAGCCGCCGCCGGAGATTGCGGATCTGCATCGGCGGCGCGTACGGCAGTCGTGAGCTGAGGTGCACGGCGATGAGATCGAGGTCCCGGCCGCCGACGTCGAGCGACAGGTGCAACGCGCACCGGCGCAACGCCGGGTCACCGGGGACGTCGCCCACCGGGATCATCTCGACGAGCCGCGCCGGCACACGGCTCACGACCGCGAGGCCGATCCGCCCGCACGCCCGGTGTGGCCGCGCCGAGATGATGTGCGGCCACGGCTCCACGATCCCGCGGCCGAACGACGCCCAGTGCACCGTCGCGCCGGAGTCGGCCGCCACCAGGTCGACGGCGGCGGGACCCTCGTCGGGCCACCACGATTCCTGCAGGACGAGCACGTCGGCGTCGAACGAGCGCAGGGCGCCGGCCACGTCGAACGCACCGTTGGTCGCCGCCTTCTCCGGCGGCGGGCCGTGCTGGCGCAGGCGCGGGGTCGAGATGCCCCGGTTGCGCTGCCCCCCGTGGAGGTTGAGCGTGACGACGGTGAGCTCGTTCATCGATGAACAGCTTGACACTCGATCTGCGTATCTCTGACGCGGCTGCGTAGGCTCGAAGCCCTTACCGGTTGTCACACGGAGGACGGCATGGCTGAGGTGACCGCAACGTCCGGCATCGACGAGGCGTTCGATCTGTCGGGTCGGGTCGCGGTGCTCACCGGCGCCGCCAGCGGCATCGGCCGGTCGACCGCCCAGGTGCTGGCGGGCGCGGGCGCGACCGTCGTGCTCGGTGACATCGACGAGAAGGGCGCCCAGGCCGCCGCCGACGAGATCGGGTCGCGCGGCGGGACGGCGCTGCCGGTGCGCACCGACGTCACGAAGCGGGCCGACATCGACGCGCTCGTCGACCGGGCCGCAGGCGAGTACGGCCGCGTCGACATCATGGGCAACATCGCCGGCATCCCTCACAACCAGATGGTCGCCGACGTGACCGACGACGAGTTCGAGCGCATCCTCGCCATCAACCTCAAGAGCGTGTTCTACGGATGTCAGGCCGCCCTGCGGGTCATGACACCGCAGAAGTCGGGGAGCATCATCAACATCTCGTCCGGCGCCATCGACACGCCCGCGCCCACGCTCGCGTGCTACGCGATGACGAAGGCCGCCGTCGCCATGCTCACCAAGACGCTGGCGATGGAAGCGGGTCAGGCCGGCATCCGGGTGAACGCGCTCGCGCCGGGGGTCATCCTCACGAACTTCTCGCGCCAGCACTTCGTCGACGCCGACGGCACGGTCAACGAGGAGCGCCTGCAGCAGTACAAGCAGCGCTTCGGCGCGATGTCGCCGCTGGGACGCATCGGCACGCCCGAGGACATTGCGTGGACGATCCTCTATCTGGTGTCGGACGCGGCGTCGTTCGTGACGGGCCAGACCATCCGCCCCAACGGCGGCGTCTCGATGCCCTGGTAGCTAGCGGGAGAGCGCGGCGACGAAGCGTCGCCGGGCGTCTGCCGCCAGCGCCGCGCGCGCGGCATTGGCGCCGCACGCGCCGTGCACGCCACCGCCGGGATGCGCGGACGCCGACGCGAGGTAGAGCCCGCGGATCGGGGTCTCGGCCCGGCCCAACCCGACGGTGGGTCGGAAGATCAGCTGCTGGTGCAGCTGCGCGGTGCCGCCGTTGACGGCGCCACCGACGAGGTTGGCGTCGGCCGCCTCGAGCATCGGCGGCGTGAGGACGTTGCGGCCGACGACCCGGTCGGTGAAGCCCGGCGCCCGTGCCTCGAGCTCGCGCTCGACGCGCGCGACGAACACCTCGGTCTCGCGCTCGTCCCACTTGCCCGAGAGGTCGCCGCCGGCGTCACCGAGCGGGCGGTGCGGCACGTGCGTGTAGCCCCAGAGGCTCTCGGTCCCCGCCGGCGATCGGGTCGGATCGCTCGTCGTCATCTGCCCGATGAGCACGAACGGCTTTGCCGGGATGCGCCCGGTCGCGAGCTGCGCCGCCACCTCGCTGAGATGGTCGAGCGAGTCGCCGAGGTGCACCGTGCCCGCACGCCGGGCGGGCTCCGCCGACCACGGGACCGGGCCGTCGAGCGCCCAGTCGATCTTCACCGTCGCGTGGTCGTACTCGAACCCACGCATGCCCTCGAGCACGCGCGCCGGGAGATGCTCCTGACGCACGAGCGAGCCGTAGAGCGCGGGCGCGCCCACGTCGGCGAGCACCGCCCGCGCCGCGCCGATCTCGTCGCCGTGCTCGGTTCGCACCGCCACCGCGCGCCGGCCGCGCACCTCCACCGACGTGACGGCGGTCGAGCAGACGACCCGCCCGCCGCGCGCCTCGAGGCGACGCACGAGCGCGTCGGTGAGTCGACCGGCGCCACCCTCGGGGACGGGGAAGCCGTGCTCCTGGCCCAGCGACGCCAGCACCCAGCCGAAGAACCCTCCCAGCGTCTGCTCGGGCCCGAGGTCGGTGTGCAGCGTGTTGCCGGCGAGCAGCAACGCGCCGCCCGCGCCCGCGAACGCCTGCTCCGCCATGGTGCGGACGGGGAGCAGCGCGAACCGCGCGAAGCGCGCCCACTCACGCGGCCCGACGGCGGCGGCCAGGCGACCGCCGGCGACGATCGGCGGGAACGGCGTCAACAGCGCGTCGACGAGATGCCGGCCGACCCGCTGCCACTGTGCGTACAGCTCGCGCCAGGCCGCGCCGTCGCCGGGGGCGTAGTTGTCGAGCGACGCCGCGGTCTCGTCGACGTCGGTCGAGAGCACCGCGCACCCGCCGTCCGGCGTCGGGTTCGCCGAGCGCGACCGGCGCGTGGCGCCACCGCAGCCCGAAGTCCTCGAGCCCGAGGGAGCGGATCACGGGTGACGCCGCCGCCAGCGGGTAGAACGCGCTGAACCGGTCGTGCACGAAGCCGGGCTCGGTGAGCTCGCCGCTCCGCACGGCGCCGCCCGGGTCGGGCTGCGCCTCGAGGACGAGCACCTCCCAGCCCTGGTCGGCGAGCAGGTTGGCGCCGACGAGACCGTTCGGGCCGCTGCCGATGACCACTGCGTCGGGCGTGGTCACCGCGCGTCGCTCTCGGTTTGGCGGCGGCGCGCGTCCTCGAGGAGCTCGAGCACCTCGGTGTCGACGGCGGCGGCTTCCGGGCCGTAGCCGAGCACGGCGGTGCCCTGCGCGCTGCAGTGCGGGCACGCCAGGCCGACCACCGCCAGCATGTCGGCGGGGTCGGACGCACCTTCGAGGCGCCGTAGTTGCCGGAACACGGTCTCGTCGGCGGGGGAGAGCCGGTGGCAGGTGAGGCACTCGACCTGGCCGCCGTCGCGGGGCATGAACTGCCCCGTGAACCCCTGGGACTCGAGCTCCCCGAGCACGTCGAGGATGGTCTCGTCCTCGCCTTCGCCGGGCACGTACTCCATCGCAATCGACCGTACCCGCGTCGTGCGCGCACCACGCGCGCCACCGTTTGTGCCCCTGACCTGGTACTATGAGTTAGGCGAGCACAAAGCCTCCACAACGGCACGGCTCGCGGGTCACCTCATCGCTTCCGTTCGCGGCTCGCGCACGGGTTCCGAGGGGACCCACCGCCGCAGTATGCGGCGGGCGCTACCAATACCAACGAGCCCGAAGAGAACGAAAGCGAGTTCCCCCTTGTCACCCACGTTCGAAACACTCGGCGTCGCAGCCGATTTCGTCGGCGCGCTCGCGCGCGACGACATCACCGAACCGTTCCCGATCCAAGCCCTCACGATCCCCGATGCCCTGGCCGGCCGCGACCTCTGCGGCAAGGCCAAGACCGGCTCGGGGAAGACGCTCGCGTTCGGGCTTCCCCTGCTCGAGCGCATCGGGCGGGCGGAGCCGAAGGCGCCCCGGGCGCTCGTGCTCACCCCGACCCGCGAGCTCGCCAACCAGGTCAAGAACGTCCTCGCGCCCCTGGGCAAGGTACGCGGCATACGCGTCTCCGCCGTCTACGGCGGCGCGTCGATGGACCGGCAGATCTCCGCGCTCCACAAGGGCGTCGACGCCGTCGTCGGCACCCCGGGGCGGCTCATCGACCTCCTCGAACGCCGGGAGCTGTCCCTTCACGCGGTGGAGGTGCTCGTCGTCGACGAGGCCGACCGGATGGCCGATCTCGGCTTCATGCCCCAGGTCCAGAAGCTGCTGCACCGCATCGAGTCCGAGCATCAGACGATGCTGTTCTCGGCCACCCTCGACGGCGGCGTACGACAGCTCGTCAACCGGTACATGCACGACCCGGTCAGGCACGAGGTCGAATCGCCGGAGGCGACGGTCGACGAGATGGAGCACCGGTTCCTGCACGTCCACCAGATGGACAAGGTGAAGGTCGCCGCCGCCATCAGCCGAGGCGCAGAGCGGACGCTCGTCTTCGTGCGCACCAAGCGGGGCGCCGACCGGCTGGTCAGCCAGCTCCGCCGCGAGGGAGTGAGCGCCGGCGCCATCCACGGCGACCTCCGCCAGGGCGCACGCGAACGAGCCCTCTCCGACTTCTCCAAGGGCAAGCTGGCCGTGCTCGTGGCCACCGACGTCGCGGCCCGCGGCATCCACGTCGACAACGTCGACGTGGTCGTGCACTACGACCCGGCCGAGGACGAGAAGGCATACCTGCACCGCTCGGGTCGCACGGCCCGCGCCGGCGAGGCGGGCGTCGCGGTGACGCTCATGCTCTGGAACCAGGAGAACTTCGTGCGCGTCGTGCAGCGCCGTCTCGAGCCTCGACGAGCCGATCGTCGAGGTGTTCTCGAACGATCCTCGCCTCGCCGATCTCGGATCGTTCGAGACGGCGGCCGTCGCCTGACCGGCGGTCGGCGCCGCAGCGACGCAGGCCTCCACGCCCACGGCGGCTCAGGCTAGGCCTGCGCACAAAACTCGCCCTGTGGCCACGGGCGCGTGCCACGATGGCGGCATGACGCGCGTCTCGAGCCGGGCAACCGCGATCACCGAGTCGGCCACGCTCGCCGTCGACGCCCGGGCGAAGGCGCTCAAGGCCGCGGGCGAGGACGTCATCGGGTTCGGCGCCGGCGAGCCCGACTTCCCGACGCCCGAGCACATCGTCGTGGCGGCCGTCGAGGCGTGCCCGTGACCCTCGCAACCACCGCTACTCGCCGACCGCGGGACTTCCCGAGCTTCGCCTCGCCATCGCCGAGAAGACCCGCCGTGACTCGGGCGTCGACTGCGAGGCGTCGCAGGTGCTCGTCACCAACGGCGCCAAGCACGCCGTGTACGAGGCGCTGCAGACGATCGTCGACCCCGGCGACGAGGTGCTGCTGCCGGCGCCGTACTGGACGACGTACCCCGAGGCGATCTCGCTCGCCGGCGGTGAGCCCGTCGTCGTGCCGACCACCGAGGCGACCGAGTTCCGGGTGACGGTCGAGCAGCTCGAAGCGGCCACGCACGCCGCGCACGAAGGCGTTGTTCTTCGTGTCGCCCGGCAACCCGAGCGGCGCCGTGTATCCACCCGCCGAGATGAAGGCCATCGGACGGTGGGCCCTCGAGAACGGCGTCTGGGTGATCGCCGACGAGATCTACGAGCACCTGACGTACGGCAAGCACCGGTTCACGTCGATGCCGGGCCTGATCTCCGACCTCGCCGCGCACGACACTGATCGTCAACGGCGTCGCCAAGACGTACGCGATGACCGGGTGGCGGGTCGGCTGGATCGTCGGGCCTCCCGACGTGATGCAGGCGGCCATCAACCTCCAGTCCCACTCGACGTCGAACGTCGGCAACGTGTCGCAGCGGGCGGCGATCGCCGCGCTGCACGGCGACCTCGAGGCCGTGGCGGCGATGCGCACGGCGTACGAACGGCGCGGCCGTCGCATGTACGAGCTGCTGTCGGCGATCCCCGGCGTGACGTGCATCGAGCCGCAGGGCGCCTTCTACTGCTTCCCGTCCTTCGAGGGTGTGCTCGGTCGCGAGATCGCGGGGCGGACGCCGCGCAACACGATCGAGCTCGCCGCGGTGCTGCTCGACGAGGCCAAGGTCGCGGTCGTCCCCGGCGAGGCGTTCGGCGCCCCCGGGTACGCGCGCCTGACGTTCGCGGTCTCCGACGGAGACATCGAGGAAGGCGTCCAGCGCATCGCCAAGCTCCTCGCCTGACAAGGAGAAGCAGCAGGTGCCCTCCCGCGTCCTCGTCACCGAGCAGATCGCACCGCGGGGGATCGAGGCGCTCAAGGCTGCCGGCCTCGAGGTCGACGAGCGCCTCGACCTCGACCCCGACCAGCTGCTCGAGGCCGTGCACGATGCGGCCGCGCTCGATCGTCCGCAGCGCGACGCCGGTGACGGCGGAGGTGCTCGCCGCCGCCCCCGACCTGGTCGTGGTCGGACGGGCCGGCATCGGCCTCGACAACGTGGACGTCGCCGCGGCCACGCGCCGGGGCGTGATGGTCGTCAACGCGCCGCAATCGAACGTGCTGTCGGCGGCCGAGCACACGATCGCGCTCCTGCTCGCCCAGGCCCGCAACATCCCGCAGGCCGACCGCGACCTGCGCGGTGGCAGCTGGAACCGGTCCCGATGGGAGGGCAGTCGAGCTGTACGGCAAGACGCTCGGCGTCGTCGGGCTGGGCCGCGTCGGCGTCCTGGTCGCCCAGCGCGGCCACGCCTTCGGCATGCGCCTCGCCGCCTACGACCCGTACGTGAGCGACGAGCGCGCCCGCCAGCTCGGCGTGCAGCTCGTGCCGACGCTCGAGGACCTCGTGGCGACGGCCGACTTCCTCACCGTGCACCTCCCGAAGACGCCCGAGACGATCGGCCTCATCGGCCGGGACGTCCTCGCCAAGGCGAAGCCGACGCTCCGAATCGTCAACACCGCGCGGGGCGGCATCGTCGACGAGGAGGCGCTCGACGAGGCGCTGCGCGAGTCGCGGATCGCCGGCGCCGCCCTCGACGTCTTCGACGAGGAGCCGACGACCGCATCACCGTTGTTCGAGCTGGAGAACGTGGTCGTCACGCCGCACCTGGGCGCGTCGACCGCCGAGGCGCAGGACAAGGCGGGGCAGACCATCGCCGAGCAGGTCGTGCTCGCGCTGCGCGGCGACTTCGTGCCCTACGCGGTGAACGTCGCCGCGAGCGAGGCGTCCGAGACGGTGCGGCCGTTCCTCCCGCTCGCCGAGCGACTCGGCGCGCTGTTCACGGCGCTCGCCGGCGCCGTGCCCGACACGCTCGAGGTCACCTACGAGGGCGAGATCGCGGACTACGACTGCCGCGTGCTCACGCTCGCGATCACGCGTGGCGTCCTCGCGCCGGTCGTCGACGAGCCGGTGTCGTTCGTGAACGCGCCGCAGCTGGCGCAGATGCGGGGCCTCGAGCTCCGGGAGACGAAGACGTCCTCGTCGAGGGACTACGTGAACCTCGTGACGCTCCGGGGCAGGGTGAGTGGACGTCCCGTCCACGTCGCCGGCACGCTCACGGGACAACGCGGCGAGGCTCGCATCGTCGGCATCGACGACCACAGCATCGAGGTCCCGCCGGCGAGCCACATGCTCGTCGTCCGGAACGAGGACGTGCCCGGGCATGATCGGCACGGTCGGCTCGATCCTCGGGGCCGCCGGCGTGAACATCGAGGACATGCGCGTCGGCAAGAGCCCGTCCGGCGAAGCCGCCCTCATGGCGCTGACCACGTCGACTCCGGTCCCGCCCGACGTGGTCGACGCGCTCCGAGCCGAACGCGGCGTCGTCGACGCCAAGGCGATCGAGCTGGACTGACTCTCGACTCTTGCGCGTGCTCCGCCGCAGGTCGAGCGCGCCGACTTGCGCAGGCCGTCGGCCTTCTCGGCTGCGGCGGCGTCCCGGTAGCAGCGGTCGGGGTGCGTCCGCTCGTAGTTGAGGCCGCCTTCGACGTGGAAGATCTTGCTCGACATCTTCGCCTTCACCGGGTGGCTCGCCGGGCACGTGCCGTCGGTCGGCTCGACCCAGGCCGCGCCGCACATCGGTGGTCTCGGGACCGCCGGGCGGCTCGACCTGCGACGGGACGTGCACGGAGTCCTGAGGCCGGGGCTGCGGCGGGAAGGGGGCCGGCTGGGCTTCCCAGGTCAAGCCGGAATCAGAGCGCTGCGACTCGAACCACCGCCAGACCGCGTAGGCGGTGCCCGCCACCACGCTCAGCATGAACACTCGCCTCACGAATCGCCTCACGGCCGTTCCCTCCTTCGACGGGCAGAGTCTCGCCACGCGCGAAAGAAGTTGACTCTCCCCCCGAGCGCCTGCGACCATTACTGGACCATGACCAAGGAACTGCGCGCCCAGAGCCTGCTCCTTACCTAGTTGCGAGCGCCTTTCGGTGCTCGCGGACGCCTCCTCGTGCCTACGGGCCGGGGAGGTTTTTCGTTGCCGGAAAGACCACGAGACGGATCGGGAGATCGAGATGGACCAGGTACGGATCTTCGACACGACGCTGCGGGACGGCGAGCAGTCGCCCGGCATCTCGCTGGACGTGGGCGAGAAGCTCGAGATCGCCGAGCAGCTGGCGCGCCTCGGTACCGACATCATCGAGGCGGGGTTCCCGATCGCGAGCCAGGGTGACTTCGATGCGGTCGAGGCCATCGCCAAGGGTGTGCGCGGGTCGACGATCGCCGGCCTGTCGCGTACCGGCTTCAAGGACGTCGACCGGGCGTGGGAAGCGGTACGGCACGCCGAGCGTCCGCGCATCCACGTCTTCATCGCGACGTCCCCGATCCACATGAAGAAGAAGCTTCGCATGACCGAGGATCAGGTCAAGGAAGAAGCGGCGGCGGGCGTGGCCCGGGCGAAGGGCTACTGCGACGACGTGGAGTTCTCGCCCGAGGACGGCAGCAGGTCGGACGAAGACTTCATGTGCGAGGTGTGCCAGATCGCCGTCGACAACGGCGCGACGACGATCAACATCCCCGACACCGTCGGGTTCGGCGTGCCGGAGGAGTTCGCCGAGCTCATCTCGTACGTGCTCGCCCGCGTCCGGGGCGACTACGTCGTGTCCACGCACTGCCACAACGACCTCGGCCTGGCCGTCGCGAACTCGCTCGCCGGCGTGCGCGCCGGTGCCCGGCAGGTGGAGTGCGCCATCAACGGGCTCGGGGAGCGGGCGGGCAACGCCGCCCTCGAGGAGATCGTGATGGCGATCAAGACGCGGAGTGACTACTTCGGTCACCTCGACGTGAACGTGCGCACCGAGGAGCTGGCGCGCACGTCGCGCATCGTGTCGCGGCTCACCGGCTATCCCGTTCAGTACAACAAGGCCGTCGTCGGTCGGAACGCCTTCGCGCACGAGGCCGGCATCCACCAGCACGGCGTGCTCGAGGACCCCGAGACCTACGAGATCATGGACGCCAACACGGTGGGCCAGGAGGCGGCGCAGATCGTCCTGGGCAAGCACTCGGGCCGGCATGCGTTCGCCGACTCGCTCGGCGAAGATGGGCATCAAGATCCAGGGTGACGCGCTGAACGCCGCGTTCACCCGGTTCAAGGAGCTCGCCGACCGCAAGGTGCAGATCACCGAGGCCGACATCGAGGCGATCGTGGCCGAGGAGCTCGGCACCGGGTACGTGCACCGGTTCGACCTCGTCGACCTCACGCTGTCGGGCGGCATGTCGTCGACGCCGACGGCCAAGGTCGTGGTGGCGAACGGCGACGGCAAGATCGACGCCGAGGGTTCCGGCAACGGGATGATCGACGCCGCCATCGCCGCCATCGCCGCGGCCACGGGCGTCGAGGGGCGGCTCACCGACTTCCAGGTGCACGCGGTCACCGGCGGCGGCGACGCGCTCGGCGACGTCGTGGTCCAGATGGAGGCCGACGGCTTCAAGGTGTCCGGACGCGGCGTGTCGACCGACGTGGTCGAGGCCTCGGCCCGGGCCTACCTGAACGCCGTCAACCGGATCGTGCGTCTGCGCGAGCGGGGCGAGGATCGCGAGATCGAGATCGGGCCGTGAGCGGCGCCCGTCAACCTGTGGAGCGAGTCGGCGTGGGCGCAGCGGTACCTGCGTGAACGCGACGACATCCCGCACCGCATGGAGGGGTTCGCGGTGCTCATGGAGGTGCTGCCGGCGGCGCCGCGCCGCGTGCTCGACCTCGGGACGGGCGACGGCTACACGCTCGGGCTCGTGCGGAGCGCGTACCCGGACGCGGAGGGTGTCGGCGTCGACTTCTCGGCCGAGATGCTGGCGCTCGCCCGGGAGCGGTTCGCCGGCGACCCCGACGTCGCAGATCGTCGAGCACGACCTCGACGATCCGCTGCCGGCGCTCGGGCGCTTCGACCTGGTCGTGTCGAGCTTCGCGATCCACCACTGCGTCGACGAGCGCAAGCGCGCGCTGTACGGCGAGGTGTTCGAGCTGCTCGAGCCGGGCGGGCGCTTCCTGAACCTCGAGCACGTCGACTCGGCGACGCCCGAGCTGCACGTCGACTTCCTCGCCGCGATCGGCAAGACGCCGGCCGAGGACGACCCGTCGAACAAGCTCGTCGCCGTCGAGACGCAGTTGACCTGGCTGCGCGAGATCGGCTTCGCGCAGGTCGACTGCCACTGGAAGTGGCGCGAGCTCGCGCTCCTCGCGGGGGTGAAGCCGGCCTAGGCAAAGGGGGACGTCATGGCATCGCAGTCGGAGACGGTGGCGGTACTCGGCTTCGGTGCGATGGGCCACGGGATGGCGACGCAGCGCGTTGCGCGCCGGCATCCCGACAGTCGTCTGGAGCCGCGACGCCGAGCAAGCCCGCGACCTCGCCGCCCTCGGCGCGGACGTCGCCGAGACCGCGACGGAAGCGGCGGGGCGTGCCGGGATCGTCGTCACGATGGTCACCGATGCCGACGCCGTCATGTCGATCGCGACGCGACCAGGGCATGCTCGACGCCCTCGCGCGACGGCGCGATCTGGGCGCAGATGAGCACGATCGGCGTCGCCGGCATCGAGCGCGTGTGGTCGCTGGTCGAGACGCGAGCGGCCCGACGTGACGCTCCTCGACGCGCCGGTTTCCGGGAAGTAAGGAGCCGGCCGAGCAGGGTCAGCTGACGATCTTCGCGTCCGGGCCCGACGAGCGCCCGCTCGCGCGTCACTCCGCTCTTCGACGCGCTCGGCCAACGAACGATCTGGGTCGGGCCGGTCGGGGCCGGATCGCGGCTGAAGCTCGTGAACAACACCTTGCTCGCTTTCACGGCGGAAGCGTCTCGGCGCGTCCGTCGCGCTCGCGCACCGGCTCGGTCTCGAGACCGAGACCGTCGTCGACGCGCTCGGTGGCGGCCCGCTCGTGTCGCCTTGGGAGGCAGCGAAGCTGCAACGGATCGCGAAGGGCGAGTTCTCGCCGCAGTTCGCGCTGGCGCTCGCGCTCAAGGACGTGCACCTCGCGCTCGAAGCAGTCGACGACGACCGGTTCGAGGCCCTCGCATGCCTGGCCGATGAGTGGGAACAGCGCCGTCGACCGAGGGCTCGGCGACCAGGACCTCACCGTCGTGACTCGCGCCCTCGAGCAGCCGGAAGGAACGCGATGACCCTGATCGGCTACACGATGATGTGCGAGCAGGCCGGGCCCGAAGCAGCTGGTGCGAGACGTCGCCCTCGCCGAGGAGGCGGGCTTCGACTTCGCGGTCATCAGCGATCACTACTTCCCGTGGCTGGAGTCCCAGGGCCACTCGCCGTACGCGTGGAGCGTGCTCGGCGCCGCGGCGCAGGCCACCGACCGCATTCCGCTGATGACGTACGTCACCTGCCCGATCCGCCGCTATCACCCTGCCGTCGTCGCGCAGAAGGCGGCGACGATGCAGCTGCTCTCCGACGGGCGCTTCACGCTGGGCCTCGGCGCGGGGGAGAACCTGAACGAGCACATCGTCGGCGGACACTGGCCGATCGCCGGCGCGCGCCACGAGATGCTCGAGGAAGCGGTGGAGATCATTCGGGCCCTGTGGGCCGGCGGCACCGTGACGTATCGGGGCAAGTACTTCGACGTCGAGTCGGCGAAGGTCTGGGACCTTCCGGAAACCGCGCCGCCGATCGGGATCGCGGTGCTCGGACCGGCCAGCTGTCGTCTGGCGGGACGCCATGCCGACGTGATGATCGCAGTCGAGCCCGTGCCCGAGCTCGGCCGAGATGTTCGACGAGGCGGGAGGCGCCGGGAAGCCACGCGTCGGTCAGATCGCGCTGTCGTACGACCCCGACGAGCAGGCCGCCGTCAAGCGGGCGCATGGACCAGTTCCGCTGGTTCACGGGCGGCTGGAGGGTCAATGCCGAGCTCCCGCTGCCGGCGTCGTTCGACGTGGCCTCGAAGACGGTGCGCGAGGAGGACGTGACCGCGCAGATGCCGTGCGGTCCCGACGTGCGAGCGGCACCTCGCCGGCATCCGCGAGTTCGAAGCCGCGGGCTTCACCCACATCGCGTTGGTGCAGGTCGGCGCGGACTCGCAAGAGGAATTCATCTCGTGGGCGGCGACGGAGCTGCTGCCCGCATTCCGGGCGTCCTGACGGCACCCGGGAGGCTGCCGATGGGCGAAGGCACCGACGAAGCCGACCGGCTGGCCGGCCTCCTTGCGTCGCAGCGCGAGTTCTACGACCTCCGGGCACCCGACTTCGGTGACGAAGCCGTGCCTGACCGAAGAGTCAGCGGCAACATGCCGATCGAACTGGCCGCGCTCTCGTCGACGAGTTCGCGCCTCACCGGAGACGTGCTCGAGCTCGCATGTGGGAGCGGATCTTCACCCGCGAGCTCGTCCGCCATGCACGAACGGTGACCGCCGTCGACGGGTCGCCTCGGATGCTGGAACGCAACCGCCGGGAGGTGGACGACAGCAGGGTGAGCTACGTCAACGCAGACATCTTCGACTGGCAGCCAGAACGGCGGTACGACGCCGTCTTCTTCGGCTTCTGGCTGTCGCACGTACCGCCGGTCACCTTCGACCAGTTCTGGGCTCTCGTGCGGTCTTCCCTTCGTCCCGGCGGCCGCGTCGCGTTCGTTGACGAAGACGATCGGGGCACGGTGAACGACGACATCCACCTCGTCGAGCAACGTGCCCGTCGCGCCACGAACCCTCCGCGACGGGCGACGGTTCGACGTCGTGAAGGTGTATTGGGATCCAACCGAGCTCCAGGACCGGCTCAGCTCGCTCGGCTGGCAGGTGGCGGTTCGTCGAGTCGGCGAGACGTTTCTCTACGGGTCCGGTACGTGATCGGTTCTCAGGATTGCGGCGCCGGTGCCGGCCACGCGATCGGAGGTCGCTTCCGCGGCTGTTTCCACTCGAGTCCCTGATGCACGGGTGTCCGTGCTCGACGAGCATCGTCGACAGCCCATCTGCGGAGTCGCCGCACCCGCCGCCGGCGGAACCGCCCGCTGTTCGTGCGGACGACGGCCAGCGCGATCGCGAACTGACCCGCCGGTCTTCCTCTCGGCTCAAGGCATGGAGCAGAACGTTCGCGGTGCGGCGCGTGAGCCCGAGCTCCGCCACCGCCGCGCCGGCGCGGGCGCGCTCATCCGGGTCGAACGAGTCGAGCTGCCGTGAGAGGCCGCGGAGGCGCCGCCGGACCCGCCAGCGTCGCGGGAGCCGCCACACGAGCAAGGCGAAGAGCGCGAGCGCGCCCACCACAGCAGGAACGATCAACACCGGGTCGACAGTCATCAGGCCCACCAGTATCGAGCCCGCAGCGGGCGCGATCCGGGGATATCCGCCGCGTGCGGCGTCAGCCTCCGGCCGCCACCTTCGGCAGCCAGTCCGGGCGACGGGCCTCGTAGCTCGCGATCTCGTCGCCGCGCTGGAGCGTGAGGCCGATGTCGTCGAGCCCGTGCAGCAGGCGGTGGTGGGTGTGGTCGTCGAGCTCGAAGGGCTCGTCGAGGTCGATGGCCGGGATGGCGACGCGGCGGTCGACGACGTCGATCACGATCTCGACCGACGGGTCGTCCTCGACGATGCGCATGATGCGTGTCACGACGTCCTGCGGAAGCTCGACCGGCACGAGACCGACCTTCAGGCAATTGTTGCGGAAGATGTCGGCGAAGCGCGGCGAGATCACGGCCCGGAAGCCGTAGTCCTCGAGCGCCCAGACGGCATGCTCCCGCGACGAGCCCGTCCCGAAGTTCGGCCCTGCGACCAGGATCTTCGCGTCCCGGAAGCGGTCCTGGTTGAGCACGAAGTCGGAGCGTTCGCGCCACTCCGAGAACAGTCCCTCGCCGAACCCGGTGCGCTCGACGCGCTTCAGCCAGTCGCTCGGGATGATCTGGTCGGTGTCGACGTCGCTCCGGTCCAGTGGCACACCGCGGGCGATGATCTCCTGCACGGCTTGCATGTCAGTCGAGGTCCTCCGGCGTCGTGAAGCGGCCGGCGACCGCGGTCGCGGCGGCCACCGCGGGTGAGACGAGGTGGGTGCGCCCGCCCTTCCCCTGACGGCCCTCGAAGTTGCGGTTCGTGGTCGACGCGCTGCGCTCGCCGGCGGACAGCTTGTCGGGGTTCATCGCGCAGGCACATCGAGCAGCCCGCTTCGGGGCGCCAGTCGAACCCGGCATCGACGAAGACGCGTGTCGAGGCCCTCGGCCTCGGCGGCCGCCTTCACCGCCATCGAGCCCGGCACCACCATCGCCCGCAGGCCGTCGCGGACGCGCCGGCCGCGCACGACCGCGGCGGCGGCGCGCAGGTCCTCGACGCGGGAGTTCGTGCACGAGCCGATGAACACGGTGTCGACCTCGACGTCGCGCATGGGCGTCCCCGCCTTGAGGCCCATGTACCCGAGCGCGCGGCGGGCCGACTCGCGGTCCGACGGGTCGGCGAAGGAGTCGGGGTCGGGCACGACGTCGTCGATGGTCGTCGTCTGACTCGGGTTCGTGCCCCAGCTGACGGACGGCCGGATCTCGGCCGCGTCGAGCACGACCTCCTTGTCGAACGCGGCGCCGGCGTCGGTCGGGAGGCCGCGCCAGTCGTCGAGCGCGCGCTCCCAGTCCTTCCCGGACGGCGCGAACGGGCGGCCCTCGAGGTAGGCGAACGTGGTGTCGTCGGGCGCGACCATGCCGGCCCGGGCGCCGGCTTCGATCGACATGTTGCACACCGTCATCCGGCCCTCCATCGAGAGCGACCGGATCGCCGAGCCGCGGTACTCGATGATCGAGCCGATCCCGCCGCCGGTGCCGATGCGGGCGATGATCGAGAGGACGAGGTCCTTGGCCGTCACCCCGGCGCCGAGCGACCCGTCGACCGTGATGGCCATCGTGCCCGGCTTCACCTGCGGGAGCGTCTGCGTGGCGAGCACGTGCTCGACCTCGCTCGTGCCGATCCCGAACGCGAGGGCGCCGAACGCGCCGTGCGTCGAGGTGTGGCTGTCGCCGCACACGATCGTCAGCCCGGGCTGGGTCAGGCCGAGCTCGGGACCGATGACGTGCACGATGCCCCGCCCGGGGTCGCCCATCCCGTAGAGCTGGATGCCGAACTCGGCGCAGTTCCGGGCGAGCACCTCCATCTGCTTGGCGGAGACGGGGTCTTCGACCGGGCGGTCACGGCTGGTGGTCGGGTTGTTGTGGTCGATCGTCGAGACGGTGAGGTCGGGGCGGCGGACGGTCCGGCCGTCGAGGCGCAGCCCGTCGAACGCCTGGGGCGAGGTGACCTCGTGCACGAGGTGCAGGTCGACGTAGAGCAGGTCGGGCTCGCCCTCGGCCCGGTGCACCACGTGGCGTTCCCACACCTTCTCGGACAGCGTCCGGCTCATCGCCAACAGGCTATTGGGGGAATGGCGCCAACAAACACCGTTCACCACGGCGAAACAGTCGCGAAACACGACACCCGTACCGTCCCCGCATGGACGTGGTGCTCGTGCGCTGGCCCGAGGAGGACGCCCGGCTGCGGCAGCTGCGGGACACGGGGTCGCCCCGGCTGCTGCTCCTGAACGGTGAGTCGGAGCCGCCCGAGTCGGCCGACTGCCTCGAGGACTGGATCCGGCTCCCGGCCGACGACCGCGACGTGCGCGCCCGGGTCGCCCGGCTCTCCTCCCGGGCCGAGACCCAGCAGCCCGCGCCGGAGGTCGACGGCGACGGGCTGCTGCGCTACCGGGGCCGTTGGGTCGCGCTGTCGCCGGTCGAGTCGGCGCTCGCCATCACGCTGGTCGACCGGTTCGGCGCCGTGGTCGGCCGCGACACGCTGGCCCGCCGGGCGTGGCCGGACGGCACCCCCACCCGCAACGCGCTCGACGTGCACATGCTCCGCCTGCGGCGCCGCATCGCGCCGCTCGGAGTCGAGGTGCGCACGGTCCGGTCCGCGGGGCTACCTGATGCAGGCGGCGCAGCCAAGAGCCGACGCGCAGTAGCAACGCCGCGCCGTGTCGGTCACCAGCATCCTCCTCGACATCCTGATCGTCCTCGTCGCGGCCAAGGTCGCGGCGGAGATCGCGGAGCGGGTCGGGTTCCCGCCGGTCGTCGCCGAGATCCTCGCCGGCGTCGTCATCGGGCCGTCGGTGCTCGACCTCGTCGGGCACAGAGCAGACGTTGCAGGTGCTGGGCGAGATCGGCGTCATCCTCCTGCTCCTGCAGGTCGGCATGGAGATGGACCTCGGCGAGCTCGGCGCCGTCGGCCGGGCGTCGGTGTCGGTGGCGGTGGTCGGCGTCGTGGTGCCGATGATCGGCGGCTTCGGCGTGTCCGAGCTGTTCGGCTACGACGCGAAGACGGCGCTGTTCCTCGGCGCCGCGCTGGCGGCCACGAGCGTCGGGATCACGGCCCGCGTGTTCAGCGACCTGCGCGCGCTGGCCACCGTCGAGGCGAGAACCGTGCTCGGCGCCGCGGTCGCCGACGACGTTCTCGGGCTCGTGATCCTGACCGTCGTGGTGCGGATCGTGTCCGAGGGCTCGGTCTCGGTGCTGAGCGTGCTCGGCATCTTCGCCGTCGCGCTCGCCTTCCTCGTCGCCACCACCGCCGTCGGCGCCCGGGCGGCGCCGCCGCTGTTCCAGTTCCTCCACCGGTACGCCCGTTCGGCGGGGACGCTGGTCGCGCTCGCGCTCGCGTTCACGCTCGCGTTCGCCGAGCTCGCCGACGCCGCGCGAGCTCGCGCCGATCGTCGGGCGCGTTCGTCGCCGGGCTGTCGCTGTCGCGCAGCACCGTCTCCGACCGCATCAGCCGCGACCTCGCTCCCGTCGGCCATCTGTTCATCCCGGTGTTCTTCCTCGAGATCGGCATCGACGCCGAGGTCGAGGCGTTCTTCGACCCGACGGTGCTCGCCATCGGCGGCGGCCCTGTTCGCCGTGGCGGTCATCGGGAAGCTCGTCGCGGCGGTCGGCGCGGCGGGGTCGCCGGGCGACAAGCGGCTGATCGGCCTGGGCATGCTCCCGCGCGGTGAGGTCGGGCTGATCTTCGCGACCATCGGGCTGCGCGAGACGATCCTCGACCAGGACCAGTACGCGGCGCTGCTGCTCGTCGTGCTCGCCACCACGCTCGTCGCGCCGCCGCTCTTGCGCTGGCGACTCCAGCAGATCCGCGCCGGACGCGCCGAGCGACGGCACCCGAGCACTGCGCCTCCCGGCGGACGCTGGCTGGTGACGCGCGACGGCGTGGTCGATCTCGCCGGATCGCCGCCCGAGGGCCTCGCGCTCTCACTCGCGCTCGAAGCCGCGCAGGCGATCAGCCGGGGCGGCGTGCAGCCCGGGCGCAGCGCTGCTCGAGTACCTCGGGCGATCTCGGCGACGCGCCGATGCGATGGGACCGCGAGGCGTCCCGGCGGCTGTTCGAGGTGCTGCGTACCGGCGATGCCCGAACGTGGCGGTTCCTCGAGACGACGGGCGTGCTCGAGCGCGCGCTTCCCGAGCTGGCCGAGGCCGTCCGCCGCCGCCGCGACGATCCGTTCCTGATCGACCCGTCGCACGTGCTGCGCTTCTCGCTCGTCGACACGATCCGCGATCTCGGTCGCGACCGACGAACGCGCCGCCGCCGAGTACCGCGCGACTGCAGCATCCCGAGTGGCTGCTGCTCGCGGCGCTCATTCTCGACACCGCCGGCGAGGACGCCGAGCCCGTCGACCTCGCCCGCCGGCTGGCGGGGCGGCTCGACCTCGGGGCCGCCGCCGAGCAGGAGATCGCGCTGTTGGTGGGCGACTCGAGCCTGTTGCGCGCCGCCGCCCAGCGGGTCGACGGCTTCGACGAGGAGCGGGTGTTCGCGCTCGCCACCCACCTCGACCGGCCCGAACGCGCCCGGGCCCTGTACCTGCTCACCCTCGCCCTCGGCGGGCTCGAGCCGTGGGACAGGTCCCGCCTCGACGAGTTGCACGATCTCGTGCTCGCCGCGCTCGAGCAGCCCGACCTCACGGGCCTCGACGCCCGCAACCTCGTCGAGCGGCGGCGCGCCGAAGCGATCCGCCTCGCCGGCGGTGACCGGGCCGTCGCCGAACGCATCGCGCATGCGCCGCGCACGTACCTTCTCGCCCAGGACGCGGCCGACGTCGCCCGTCAGGCGGCGCTGTTCGCGCCGCTTCCGGCCGCGGGACGTGCCCGCGTCGCGGTTGCACGAGCTCGAAGGACGACGAGTGGCGGGTCGAGGTCGCGTCGCGCGACCGCCCCGGATTGCTGGCGACCGTGTCGGGTGTGCTGTCGGACTCCGGGCTGAGCGTGCAGGACGCGGTCGTCGCCACGTGGGCGCGACGGCGGCGCGCTCGAGTCGTTCCGCGTGCTGCCCACGAAGCGGACGCCGCCGGACGCCGACGCGCTGACAGCAGCGATCGTCGAGGCGTTCGACCGACCGCTCGAGGCGCCGCCGACTCCGGGCGCCGAAGTCGTCTTCGACGACGACGCATCGCCCTGGTACACGCTGTGCGAGGTGCGCTGCGTCGACTGTCCCGGCTTGCTCCACTCGATCACGGTCGGGTTCGCGAGCGCCGGCGTCGACGTGCACTCGGCGCGCGTGGGGACGGTCGAAGGCCGGGCCGTCGACCGCTTCGAGGTCACCGACCGGAACGGCCGGAAGCTCGGCGAGCCGGCGAAGCGCGCCGTGATCGACGCCGTCACCGGCGGGGTGCGCACCGGCCGCCGGGGTCGTCTCCTGCGCCGCCGCTGATACGCTCTACCGCGACGACGGCGGCTTTGCCGACCGTCGTCGCAAAGCCGGAGCTTGCGACGGCGACAATGAGGGGGCGACGCTTGCGGCGCATGCGACTGGGCGTCGACACGGGCGGGACGTTCACCGACCTCGTCGGGGACGACGGGCGCGTCGTCAAGGTGCCGTCCACGCCGGACGACCCGACGCACGCGCTGCGGGCTGCGCTCGATGACGCCGGCGCCGGAGCGTCCGCCGAGCTGCTCGCCCACGGCACCACGGTCGCGACCAACGCCTTGCTCGAGCGGCGGGGTGGACGGGTCGCGCTCGTGACGACGCAAGGCTTCGCCGACGTGATCGAGATCGCGCGCCAGGTCCGGCCCTCGCTGTACGACCCGATGGCCGACCGGCCCCGACCGCTGGTCGACCGCGACCTGCGCGTCGAGGTCGGCGGACGGCTCGACGGGCACGGTCGCGAGATCGAGCCCCTCGACCCCTCGAGCATCCCGGCCGTGCCGGACGGCGTGGATGCGGTCGCGGTGTGCCTGCTCCACGCCGACCTCGACGCCGCCCACGAGCAGCTCGTCGCCAAGGAGCTCGCGGCGCGGGGGCTGGACGTGACGTGCTCGCACGAGGTGTCGCCCGAGTTCCGTGAGTACGAGCGCGTCGTCACGACCGTCGCCAACGCGGCCCTGCGCCCGGTGTGCCGCGACTACCTGCTCGGGCTCGACGCGTTGGCGCGCGAAGCGCTCGTGATGACGTCCGAGGGCGGCCTCGTGCCGGCTGCCGACGCGGCCGAGCGGCCGGCGGCGCTGCTGCTCTCCGGGCCGGCGGGCGGCGTGCGAGCGGCGGCGGCAGTCGCGCTCGCGTGCGGCTTTCCCGACGCGGTCTCGTTCGACATGGGCGGAACGAGCACCGACGTGTGCCTGGTGCGCGGGGGCGTGCCCGAGCCGGCGCCGTCCCGGATCGTCGCCGGCTACCCGATCCGGCTGCCGGCCCTCGACATCCACACGATCGGCGCCGGCGGCGGGTCGATCGCGCGCCTCGACGCCGGCGGCGCCCTGGTCGTCGGCCCCGAGAGCGCGGGCGCCGTCCCCGGCCCCGCCTGCTACGGGCGCGGCGGCGAGGAGCCGACGGTGACCGACGCCGACCTCGTGCTCGGGCGCATCCCCGCCGAAGCGGCGTTCCCCGGCCTCGGCCGTCTCGACGTGGCGGCGGCCCGGCGCGCGCTCGACCGCGAACGCGTCACCGCGGACGGCGTCGTCGCGGTGGTCGACGCCGCCATGGAGCGCGCGGTTCGCGTGGTCACGGTCGAGCGCGGCGTCGACGCGCGCGACCTCGCACTGGTCGCGTTCGGCGGCGCGGGCCCGCTGCACGCGTGCGCCGTCGCCGGACGCGCTCGACATGCGAGCGGTGATCGTCCCGCCGCGCGCCGGCGTGCTGTCGGCCGTCGGGCTCGTGTGCTCGCCGCGCCAGCGCGAGCTCGTGCGGTCCTGGCCCGACCCGCTCGACCACGCGGGGCTCGACGCCGCCCTCGACCGCGTCGCCGACGAGGCCGTCGCGCTCGTCGGCGGCGGCGACGTCGAGGTCGAACGGCTCGTGGACTGCCGGTACGCGGGGCAGAGCCACGAGCTCACGGTCGCCGGCGTCGGACGCGTTCCCCGCCGAGCACGAGCGCCGCAACGGCTTCGCCCGCCCGGGCGCGCCGGTCGAGGTCGTGGCGCTGCGCGTCCGCGCCCGGCGTCCCGCGCCGCTGTCGC
The DNA here is from genome assembly GCA_963737605.1 of uncultured Actinomycetes bacterium. GTDB lineage: Bacteria > Actinomycetota > Acidimicrobiia > IMCC26256 > JACDBD01 > JALZAA01. Next base: position 304,071 of record CAVTTE010000012.1, on the reverse strand, counting down.
CGGCCGACCTCCCGCCGGTCGCACGGCCCGAGGTGCGCGGCCCCGAGGTCGTCGCCGAGCCCGACTGCACGGTCTGGGTGCCCGACGGGTTGGCGGGCCGAGCCCGGCCCGCTCGGCGCGTGGGTGCTGACCGCGATGACCGGCGCTCGACCCCGCGTCGCTGCAGGTGCTGATCTCGCGGCTCACCGGGATCGCCGAGGAGATGGGCGCGGTGCTGCGCCGCGCCGCGTCCAGCCCCAACATCAAGGAGCGGGCCGACTGCTCGGCGGCGCTGTTCACCGCCGACGGCGAGCTGCTCGTGCAGGCCGAGCACATCCCCGTGCACCTCGGATCGATGCCGGCGTCGGTGCGTGCCGCCATCGACGCGTTCGGCGACCGCATCGAGCCGGGCGACCAGGTGGTGCTGAACGACCCGTACGCCGGCGGCACGCACCTGAACGACGTCACGCTCGTCGCGCCGTGCTTCGCCGGCGGCGAGCTCGTCGGCTGGGCCGCGAACCGCGCCCACCACGCCGACCTCGGCGGCATGGCGCCGGGCTCGATGCCGCCGGAGGCGGTCGACATCCAGCAGGAAGGCCTGCGCATCCCGCCCGTCCTGCTCACCCGGGACGTCGCGGAGGTCGTCGTCGCCAGCTCGCGCACGCCCGACGAGCGGCGCGGCGACCTCGACGCGCAACGCGGCGCGAACCGGCTCGGCGTCGCCCGCCTCGCCGAGCTCGCGGACCAGCTCGCCTCGACCGCACCGCTCGCCGAGGTCGTCGACTACGGCGAGCGGCGCATGCGCGCCGCGCTGGCGGCGTTGCCCGACGGGCAGTTCCGCTTCGAGGACGTGCTCGACTCCGCCGGTCCGCGTCCCGAGCAGCAGTCACCGACGCCGGTCGTCGTGACGCTCACCGTCGACGGCGAGCGCGCAACGTTCGACTTCACCGGGACCGGCGCGCAGCGTCCCGGCAACGTCAACGCGGTCGAGGCGGTGACCGTCAGCGCGGTCGCGTTCGCGCTGCGCTCGGCCACCGACCCGACGATCCCCGCCAACGGCGGCGCGATGCGGCCCGGTCGAGGTGATCGCGCCGGCAGGCACGGTCGTCGCGGCGCGTCCGCCCGCCGCGGTCGGCGCCGGCAACGTCGAGGTGAGCCAGCGGGTCGCCGACGTGTGCCTCGGCGCCCTCGCGCTCGCCGTCCCCGGCCGCCTCGGCGCGGCGGGGCAGGGGACGATGAACAACGTGCTCGTCGGGGGCGACGGGTGGGTGTACTACGAGACCGTCGGCGGCGGGCAGGGCGGCCGTCCCGGGCAAGGCGGGGATGAGCGGCGTCCACACCGCGATGACGAACACGCGCGACACGCCGGTCGAGGCGCTCGAGCGGGCGCTCCCGATCCGGGTGCGCCGCTACGGGTTGCGGCGCGGCAGCGGCGGCGCCGGCGCGTACCCAGGCGGTGACGGCATCGAGCGCGAGCTCGAGCTCTTGGAACCGGCCACCGTCTCGCTCGTCACCGAGCGGCGCGTCAGCCGGCCGTGGGGGCTCGACGGCGGCGAGCCGGGGTCGCCGGGCGAGAACTGGCTGCTCCCCGAGGGCGACGACACAGCGCGCCCGACGCCTCCCGGACAAGTGCACCGTGGAGCTTGCCGCCGGTGACGTGATCCGCCTGCTCACCCCGGGCGGCGGCGGCGGGTCACGGCGACGGCTGCCAGTTCCGAGCGATGACGCGCGCTTCATCGCGTCGCGTGCCTTCGACTTCGACGGTGGCGCGATGAACACGCTGTAGACGCGCCGGCCCTCGAGCACGGTCAGCTCGCCGAACTCGACCTGTTCGCCGAGCACGGTGCGCTCGAAGTTGTTCGTCTGCGGCAGCCAATACGCGCGCTGCCCGACCCCGCGCACGTTCTCGACCTTCAGTCCGTCGAACTGAGCCTTGGCGCGAGCCCTCGTGTACGCGGTCGATGCTTCGTCCTTGGAGGGGAACTCGCCGAGTGCGAGGCGGACGATGCGCTTGGCGTCCTTCTCGGCCGCGTAGATGCATTCCGAGCCCTGGACGCTGCGGATCTTCGCCTCGCGACGCGGCGTCTTGCCGAGGACGCGTTTCGCCTCCTTCGGCGTGAGCACCTTGCACGCATCGGGCTGCAGCTGCGCTGCGACGGCGGCGGGCGGAGTCAAGAATGCGACGACGCCGCTCACGCTGATTGCGGCGACGATCGCGACGCGGTGCCGAGCCGGCGCACGGCCGTCGTCACATCTCGGCGGACGCACGCTCACGACCTCGACCTGGAAGGCGCGGCGCGGACCCTCGTACGTCACGACCTCGCCCGGACCGTGGCCGAGCAGGGCCTGGCCGAGCGGCGAGCCGGTCGAGAGCACGTCGTAGGTCTCGTGGCGCTCCTCGATCGAGCCGACGAGGTACAGGGTCGTGTCGTCGTCGCCCTCGATCCGCACCTCGACCACGGTGCCCGGCTCCACGACGTCGCCGGCGACCGACTCGACCACCACGGCGCGTCGCAGCATGTCCTCGAGCTGGCGAACGCGGGCCTCGTTGTGGCCCTGCTCGTTCTTCGCCGCGTCGTAGTCGGCGTTCTCGCGAATGTCGCCGTGCTCGCGGGCGCGCTCGATCCACGCGGAGATCTCCCGGCGGCGCTCGCCCGAGCGCCACTCGAGCTCCTCCTCGAGCCGGCGGCGCGCGTCGGCAGAAAGGTGCAGCTCATCCATGAACCGAAGATGCTACCGCTGCGCCGCGCGGCCTACGCCTTGCGGAAGAAGATCTGGAACTCCATCTCGCCTTGGTCGTCGATGCTCGCCACCACCGGCGACGTCGGCGCCTGGATCCCGTAGTCGGCGAACACGATGTGGAGTCGGCCGACGACCTGCACGTCACGGCCGTCCCAGCGTCCCTCGATCGGGATCTCGACCTTCTTGGTGACGCCGTGGAGCGTGAAGTCACCTCTGGCGGTCGTCGCTGACGGTCTCGCCCGCCGCGGGCAGCTTCGGCTCCTCGATCGGCGTCGGTGAGCACGAACTTCGCCTCGGGGAAGCGGTTCGATTCGAGGCCGCGATCCTTGATGGCGTTGTCGCGTTGGTCGCGGTCGGAGGTCAGGGTCCGAAGATCGGCCGTCACGCTGACATCCCGCACGGTCGTGCCCGTGATGGTGAACGAGCCCGTGACGTCGCTGGTGCGGCCGGTCGCGGTCTGGTCGATCGCCCCGCCCACCAGCTGTTCCGTCGACGCGGTACCCGACGAAGCTGTTCGGCGTCGCCCGGCGCGGCCCGGTACGTCCCGTCGAGGGTGCCCCCGCCCACGGTCGGTCGTCTTCGTGATCTTCGCCGGCGGCTTGGGATCGCTCTTGAGGAAGAAGTACCACCCGCCGACCGCGAGGGCGGCGAGCAGGACGACCACCGCGCCCACCCCGATCAGGATCTTCGTCGAGCCGGCTCATCGGTCCCTCCGTGGTGGGAGTCGCGTCACGCTACGGGATGTATACGGACGACCGGCGTCAGGGGTTCGACTACGCATGCGCCTCGATGGAGCCACTCGCCAGCACCGTCATCGTCATTCGGTAGCGAACGCCGTCGCCCGGCGTTCGCCCTCGACCGTCCACTTCGGTGGGCGGTTTTTCGTTCTCGGCAACATCCCAGGAAGTGCAGGAGCAGGAAGAGCACCGTGACCCACCGCATCGGGATCATCGGCGGCGACGGCATCGGCCCCGAGGTCGTCGCCGAGGCGCTCAAGGTCGTCGACGCGACCGGCGTCGCCTACGAAGCCGTCGCCGTTCGACCTCGGCGGCGCGCGCTACCTGCGCACGGGCGAGGTGCTCCCCGACGCCGAGCTCGGCGAGATCGGCGGCCTCGACGCCGTCCTGCTCGGCGCGGTGGGGACGCCCGACGTCCCGCCCGGCGTGCTCGAGCGTGGCTTGCTCCTCCGGCTGCGCTTCGAGCTCGACCTGTACGTCAACCTGCGTCCGTTCAAGGCCGGGCCCGAGCGCGCTCAACGCCGGCGTCGACTGCGTCGTCGTCCGCGAGAACACCGAGGGCGTCTACGCGGGCGAAGGCGGGTTCCTGCGCAAGGGCACGCCGAACGAGGTCGCGACGCAGGGCTCGGTGAACACGCGGCTGGGCGTCGAGCGGTGCGTCCGCTTCGCGTTCGACCTGGCCCGACAGCGTGAGCCCGCCGCCGGCGGCAGCGGCACGTGACCCTCGTGCACAAGACGAACGTGCTGACGTTCGCCGGCGACCTGTGGCAGCGCACCTTCGACGACGTCGCCGCCGAGTACGCCGACGTCGCGACCGGCTACCAGCACGTCGACGCCGCGTGCATCCATCTCGTCCAGGACCCGGGCCGCTACGACGTGATCGTCACCGACAACCTCTTCGGCGACATCCTCACCGACCTCGCCGGCGCCGTCTCGGGCGGGATCGGTCGGGCCGCCTCCGCCAACCTGAACCCCGCCCGGACGGGCCCGTCGGTGTTCGAGCCGGTGCACGGCTCGGCGCCCGACATCGCGGGAACGGGACAGGCCGACCCCCGGGCTGCGATCATTTCCGTGGCCATGCTGCTGGAGTTCCTCGGTGAGACCGAGGCCGCCGCCCGGGTCGAGAAGGCGGTGGCCGCCTCGGACGACGTGAAGGGGACCACGTCGGAGATCGGCGACGCGATCGCCGGAAAGGTGTGACGGGATGCCCATCGAGAAGACGGCGAAGATCTGGATGGACGGGGAGCTCGTCGACTGGGACGACGCCCGCATTCACGTCCTCACCCACACGCTGCACTACGGCTCGGGCGTCTTCGAGGGAATCCGCGCCTATCCGACGGCGAGCGGCCCGGCGGTGTTCCGGCTCACCGACCACATGCGCCGACTGCTGCAATCCGCGCACTTCTTCATGATGGAAGTGCCCTTCTCGCTCGAGGAGCTCGTCGACGCGACGAAGGAGACCATCCGGGTCAACCAGGTGGAGTCGTGCTACATCCGGCCGATCGCGTTCCTCGGCTACGGCGAGATGGGGCTCAACCCGCTGCTGTCGCCGGTGAACGTGTCGATCGCGGTGTGGCCGTGGGGCACGTACCTCGGCGACGAGGGGATCAAGCACGGCGTGCGCATGAAGATGTCGTCGTGGCGCCGCATGGATCCCAACGTGAACCCGGTGGCGGCCAAGGGCACGGGCATCTACATCAACTCGAGCCTCGCCAAGGTCGAAGCGCTGCACGCCGGCTACGACGAGGCCATCCTGCTCAACACGCAGGGATTCGTCTCCGAATGCACGGGCGAGAACGTGTTCGTCGTGAAGGACGGCGCGCTGATCACCCCGCCGCTGTCGTCGGGCGCGCTCGAAGGGCATCACGCGTGACTCGGTGATGACGATCGCACGCGACCTCGGCTACGAGGTGCGCGAGGAGAACCTGCTCCGGACCGACCTCTACTGCGCCGACGAGGCGTTCCTGACCGGCACCGCCGCCGAGATCGTCCCGATGCGGTCGGTCGACGATCGGGAGATCGGCGAGCCCGGCGAGATCACCCGCAAGATCCAGGAGACCTACTTCGCGACCGTGCACGGCGAGGTTCCGCAATACAAAGAGTGGTTGGAATATGCCCGCGAGTGACGTCCCGAGACAGCGTCGAGATCTACGACACGACGCTGCGCGACGGCGCGCAGCTCGAGGGCATCTCGCTCACCGTCGACGACAAGCTGCGCATCGCCGAGCAGCTCGACTGGCTGGGCGTCCACTACATCGAGGCGGGCTGGCCCGGCTCCAACCCCAAGGACGACGAGGCCTTCCGCCGGATCCCGCACGAGCTGAAGCTCCAGACGAGCAAGGTCGTCGCGTTCGGCTCGACGCGCCGGGTGAAGGGCAAGGTCGACTCGGACGACACGCTGCGGCAGCTGCTCGAGGCCAACACCGAGGCCGTCTGCATCGTCGGCAAGTCGTGGGACTACCACGTGACCGAGGCGCTCCAGACGACGCTCGACGAGGGCGCGGCGATGGTGGCGGACTCGGTCGAGTTCCTCCGGGCCAACGGCCGCCAGGTGCTCTTCGACGCCGAGCACTTCTTCGACGGCTACCGCAGCAACCCCGAGTTCGCGCTGCGTGTGCTCGAGGGTGCGGCCCAGGCGGGCGCGTCGCACCTCGTGCTGTGCGACACGAACGGCGGGACACTGCCGCACGACGTCGAGCGAGTGGTGCGCGAGGTCGTCGCGTACTTCGGCGGCGACGTCGCCGTCGCCGTCCACCTCCACGACGACGCCGGCACCGGCGTCGCCAACGCGCTGGCCGGCGTGCGCGGCGGCGCCACCCAGGTGCAGGGGACGATCAACGGGTACGGCGAGCGCACCGGGAACTGCAACCTCACGGCGATCATCCCGAACCTCACGCTGAAGATGGGGATCGAGACGATTCCGCCCGACCGGCTCGAGCGCCTCACGCCGGTCGCCCACCACGTGGCCGAGCTCGTGAACATGGCGCTCAATGCGCAGGCCGCGTACGTGGGCTCGTCGGCGTTCGCGCACAAGGGCGGCATCCACGCCAGCGCGATCGCCCGCAAGCCCGACGCGTACGAGCACGTCCGTCCCGAGCTGGTCGGCAACCGCACGCACGTCGTCGTGTCGGAGCTCGCCGGGCGCAGCAACCTCGCGATGAAGGCGAAGGAGCTCGGCATCGAGCTCGACGGGCCCCAGCTCAGCGAGATGGTCGACACGCTGAAGCAGCTCGAGCACGAGGGCTACCACTTCGAGGTGGCGGACGGGTCGCTGGAGCTGCTCATGCGGCAGCGCGACCGGGTGGCGGCAGGACTGGTTCCACGTCGAGGAGTGGGAGGTCATCGTCGAGGACGCCCGCGACGACGAGCGGCTGTCGACGCAGGCGATCGTGCGGGGCCGCGCCGACGGCGACGCCTTCCACGAGATCGCGACGGGCAACGGCCCCGTGAACGCGCTCGACGCCGCCCTGCGCAAGGCCATCGGCGAGCCGGTACCCGGCAGCTCGATCGGATCCACCTCACGGACTACAAGGTGCGCGTGCTCGACACGCACAAGGGCACCGGCGCCGTGACCCGGGTGCTCGTCGACAGCACCGACGGCGAGGAGACGTGGACGACGATCGGGGTGGGCGAGAACATCATCGAGGCGTCGTGGCAGGCGCTCGAGGACTCGCTCGTGTACGGGTTGCTCCGCGCCGCAGCATGCGCGGCGGCTAGCAAGCCGATTCGCCGGTGCCCACCGACCCGTTCGTCCCCGAGCGCCTCGAGGACGAGCCACGCCAGGAGCCGAACCTCCCGCCGGGCGTGAAGATGCCGGCGGCGAGGAGCTGGGTGGCGAACCGCCCCGGCGACCTGCCCGCCGGCTGGCCGACCGGCAAGCTGCTCGGCTCGCCCGGGCCCGAACATCGGGTACGCGCTCATGCTCGCGAACCGGGTACGCGATCAGCTCGCGCTCGCACCGCACGAGCATGCCGACGACGCGATCGCCGTCGTCGCCGAGATCGCCATGCGCCGCGCCGCGCTCTTCGGGCGGGCGCCGGTCATGCGCGACGTCGAGTTCGGCATGCAGATCCTCGGCTACCGGGGTGACGCCGATCCCGATTTCGTCGCCTGGCGGATGCGCGCCGTGCAGGGCGCCCACCACGACTACTACGAGCGCCGCGCCCTCGTCGACGCGATCCCCGTCGACATCCTGCGCCTCGTCCCGTCGGCCCTGCCCGCCCACCTCGCGGAAGCCCGCGACGCGCTCCGCGCCGCGGTACCGGTACCGCTGCCCTGAACGTGCGTCGCTGAGCTCCGCTCGCGTGGACCCTGACTACGATGTCAGGTTGTGAGTGCCCCGAGCTTCTTGCTCTCCGAGGAGCACGAGGAGTTCCGGGCGGCGCTCCGCCGGTTCGCCGAGAAGGAGATCGCCCCGCACGCGGCCGAGGTCGACGAGCGGGAGGCGTACCCGAAGGCGAGCATGGACGCCTTTCGCGACTCCGGCTTCGTCCGTGCGCTCTACCCGCCCGAGCACGGCGGTGACGCCGGCGACCTGCTGACGACGGCGCTGGTCGTCGAGGAGCTGGCCCGATCGTGCGGGTCGACGGCGTTGACGGCGCTCGTCACCCGCACCGGGGTCGCCGCCCTCCTCGCCCACGGCACCGACGAGCTCAGGCAGCGCGTCCTCCCGCCGGTCGTGGCGGGGGAGCAGCAGGCGAGCTACTGCCTCTCGGAGCCCAACGCCGGCAGCGACGCCGCCTCGATGACGACCCGGGCGGTCCGCGACGGCGACCAGTGGGTGCTGAACGGGCGCAAGGCCTGGATCACCAGCGCCGGCGTCTCCCACGTCTACACCGTCTTCGCCAAGACCGATCCCGCCGCCGGTCACCGCGGGCATCAGCGCCTTCATCGTCGAGCGGGACAGGCCGGGCGTCTCGGTCGGCAAGCTCGAGCACAAGATGGGCCTGCGCGGCTCGCCCACCGGCGAGGTCGTGCTGGAGGACGTGACCGTCCCGGCCGAGAACCTCGTCGGCGACGAGGGCCGCGGCTTCCACTACGCCCTCGAGTCGCTCGACGCGTCCCGGCCCGTCGTCGCGGCCCAGGCGCTCGGCCTCGCCCAGGGCGCCCTCGACGTCGCCGGCGCCTACGTGCTCGAGCGCCGCCAGTTCGACCAGCGCGTCGCCGACTTCCAGGGCGTCCAGTTCATGCTCGCCGACATGGCAACCCAGCTCGAAGCCGCCCGCCTGTTGGTCTACGCCGCCTGCGCCCGCATCGACGTCCGCGCGCCCGGGATCACGAAGGGCTCGTCCATGGCGAAGCTCTTCGCGACCGACACCGCCATGCGCGTGACGACCGACGCCGTCCAGCTCCTCGGCGGCGCGGGCACGACCCGCGAGTTCCCGGTTGAACGGATGATGCGCGACGCCAAGATCACCCAGATCTACGAGGGCACGAACCAGATCCAGCGCGTCGTGATCGCCCGCAAGCTCCTCGACGAGCTCGCCTCCGGCGCCTAAATGGTCGCCGTCGCAAGCTCCGGCTCCTGCGGCGACGGTCGGCAAAGCCGCCGCCGCGCGCGTCCGGCACGTAGCCGGTTCGCGCGACACTCGGCCGTCATGGCCGACGCCCCGCGGGTGCGGTTCTCGCCCGCTCCGACCGGCTCCCTCCACGTCGGCGGCGCCCGCACCGCGCTGTTCAACTGGCTGTTCGCCCGCCACGAAGAGGGGACCTTCGTCCTCCGCATCGAGGACACCGACGTCGCCCGGTCGCGGCCGGAGTGGGTCGAGGGGATCCAGGACACGCTCCGCTGGCTCGGCCTCGATTGGGACGAGGGCCCGGTCCTCCAGAGCAGCCGCTTCGACCGGTACCACGCCGCCGCCGACCGGCTCCTCGCCGACGGGCGCGCCTACGAGTGCTACTGCACAGAAGAAGAGGTGCGAGCGCGCAACGAGGCGGCCCGAGCCGCCGGCCGCACCCCCGGCTACGACGGCCACTGCCGCGATCTCGACGCCGAGCAGCGGGCCGCGCTCGCCGCCGAGGGCCGTCCCCGGTCGCTGCGGTTCCGGACGCCCGACGACGGGCACCAGCACGTTCGTCGATCTCATCCGGGGGGAAGTGAGCGTCGAGTGGGCGACGATCCCCGACTTCGTGATCGTCCGATCCGACGGCACGCCGCTGTTCTTCCTCGCCAACGCGGTCGACGACATCGAGATGGCGATCACGCACGTCATCCGGGGCGAGGACCTGCTCGACACCACCCACCGGGTGCTCGCGCTGCGGGAGGCGCTCGGCTCGACCGACCGTCCCGCGTACGCGCACCTCCCGCTGATCGTGGGCGCCGACCGGGCCAAGCTCTCCAAGCGCCACGGCGCCGTCGCGCTCGAGGAGTTCCGCGACGCCGGCTACCTGCCGGAGGCGGTGCTCAACTACCTCGCGCTGCTCGGCTGGGGGCCCGAGGACGGCCGCGAGGTCCTGGACCGCGACGAGCTCGTCGCGGAGTTCGACCTCGCCCGCGTCGTCCATTCGCCGGCCTTCTTCGACCACCAGAAGCTGGACTGGATGAACGGCGAATGGATGCGCCGCCTCGACCTCGACGAGCTCGAACGCCGTGTCCTCCCGACCGCCCGGGAACGCTTCGGGGACGGCCTCGATCCCGACGTCCTCCGCGGCGCGCTGCGAATCGGTCAGGAGCGTGCCGTGACGATCGGCGCGCTGGTGGAGCAGATGGACTTCCTCTTCGTCGACGAGCAGGAGTTCACGATCGACCCGGAGTCGTGGGAGCGCCTGGAGAAGACCGAGCGTGCTCGTCGAGATCCTCGACGGCGTCATCGAACACGTCGAGGCGAGCCCGTGGCAGAGCAGCGACGACCTCGACATCCGTCCCGTCTTCGAGAAGCTCGGCATCAAGCCCCGGAAGGCCATGCACGTGATCTACACCGCGGTCGAAGGTCGCGCCGCGGGGTTGCCCCTCTTCGACTCGATGTACCTGCTCGGTCGCGATCGCACGCTCGCGCCGTCTGCGTGCCGCCCGCGAGCGACTCGAGAGCGGCGCGTGACGGGCTGGAAGCTCGTCCGGCGCGTCGGCCTCGTCGTGCTCCTCGCCGCGCTGCTCTATTACGTCGTGACGTTCGTGCAGGTGTGGTGGGCCGCTCGTCACGACGACACCCGTCGCTCGGACGCCGATCATCGTGCTCGGCGCCGCGCAGTACAACGGCACGCCGTCGCCGGTGTTCAAGGCGAGGCTCGACCACGCCGCCGATCTGTACCACGAGCACGTCGCTCCCGCTGATCGTCGTGACGGGCGGCAAGCAGACCGGCGACCTGTTCACGGAAGCCAGCATCGGGCGCGAACTACCTGCACGAGAAGGGCATCCCCGACGAGCGCGATCCTGCGCGAAACCACGAGTCACACGTCCTGGGAGTCGCTGTCGGCCGCCGCCCGCGTGCTCCGGAATCGCGGCGAGAAGCAGGTGGTGCTCGTCTCGGACCCGTTCCACTCGCTCCGCATCCGATCTCATCGCCAACGAGCTCGGGCTCGACGCCGTGACCTCCCCGACGCGGACGAGCCCGATCTCGGGTTTCGCGGAGTGGCGCCGGTTCATGAGCGAGGCGCTCGGGGTGGCCGCCGGTCGCATCTTCGGGTTCGGACGACTCGCCCGGGGCACGAACCGCGTAGGGAGGCTCGTCCCCGGACTCGGTACCATGGCGCTTCCTTCGGGGGTGGTGTAATCGGCAACACAACAGGTTCTGGTCCTGTCGTTGGGGGTTCGAGTCCTCCCCCCCGAGCCCGGCAACGAAACGGCCCCGGCCCCGTCGTCTAGTGGCCTAGGACGCCGCCCTCTCAAGGCGGAAACGGCAGTTCGAATCTGCTCGGGGCTGCAGTGCGAAGACCCGGCCGCAACGGCCGGGTCTTTCGCGTTTCCCTGGTCAAGCGGGTGTTTCGTGCGCGATCGCATGCGCTCACCACTCGACGCGTGGCGCTCCTGCGCGCACGTGCAGCGTGCACGGCAGGCCGACGAGATCGATCGCGTCGCGCGGTGCATTCGCCGCGCGCACCGACACGACATCGCCCTTGCGCGCGCCGGTCGTGATCGTGAGATCGAGCGCGATTGCACCGTCATCGCGCGTCTCTGCCCACACGACGAACGCGTCGTACACCCCGTCAGCAAGCGGAATATCCACCGCTTGCATCGTCGCGCGGGTTACGGTGTTCGACACGGACTCACATTGCGCGAAGTGCCAGCGCGATCGCGCGTTGTCGCGGCGTCACGGTGGGTCCGAGGGGCGGAGTTCGCGCTTCAGAGCTTGCTCTTCGCACGCGCGTCGTTCACAATTGATGGAAATGCTTGAAATTGCGGTCGAGATGGGTTCAACTTTCTCAGATACCCGGCCGCAAATTCGGAGGTAGGCGTGAACAAGTCAGAGCTCGTCGATGCAGTTCACTCGGCGGCAGGTGGTGTCGACAAGAAGGACGTTGCAGCCGTCGTCGACAGCCTCATCGAAGTCGTGCAGAGCGCAGTTGCTCGCGACGACAAGGTCACGGTTCCCGGTTTCGGCGCTTGGTCGCGTACCCAGCGCGCGGCGCGCACGGGTCGCAACCCGCGCACGGGTGAGCCGGTTCAGATCGCGGCATCCAAGGGCGTGAAGTTCTCGGCAGGAGCCGGCTTCAAGTCCGCCGTGAACAAGTAGAGACGAACGGCGAACGCTGCTGTTCGCTCTCTACAGACCTATTCCCGACGAAAGGTGGTGACCGTGCCTCCGGCGAAGAGACGTACAGCACGGAAATCAGCTAGGAAGACAGCACGGAAGCCGGCGAAGCGCCGCACAACGACGCGTCGCCGGACGACACGCAAGTCGACGGCACGGAAGCCGGCGAAGCGGCGGCGTAAGGCAGCTGCAGCGAAGCCGGTCAAGCGCCGTCGTCGTAAGGCCACTGCGAAGAAGGCGCCCGCGAAGCGTCGTCGTCGCAAGGCAACTGCGAAGAAGGCGCCCGCGAAGCGTCGTCGTCGCAAGAGCACGGCCAAGAAGGCACCCGCCAAGCGCCGTCGGCGCAAGGCTGCCGCGGCGAAGCCGGTCAAGCGTCGGCGTCGTCGTAAGGCTGCCGGTACTGCGAAGCCCGTCAAGCGTCGTCGTCGCAAGGCTGCGGCGAGCAAGACGGCAAAGCGGCGTCCGGCGAAGAGGCGGGCCCGCCGGTAAGACCGGCGAGTTCCACAGCTTCAGCAAAGGTGAGGAGGGGGCCTTCGGGCCCCCTTCTCGCGACCGGACGCCGCCGGGTCACACCTTATCGAGGCGCTTGAACCCCTCGGAGGGGCCCATCCCGGCCGCCCGACCCGTCGCCTCCGCCTCGGCGCGGACCCGCCCGACGAAGCCCTCGAGCTGGGTGTCGCTGTCGCTGGGCCTCGGCGTCGATCCTCATCGTCGACGGCCACTGGCTGCGGTGGCACAGCAGGGCCCGGACCTTGGTGTCCACGTGCCGGCCGACCGGCTCGAGATGGTCGACCTCCTCCGCCTCGAACAGGAGGACCTGATCGGGACGGTGCGCGGGCAGCGGCTGCGTCGGGAAAGTAATGGTGATCGCGGGCGGCGACGACCCCGTCGAGGAGCAACCACCCGGCGTGGCGATGGTCGGGGTGGAGCCGGTAGCGCTTCCACGGATCGTGGCCCAGCACGATGTTCGGCCGGGCCCGCCGGATCGCCTCGCACACCAGGGCCCGCTCGGCGAGCCCGCTGAGAAGCTCGCCGTCGGGGATGTCGAGGAAGTCGACGCCGGCCAGGCCGAGGACGGCGGCGGCGTCCTCCTGCTCCCGGCGTCGCGTCGCGACCAGCTCCCCGAGGTCGGCGTCGGGGTCCCACGTGCCCTTCGAGCCGTCGGTGAGCACGAGCAGGCGTACCTCGGCGCCCGCCTTCCGCCCACTTGGCCAGCGTGGCGCCGCAGCCGAACTCGACGTCGTCGGAATGGGCCCCGATCGCGAGGGCGCGCTCCGGCGTGGGCAGCTCAGGGGACAAGGAGATCGAGCCGGTGGAGGTCGTCGGGGACGTCGACGTCGAAGGCGAGCTCGGCGTCGCGGACGACGCGGAAGCCGAGCCCGAGACGCCGGGCCTCGGCGGCGTGCCGCCGGAACGAGCCCGGCCCGTAGGCGAACCGGAAGGGCACGTCGACGGGCACCGACAGCACGGTGGTGCCGTCGTCACGGTGGCACGGCACGATCGCCACGATCGGTTGGGCGCCGTCCCGTCCGAGCGGCGCGAGGCTGCGGGCGAGGGGCAGATCGGCGTGGGCGATCACCGCACGAGCGCATCCGCGGGCTCCGACCCATCGCCGTCCAGCGGCGGCGGCATTCGTCGAGCGTTCCGGGGTCGTCGACGACGTCGAGTCCACGCGATCGCGCCCACTCGCGCACGTCGGACGCGCTCGAGACGACCACCGTCGGGAGCTCACCCGACGCCGCTCCGACGCGGTCAGCGAGCTTGCGAGCCAGCTCGGCACGCGTCTGGTCGTCGAGCTGCGCGGCGAGTCGCGCTTTGCCCAGCGCGAATGCTCGCACCGGGATCACGACGCCCGCACCGGTCATTCGAGACTCCGCAACGCACGCCGGAAGTCGAAACGCATGTGAATGCGTATGCTACCGGGCGGTGACGGCGGCTTTGCCGGCGTCACCGCAACGGCAGCGGCTTTGCCGACTGCCGTTGCATAGCGGAGCTTGCGACCGACGAGCAAGCTCTGAGCCGGAGCTTGCGACGGCGACAGGGAGAACGTTTGGAACCGGTGTATTCCGTGGCTCGCACCGTGTTGCTGCCACCGCTGCACTACGGGATGAGATGGACGATCGAGGGCGCGCACCTCATTCCACCGCGCGGCCCCGTGATCCTCGCCAGTAACCACACCTCGTACCTCGATCCGCTCGCGCTCGCGTACCTCGCCGACCGGCGCCACCGGCGGGTGCGCTTCCTCACCAAGGCCGAGCTGTTCGACAAACAGCCGCTCGGCTTCCTGTTGCAACAGGTGCATCAGATCCCGGTCGTGCGCAACTCGCCCACGGCGGCGGGGTCACTCGAGCTGGCGGTCGAAGCGCTCAAGCGCGGCGAATGCGTCGCGATCTTCCCCGAGGGGACGATCTCGCTCGACCTCGAGCCGATGGCGGGGAAGTCGGGCACGGCGCGGCTCGCGGCGCAGGCCGGCGTGCCAGTCACGCCGGTGGGGCTGTGGGGCGCGCACCGCACGCTGTTCAAGGGTCGGAAGCCGAACTGGCGCTGGGGCGTGGCCGAGACCGCGGTCGTCGGGCCGCCGGTGCGAGTCCACGCCGACGAGGACGTCCACGACGCCACCGACCGGATCATGAGCGCGATCGCCCGGTGCGTCGCCCGGGCACGCGAGATCTATCCGCAGCGCCCCGGGCCGGGCGACGACGGATGGTGGCAGCGCCGGCCCGAGACGGCGCAGGTGCGCCCGGCGACACGCACCGAAGACCAACCCGAAGACGTCGAGACGGCACCGTGAGCGACGCGCCGCGCGTCGCCGTGGTGGGTGCGGGCTCCTGGGGCACCGCCGTCGCCGGGCTCGTGTCGAACAACGCCGACACCGTGCTCTGGGTACGCCGGCGCGACCTCGCCGACACGATCGCCGAGCGGCACGAGAACCCCGACTATCTCCCCGGGGTCGCGCTCCCCGACGCGTTGCGAGTCACGTCGGACATCGGCGAGGCGTGTGGCGGCGCGGACGTCGTGGTGCTCGGCGTGCCGTCGCACGGCATGCGGGCGGTGCTGATGGAGGCGGCGGAGTTCGTCCGCCCCGCGGTGCCGGTGGTCAGCCTGGCGAAGGGCGTCGAGCAGGGGACCCTGCGGCGCATGACCGAGGTGATCGGCGAGGTGCTGCCGACGCACCTCGCGGACCGGATCGGGGTGCTCACCGGCCCGAACCTCGCACGCGAGGTCGCAGCCGGGCAGCCGGCGGCGTCGGTGGTCGCCATGAGCGACGAGGCAGCCGCGCACGAGCTCCAGCGCCTGATCATGACGGTGACGTTCCGCGTGTACACGAATCCCGACGTCGTCGGGTGTGAGATCGCCGGCGCGCTCAAGAACGTGATGGCGATCGCAGCCGGGATCGCCGACGGCCTCGGCTACGGCGACAACACGAAGGCGGCGCTCCTGACCCGCGGTCTCGCCGAGCTCACGCGCCTCGGCATCGCGCTCGGCGGCAACCCGCTCACGTTCTCCGGGCTGGCCGGCATGGGTGACCTCGTCGCCACGTGCACGAGCACACAGAGCCGGAACCGCACCGTCGGCGTCGAGCTCGGGAAGGGCCGGAAGCTCGACGACATCGTTGCCGACATGAAGATGGTCGCCGAAGGCGTGAAGTCGACCGCCGCCGTGCTCGAGCTCGCTCAACGACACCGGGTCGAGATGCCGATCGCGGAGCAGGTCGGCGCGGTCCTGTACGAAGGCAAGCGCGCCGAGGACCTCGTCACGGCGCTCATGCTGCGCGAGGCGAAGGCCGAACTGCACGGCATCACATGAGCGCCAGGGCGGGATGACGTGACCGAGCGCGCCCCGACCCGCATCGGGGTGCTCGGCTCGACCCATCAGGCTCTCGTCGACGACCGCGGCAGGATCACGCCCGACGGCGGGCGATGGCAGCTCGACTGGTGGGTCGGCGCCGACGATCGCTGGCACATCCCGGCGCGCGAGGCCGCCGTCCGGCAGGCGCTCGTCGGTGGCGCGCCGGTCGTCGAGACGACCCTGCGCGTGCCGGGAGGCGACGCGGTGCACCGCGCCTACGGCGTCGGCGGCCCCGCCGGGCTCGTCGCGGTCGAGATCGAGAACGCGTCGGGCGCGCCGTTCGTCGCCGCGCTCGTGCTCGGCCCGGCGCCGGCCGGCCGCATGAGAGCGGTCGGCACGCGCGGCTCGTGGGTGACCGTCGACGGGCGACCCGCGCTGCGCAGCCCGCGGCCGGCGATGCGATGGGCCGCCGGGATGCGCGGCGACACGCTCGACGTGGTCACCGCCGGCCGGGCCCAAGAGAGCACGTTCAACGGCGTGGGAGGCAGGGGCATGCGACTCGAGGTCGCGCTGCTCCACCCGGTTGCGCACCGGACGCGCCTGCGCTGCGCGCTGGCGGTGGGCCGCCCGGGCCGCTCGGTGCCGGTGGAAGCCGTCGATCTCTCCTTGCTTCCCGACGCCGCCGTGGCCGCCGCCGGGTGGGATGCGCAGCGGCGCCGCGGAATGCGCGTGGTCCTGCCCGATGCTCGGCTGCAACAGGCGGTCGACGCCGGGCGCGCCGCGCTCCTCCTCGCTTCGGACGCGCGCAGCCGCCCGAGCGGCGAGGAGGTTGCAGCCCTCGAGGACTGGGGATTCGACGGCGAGGCGGCCGCCGCGTGGCGAAGGCTCGGAATTCGCGCCCGGGCGCGGGCGTCGCACCGCGCGCCCGACCCCACGCCGTGGTCGAGCATCCGGACCCGACTGGCCTCGGCTTCGGCCACGTTCACGTGGCCCGACGGCCCGGCGCCCTTGCTCGGGGCGGTGCGTGACCTCCTCGTGGGCGCCGGTGTGAGCGCCAGTGACGAAGACTCGGCCGCGCTGCTCGTCGAGCTCCCAGCCGAGTGGCGGGGCCAGAGCCTGGAAGTGCACGACGCGCCCACCCGCGCCGGTCGCGTCTCCTACGCCGTCCGCTGGCACGGCGCCCGGCCCGCGCTGCTGTGGGAGTGCGAGCGGCCGATCCGGCTCAGCGCGCCCGGCCTCGACCGCGCCTGGTCGACCACGGAGCCAAAGGGGGAGACGCTGCTCGCTGCCCCCGCAGGCGCGCCGGGCGACGCCGGCGGCTTCAGCTGATCGGGGCGTCGATCCGGAGCGTCGCGATCTCCCACGGCCGGAGCTCGACGGCGCCCTCGAAGCGCTCCAGGGGGCGGCCGACCAGGTCGACCGTCCAGCCCGTCACCGGCGCCCCGTCCTGCTCGACGGCGGCCGTCGACGGTTCGGGGGACGGGTTGAACACCCGGGCCAGCAATCCGCCCGGCTCGCGCAGCACCGCCGCCACCCGGGCGCCGTCCACCTGCAACCGTGCCCCGGTGGGCTCGCGTCGCGCGCCCGCCACCCCGCCGGCTCGGACGCGCTCGAGCGGTACGAGCACCTCGTCGGCGGCGTCGTAGAGGTTTGCATCGCGCCAATCACCGCGGTGGGGCAGCAGCGCGTAGTCGAACGTGCGACGGCCGAGCATCTGCGGCCCTTCGAGCGGATACGGGTACCCGGCCGGGCTCGCCCGCATCGAGAGCTGCAAGCGGGAGAGGTATCCGGTGGCGCGCAGCAGCGTGAGCGCGAGCTCGCCGCTGTGCTTCCCATCCTCGGTGAGGAGCTCGTACTCGAGCAGTCCGTCGTGGACGATCGCGAGGCCGGCGTCCCCGTCCGAGGCGTCCACGAACCGGCGCGACACGAACGTCGGCAGGCCGAACTCGTTGGGGCCGCCCTCGGCGGTCAGGCCCCGGTCGACGACGGCGAACGCGCACTCCGCGTGCGAGCCCGTCACCGGCGCCGGCAGCGGGAAGTGCGCCCGCAGCCGATGGTCACGGCACGGATTGTCGAGCTCGGTGTGGACGCGGAGGAACCGCTCACCGGTGCGGAGCTCCAGGGTCGTGTGCACCGCGACGGGCGTGGTCTCGTCGGCGCGCCGGGAGCACGAACGCTCGTCGCCGATTGCGTGCGTGGGCCACCGGTATGTCGCGTCGATGCGCACGCGAGCGCGCACGGGACCGGACTCGACCGCGGTGACCTCGACGCTCTCGGGCTGGTCGACGAGCAGATCCTCGGCGGGCGGGGAGTAGTTGTACGTGTCGCCGCCGTCGCCGCCGTCGACCAGTCGTCCGAGGCCGCGCACTGTCAGACCGTCGGAGGTCGTGACTGCGTACGTGCCGTCGCCGTCGACCTCGACGTGCAGGTGCTCGTTGTCGAGCGACGACGGCCCCGACGTGACAGCCGGTCGCCGGCCCGTCGCCGGCGGCGACCGTGTAGCTCCGCCATCCGAAGCCCGGGAACCTCGTCGGCGGCGAAGATCGCCTCCCGCACCGGCGCCGCCATGACCCGGAAGCGGAACGTCTTGCCCTCGTCGCCGAGGCGCACGAGCTCGTCCCGGAGCTCTGTCAGGTCGATGTGCGGTCTCGCCCGGTTGCGCGCCCCGGAAGACCAGCTCGAGCGCCCCGTCGTCGGCCTCGGTCATGTCGTAGTGGCCGATGCGCTCGCCGGCGAACTCGGGCCCGTTCATCATCTCGAGCACCCACCGCACCTTCTGGCCCGAGACGATGGTCGAGAACCCCTCGCCGGTGAGCACGCCGAGCTCCTGGGTCGGGCACGGCCGGCCGTCCGGCGTCACGAAGTGGAACGGCCCTTCCCCGGGGACGTTCACCGACAGCAGGCCGCCGCGACGCGCTTGCGTCGGGTTCACGACCAGGGTCGACCCGGCAGGGGTGTCCACCTCGGTTGCGAGCTGCCGCATCGCTTCGCGTGCGAGGACGTCGCCGATCTGGCGCGCCTCGCGATAGCGCACCATCACCTGGTCGACGACCTCGTCGTCGCTGCACGCGCACGACGAGTCGTGGGCGCTGTTCTCCACGAGCTTCTGCCATGCGATCGCGAGGAGCGCGTCGGGGTACCGGTCGGCCGGGAGGAGCAGCGCCGACAGCGGCTCCGCCCGGCGCTCGAGCGCCCGCTCGGCGACCGCGCACGCCTGGTGCACGTCGACCCGGTTCGACGCCACGCCCATGAGCACGTTGGCGCGGGCGCCCGATCGGAGCTCGCCCCGCACCGTCGACAGGCCGTCGGTGGGTTGCTCGACGACGTACTCCGGCAGTGACGTGACGACGAACCGGTAGTCGTCCTGGATCTCGTTCGCCTCGGCGACCACGCGCCCGAGCCACGGTTGCGGCATCTGGTGGTCGGTGCCGTTCATGAGCAGCATCGCCCCGCCGGGAAGGCGCGCGGGGCCGAGCTCGAGCTCGTAGCTCCGGGCCCGGGCGACAAGCTGCTTGGCGTCGTCGGGAAGGTCGCGGCCGTTCGAGTACGAGCCGTACAGGTACTCGGCGCGCACGCTCGAGCCGTCGGGCGCCTCCCACGCGAACGCGGTCTGCGTGACCGTCGACGGCACGCCGCGCCACACCACCGCGTGCTCGAAGCCGGCGAGCCGCAGGATCTGCGGCATCTGCGCGATGTGGCCGAACATGTCGGGCAGGTAGCCCGACCGGCATCGCGCCGCCGAGCTCGGTCGCGCGCCGCAGGCCGAGCTGGAGGTCGCGGACGATCGTCTCGCCCGAGACCATGAACTCGTCCATGAGGACCATCCACGGCCCGACCGAGAGGCGGCCGGTGGCGGCCAGGCGGCTGCAGCGTCTGCCGCCGCCTCCGGGCCGGACCTCGAGGTAGTCGTCGACGACGACGGTCTGGCCGTCGAGCAGGAACCGGGCGTAGCTGAGGTCGCGTTCGAGCAGCGGGAGCAGCTCGTCGAGCAGGCGGACGAGCCGGGCCCGGAACACCTGGAACGGCGCGTACCACTCCCGGTCCCAGTGCGTGTGCGGGACGATCCCCACTGTCGTCGGCGGCATCGGGCCAGGATACGGGCCGCCCACCCGCCCGGTCCCGGCCTCGTCGGGCCGTCAGAGTTCCGTCAGAGGTGCGTTTCGGTTCGTTCACGAACCGGCACCGATCGCGAAACGCGCCCCCTTTACGTTCCCCCTATCTCGCGCAGAGGGGCTGGAACCACGCGAGGGGGAGGGCACTGGCGCCCTTCACGGAACGGTCCGGGGGGTGCTCTCCACTCCGGGTCCTACGACAAGCAGGAGGACGATGTGAAACGGAAGTGGTTGGGCAGGGGCGCGGTCCTCGTGGCCCTGGTCCTGCTCGTTCGGGGTGACCGCTGGGGGCTCGGCGGCATTCGCCGGTCAATGATCCGAAGCCGGTGTTCAAGGGCCCGGCGGTCCAAGGCGCCCGCTGACGTCGCGGTCAGCGTGAACCTGTTCTGGGTCGTCATCGGAGCGGTGCTCGTCATATTCATGCAGGCCGGGTTCGCGCTCGTCGAGACCGGGTTCTCGCCGGGCCAAGAACGCGGCGCACGTGTTCTCGACGAACTTCGTGATCTTCGGCCTCGGGTGTCGGGCCTTCTTCCTCGTGGGCTACGCGTTCATGTTCGGCGGCTACAGCTTCCCGGGCCTCTTCGGCTAGACAAGGCCGTCGGTGACACGCTCATCGGCTCCGGGAATGGGTGTTCCTCTGGAAGGGCGGCTTCGGCGCTGACGACCTCGGCGGGCTCGGCAAGAACGCGGCGCTCGGCGACCGACGGCGGCGTTCTTCCTCTACATGGTACGCGTTCATGGACACGACGGCCACGATCCCGACCGGTGCGATGGCCGAGCGCTGGAAGTGGAAGGCCTTCATCGGCTGGGGCCTGTTCTGCGGCGCGATCTACTACCCGCTCTTCGGCGGCTGGACGTGGGGCGGCGGCTGGCTGGCCAGCTCGGCAACAGCATGCACCTCGGCTTCGGTTACGTGGACTTCGCCGGCTCCGGCGTCGTGCACGCCATGGGCGGTGTCGCGGGCTTGGCCGGCGCGCTCGTGCTCGGAGCTCGGCTCGGCAAGTACGGACCCGACGGGAAGCCGCGCACGTTGGCGGCGCACAACATCCCGATGGCGATGCTGGGGACGTTCATCCTGTCTGTTCGGCTGGTTCGGCTTCAACGCCGCGTCGACGTTCGCGGCCACCGACGTCCGGTTCGCGGTCGTCGCCGTCGAACACCGCGCATCGCGGCCGCCTTCGGCGCCATCGGTCGGCATGTTCTAGGCCATGCCGGCGCCTCGGGAAGCCCGACCCCGGGAATGATGGCCAACGGCATGCTCGCCGGGCTGGTCGCGATCACGGCGCCGTGCGCGTTCGTGCAGCCATGGGCGGCAGCCGTGATCGGCATCGATCGCCGGCGTCGTCGTGATCGAGTCGATCCTCTTCTTCGAGCGCAAGGGCATCGACGACCCGGTCGGCGCGATCTCGGTCCACGGCGTGAGCGGCATCTGGGGCGTGTTGTGCGTCGGGATCTTCTCCAGCGGTGACTACGGCGCCGGCTGGAACCTGACCACGGCGGCGCGGCGGCGCGGCAGCGGCGTGACCGGGATCCTCTACGAGCTCGACCTCGGGATCCGTCAGCTCGGAGCGCAGGTCGTTCGGCGCGCTCGTCGATCATCTTCGTCATGGGCGGGATCGCCTACGCGTTCTTCAAGATCCGAACGTGCTCACGAAGGGCGGCATCCGGCCGACGCCCGAGGTCGAGGAGCATGGGCCTCGACCGCCCGGAGATGGGCGTGCTCGCCTACGGCGACTTCGCCACCAGCGAGCTCCTGCTCGACCGGCGCGGACCCGGCGGAGGACAAGGTGCTCGCGAGCACCGACGTCGCCCGACCCGACGATCGGTCGGTAAGCAACGACCGCTCCGCGGCGGCTGCCGGAGTGGCCGGCGGGCGACGACGCCCGCCGGCCACTTCGCGTTGCGTGCGGCGTAACGTTGTCGCGTGAGTCCGGCTCGGTACGTGGGCACGAGCATGTTCTTGCGCTGCTGGCCGCCGGGAATGCTCGTGTTCGCGGTTGGTCGTGCTGACCGGAACCGGCCGTGGTGCGCTGGTTTACGCAGTGCTGTTCGCCGTCGTCGGTCTCGTCGTCGGCGCGCTATCTGCCGTGGCGCTTCGCGGTTCTCGACGACGGCATCGCCCTGTGGTTCCCGTTCGGTCGCCGCTTGTTCCTCCCCAAGGACGCGGTGACCGTGCGCGTCGGCCTCAGCGAGCTCCGTCGCGTACCCGGAGGTGTATCCGACGCTTCGGCTATCCGCTCACCGACGGCCTGGTCGAGCGACGGCGGATGGCCCTGCGGGCCGTGCTCGTCGAGCACGGCTTCCGTCTCGCCTGACGATCAGCCGCGGACCCACTGCTTCACCATCGGGCTCGGCTTCACGTCGAAGCCGACGCGCTCGAACCAGCCCGCGTCGTAGGCGTACTGGAAGGCGTGGTCCTCGGGTGGCGTCTCCGGGACGGGCGCGCGGACCGCGAGGCCTCCCCCCATGCCGGGCTGCGTCCCGCAGGGCGGCGACGGGTCGGTGAGCACGACGTCGAGGTTGATGCCGACCCGCTTCTCGACCGGATCCGACGCGAGGCTGGCGCCGAGGTTGTTGGCGCGGCGGTCGCGCTCGGTGAGGAACCAGGTCTGACCGGCTTTCCCGGGCCCGCGGGCGGGCGCGCCGAGGAAGCGCCACTCGAGGAACCTGAGCACCGACGTGTGGTCGTACAGGGTGTGATCGACGTAGCCGCGGCCGCGCGTACGGCGACGCGACCACCGCCGGTACGCGGAATCCTGCTTGGCCGAAGTTGTCGGCGTCCACCGCGCTCGCCCGGTTGTCCGGCAGGATCGGGTGGCTTGACATGGTCGTAGAACCCACCCCACTCGTCGTACATGAGCACGAACGCGCCGCGCTTCCAGTGCTTCGATCGGGCGAACGCCGCGAACACGTCGCGCAGGAACCGCTGCCCGGCGCGGATGTCGGCGAGGGGATGGTCGTCGGTGCGGTTGCCCGTCAGGAAGGCGGGATCGACGAAGACGACGCGGGGGAGCTTGCCCGCTTGCGCCTGCTCGAAGTAGTCGGTGATCGGGTGCGTGACGCTGTCGAGTCGGCCGCCCCACAGCGCCAGCACCGGAAGGTCGGTGAAGTAGTAGCCCGTCGACACGCGGGCCGCGGCCAGGCGGTCCCAGATCGTCTCCCAGTCGTAGCCGCCGGTCGCGGTCGGCAGCATGTTGGTCTGGTACGTCCCGGACTGCGCCGAATGCAGGTACGCGCGGTTGGGATACGTCGGCCCGAGGATCGACGCGTGCCATCGGTCGAACACCGTGAACTCGCGCGCGAGCTGCGACGTGAACGGCAACGCGTCGCCGCCGTAGTAGCCGAGGGCGAACGTGTCGTTGCCGCTGCCGGGCGCGAGGAACCCCCCGTCGCGCTGCGCGCGTCCCTGCGTCCACTGGTGTCCGGGATCGGGATGGCCGCACCCGCGGTACGGATTCGTCTCCGCCGGGTTCGTGAGCAACGGGGCCGTCTGGACGGGCGCCCCGTCGGGGCCGGGGAACGACTGCACCTGCTTCCCGTTGACGCGGAAGCGCTTCCCGTACCGGCTCTTCCCGCGTTCGATGTACTTCTTGTCGTCGGCCAGCCATCCGACGTAATGGTCGAACGAGCGGTTCTCCATCATCACGACGACGACCGTGTCGATCGGCGACTCCTTCGCCGGGTCGTCGAGCATGGAGCCGAAGTCGTCGGCGGCCAGCGCGCCGCGTGCGTTCGCCGCGAGCGCCGGTCCGCCCAGTGCGACCGCCCCGCCCAGCTGCGCCGTGCGCCGGAGGAACTCACGCCGGTCCAAGGCCGCTTGTCTAGCGCGTGGCGCCGTACCCTGGGAGGCAATGAGAGTGGCGCTCGGGTCGGACGAGAAGACCACGCTGACCGACGCCGTCCGGGACGACCTGGAGCGGCGCGGTCACGACGTCGTGCTCGTCGGCCCTCCCGGTGGCGAGCCCATCGAGTGGGCCGAGGTAGGCCAGCGCGTCGGCGAGCTGGTTGCCAAGGGTGACGTCGAGACGGGCGTCCTGTTCTGCTGGACGGGCACGGGCGCGTCGATCGCCGCGAACAAGGTGCCGGGCGTGCGCGCCGCCTTGTGCACCGACGCCGCCACCGCCGCCGGCGCCCGCAAGTGGAACGACGCCAACGTGCTCGTCATGGGGCTTCGGCTCACGACCCCCGAGGTCGCCAGCGAGCTGCTCGACGCGTGGTTCGCCACCGAGCCCGACCCCGGCGAGGCCGACAACATCGCCCGGTTGGAGAGCCGTCAGTAGGCTCTTCCGCCATGCCGACCTACGCCATGCTCACGACGCTCGGGCCCGACGGCTGGGCGACCGTCCGCGAGAACCCCGAACGCATCCGGGAGGTCACTCGCGAGGTCGAGGGGATGGGCTTGAAGGTCATCGCCCAGTACGCCCTCATGGGCCAGTACGACTTCCTCAACGTCATCGAGTCGCCGGACGAGGCGACGATGGCCCGGGCCGCGATCATGCTGGCGGCGCGGGGGACGATGCGGACCACGACGCTCCAGGCGATCTCCGTCGAAGAGCTGATCGAGAGCTTGAAGATCGACGGTTAGCGGGTCGCGACTACGCGATCCACCACATCGAGCGCTTCTTCTCCTCCCGCAGCTCGTCGTCGACGAACAACGCGGGGAGGACGGATCCGTCGGAGCGACGCTTCAGCTTGTAGCGCGCGCTGTCGCCCTCGTCGACGACCTCGGCGACCTCGAAACCACGTGACCACCTGTCGTCGAAGCGTGAGCGCACTTCGACGCGGGTGCCTTGCTCCATCGCGGGCGAGGGTAACAGGCACCTGACCAGCACCGGAAGGGCGCGCTCCGACATGTGCGCGTCGGGGTCGCGGGAGCTTGGTATGTTCCGGCGATGGTGGCATCGGCGTCTGCTCCCCCGGTGCCGGCGGCAGGCGTCGGCGCAACTCCCGCGTCACGAACCCGGACTCCGACCTTGCGTCTCGAGCGGCGGTGCTGGGGTGCCGGCGAGCGGGTCGTGGTCGGCATCGACGAGGTGGGCCGCGGTGCCTGGGCCGGCCCGGTCACGGTGGCGGCGCTCGTCCCCCCGCCCGACCATCTGCGTGGCGTGCGCGACTCGAAGGAGCTGACACGCGACGAGCGCGAGGTCGTGGCTGGACGCGTACGCGGGTGGGCGGTCGCGATCGGCGTCGGGCACGCGTCCTACGAGGAGTGCGACGCCCTCGGCATGACCGCGGCGCTCCGAGCCGCCGGGCGCCGCGCGCTCGCGCAGCTGGCTGCGCTCGGGTACGAGCCCGACCGCATCATCCTCGACGGCAACTACGACTACCTGGCGCTGGGCGCCCGCGTGACGACGGTCATTCGGGGCGACGCGACGTCGCTGTCGGTCGCGGCGGCGTCCTGTGTCGCCAAGGTGACGCGCGACGCGCTCATGCGGGGCGAGGCCGAGCACTACCCGGCGTACGACTTCGAGTCGAACGTCGGATACCCGGCGCCCATTCACAAGTCGGCGCTGGCGTGGTACGGACCCAGCGCGATCCACCGGCGCTCGTGGATCTTCATGGACGGCTTGTGCTGGCGGGGTGTGCCGCCGGCGCCGGGCCGGCTGTTCTGAGCAGGGGGACGGACATGGCATTCGATCTGCCGGAGCTGCACGATCAGGCGCTGGCGGCGACCCGTCGGTACGTGGCGGGCGTCGGCGCGAACCAGTGGCAGGACTCGTCGCCCTGCGAGGGCTGGGACGTGCGCGAGCTCGTCAACCACATCGTGAGCGGCAACTTCTGGGCCGGGGAGCTGGCGCGGGGCAAGACCATCGAGGACGTCGGCGACCGTCTCGACGGCGACATCCTCGGCGATGATCCGACCGCCGCCTACGACGAGTCGGCACGCGCCGCGAGCGAGGCGTTCCACGCGCCGGGGGCGATGGAGGCGCCGTGCGCAGTGTCGTACGGGCCCGTGCCGGGAGAGGTGTACCTGGGGCACCGGTTCATCGACGTCGTGGTCCACGGCTGGGACGTCGCCAAGGGCACCGGCCAGGACACGACGCTCGATCCCGAGCTCGTGGAGGCGTGCTGGACGGTCATCGAGCCTCAGAAGGAGATGCTGCTCGGCAGCGGCGCGTTCGGGACCGACCACGAGCCGGAGCCCGGCGCCGACCGGCAGACCGCGTTGCTCGAGTTGCTGGGTCGCACCTCCGTAATCTGCCGTAAGCCTCCGACGTCCGTGGGCCAGCCGATCACCGTCACCGCCCGTCCCGGCGCGTCGCCGTCGGTCCGGCTCTTCGATCTCAACCGGTCGCTCACGGGCATGGAGATCGAGCGGTACCACGCCGTCGAGGACACCCAGGGCGACCGGCCGCCCGACGTGCTGGCCCGGCGCCTGTTCGACCTCGGCGCCACCCAGGTGACGATCTATTCGAGCGCCGTCACCGTGCAAGCGCCGCCCGAGCGCTGGCCGGAGCTCGAGCCCAAGGTCACCGAGACGATCGAGCACCTCTTCGGCTACTACGGCGACGACGCCGGCTGGTCGCCCGACGCGCTCGAGGCCCTGGGCATCGAGGTCAAGGCCCCGCCCGAACCGCAGAAGTAGGCGCTCGCTCTCCCTGCGCTTCCCGTGAGGCGGTCGACCCCGCGCTTGCTGATCGAACACACGTTCGCCTATGGTCCGGGAGTGGCCCTGGCTGCGCTTCCCCGGCGGGACGAACGGTCCCGCGAGCACCTTGACAACGCAGCCCGGCACGCCCGGCCCGTGGTGCTGGCCGGCGAGCGGGTCCTGGCCGTGCCCGGTCCGCTCGGCGACCTGCTCCCCGGCGGCGCCGTCCAGCGGGGGACGGTGGTGGCGGTCGACGGCGATCCCGGAGCGGGCGCCACGTCGGTCGCACTCCAGCTGGCGGCGGCGGCCACGGCCGCCGGTGAATGGGCCGCCGCGATCGAGCTCGACGCCAGCCTGGGCGGGCTGGCGGCGGGAGAGGCCGGGGTCGCGCTCGAGCGATTCGCCGTGGTCCGGCGGGTGCCCCCCGCCCGCTGGGCTGCGGTAGCCGCCGCGCTGCTCGACGGGATCAGCGTCGTGCTCGCCGAGGTGCCGGCGTACGCCCGGGTGGGAGACACGCGGCGGCTGCTGGCCCGGGCACGCGAGCGCGGCGCGGTGCTGGTGGCGATGGGACCGTGGCCGGCCGAGGCCGCGCTTCGCCTGCGGGCCGAAGGCTCGGTCTGGCGCGACCTGGGTCCGGGCGCGGGTGTGCTCGCCGAACGTGACCAGCGCGTGCATGTCGACGGCCGCGGCGCGGCGGCGCGTGATCATGTCGCGCTCGTCGAAGCCGGCTGACCGGGGCGTGCTGACGGCATGGCCGAGCGCACCGCCTGCCTGTGGTGCCCGGACTGGCCGGTCGTCGCGCTGCGCGCCCGTGATCCTTCGTTGAGTGACGCGGCGGTCGCGGTCGTGGAGAGCGGTGAACGCGGGCTCGTCGTGATCGCGGCGTCGACCGAAGCGGCCGCAGAAGGCGTGACGTCCGGCCTGCGCCGGCGCGAGGCGGAGGCGCGTTGCCCGGGCCTGACGATCGCGGAGGCCGACCCGCAGGTCGAGGCGCGTGCGTTCGAGCGGGTCGCGCGCGCGGTCGAGACGTTCACGCCCCGTTTCGTGCTGGAGGAGCCGGGCCGGATCTCGTTCCCGACGCGTGGCCCGTCCCGGTACTTCGGTGGCGACACCGCCATGGCCGTTCGATGCCTCGACGCCGTGCGATGCAATCGGGATCACCGACGCGCGCGTCGGCGTCGCCGACGGCGGGTTCGCCGCCATGCTCGCGGCGCGTGCGGCCGAACCGGGCGCGGCGTACGTCGTGCCGCCGGGGGAGTCACCGGGGTTTCTCGCCCCGTGGCCGGTCGCGGTGCTCGAGGATCCCGATCCCGGCGAAGCCGCGGAGCTGGCCGACCTGCTCGTCCGGCTCGGCTTGCGCACGCTGGGCGCGTTCGCGGCGCTGCCCGACGGCGCCGTGCTCGGTCGCTTCGGGTCGGCCGGTACCCGCGCGCACCGGCTCGCCCGCGGCGACGACGAAGCCACCGCGCCTCCGGCGCCCCCACCTCCCGAGCTCATCGAGACCGCCGAGCTGGATCCACCCGCCGTGCACGTCGAGACCGCCGCGTTCGCGGCCAAGGCGCTGGCCGAGCGGCTCATGGCGCGACTCGGGGCGCTCGGTCTCGCGTGCACGCGCGTGATGATCGAGGCCGAGACCGAGCGGGGTGAGCGGCTGACCCGGTGCTGGCGCCACGAGGGCGCGCTCACCCCGGCGGCGCTGGCGGCGCGCGTCCGCTGGCAGCTCGAGGGCTGGCTCACGGCGGAGGGAGCGGCGACGACGACGGCGGCTCGCGTGCGACGGGGGTTCGGTCGAGGAGCTCGCGACCAGCGGTCTCGTGCTGCTGCGGCTGGTGCCCGACGAGGTGCTGCCCGCCACCGGCCGTCAGCTCGGGTTCTGGGGCGGCGACCCGGCCGCGGCCGACCGCGCCGGGCGCGTGCTCGCCCGGGTGCAGGGGATGCTCGGCCATCCCGCCGTGGTCACGGCCGTGCACCAGGGCGGCCGCACGCCGGGCGAGCGGGTGCGGTGGGTGCCGTGGGGCGATCCTCGTGAGCCGGCCCGTCCCCTCGAGGCGGTGGCGGCGCCCGGCGCCAACGCCCGCGAGGTACCGCCCTGGCCGGGCTCGATCCCGGCTCCGGCGCCGGCGCGCGTCTTCGATCCACCGCCCCCCGCCGAGCTGCTCGACGCCGCCGGCGAGGTCGTCACCGTGTCGGGACGGGGCGACCCGTCTGCGCCGCCGGCGCACCTGCGGTGCGCGGCGCTTCCCGACCGCGGGGGCGAGATCGCGGCGTGGGCGGGGCCCTGGGCGCACGACGCCCGCTGGTGGGACCGGCGGGCGCGGGCGCGCCGTGCCTACTGGCAGGTGTTGGTGGCCGCGCCCGACGGCGAGCGCGTCGCCTGTCTCGTCGCGGTGACCGCAGGGCACGCCGCGCTCGAGGCGATCTACGACTGAGTCAGCGCACCTCGGCGATCTCGTAGGTGAGCGTCGTGCCGTCCAGCTTCCCCTTCGCGACCGCCTGGACACGGTTCAGCCACGCATACCGCTCGTCGCCAGTCTCGAAGAGGGGAGCGGCGTAGACGGGTGAATCGCCCGGCGGCTTCGACAGATCGATGCGCCCCGAGTAGCAGACCAGCACGAGCGCGCCGTCTTGAGTCTCGAACGTCATGCGCACGTCGAGCGTGCACGTCATGTCGGGCCCGATCGTCGCCCAGTCGGCGCCGGCGGCGCCCTTCATCGTCCCCGAGAGCCGGTCACCCTCCAACTTCGCCGTCGCCACCTCGATGATCGTCCGCATGCCGCTCGGCGTGTTCGGCAGGATCATCGGATCCTTCAGCGTGATCGTGGCGGTGCACAAGGGGACGAGCTCGATCGGCACGGCGTCAGTCTGCCCCGGGAACATCGATCGCGACCAGGAGCGACTCGCGCCGCCAGCGTTCGAGACTTCCCGTGTAGCGCGGCTGGTACTTCTCGAAGACGAGCCCGCGCCCTCGCTCGGACTCGTCGCCCGCTTCGACGACCCGCGCCGTCGCCGCATAGGTCGTCTCGCGCAGCCGCACCGTGACCGCCGGTTCGGCGAGCAGATTTCGCACCCAGTCGGACCGGTCGCCGCCGCCCGACAGCAGGTACAGCGTGCGCCCGTCGAGCGCGAACCAGATCTCGATCTCGTGCGGACGTCCGGAGACGCGTCCACGGGTCGTGAGGTAGCAGAAGTCGTCGTCGGTGGCCCCGGGGAGCTCGTCCATGACACCGCAAGTCTCGCATCGGGCTCCGACGCGCGAAGCTCGGTGGCCATGGCAACGATCGAGAACGTCCGCGACCTCGCCGGCCGCGATCAAGGCCTCGCCGTGGTCGTGACCCAACGGGCCGACGGGTCGCCGCAGACCTCGATCGCCAACGCCGGCGTGCTGGCGCACCCGGTGAGCGGCGACGCGGTCGTCGGGCTCGTCGTGCGGGGCGACACCCGCAAGCACGCGAACCTGCGGCGCCGGCCAAGGGCGACGGTCGTGTTCCGTGTCGGCTGGGAATGGATCGCCGTCGAAGGTCCCGTCGATCTCGCCGGCCCCGACGATCCCCTCGACGGGCTGGACGCGGGCCGCGTCCCGCAGGTGCTCCGCGACGTGTTCAGCGCCGCCGGCGGCACGCACGACGACTGGGACGAGTACGACCGGGTGATGGCCGACCGAGACGCCGGGTCGCGGTGCTGGTCAGCCCGGAGCGCGTGTACTCCAACCCGGGGAGCTGAGCGTCATGGGGATCGACCCGACCGCGGAGATTGAGCCCGGTGTCGAGATTGGGCCCGACACGACGATCTGGAGCCACGTACACGCACGCGGTCCGGCGCGGCGTCGGTCGCGAGTGCGAGGTCGGCGAGAAGACCTACATTGCCGACGGCGTGAGCATCGGCGATCGTGTGAAGATCGACGCGTTCGTGTACCTGTGCGACGGCGTCGTCGTCGAAGACGGGGTGATGATCGGCGCAGGCGTCGTCTTCACCAACGACCGGTACCCGCGTGCCACGACCCCGGACCTTCAGACCGTGCGGCAACCACTGCGTCCGGAAGCCCCGCGCACCTCGGTACGCGGCGGGGGCGACGGTCGGGGCGGGCGCCGTAATCGGACCGGGCTTGGAGATCGGACGCTTCGCGATGGTGGGCATGGGCTCCGCGGTGACGCGTGACGTTCCTCCCTTTCATCTCGTGATCGGCAGCCCGGCGGTCCGGGTCGCACTTGTCTGCCGGTGCGGGAATCCGATGCTCCGATTCCGTGCCGGGACGGTGCCCGACGCTGGCGACGTGCAATGCGAAGTATGCGGATTGCGATACACGGTGGACGCTGGTGAGGTCGTCGAGATCGGTGCCCGGTGATTTCGGGCTCCGGTGACGTCGGAGCCAGCATGACGACCGACAAACCCGTCTCAGAGCGCAACCTCGACGGCTACGACGCACCGCCGATCCCCTGGACCAAAGTGCGGGGTCGCCTCGACCAAGGTTGGACCCAGGCGCCCGGAACGGACGGCCCGGATCGGCACACGTCGTGGCTGGCGACGACGAACCCGGACGGCAGCCCGCACGTCATGCCGCTCGGGGTCCCCTGGGTCGACGGCGCCCTCTACTTCAACGCCGGCCCCGGCCCTCGCAAGGCGAAGAACATCGCTGTCGACGCGCGCTGCGTCATCACCGTGGCCACGCACCCGTTCGACATCGTCGTGGAGGGCGAGGCCGTGAAGGTCACCGATGGCCCGAAGCTCCAGCGCATCGCCGACGCATACACGGCCGAGGGTTGGGAGCCGACCGTGCGCGACGGGGCGCTGTACGCCGAGTTCAGCGCGCCGGCCGCCGGCCCGCCGCCGTGGGACGTGTACCAGGTGACACCGAAGACTGTCTTCGCCCTGGGGATGGCCGAGCCCTTCGGCGCCACCCGCTTCCGCTTCTGAGCGACGCAGTCCCGCTGGACTGGTCGAACATACGTTCGATAGGGTGAGCGGCCCCGAAGGAGTAGGGGCCGCCAGTGAGCGGGTGGCTACGCGGAGCTGCACTGCCACACGAACTTCTCGTTCCTCGACGGGGCCAGCCATCCCGAGGAGCTGGCCGACGAGGCCGCCCGGCTGGGCCTCGCCGCCCTCGCCGTCACCGACCACGACGGCCTCTACGGCGTCGTGCGCTTCGCCCTCGCCGCCCGCGCCGCCGGCCTCCCCACGGTGTTCGGCGCCGAGCTCACGCTCGACGCGCCCCGCACGCCGCCGAACGGCTACGCCGACCCGCCCGGCGAGCACCTCGTGGTGCTCGCCGCAGGGCCCGGTCGGGTACGCCCGCCTGGCCCGGGCGGTGAGCGCGGCGCAGCTGGCGGGGGAGAAGGGCGCGCCCCGTCTCGACCTCGGCGCCCTCGCCGGCGCCGCCCGCGCGCCGGTTCACCTGCGACGGCTCCGCGGCGAGCGCCGCAACGACGCGTGGTTCGTGCTCACCGGCTGCCGCAAGGGCGCGGTGCCGCGCGCGCTCCTCGACGACGGGCCGGCCGCGGCCCGGCGCGCCCTCGACCGGCTCGTCGCCGCGTTCGGGCGCGACCGCGTGCTCGTCGAGCTGTGGGACCACGGCGACCCGCTCGACCGGCACCGCAACGACGCGCTCGCCGAAGTAGCGCGCGTCGGCGTCCGTCGACGTGATCGCCACCAACAACGTGCACTACGCCACGCCCGCGTCAGCGGCCGCTCGCCACCGCGCTCGCCGCCGTCCGTGCCCGGCGCTCGCTCGACGAGATCGACGGCTGGCTGCCGGCGGCGCCGTTCGCGCACCTGCGCAGCGCCGGCCGAGCAGCAGCGCCGGTTCGCCCGCTGGCCCGGCGCGGTCGAGCGCACGCTCGAGATCGCGGCGGCGTGCGCGTTCGACCTCAGCCTCGCCGCGCCCGAGCTTGCCCGACCACGACGTGCCGACCGGCCACACCGAGATGACGCTGGCTGCGCGAGCTCACCGCGCGCGGCGCGGCCGTCCGCTACCCGCCGACGCCACGAGCAGCACGAGCAGGCGATGCGCCAGATCGCGTACGAGCTCGACGTGATCGAGGAGCTCGGCTTCCCCGGCTACTTCCTCGTGCTCGTCGACATCGTCGAGTTCTGCCATCGCCACGACATCTACTGCCAGGGTCGGGGCAGCGCCGCCAACAGCGCGGTCTGCTACGCGCTCGGCGTCACCAAGGCCGACGCCGTCGCGCTCGGCCTGCTGTTCGAGCGGTTCCTCTCGCCCGAGCGCGACGGCCCGCCCGACATCGACCTCGACATCGAGCACCAGCGCCGCGAGGAGGTGATCCAGTACGTCTACGACAAGTACGGGCGCGACCGCGCCGCGCAGGTCGCCAACGTGATCACGTACCGGCCCAAGAGCGCGCTGCGCGAGATGGCCAAGGCCGCCGGCCTCTCACCCGGCCACGCCGACGGGCTCACGAAGTGGATCGACCGGTGGGGGAGGGACGTCGGCGCGTTCGAGAGCGTGAAGACCGAGGGGCCGCCGGTGCCGGCGCTCGTCCTCGACCTCGCCGGCCAGGTGCTCGACTTCCCCCGCCACCTCGGCATCCACTCCGGCGGGATGGTCATGGCCGACCGGCCGCTGGTGGAGTTCTGCCCGATCGAGTGGGCCCGCATGGAGGACCGGTCGGTGCTCCAGTGGGACAAGGACGACTGCGCGGCCGCCGGGCTGGTGAAGTTCGACCTGCTCGGCCTGGGGATGCTCACGATGCTGCACCTCGCGGTCGACCTCGTCCGCGAGCACGAGGGCATCGAGATCGACCTCGCCACGATCCCCCAGGAGCCCGCGGTCTACGACCTGCTGTGCGCGGCCGACACCGTCGGCGTGTTCCAGGTCGAGAGCCGGGCGCAGATGGCCACGCTGCCCCGGCTGCGGCCGCGCACGTTCTACGACCTCGTCATCGAGGTCGCGCTCATCCGCCCCGGCCCGATCCAGGGCGGCTCGGTGCACCCCTACCTGCGCCGCCGCAACGGCCAGGAGCCCGTCACGTACCCGCACCCGATGCTCGAGGAATGCCTGAAGAAGACGCTGGGCGTGCCGCTGTTCCAGGAGCAGCTCATGCAGATGGCGATCGACATCGCCGGCTTCAGCCCCGGCGAGTCCGACCAGCTGCGCCAGGCCATGGGCTCGAAGCGCTCCCACGCCCGCATGGCCGTCATGCGCGAGCGGCTGCTCGCCGGCATGGCCGAGCGCGGCATCACCGGCCCGACCGCCGAGGAGATCGCGACGAAGTTCGAGGCGTTCGCCGACTTCGGCTTCCCCGAGAGCCACTCGGTGAGCTTCGCCTACCTCGTGTACTCGAGCTCGTGGATCAAGCTGCACTACCCGGCCGAGTTCGCGTGCGCGCTGCTCAACGCGCAGCCCATGGGCTTCTACTCGCCGCACTCGATCGTGCGCGACGCCATGCATCACGGCGTCGAGGTGCTCGGCCCCGACGTGAACGAGTCGCGCAAGGACTGCACGCTCGAGCCGCGCACCAGCGGCGCCGGACCGGTCGGTCAC
This sequence comes from uncultured Actinomycetes bacterium, assembly GCA_963737605.1. Classification (GTDB taxonomy): domain Bacteria; phylum Actinomycetota; class Acidimicrobiia; order IMCC26256; family JACDBD01; genus JALZAA01. Next base: position 269,940 of record CAVTTE010000012.1, on the reverse strand, counting down.
CCGCGCCCGGGCTGGCACGCCGACCCGTCGACGCGCGCCGTCCGCATGGGCTTGCGGTACGTCCGCGGCCTCGCCGACGCGCTGCTCGACCGCATCGACGCCGAACGCGAACGGGCGCCGTTCACGTCGCTCTCCGACTTCACCCGCCGCACCGGCGCGCCCACCGACGCCATCGAGGCGCTGGCCACCGCGGGTGCGTTCGGCACCCTGGGCGAGACCCGCCGCAGCGCGCTGTGGGCCGCCGGCGCCCTGCGCGACGCCCGGGCCGACAAGCTGCCCGGGCTCGTCACCGGGGTCACGGCGCCGCCGCTGCCGGGCATGACCGAGGTCGAGGAGACGGCGGCCGACCTGTGGGCGACGGGCCTGACGCCCGGCCGGCACCCGACCGAGTTCGTGCGGGAGCGCCTGACGGACCGCGGCGTCGTCACCGTCGAAGCGCTGCGCGAGCTGCCGCACCGCACCGTGGTGGAGGTGGCGGGGATCGTCACGCACCGCCAGCAGCCCGACACGGCCAAGGGCGTGGTGTTCGTCAACCTCGAGGACGAGACCGGCCTGCTCAACGTGATCTGCACGGCCGACGTGTGGCGCCGGTTCCGCAAGGTCGCCCGCATGTCACCGGCGCTGATCGTGCGGGGGATGCTCGAGCGCTACCAGGGCGTGATCAACGTCGTCGCCGCCCGCATCGAGGAGCTCCCGCTCACCGCCGCCGACATGGTCCGCTCCCGCGACTTCCACTAGTCGGGCTTCGTCGCTCTCCCGTAGTACGCATCGATTGGCAGCTGCGTGATGCCCTTCGCTTCGATGAACTCGAGCACGTCGGCGGCGGACCCGCTCACGCGCGTCCGGCGGGAGTGGATCGAGTGATCCGCGCATTCCGGAGCCCAGGACGATCGTCCAGAACTCGTCGGGGTGCGGGAGCTCGTGCATCCCCCGCTCGCCGACGATCTCGAGCGCTTCGTCGGGAACGCCGCCGCCGACCAGCGTCGCTCGCAGATCGGCCGGATCCGCCACGCGCATCCACCTCGGCTCCGTGCGGGACGAGATCGGGCCGCTCGGCGCCCACGGCCTCGAAGAACGTGCTGTACGCGGGCTCCATCAGCCCCCGCGCCCAGACCGTGATCACCAACCGACCGCCCGGCTTGACCAGGCTCCAGAGCTCACGGGTCAGCGCTTCCATGTCCGGCACGAAGAACACCCCGAACACCAGCAGGACGGCGTCGAACGATGCGGCCGGAAGCTCGAGGTCGCGCATGTCGCCGAGCCTGAACTCGACGTTGTCGAGCCCGGCCTGCTCGGCCTTCGCTCGGGCGAGCGCGAGCAGCCGCTCGGACACGTCGACGCCGAGGACCCGCCCATCTCGGTCCGACCTGCTCGGCGGCCGGCAGCGCGGAGGCGCCGCTTCCACACGCCACGTCGAGGACGCGATCACCGGGACCAACGCGAGCGTGCTCGACGCTGCGGCGCCCGAATCGAGCGAGGTACGCGAGCGGCTCGTCGTCGTAGTGGTCGGCGGCGGCGTCGAACACCGCCCGCAATTGCTTGGCTGCCTCGTCACGCATGGCCGTGCTCAGGCGGTTCCGGTCGCGTACAGCGCCAACAGCGACGCGAGCACCAGCGTGATGATCGTGAGGTTGTACGCGAGGTGGGCGCGGGTCGACTCGAGCAGGGCGCCGGTCTGGGAGCGGGTCTCCTTCCAGCCGTCGAGGTAGCACCGCGTGAGGTAGAGGCCGCCGATCGACAGCGCCAGCGCGGCGCCGATGGGGATGCCGACGACGGCGTGGGCCAGGCCGAACACCACCGAGCGACCCGAGGTTCACCGCGGTGCCCCGCGCCTCGGCGCCGCGCCGGAACGCCCACTCCTCCCGGGCGACGAGCAACGGCAGGCCCACGATCAGCAAGCCGATGAAGAACAGCGGGATGACCACCGACGCGATCCCGAGGTCCCGGTCGCTGACGCCGACCACGGGGTTGCCCTCGCCGCCGATCGCCGACCACCAGCCGAACGAGAGGACGGGCAGCTGGATCAGCAGCCAGGCCACCGACACGATCAGGGCGACGATCGGGATCGCCCGCACGAAGTGCCGCCAGCGCAGGCCTTGCACCACGCCCAGCGTCTTGCGGTGCGCACCGACCGATGTCCGTGCCGCCTCGAACAACCGGACGCCGACCACGGCCAGCACCGCCACCGTGAGCAGATCGAGGACCGTCACCGGGTCAGTCTTCCCCAACCGCGGCGAGAGCCGTCAGCCGTTAGGGTGAGCCGGCCCATGCCGACGAGACGAATGCCGATGAGCGAGCCCCCGAGTAGCAGATGGTCCGACGCCCGCGCCTCCTCCGGCGCTTCGTCGCCGTTGTTCGCTCCGACCCGAGCGGGGTCGGGGCGGGGTTCGTCGCGCTCCTGCTCTCGTCGGGTGGCGACCTTCTCGCCGGGCTGACGCTCGGCGCGATCACCGGCACGCTCGAGGCGCTGCCCGGCCTGCTCGTTCTCGTCCCGGCCGCGATCGGCATGCGCGGCAACATCTTCGGCGGCCTCGGCAGCCGGTTCGGCACCGCGATCCACACCGGCACGTTCCGGCTGTCGCGCCGCCTCGACACGCTCGTCGGCCAGAACGTCGTCGCGTCGCTCGCGCTCTCGCTGTCGATCTCGCTCGTGCTGGCCGTGCTGGCGAAGGCGGTCTCGGTCGCGTTCGGCGTCGCCAACTCGATCTCGATCGTCGACTTCGTCGTCATCTCGGTGGTCGGCGGCATGCTGTCGTCGGTCGTCGTCCTGCTCGTCGTGATCGTCGTGACGACGGTCTGTGTGCGGTTCGACCTCGACCTCGACAACGTCTCCACGCCCATCGTCACGGCCGCCGGCGACGTGGTCACGCTGCCGGGCCTCTTCCTCGCCACCTATCTCGTCGGCATCGCGTGGTTCACGCCCGCTGGTCGCCGGCGATCTGCGTGGCGGCGGGGCTCGTGGCGCTCGTCGTCGGGTTGCGCGCCCGCCTGCCGATCCTCCGCAGCATCGTCCGCGAGTCGGTCCCGGTGCTCGCGATCGCGGGCGCGGTCGACGTGATCGCCGGCATCACGATCGAGAAGCGCATCGAGTCCTTCCTGGTGTTTCCGGCGCTGCTCGTGCTCGTGCCGCCGTTCCTGGAAGACGCGGGCGCGCTGGGCGGCATCCTCAGCTCTCGGATCGCCACCAAGCTGCACCTCGGCACGGTCGACCTGTCGCGTTCACCGTGGCGTGCCGCCGGCGAGGACGTCCTGCTCGTGTTCGTCTACGCGGTGCCGACCTTCCTGCTCCTCGGCGTGTCCGCCGACATCGTCGCCGCCGCTGTTCGACCTGACGAGCCCGGGCGCGCTCGAGATGATCGGGGTGTCCATGCTGGCCGGCGTGTTCGCCACGACGGCGGCGGTCCTGGTCGGGTACTACGGTGCCGTCGCCACCTACCGGCTCGGCCTCGACCCCGACAACCACGGCATCCCCATCGTGACCTCGAGCCTCGACTTCCTCGGAGCGGTGTCCCTGATCCTGGCTATCGTGATCCTCGGCCTGAGTTGAGGCCCGACCCTTGATGGACGAGAAACCCCCGAGAAATCTCAAGGCCATGCTCTCGGAGGCGAAAGACGCCTCCGAGCTGATGGTCGACCTCGGCTACGCCGCCCTCTTCTTCGACCACCTCGGCATGGCCGAAGAGGTCGTCGACCTCGACGAGCGGCTCGACGAGCTCGTGCACGAGATGCGCGAGGTCTGCATCCTCGCCGCCCGGTCACCGCACGACGCCGAGCAGATGTCGAGCGTGCTGCACGTGATCGCGACCATCGAGCAGATCGGCAACGCGGCCGTCGACATCTCGCACATCGTGACGCACCGCCTCGGCATCCCCGCCGCGCTGGTCGCCGACCTCGCCGCCGCCGAGGAGGTGTCGCACCGCGTCCGCGTGCGCGAGAGCTCCGAGCTCGCGGGCCGATCGCTCGCCGACGTCGATCTCCCGGTCAAGGTCGCCATGCGCGTGGTTGCCATCCGGCGCGGCAAGGAGTGGATCATCGACCCGGACGGCGACGAGATCATCCTGCCCGAGGACATCCTCATCCTGCGCGGCCCGCCCGACGGCATCGCCGAAGTGCGCGCGCTCGCCGGCGCGCCCGAATGGCGGCCACCGAGCGCCGGCGACGATCCCACCATCACCGACCTCGACCGCGCCGTCGACGTGCTCGTCGAGATGAAGAACATCTCCGAGGTCGCGGTCGGGCTCGCGTACTCGGCGCTCTTGTTCTACGACCAGAGCCTCGCCGCCGAGGTCAGTCACCTCGAGGACCGGCTCGACGAGATGCGCGAGCGCCTCGAGGTCTGGGTGCTGCGCGCCGCGGCCGAGCACATCGACCCGTCGCCGTTGCGTGGTCTCCTGCACCTCGGCAGCGCGGCCGAGGAGCTCGGCGACGCCGCCCGGCAGATGGTGTGGCTCGTCGAGCAGGGCGAGGAGATGCATCCGGTACTCGGCCTGGCACTGGGCGACAGCGACGAGGTCATCGCGCGCGTTCCCGTCGCCGCCGGATCGCAGCTCGACGGTCGCAGTCTGCGCGAGGCGAATCTCGAGCTCGAGACCGGCTCCTACCTGTTGGCGATCCGGCGCGCCGGCCGCTACATCTACCGGCCCCGCGGCCCCGTCCGTCTCGAAGCCGGCGACGAGCTCATCGCCATCGGCCCCGACGACGGCCGCGATCGTCTGGCCGAGCTCGCCGGCTTCCACGTCGTCGAGGACGGCGACACCGGCGAGATCGAGCTGGTCCGCACGCCCGACGCCACCTAGCCGCCGCGTCGCAACCCGTGCGCGAATGACCCCTCGGCTACCTTCGCCCCCGTGACCGCCCCGCCGCGTTCGGGCCAGCCCGTTGCGCCCGAGCGGACGTACGAGACGCCGCCGACGGGCCTCACCGAGGCCGAGGTCCGAGAGCGCGTCGAACGGGGCGAGACGAACGCCAGCGGCGAGCGCTCGAGTCGCACCTTCGGCGAGATCTTGCGGGCGAACATCTTCACGCGCTTCAACGCCATCCTGGGCGTGCTGCTCGTGGTGATCCTCGCCGTCGGGCATCCGCAGGACGCGTTGTTCGGCATCGTGCTGGTGAGCAACGCGCTCATCGGCATCGTCCAGGAGGTGCGCGCCAAGCGCACCCTCGACCAGCTCGCGGTGCTCAGCGAGCCACGGGTGCGCGTCGTGCGCGACGGCGAGGTGCGCGAGGTCGCGGTGGACGATGTCGTGCTCGACGACCTCGTCGAGCTCCGCTCCGGCGACCAGATCGCCGCCGACGGCATCGTGCGGGCGACCACCGCGCTCCAGGTCGACGAGTCCCTGCTCACCGGCGAGTCGGACCCGGTCGACAAGGAGACCGGCGACCAGGTGCTCTCCGGCAGCTTCGTGGTCGCGGGCTCGGGTCGTTTCCAGGCGACGGCCGTCGGCGACGACGCCTACGCCCGCAAGCTCGCCACCGAGGCCCGCCGCTTCGCGCTCGCACGCTCCGAGCTCATCGACGGCATCAACCGGATCCTGCGCTACGTCACGTGGGCGATCTTCCCCGTCGCCGCGCTCCTGCTCGTCAGCCAGTACAACGCCCACGACGACTGGCGCGACGCGGTCAGCGGCACCGTCGCCGGCATCGTCGGGCATGGTTCCCCAGGGTCTCGTGCTGCTGACGAGCGTCGCCTTCGGGGTCGCCGCGGTCACGCTGGCTCGTCGCAAGGTGCTCGTCCAGGAGCTGCCCGCGGTCGAGGGGCTGGCCCGGGTCGACGTGGTCTGCTTCGACAAGACCGGCACGCTCACCGACGGGAACATCGTGTTCGACCGCGTCGAACGGCTCGACGATCAGGCGCCGGTCGAGGCCGCGCTCGCGGCGCTCGCGTCCGACGAGGACCGCAACGCGACGCTGAACGCGATCGCGGCGGCGTTCCCGACGACGGACTCCTGGCGACGCACCGGGTTCGTCCCGTTCTCGTCGGCACGCAAGTGGAGCGCGGCGACGTTCGGCGAGCACGGCACGTGGGTGCTCGGTGCGCCCGAGCTGGTGTGGGCCGGGCGCGACGGCGAAGTCGCGGAGAAGGCCGAAGCCTTCGCCGGCACGGGTCAACGGGTGTTGCTCCTCGCCGCAGACCGACGCGCCGCTCGAAGGCGAGAGCCTGCCGCCGGAGATGCACCCGGCCGCCCTCGTGCTGCTCGAGGAGCAGGTGCGTCCCGACGCCGCCGAGACCCTGGCGTACTTCGCGCAGCAGGGCGTGGCGTTGAACGTCATCTCCGGCGACAACCCCCACACCGTCGGGGCCGTCGCGGCGCGCGTGGGCATGCCGAACGCCGACCGGCCGTTCGACGCCCGGGAGCTTCCGGAGGATCTCGACGAGCTCGGGGAGACGCTCGAGCAGCATTCGGTGTTCGGTCGCGTGACGCCGCACCAGAAGCAGGACATGGTGAAGGCGCTGCAAGCGCGCGGGCACACCGTCGCCATGACCGGGGACGGTGTCAACGACGCGCTGGCGTTGAAGCTCGCGGACATCGGCGTCGCGATGGGATCGGGCGCGCCGGCGACGCGCGCGGTCGCGCAGCTCGTGCTGCTCGACGGCAAGTTCTCCACGATGCCGGGTGTCGTCGCCGAGGGTCGGCGGGTGACGGCGAACATCGAGCGCGTCGCCAACCTGTTCATCACGAAGACGGTCTGGGCGACGCTGCTGGCCATCGCGGTCGGTCTCGCCTTCTGGCCCTACCCGTTCCTTCCTCGCCACCTCACGATCATCGACACGCTCACGATCGGGATCCCGTCGTTCTTCCTGGCGCTGGCGCCGAACCTGCGGCGCTACATCCCGGGGTTCGTCGACCGGGTCTTCCGCTTCACGATCCCGGCCGGGACGGTCGCGGCGGTCGCCACGTTCTCGGCATTCGCGCTGGCGCGCTTCGACGACCTCCCGCTCACCGAGCAGCGGACGGCCGCGACGCTCGTCATGCTCATGATGAGCCTGACCGTGCTCGTGATCCTCGCCCAGCCGTTGACGTGGCGCAGGGTCGTCCTCGTCGGCCTGATGATCGTCGGGTTCCTGTTGCTGTTCCCGATCGAATCGGTACGCGAGTTCTACGACCTCAAGCTGCCGAGCGACGTCCTCACCGGGACGTTGCTGATCGGCTTCGCTGGGCGTGGCCGTACTCGCCGGCGGCTGGGAGGTGTCCCGGCGCCTGGGCCGCGGCCCGGCCGCCGCCGGTGCAAGTGGGAACGGCGGGAACGGCGGACACGGTCACAGCCAGTTCCGCCGCTTGAACCACGTGTACAGGAAGATCGTCAGCGCCAGCATCGTGCCCAGCGCGAACGGGTAGCCGAACGTCCAGTTGAGCTCGGGGATGTCCTTGAAGTTCATGCCGTAGATCCCGGCGATGAGCGTCGACCCGAGGAGGATCGCTCCCCAGGAGGTCATGCGCTTCATGACCTGGTTCATGCGGTTCGAGACGACGGCGAGGTCCGCTTCGAGCAACCCGGTCAGCAGGTCGCGCTGGGTCTCGATCCAGTCGGTGACCCGGAGGACGTGGTCGTAGACGTCCTGCATGTGCACGACGGCCTCGCCGCCGATGCTGGTCGGCCTCTTTCCTCAGCAGTGCCGCCAGCACCTCGCGCAGCGGCGCCACCGCACGGCGGAAATGCACCATGCCGCGGCGCAGGTCGAAGACCTCCCTCGGGATGTCGTCTCCTGTTTGCGCCGAGAACACGATCTCCTCGACCTCGTCGAGGCGGTCGTCGAAGCGGTCGGCGACGTCGAAGTAGCGGTCGACGATCGACGTCGAGGAACGACCCAGACAGGAAGCCCTCGTCGTTCAGGCGGCCTCGTTCGCTGCGCTCCACCTCGAAGCGGCGAATCACGGCGTCGAGCTCGAACGGCGCCGGGTCGGTCGGGTTCGTCGCTGGGCTTGGCGCACCGACAGCACCCATCCGTCGCCGAACACGATGTCGATCTCCCTCGTGACCAGCCGGTCCTCGACGAGGTAGCAGTCGTGCACCGCGACGTGGAAGTGCTCGCGGTAGTGCTCGAGCTTGGTGCGCTGCCCACCCTTGTGCAGGTCCTCGGCGGCGATGTGGCTGATCTGGAGCTGTGTCGTGAGCGAGTCGAGCTCCGTCGGGGTCGCGTCCACGCAGTCGACCCACAGCAGGGCTTCCTTCGGCTCGATGGCCTCGGCGAGCCGGTCGACTCGGGACATCCTCGTGTCCTTCGACCCCGTCGCGGTACACCCAGGCCCGAATCACCGGGCCAGCGTAGAGGCGGTCTGATCATCGGTCGCCTTCGCAGGCTCAGCTCCTGCGGCGCCGGTCGGCAAAGCCGCCGGCGCCGGGAACCTGACCGTTCGGTCAAGAGGTCGGTACCATGCCGCCATGGCCGTCGAAGCGCCCGAGATCACCGCCGAGCAGCTGCGCGAGCAGACGCTCGACTGGCTGCGCGACAACCTGCCGCCGGGCTGGATGGAAGCGGTCGACGCCGGCGACGACGAGAAGGTCTCGGCGCTGCGGCGCGACCTCGACTACGCGGAGTGGTGCGTCCGCTTCGGCGAGGCCGGGTACGCGACGCCGACGTGGCCCAACGAGTACGGCGCCGGGCTGTCGCTCACGCCCGGCCAGGCCAAGGTCGTCAACGAGGTGCTCAACCACTACCGGGTGCCGCGGCCCTTCAACATCATCGGCATCGGGATGGGCGGCCCCACCGTCATCACGTGGGGCAACGAGGAGCAGAGGCGGCGTCTGCTGCGGCCGCTGGCGACCAACCAGGAGATCTGGTGCCAGATGTTCAGCGAGCCCGGCGCCGGCTCCGACGTCGCCGGCTTGTCGACGCGTGCGGTTCGCGACGGTGACGAGTGGGTCGTCAACGGCCAGAAGGTCTGGACGAGCCTCGCCCACCTCGCGAAATGGGGAATGCTGCTCGCCCGCACGGACCCCGCGGTGCCGAAGCACAAGGGGCTGACGTACTTCATCGTCGACATGCAGGCGCCCGGGGTCACCGTGCGACCGCTCGTCCAGATCACCGGCGACGCCGAGTTCAACGAGGTGTTCTTCGACAACGTCCGCGTCCCCGACTCGATGCGCATCGGTCCGGAGGGCGACGGCTGGCGGGTCGCGATCACGACGCTCATGAACGAGCGCGTCTCGCTGTCGGGCGCCGGCTCCGTGAGCGGCGACACGGTCGGCGGCAGCCCGTTGTCGCGGCTCCTCGAACGCCACCATGGCGTCACCGACCCGCTCGCCCGCCAGCGCCTCTCGCAGGCGTACATCGAGAGCCGGCTCATCCGGCTCAACAACGAGCGGGCGGCGGCGAAGCGCAAGAGCGGCGCCGAGGTCGGGCCCGAAGGATCGATCACCAAGCTCATGTCGGCCGAGTTCAACCAGCGGCTCCAGAAGCTCGCCGTCGACCTCGAGGGCATCGGCGGCGTGGCGTGGGAGGGCGAGCACGCGCGAGCGCGGCCAGCGCGGCCGTCCCACCTGGCTCGCCGACGGCAACGACCGTGGAACGCTGGCGCGCGGCTTCCTGCGCGCCCAGGCCAACACGATCGAAGGCGGGACGTCCGACATCATGCGCAACATCCTCGGCGAGCGCGTCCTCGGCCTGCCCAAGGATCCCGACGTGTCGCGCGACGTGGCGTGGAAGGACGTCCTCCGCTCCTAGCCGGGAGCAAGGGGGCGCACTGCGGGGCCGATGAACCGCAAGCTGCGCTCGTTCCTCCGCCGCCGGGGCGCGACGCCCGACGAGATCGCCCGAGCCGAGCGCGAGGGCAGGCTGCTGCTCCTCGCATTCGACCAGCCAGCTGATGCCCGGCCGGCCGCGGTACACGTTCGCAGAGGCGTGCCGCCGAGCCGAGCTTCGACGTCGAGACGGCGCAGACGGCTCTGGCGCGCCCTCGGGTTCCCCGACCCGCCGCCCGACGCGCGGCTGTTCCGCGACGAGGACGTCGAGGCGCGTCATCACGCTGCGTCAGCAGATCGAGTCGACGATCGTGCCGGTCTCGGGGAGGACTACGAGCAGCTCGTGCAGATCGTGCGCGTCTTCGGCGGCGCGCTGGCCCGCATCGCCGAGGTCGAGAGCGACTCTGCTCGTCGAAGGCGGTGCAGGACCGGCGCGGAAGCCGGGCGTGTCCGAGGACGACGATCGCCGTCGAGGTCACCGACGCGCTCGACTGGCCTCGCCTCTCGCGATCTCATCGACTACGGGTTGCGTCTCCAGCTCCGGGCCGCGGTCGCGCCGCAAGCTCACCGCGAGCGACCCGCAGGCGACCGGCGCCGCCGAGCTCGCGGTCGGGTTCGTCGACCTCGTCGGCTACACCGCGCTGAGCCAGGAGCTCGAGCCCGAGGAGCTCGCCGCGCTCGTGAGCCGGTTCGAGGAGCTCGCCTACGACACCGTGGCCGAGCACGGGGGTCGGGTCGTCAAGACGATCGGCGACGAGGTCATGTTCGTCGCCGCCGACGCCGCCGAGCGCAGCCCGGATCGCGCTGCGCCTCACCGAGCGGTCGGCGGTCGACGAGCTGCTGCCCGAGGCGCGCGCCGGGCTCGCCTACGGATCCGTGCTCGCCCAGGAAGGCGACTACTACGGCCCGGTCGTCAACCTCGCGAGCCGGCTGGTCGAGCGGGCCCGGCCCGGGAGCGTGCTCGCGTCGAGCGAGTTCCGCGACGCGCTGGGCGACGACCCTGCGTTCGTCTGGCACCGGCTCCGCAGCCGCCGCAGTCCGCGACATCGGGCGGGTCGAGATCTGGGCGCTCGAGCGCGCCGAGCAACACGTGCCGGAACCGGAGTCGTAGCGGTCAGCGGCCGGGGTGCGGTGCGATACCTTCGTTGCCGCATGGCTGCTCCCCCCGCGACCACGCCGGCAACCCGCTGTGCCTGCTCGCCGTGCACGCGCATCCCGACGACGAGGCGTCGAAGGGCGCGGGCACGGTCGCCAAGTACACCGCCGAGGGCATCCGCTGCGTGCTCGTGTGCTGCACCGGTGGCGAGGCCGGCGACATCCTCAACCCCGCCGCCGACACACCCGACGTGCGGGACAACCTGGCCGAGGTGCGCATGGCCGAGCTGCGCGCCAGCGTCGAGGCCATCGGGTACTCGTCGCTGCACCTCCTCGGGTACCACGACTCCGGCATGCCCGACACCGAGACGAACGCGCGGCCCGACAATTTCGCCAACGCGCCGCTCGACGAGGCGGTCGGACGGCTCGTCGCGATCATCCGTGACGAGCGGCCGCAGGTCATCGTGACGTACGCCGACGACCGCGAGTTCTACCCGCACCCCGACCACATCCGGGTGCACGAGATCTCGGGGCCGGCGTTCGACGCCGCCGGCGACCCCGATCGCTTCCCCGAGTCGGGCGAGCCGTGGCAGCCGTCGAAGATGTACTACATGGGCTGGTCGAAGCGCCGCGTGCTGGCGTTGCACGAGGCCTACCTCGCGCACGGTCACGAGAGCCCGTTCGAGCGCTGGTTCGAGGCCGGCTTCCCGGACGACGGCGACCGGTTCACGACGCACGTCGACGTCGGCGAGTACCTCGACCGGCGCCGGGCCGCGCTCCTCGCCCACCGCACGCAGGTCGACCCGGACGGCTTCTGGATGAAGCTGCCCGACGAGGTCGTGCGGGGCACGTTCCCGTGGGAGGAGTACGTGCTGGCTCGCTCCCTCGTCGAGGGCGGCGTGCCCGCCGGCCAATCCGCCGAGCCCGAGACCGATCTCTTCGCCGGGATCCGGACGGGTGTGGGGACGGAACGCCTGGCCCGGTAGGCCGGCATGGTCGCGAGCTCCTCGGGGTAGAGACGCGGTTTGCGCCCATGCGGGTGCAGATCCCGCTTCGGAGGAGGAGGCGCCCATGCTCCAGGTCACCGAGAGTGCAGCAACCACACTGGCCGACACCCGATCGCAGATCGGGGTCCCCGATCACTTCGGTCTGCGCATCTTCCGCGGCGTCTCCGACGGCAAGGCGGCGTTTGCGTTCGATTTCGTCGAGGAGCCCGAGGACGGCGACGAGGTCGGCGAGGTGGAGCAGACCCGGTATTTCGTCGCCCCGGAGGTCGCGGCGCCGCTCGCCGACGCCGTCCTGGACACCGAGCCGACGACCGAGGGCGCGCAGCTCACCCTGAAGCGCCAGGAGTAGCTCGTCGCCAAGTACGAGGTCGATCACCAGCTCCAGCTGCTTCGGACCGGGGCGCCGCGCGGCGCCTGACGCGGCGCTCGTGACGCCGGAGTGCGCACCGCATACCCTTACGCCGCGCGCCAGCAACACGGATAGTGATAGGTCTCGAAGCAGCGTGAAACGCCGAACACAGCTGATCGTCAAAGTCACGGCGTGCGCGGTCATCGTCGCGTCCGCCGTGCTCGCTCGTCTTCTCTCCGAAGACGGCGTCGCAAGTTTCGGTGCCGGTCAGGGGGCGTTGTTCTTCGCGTTCGCGATGGCGTCGCTGACGCTGTTCGTGCTGGTGGTGTTCGACTTCGACAAGTGGGTCGAGACGGTTCCACCGGTTCCGAAGCGAGTACATGCGCGGAGTCATCGGGCGCGGCGCGACGACGAGTCGGTCGCGCGCTCGGTTGGATGCTTGCGTACTACGGCGCCGGCATGACCTGGGTGTGGTCGAGAGTGGGTGCCGCGCTGGGATGGCTCGTGGCGCGTTCGGCAGCGAGCGTGGCGTGGTTCTCGTCGTGGACGGCGCGCGCCACGGACGCGGCGCTCGTCCGGTACCGCGCCGCGATGCACTGGTTGTGGTCTGCGGTAGGGCACGCGTCCGTGTGGACGCTCGCTCACGTGGGCGTGTGGTTGACGTCGCTGTGGATGGTGCTGGTGCGTGGCGGCCTGCGGGCGCTGGTCGTGTACCGCGCCGCGATGCACTGGGTGTGGTCTGCGGTCGGGCACGCGTTCGTGTGGACGCTCGCTCACGTGGGCGCAGGCCTGACGTCGCTGTGGACGGTGCTGGTCAGTGGCGGTCTCCGGGCCCTCGTGCTGTACCGCGCCGGGATGCATCGGCTCTGGTCGGTAACGGGGCGGGTGGTCGCACGGGGGGCTGCCCGCGTGGGCGCCGCGCTGAGTGCGCTGGGCGCGGCGATCGCTCGAGCGGGGGCGTGGTCGCTCGTCCGCTGCGACAGGGGCATCAAGCGCCTGTGGTGGGCCGCAGTCGGTCGGGGTGACGAGCCGACACCCAAGCCCATCCGGCGCTGGTACACGGCGACGGTCGACGCCGCGTTCGGCATCCCTCCCGATGACGCGTCGGTCGACGTGTTCGGCGGTCGCGCCGCGAGTCACATGCCGACCGCGACCAATCGCACGCGCGCTCTGCGCGCGGCTCGGCCGGCGACGGCGAGACGGTCGGGGCCGGCAGCCAGTCAGACGCCCGTCAGCACCGGTCCTGACTCGGTTCTATGATCCGCGGCACCAGGAGCAAGGGAGGACCGCGCGATGCCCAAGTACCTCTCCCAGGAGTGGCTCGACGAAGGCACGAAGCTCGCCGAGGGCCAGCCTGACCGCCCGGGCGCCAGCGCCCGGATGCAGTACGTGGTGACCGGCGGCCCCGACGGCGACATCAAGTACTACTGGGTGCTCGAGAACGGGAAGCTGCTCGAGTCGAAGATCGGGGAGATCTCCGACGCCGACTTCACGCTCACGCTCACCTACGACGACTCCGTGAAGGTCCAGAAGGGCGAGCTCGACGCCAACGCCGCGTTCATGCAGGGACGCATGAAGGTGACCGGCAACATGGGCAAGCTCATGCAGCTCATGCCGCTCACGAACTCGCCCGAGTACAAGGAGCTCCAGGAGCAGGTCCGGGAGATCACCGAGTACTGAGCCGCGCCCGTAACGATCAGAGCGTCAGCTTGGCGTTGCGGAACACGCGGCTGACCACCGCGCCCGCCTTGGCGTAGAAGCCGATGGGGCCGACCCAGGCGATGTCGGCCTCGGCGTGGCCCGCGGCCGCGAGCGAAGCGCAGACCGCGCCGAGCAGCGCCCGGCCGACGCCGCCGCGCTGGCGCTCGGGATCGGTGGCCATCGGGCCGATCCAGCCGGTCCTGTTCACCGAGTGGCACGCGAAGCCGATGGTGTGGCCTCCGGCGCGCGCCGCGTAGCAGGTGCCGGCGGCAACGGCGCGTTCGACCTCGTCGAGCCAGTGCGGGAAACACCGGGACGCGAGCGCCGCCGCGCCCTCACCGTGTTCGCGCTCGACGACGACGCCGGCGGGGGAGTCGGCCCGGAAGCTCGTCGGGATCGCCATGTTGCACGCGGCGCCGTACGGCTCGAAGCCGGTGGCCTCGAACAGGGCGAGGGCCGCCGTGAAGCGGAAGTCGACGCCGGGCCAGACGTAGCGCGGGATCGCGGTGCCGAGGTGCATGTCGATCGGCACCGGCGGCGCGCGCCCGCGCCGCGCTCTCGACGACGAGGGCCCGGCCCCGGCCCCGGCGGCGGCGGTCGGGATGCACGACGAGGAGCACGAGCCACGCCGCCGCCAGGCCGCCGGATCCCTTCACGCTGAGGACGGCGGCGGCGTCGGCGTCCCCGAGAATCTCCGTGTCGGGCCCGTAGCAGCACGTCTCGAGATCGGCGGCCGTCAACCCTTCGTCCGGCAGCGCCGCCGAGACGAGCCGGGCGAGCCCGTCCGGCGCAAGCGTCACGCGGCGCGCTGGAGCTCGCGCAGCTGCCGGTAGCCGATGAGCTGCACTCCCGCCCGATCTACGAGGTCGCGCAGCGACGGGTCCTCGCACAGGTAGGCGTGGTCCTCGACCCGTCCCGCCCAGTCGCCGTACGCGGCGCGCAGCTCGTCCGTGTCGATGCCCGGGTGCAGGTACACCTCGGTGACGCCCGGCCGCAGGTCGAAGAGGACCCGCTCGATCCGTCGCCGCGCGCCGACCGGGCACAGCACGAAGTGATCGGGGAACACGACGCCTTCTTCGTCTGCGAGTCGTCGGAACGGGAACCCGACGACGCGCTCGGCGCTGGCGCCCGCCATGCGGAGCGGGAGCCGGAAGTCGACCGCCAGCTCGAGGTACACGTCGAAGAAGTCGGCGCGCTGCTGGAGCGTCCCCATGTGGCTGTCGAGGTGGCTCACGTCGAAGCCCCACATGATCGCCCGCTCGATCTGCGCCCGGCATTCCCGGCGGACCTCGTCGAGATCGGCGTGGTCCCACGTGTCCTCGACCGTGCGGGGGAAGCCCCCGTCGCCGTCGAGCAGGCTCGACGACTGCGTGATCGGTCCCCAGCGGTACGTCTCCCACTCGGAGTTCAGGGTGAGGTGCACGCCGACGTCCTCGCCCCGGTACTGCGCCGCGGCGTCACGGGCCCAGGGGCACGGCACCATCAGCGAGGCGCTGGTCGCGACGCCGTTGCGCAGCGCGTCGTACACGGCGACGTTGGCCGAACGCGTCGAGCCGAGGTCGTCGCAGTTGACGACGAGCAGCTTGGCGTCGGGTGCATAGCCGAGGCGCTCGGCGAGAGTGGCCACCTGCAGAAACTACTGCCGCAGTCCACGGAGCCCGGACCTCCGCCAGCGAGGCCCGGCTCCCCGGCTACCCGAATCGGGAGACGAGCAGCTCGCCGGCGCGTCGCACCGTCTGCCGGGTCCGCGAACGGCATGTTGAAGATCAGCTCGTCGAGCCCGGCGTCGACGAGCGCGCCGACCTGATCGACGATCGCTGCCGGCTCGCCGACGTTGAAGCGCTCCTCGAACTCCGCTCCGGCCGCGTCGCGCAGGAACCCCGAGGTCCGCTCCGTCTCCTCGGGCGAGGACGTCAGGAACAACGACGCGAGACGGGTCCTCGTGATCTCGCCCGGGTCGCGGCCGACGTCGGCGCAGTGCCGGTCGAGCACGCCGAGCAGATGACGCACGGTGTCGGGACCGCCGTTGACGTTGCACATGTCGGCGTACTGGGCGACGAGGCGCAAGGTGCGCTTCTCGCCGCTGCCGCCGACCATGATCCTCGGACCGTTCTCCTGGATCGGGCGGGGCACGTTCAGCGCCTTCTCGATCCGGTAGTGCGTGCCGGCGAAGCTCGGAGCTTCCTCCGTGAACATCGCCCGGCAGATCTGCAGCGCCTCCTCGAGACGGTCGAGGCGCTCGCCCGCGGTCGGGAACTCGAATCCGAGGCCGTCGTGCTCCTCCTCGTACCACGCCGCGCCGATGCCGAGGATCGCCCGCCCGCCCGAGACGATGTCCAGCGTCGTGACCATCTTCGCCAGGAGCGCCGGGTTGCGGTACGTCACGCCCGTCACGAGCGTGCCGAGCTTCGCCCGGCTCGTGCGCGCGGCCAGCCCGCCGAGCAGCGTGTAGCCCTCGAGCATCGGCTGGGTCGGGCCGCCGAGGGGCGGCAGCTGCCAGAAGTGGTCCATGACCCAGAGCGATTCGAACCCCGCCTCCTCGCCCGCTTCGGCGAGCCCGGCGACGTGCTCGAACATCTCGTCGTCGGGCACCCCCGAGAACGTGAAGTTCGGGAGCTGGAGGCCGAACGTGGTCATTGCTCCGTCCTTGCGGCGGCTCTGATCGCGGCGTCGGCCGCGGTCTTGGTGGCGAGCTTGGCGCCCTTGGCCAGCTTGGCCATCTTCGGGATGCGGCCGGGGTGCTTGGCGAAGTAGCGCGGCGACGGCCGTGGCGTTCGGTCGTCCCGTCCTGGTTGCTGAGCCGGAACACCTCTTCGTCGACGCTGCCGTCGGTCGCACGGTCGCTGATCACCCGGAACACCGACCAGGGGATGCCGCGGCGCTCGCAGCTCTCGGCGATGGCGGCGGTCTCCATGTCGAGCGACACCACGCCCTTCGCTCTGAGGTCGGCGATCACGTCGGGGTCGGTGAGGAGCACGTCGCCCGTCCACATCTTCCCGTGCGGCGTGCCCTCGCCCAGTGGCTCCGGGCGGTACTCGGTCCCGGTGTCGCTGTTCACGACGACCTCGGGGAGGATGAGCGTGCCGATCGGCGTCTCGTTCTCCACCGCGCCGGTGATGCCGACGACCACGACCCGGTCGACGGGCGTCGCGTCGAGGAGACGCTCGGTGGCCTCCGTCGCCAGCTTGGTTCCCATCCCGGTGACGATGGCGACGACCTCACGCCCGTCGAGCGTCCCTCGGTGGACTTCGACGCCGTCGATGTCCGTCTTGGTCAGCGACAGCTTCTTGACGAGGGGCGACAGCTCCATCGGCATGGCGCAGATGAACGCGATGGGTCCGGACTTCTCGGGAGTGTCCATCCGGCAAGCTTGCCGGATCCGCTCCGCCGCGGCCAGGCGTGCCGTGCGAAGCTCGCGGTGGTGGACGCGTGATGCCCGGGCTCATTCTCTTCCGGCACGGCAAGTCCGATTGGGACGCCGACTACCCGGGTGGTGACGCCGCCCGACCGCTGGCTCACCGCGGGCGGAAGGCGGCGAAGCGGATGGGGAAGTTCCTCGCGCGCGCCGGTCAGGCTCCCGACGCCGCGATCACGTCGCCGGCAGTGCGGGCGGAAGACACGCTCCGGCTGGCGATGGAAGGCGGCGGCTGGAGCTGTCCCGTGCGCACCGCCGCCACGCTGTACGACGGCGGGTTGTCGGGCTTGCTGGCCGAGGTCCGGAAGGAGCCCGCAACCACCGACGTGCTGCTGGCCGTCGGCCACGAGCCCACCTGGTCGGAGGCCGTGTCGGCGTTCATCGGCGGTGGGGAGGTCGGTCTCCCCACGGCGGCGATGGCCCGCATCGACTTCGACGTCGATGGTTGGGACGAGGTGGGACCCGGCACGGGCGTGCTCGCGTGGATCGTCGTGCCGCGCCTCCTCGACGGGAGCGCGTAGCGGCGTCAGTCGTCCCGCAGCGGGTAGTCGACGACGATCGCCCGGCACGCGCCGAGCACGCGGACTAGTCGCTCGTCAGCACGATCTTGCCGAGCTTGCCGCCGGCCACGAACCGGTCGTAGGCGGCCTCGGCCTCGCCATCGGGTACGTGGCCGCCACCGGGACCTGGAGCGACGTGCTCGTCGTCGCGGAGGAACGGGAGCACGTGCGCTTCGACGAGCTGCACGGCAGCGGGCCTTCTCCTCGAGCGGGCGAGGCGCGCAGCCCCGAGGCGTGGATGCGGCCGCGCTTCGCCCATCAGCGTCAGCAAGTTGAGCTCGGCGTTGGCGCCGCCGCCGAGGCCGATCACGACGATGCGCCCACCGACGGCGAGCGCGTCGAGGTCCGACGCGATGTTCGGCGCGCCGATGAGCTCGAGCACGACGTCGAAGGGGCCGCGGTCGACGAACGCATCCGGTGCGACGACCTCGGTCCGGCCGGCGCGCGTCCCGATCGCGGCGACATCGTCGCGCAAGTCCGGATTGCGCACTGTCGCGGTCGACGCGTGCGCCGGCCAGCGCCGCGAGCTGGACACCGGCGATGCCGACGCCGCCGGCCGCGCGCGTGCACGAGGGCGTGCTCGCCCATGCGCAGCGCACACTGGCTGAAGAGCGCGTCGTGCGCCGTGGTGAACACCTCGGGGAACCCACCCGCCTCGGGCCACGTCAGCGTGTCCGTCACGGGCAGCGTGACGCGCTCGTGCGCCAGCGCCAGCTCGGCTTGCCCGCCGCCGCCGACGAGCGCCATGACGCGATCGCCGACCGAGAACCGCTGGACGTCGCGGCCGAGCGCCACGACCTCACCCGCGAGCTCCATGCCCGGGATGTCCGGCGGGCTCCCGGGTGGCGCCGGGTACAAGCCGCGCCGTTGCGCCATGTCGGCGCTGTTCAGGCCGGCGGCGCGCACCTCGATCAGCAGCTCGCCCGCGCCCGGCTCCGGATCGGGATGCTCCCGCCACTCCAGCCGGCCCTCGACCACGGTCACCGCCCGCACGGCCCGGAACCCTAGGCCACCGCGGCCCGCCGGCGCCTCTGACCTGGGCAAACGGGACGCCAGGAGGGGCCGGGCGCCGGAGGGCGCTACCTTCCCGGTGCATGCCGCCCTCGCCCGACCCCGACCACCCCCCCGAGGGCTCCCTGGCCTTCGTCGACGACGACGGCAACCGGGTGCTGCTCGACGCCGCCGAGGCGGTGCTGCTGTTCGGTCTGACCGACGGGCTCGAGGCGGCGACGGTGTCGGCGTGCCCGACGTGCCGCAGCCGGGTCCTGGCCGTCGTCGCGGTCCTCGACGTGCTCGAGAGCGGGCCGTTCCACCCACGCGCCGCCGACCTCGTCGAGCTGGCCGAGGAAGCGCCGACGCTGCACGTCTACGTCGAGGATCTCGTCACCGAGTGCGAGCACGACGAGTGGCTCGACCCCGGCTTCACCGAGTGGTGCGACGCCATCGACGAAGTGCCGGGCGTTCGCCGCCCGGCGCCTTAGCCGCGGCGTCGACTTAGTCGACGTCGAGCAGCGCGCCGAACGACTCGTCGATGCAGTCGAGCATCGTCGCCGGGTCGCTCACGGCCGCGGGATCGATGTTGATCCCCATGTCGAGCGAGTCGCGGTAGCTCAGCAGCGTGACGTTCAGCGCGCACGCCGCGCGCGGGCCCATCGGGTAGTTGGCTTCGATGCGGGCGCCCCCGAGGTACAGGTCGACGGGGCTGCCCTGCAGGTTCGATGTTGCGAAGTCGATCGTGTGGGCTTGAGTGCGCGTGAGCGCGACCAGCATCGAGGTCGGCAGGGCGGTGAGCAGGCCCGCCAGCGAACCGGCGGCGGTGACGGCCGGCTCGTCTCGCAGACCGTGGAGTCGTTCGTGCACGAGCTTGAAGCGCGCCGCCGGGTCCTTGGGTGTGACCGGCACGAGCACACGCGCCGGCGTGAAGCTGTTCGCGCTCTCCTCGTCGTTGCCACGGGTGCTGATCGGCATCGCCATGCGCAACTCGTCGCACGGAACGCCCATGCGCTCGTGGTACAGGCCGAGGGCGCCGGTGATGCCGGTCACGTACACGTCGTTGACGCTGCCGCCGAGCTTCGCCCCCGTCGCCTTCGCTTGCGTGAGCGGTACGCCGAACCGCTCGAACCGCAGGGCCAGCGAACGGCGGTCGAGCAGGGGCGAGCGGGCGGGATCGGTCACGAGCAGCTGCCGCCGCACCGATCCGGCGAGCCGGACGGCGTCGTCGACGCCGCGGCGCGCCGACTCCGGGCTGGCCAGGACGTGCGTGGCGGACTCGAGGCCGCGCCGAGCGCGTCCGAGCTGCTGGCGAACCGTGTACGAGACGGCCTTTTCGACCGACGCTCGCCGGCGAGACGCGTCTCACCGGATCGGCGAAGGCCGCGGCGCGTCGTTCGGCTTCGGCTTCGGCGGCGATGCGCTGCGTCGCCGAAGGCTCCGGTGGCGCCGGCGGGTCGGGCTCGAAGTCGAGCAGGCTGAGCGACAGCTTCACGCCGCCGACGCCGTCCGTGATCGTGTGATGGACCTTCTGGAGGAACGCGGCCCGTCCGCCTTCCAGTCCTTCGACGACGGTGAACTCCCACAGCGGACGCGACCGGTCGAGCGGCGTCGCCGCCACCGCCGCCGCCAGGTCGAGCAGCTGCCGCATGCCACCGGGCGCCGGGACGGCGACGGTCCGGAGGTGGTAGTCGAGGTCGAGGTCGTGGTCGGGCACCCACTCGGGCGTGGCGAGGCGGAAGGGCGGCGCGACGACACGGTCGCCGAGGCGCGGGATCGCCTCGATGGCCTGCTCGACCTTGGCACGCACGCGGGCGGCGTCGGGTGCACGCTCGAGAATGCTGATGTTCGTGAAGTCCGAGCGGAGGGCGGGGTCCTTCTCGACCGCCCACATGATCGCCTCGGCATCGCTCATTCGCATTGGGATCAGGGTCTCGCGAGGCAGATGGGCGCGCAAGCGCGCCGTGCGGTTATCGCGCGATTTGGGTGCGCTTGAACTCGTTCAGGCGGGTCCAGTCGAGCAGGTCGAGCGCCCGCTCGAGGTCGTCGGCCCGGTTGCGCTCCATGAACCGGATGAACACGGCCTCGTCGCCCTCGATGAACGTCGGGACGCCGAACGCGTTGAACCGGTCGACCTGCTCGGTGTGCTCGGCGGCGAGCGTCTTCAGCGGCCGGCCGCTCCACGCCTCTTCGGCGACGGCGTCGACGTCGAGCCCGGCGGAGGCCACGGCCTCGCGGACGACGTCCTCGTGGCCGAGCTTCTTGCCGTGGTCGTGGCGGGCGGCGAAGGCGGCGAGATGGAAGTCGAAGAAGCCCTCGGGGAACTGGTCGCGGATGGCGATCCCGTAGAGCAGCGCGGTCACGCCCGTGCCCCACTCGTCGGGCTGACGATCCCACACCGGCTGCTCGCCCTCCTCGACGTGCGCCTGATCGAGCGAGAACGGGAGGAACCGCACGTCGAGGTCGGCGCCGTCGCGCAGGGCCGTGACGACGGCCTCGTGGGCGTTGCGGGCGAAGGGGCAGCGGTAGTCGAAGCTGACGGCGATCTCGCGGGGCACGGGTGAAACCTCCGGGACGGGGACGGCCCTGCCGGCTGAGGTGGGCACCCCCCAAGCTACTGCTGCGATTCCCGCGCCGATGACGGCAGGACGCGCTTGGCGATCTGCCCGAACGCGAGCCCGAGCAGCGTGCCCGCGACGGCGTCGGACGCGTGGTGCATCCGGACGTAGACGCGGCTCGCGGCGACGAGCACGGCCAGCTCCCAGTACGCCGATGTGGCGGGAGAGCCTTCGGACAGCAGCGTCGCGGCGGTGAACGCGGACGTCGCGTGCCCGGACGGGAAGGCGCTCGTCCGCGGTCGGCGCATCCCGTAGGGAAGCGGTCCCGGCGGCGCGCTCGGCGGGCGGATGCGACGGAACGCGAGCTTGATCGGGCCGTTGGTCAGGGCCGACTCCACGCCGAGCACGGCGGCGAACCGCAACGCGATCGCCGGGTCGCCGCGGCGGGCCGCACGCAGACGCGCCGAGCGCGATCCAGAGCAGCGCGTGGTCGGCGGCGCTCGACAACCCGTAGAAGAGCGGGTCCAGGCTCGGGTCGCGAGTGCGCTCGACCCACCGGTCGACGGTGTCGTCGAAGGCGCGGATCCATCGGCCGAGAGCGCCGCGCCGCGGCCAGCTCTGGACCCAGCGCGGCCCGTCGGAGACGGAACGAAAGCGATGATCGAGCCTAACGGCCCGTCTCGGGCAGCCAGCCCCGGGTGACGGCGTCGTCGATGACGTGCTGCGCGAGCTCCCACAGCGCGGCTGAGCCGTCGCCGATCGTCGAGTTCACGGCGCGGACCTGGCCGGCGGTGATGCCGTGCTCTCGCCACGCCTGCCCGGCGGATGCGTGGTTGAGCAGCAGCGGCTGGAGCCGATCGAGGGCGCGGGCGAAGCGGGCGTCGGCCGTCGTCCCGTGCTCGAACTCCAGCCAGCAGCTGCGCAGCTCGTCGCCCTGGTCGCCCGGCAGGAGGCCGAAGAGTCGCTCGGCGGCTGCTCGCTCACGCGCCGCTTTCGACTCCTGCCCGTCGGCGTCGTAGACGAACGTGTCGCCGGCGTCGATCTCCACGATGTCGTGGACGAGGAGCAACTTCGCGACGCGCATCGGGTCGACGGGCTCGTCGGCGGCATCGGCGAGGACGAGCGCCATCATCGCGACGTGCCACGAGTGCTCGGCGGTGTTCTCGCGCCGTCTACCGTCGGTGACGACCGTGCGTCGCAGCACCTGCTTGAGCCGGTCGAGCTCGACCACGAAGCGAACGCGGTCAGCGAGCTCTGCGTCACCGGCGAGCGCGGCCAGGGTGGCGCTCGGATCCGACGACGAGCTGCCGGTGCTCACGCACGAGAGGGTACAAGTGGCGCGATGAACTTCGGACCTCGCATCGCCGTCGTCGGGACCAGCGGCGCGGGCAAGACGACCCTCTCGGCCCGGCTGGCCGTGCTGCTCGACTGCCCGCACATCGAGCTCGACGCGTTCCAGCACGGGCCGAACTGGCAGCAGGCGACGGTCGAGGAGTTGCGCGAGCGCACCGACGCCGCGACCGCCGGCGACCGTTGGGTCTGCGACGGGAACTACGAGGCGGTGCGCGACCTGGTCTGGGGCCGCGCGAATCAGCTGGTGTGGCTCGACTACGAGCGTCCGCTGATCATGATGCGCGTCATCCGCCGCTCGGTGTGGCGGGCGATCACGCGCAAGCCGATGTGGAACGAGAACCGCGAGGACTGGCGGAGCTGGGCCGACCCGGAGCACCCGATCCGGTGGGCGTGGGTGAAGCACGGCGAGCGGCGCCGCAAGTATCCCGATCTGCTGCGCCGGCCCGAGTACGCGCACCTCGAGGTGCTGCGGCTGCGGCACCCACGCGAGACGCGCCGGTTGCTGGCCGCGGCGCGGCGCGGCGGCGTAAGCGTCGCGGAGCCGGCCGCCGTCAGCTGGCGACGAGCGGGAGGCTGGGCTCGATCACCGTGCCCGGGCCGCGCAGCTCGGCCGCCTGCACGGGATCGCCGCCGAACGCGGGGCAGTACGGCTTGAAGGTGCAGTAGTCGCAGAGCGGACCGGGATGAGGGCGGAAGTCGTCGCGCTCGCAGGCCCGGAGGATGGCCGTCCACAGGGCGTCGGCGCGGCGTCCGACCCCGGCGACCGACTGCTCGGTGGGGGTGGCGATGATCGCCTCGGGCTTCGAGAGGTAGTAGAGCTGCACGCGCGCCGGCCGCTTGCCGAGCATCTGCTCGCACAGGGCCGCGTAGATGTGCACGCCCGAGAGACGGGCGTTCTCGGCGAACTCGCTGGGCACCGACCCGGTCTTGTAGTCGGTGACGACGAACTCGCCGTCGTCGTCGATCTCGAGCCGGTCGATGATCCCGCGCAGCGTGACCCGGCCGAACTGGGCCGTGAGCTTCAGCTCCAAGCCGTTGGGGCGCACCGTGCGCGGGTCCTCGAGGCAGGAAGTACTTCCGTACGAGCTCCTCGGCGTCGGCGTCGAACTGCGCCCGCTGCTCGTCGGTCAGCTCGAGGCCGGCGAGATCCGGATCGTCGGCCATCTCGACCCGGGCGGTCTCGAGGTCGACCAGCGCGGCGTCGACGGTGCGGTCGGCCTGGCGGCCGGCACATCAGCAGCTCGAGGGCGCGGTGGACGAGCGTGCCCTTGGTGGCCGCCGGGCTGGGGGGCTCGGGCAGGCGGTCGATGTACGAGAACTTGAACGCGAGCGGGCACGACTTGAACGCCGAAACCGAGCTCGGTGACAACGACGGAGGGAATGCCAGTCCCATGTCCGGAGAGTAACGCCGGGGTATGACGGCTACGCGGATCTCCCGTAGCCTCCGGTGTCCGGACGACCCAGGAGAGGCTGACCTGGGGGAATGATGCGAGTCGACGGAACGGTGATGACGGCCCGGCCCGAGGAGATGCCGGCGGCGGCGCGGGAGCTCGAGGAGCTGGGATACGACGGCGTCTTCACCGCCGAGACCAGCCACGACCCGTTCCTCCCGATCGCGCTGGCGGCGCTCGAGACCGAGCGCATCGAGCTCGCCACCGGCATCGCGGTGGCGTTCGCCCGCAACCCGATGTCGACGGCCGTCATCGGCAACGACCTTCAGCTCTACACGAAGGGCCGCTTCATCCTCGGCCTCGGCAGCCAGATCAAGCCGCACATCGAGAAGCGGTTCTCGATGCCGTGGTCGGAGCCGGCGAAGCGGATGCGCGAGTTCATCCTCGCCATGCGCGCCATCTGGGCGTGCTGGAACGACGGCGACAAGCTCGACTTCCGCGGCGAGTTCTACCGCCACACGCTCATGACGCCGTTCTTCAACCCCGGCCCCAACCCGTACGGCACCCCGAAGGTGTTCCTCGCCGCCGTCGGCGAGCGCATGACCGAGGTGGCAGGCGAGGTCGCCGACGGGATCCTGCTGCACGGCTTCACGACCGAGCGGTACGTGCGCGAGGTCACGATGCCGGCGCTCGAGCGCGGGTGGGCGCGGGCCGGCAAGCAGCGCGGCGACTTCGAGCTCATCGGGCCCGATGTTCGTGGTCACCGGCACCAACGAGGAGGAGTACGAGGCGGCGCGCAAGGGCACGAAGCAGCAGATCGCGTTCTACGGCTCGACGCCCGCGTACCGGGGCGTGCTCGAGCTGCACGGCTGGGGCGACCTCCAGAGCGACCTCAACCGGCTGTCGAAGCAGGGCGAGTGGGTGCAGATGGGCGAGCTCGTCGACGACGAGATCCTCGGCACGTTCGCGGTGTCCGGCGAGCCCGAGGAGATCCCTGCGAAGCTGCTCGAGCGCTACGGCGACGTCGTCGACCGCGTCAGCTTCTACGCCCCGTACAAGAGCGACCCCGAGCGCTGGTCGCGCGTCGTCGAGGGATTCAAGAGCGGGGCTTGACAGAGCGAACGTATGTTCGTATAGTCAAGGTGCTTCCCCGGTCGGTGCCCGGTCCCGAGGGGGAGGCGTGTTCGCGCAGGTGCTCGGTGAGCTCGAACAGATCTCTCGAGAGCTGAATCCGCTCACGCTCGATGGTCGGCGGGCGGCGGAGCTCTTCGACGACGCAGCACGAGCGGAGCGGATTTGCGGGGCGATCAAGTCACTTCTGGCGCGCCGGGTCGAGGAGACCAAGGTGTGGCGCAAGAGCGGGCATCGCAGCGCCGCGCACTGGGTGGCCGAGACCACGGGCGAAACGGTGGGCGCCGCGGCGCGGACCTTGGAGACGGCGCGGGCGCTCGAGCAGTTGCCCGAGACCGACGCGGCGTTTCGTGCCGGTGAGCTGTCGGAGACGCAGGCGTGTGGAGATCGCGAGCGCGGCCGGTGCCGACCCCGGCGCCGAAGGCAGCTGTTGAAGACCGCGGCCGAGACGAGCGTGAAGGGGTTGCGGGATCGGTGCCGCCAGGTGCGCGCCGGCGCCGAGGCCGACGACCGGGCGTGGGCACGGCGGTTGCACGTCGAACGGAAGGCGCACGAATGGACGGATCCCGACGGCGCCTACTGCCTCAACGCCCGCCTGGCGCCTGACGCCGGCGCTCGGTTCAGCGCGGCGTGGAGAGCCCACACCGACCGCATTTTCTGCGACGCCCGCAAGCCGGGCGCCGCGAACCCCGCGCCGCCTACGCCGCCGACGCGCTCGTCGCGCTTGCAACCGAAGGTCCGTGCAAGCCGGTCGAGGTGCGCGTGACCGTCGACAGCTCGGCGCTGGGCCGCGGGCACACCGAGTCCGGCGAACGCTGCGAGATCGAACGGGTGGGGCCGGTGCCGGTGACCACCGCCCGGGCACTCTTCGATGACGCGTCGGTCGCGGTGCTGGTGCGCGACGGCGACGACGTCACCGCCGTCTCCTCACCGAAGCGCACGATCCCGGCGAAGCTGCGGCGGGCGCTCGAGTCGCGGTATCCCACCTGCGGCGTGAACGTCTGCGCCAACGACCAGTTCCTCGAGGTCGACCACGTGGTCCCGATCGCGGAAGGCGGCAGAACGGAGCTCGCGAACGCGTGGCGCATCTGCTCGCACCACCACCAGCTCAAGACCTATTTCGGCTGGAGGGTCGTCGGCGAGCCGGGCAACTGGGACCTCGTCCCGCCCGATGATCCGGACCCGCCCTAGCCAGGCTTGTGGGCGAGGAGGATCTCGGTGTCGCCGGGCCAGTCCCAGAACAAGCCGGTGGGGGATCGCTCGGTCAGCAGCGCGCGCACGTCGGCCTCGAACGCGCCGAGCCGGTCGCCGAAGAGGTGGGGCGAGGCGAACGACATCGAGAGGAAGCCGGCGAGCACGCCGTCGACGTCGCGGACGACGTCGGGCCGGCCGGGCGCGAACACGACGCGAGGCGCGCCGAACCGGGTGCGCCTGAGGGCGTCCTCGTAGCGTTCGTATGTGTCGGGCCGGTATCCCTGGCCGGCGCGCCGGCGCGGTCCCAGGTATCGGCGGATGATCTCGCGGATCTCGTCGTGGGGAATCGGCGGGTAGCCGGGTCCCTCCGGCTCGGGCCGACCTTCCACGGTGTTCACGACGAGGGCGAGCGCGCCGCCCGGCTCGAGAATGTCGTAGACGGCTTCGGCGACGGGGACCTGGTCCGTCCACTGGTACGACTGGCCGAACGTCACGAGCCGGCATGGACCAAGGTCGAGCGAGGGGATCGCTTCGGCGACCGCCTGGACCCAGCGGATGTTGTCGATCCCGGCCTCGCGGGCGCGGCGTTCGCCCTCGGCGAGCATGTCCGCGTCCGGATCGAGACCGATCGCCTCGTCGAACGACGGCGCGAGCTCGACCGTGAGGATGCCGGGCCCGCACCCGACGTCGAGCAGCCGACCGGTGCCGTCCAGCCCCACCTCGTCCGTCAGTGTCGCAACCAGCTCCTGCGAGTACGGCGGACGCCCGCGCGCGTAGTACGGCGCGCTCCCTTGGTAGATCGTCGGGTCGTATGGCACGACCCCTAGGGTGGCGCAATGCCGCAGCCCAAGCGGGCCGATTCCCGCTACTTGCGCGAGGTCGCGTACGCGGATCCGTCCGGTTTCGAGGCGCGTGCGCAGGCCGTCGGCCATCGACAGGAGGAGCTCGTCGACGAGCTGGCTGACGCGATCACGGCGCGGATCCGCCGGGAAGGGCAGTTCACGATCACGACCGAGGTCGCGTTCCTCACGGCAACCAAGGCGTGATCGGTCCCGGATCTCAGTACTCCTCGGCCGTTGGCAGCCGGATGGTCTCCTGGATCGTGCCGTCGAGTACCGCCTGCACCAGGTCGGGGAGCGCCTTGGGGTAGAAGGTCTCGTCGGTCGTCCGCAGCTCGTCGACGCTCCACCACCGGTGATCCAGGAGCGCGCGCTGCTCGACCTCGTCCCACCCGTGATGCTCGGGAGTGAACGCCTCGACGCTCACTGCGAAGAACGACTCGCTCTGGCGGAACTGCCGCTGCTCGAACTCGAAGTACGCGACGCGTGTTGCGATCACAGGCCCCAGCTGCGTGGCCGAGAGACGAAGGCCGGTCTCCTCGAAGACCTCACGCACCGCCCCGTCCTCGATGGATTCGCCGTCGTTCAGCCCGCCGCCGGGCGTGATCCACCACGACCCGGCCTCGGGCCGACCGGGATCGAACCCGTGCTGGAGCAGCACGTGCCCGTCGGCGACCAGCACCACGCGGGCCGCGTTCCGTTCTCGGAACATGCGAGTGACGCTACCGGTGGAGTCAGGTGGCAGCCGCGAAGCGGAGCATCGACTCGACGGTCGCGTCCGGGTCCTGCATCGGTCCGAAGTGGCCGACACCGGGCATGACCTCGAGCCGGCCGGCCGGAAGGCGTTCGACGATCATCTCGCCGAGCCTGGGCGGGATGGCGTCGGTGTGCTCGCCGCACACGACGACCGTCGGGCAGCGCACTTCACGAAGGCGCGGGTACACGCCGTTGGCGGTGCCCATCGCGTAGATCGCCGCTTCGTCCTCCGGGCGGCATTTCAGCTCGACCTGACCGTCGGGGCGATCGCGGAGGCCGTAAGTCCACGTAGGCGCGCAGCGCGTCCGGATCGAGCACGTCGAGCGGCGGCTTCGACCCGTACGACGCGAATGCCTCGTCGCGCGACGACCACACCGCCCGGCGTCGTCGCGCGCCTTCCGCGAGCGGGAAGTCGTCCTGGGGCGGGAGCGGGTCGTCAGTCGGGAACACGATCGGCTCGTAGCACCACAGCCGGGCGAACGTGCCGGGCTCACGCGCTTCGCCGAGGAGAAGCGAGGCGGCGCCCTTCGAATGACCGCACGCGAGCAGGGTCGACTCGCCGGCCAGTTCGAGTTCCCGCACGACGGCCATCACGTCGTCGGCGAACTCGGACCATTGGTATCCGTCGGGCGAGCGGTCGCTGTCGCCGTGTCCTCGGTAGTCGAACGACCAGACGTGTCGACCACGCGCCACGAGCCGCGCCGCAACCGGCGCCCACGTCAACCCGTGGAAGCCGGTCGGGTGCGCGAGCAGGACGGGGTGGCCGTCGCCACCCCACTCGTGCACGGCGAGGTTCACGCCCCCGGCGTCGAACCGGCGGGAACGCGGCGGTGGTGACGTCGCCATAGCGAGGCCCAGAGTGGATGTGCGGTCTTCGGATGCTCGCCGGCGGGCGCCGGCTTGCGTCGACCCCAGAGGGCGGGCCAGATGCATGCGAGGCAGAGCAGCACACCGACCAGCATCACGTACCGGAGGGCGTGCGTGAACGCGATGTCGGTGATCTGTTCGACGAGAGCGCGCGGCGCCCCCGTCAGCGTCTTGACGTGCTGCTCGGCGGAGGTGGATCCCGAGAGCAGGCCGCGCACATCCTCGATGTCTGCCGCGCTGGCGCCGCGGGCCCGGGCCTGCGTGAGCAGTTCGCTGTTCTCGAGGCTCGTGAACAGGGAGCTCGAGAGGGCGAGGCCGATCACGATGCCCATCAGCCGCGCCGTCTGCAGGACCCCCGACGCGATGCCGGCCTTCTCGTCCGGCATCGACTCCATGCCGGCCGTGTTCGAGATGTTGTAGGCGAAGCCCTGCCCGAACCCGGCGATCACAAGCCCGATCAGGACGAACCCGATCCCGCTGTCGGCGTCGATCAGGGTGAAGAAGAACATCCCCACGGCGACGAGCGCGATGCCGACCGCCATCAGCTCCTGGGAGCCGAACCGCGAGACGAGCCGGCCGCCGACGGGCGACATCACGACCAACGGCACGCTGAAGAACAGGAATATGCCCCCCGCCGCGAGGGGACTCAGATCAAGCACGTTCTGCAGGTACAGCGTGAGGAAGAAGAGGATCACGCCGAACATCCAGTTCCCGATGAAGGCCACCACCGACGCGCCCGCAAACCGCAGGTCGCGGAACAGCGAGAACTGCACCAGTGGGACGCGCCGTTTCAACCGGAGCTCGATGACGCGAACACGGCGAGGAACACGACGCCGATCACGATCGGCCCGAGGACGACGACGGTGCCCCATCCCTCGTTGCTCGCCTGTTGGAGGCCGACGATCGTCAACACGAACCCGACGGTCAGGGTCGCGAACCCGGTCCAGTCGATTCCGCCCGTGAAGGTGGGGTCGCGGGACTCCTCGACGGCCGCCACCGTGATGAAGAACGTCACGATCCCGATCGGGACGTTGAGGAAGAAGAACCATCGCCACGACGCGAACTCGGTGAGGATGCCGGCCAGGAAGGGCCCGAGCGCGGAGCCGGCGAGGCCGACGCCCGACCAGATGCCGAGCGCTTTGGCCCGTTCGTCGGGCGCGAAGGCGTTGTTCACGATCGACACCGACACCGTGAAGATGATCCCGCCGCCCACGCCCTGCACGACCCGGGCCGCGATGAGGAACAGCACGGTCGGCGCCCCCGCACACGCCGCCGACGCCGCCACGAACAGCACGATGCCGATGAGCGCCATCCGCCGACGGCCGAAGATGTCGGCGAAGCGTCCGATGGCGATCATCGGTGACACGAACGCGAGCAGGTACGCGTTCACGGTCCATAGCAGGGTGGTCGTGGACGCGTCGAGGTCGTCGCCGATGCGGGGGAGCGCGACGGTGATTCCGAAGAAGTCGACGGTGAGCAGGATCATCACGCCCGACATCGCGATGACGACCCACCACTTGCGGTTCTGAGCGGTGATCACCGGCACGGCGGCGGAGCTTACGATGCTGCCGTGGTGCCCGGAGACGAACGCGTCGCAATGTGGGCCGAGCGAGGCGAGCATCACCAGGTGCTCGGGGCACCGCGTGTTCGTCGTCGATCGCGGACCAGCCGACGGCGGCGACGATGCTCCGCCCGTCCTCGTGCTGCACGGCTTTCCGACCTCATCGCACGACTGGCACCGCGTGCTCGACCGCTTCGCGCGGCGCCGCCGCGTCGTGCTGCCCGATCTCCTCGGCTTCGGCCTGTCGGACAAGCCCGACCAGCGCTATTCGCTCTTCGACCAGGCGGACCTGGTCGAGGCGGTCGCCCGCGACCTCGGGCTCGACGAGGTCTCGCTGCTCACCCACGACATGGGCGACTCGGTCGGCGGAGAGCTCCTCGCCCGCAGCCTCGACGGGACCCTCTCGTTCGAGGTGACGAGCCGCGTCCTGACGAACGGCTCCGTCTACATCGACATGGCCCACCTCACCGACGGGCAGCAGCTGCTGCTCTCGTTGCCCGACGAGCGGCTGGCCGAGGGGCTCGGACGCGACGCGCTCGTCGACGCGCTCCGAGGCACGTTCGCTCCGGACGCGGTCGTGCCCGACGACGACCTCCAGGTCGGCGCCGAGCTCATCCTCCGGGACGGCGGCGACCTCCTGCTGCCGCGCACGATCCGCTACGTCGAGGAGCGTCGCGAGCACGAAGGCCGCTGGACCGGCGCGATCGAGCAGCATCCGTCACCGCTGACGATCGTCTGGGGCGACGTCGATCCCATCGCGGTCTGGCCGATGGCCGAGCGTGTGCACGCCGCGCGCCCGGACGCGACGCTGGTACGGCTACGCGACGTCGGGCATTACCCGATGCTCGAAGTCCCCGACGAGCTCGCCGCCGCGCTCGACCACACGTTGGCGTAGCGCGGAGCGCTACTTCGTGAACTCCGCGAGCGCCGCCTTGAAGTCGATGACGACACCCTCGGGCTCCTCGGGCAGGACCTTGGCCGGCAGGTTCGAGCCGTTGAACAACAGCGGCACGGCGTCGTCCGGCACCGGGTTGCCCACCTTGGCCTGGTAGGGCTTCTGACCGTCGCGCATGACGGTCAGCACGAACGCGTGCACGTCGACGCCGTGCTGGTTCTTCATGCCCAGCGGCTGCGTCTGCACGATCACCGCCCGCACCGGGTCGCCCCGTTCGAGCACCTCGGCGGCGCTCGCGCCCTGTCCCTGGGCGATCGTCACCTCGGGGGGCTCGGTGGCGAGGTCGAGCGCGATCTCGTCGTGGTTGTCGGGGTTCACGCGCACCGCGGCCACGGTCTGCCCGGGAACGAACTGGGGCAGGACGGTGATCGGCACCGACTGCCGGCAGGTGGCCGTGTACGCCGGCACGTTGTCGAGCGAGACCTCGACCGTGAACACGCACACCGGACGGGAGAAGGCGTCGTCGCCGCCGGTGCTCACGTTGGTCTGCTGGACGTCGACGATCACGCCCCGGCCGAGCAGCCCGTTCTTCAGCAGGTCCTTGTCGACGGATCCGGTCATCTGCTTGAACTTCTTGAACATGCCCATCGCTCGCTCCTTGCCCGCGATCAGTCCACCCTGCTCTTCCGTCGTGGACAGGAAAGCACGACCGGCCGGACCTGGCCTGAGTACCGGCTACTCAGATCCTCGGTCTACGGGAGCTCGCGGTCGACCCAGCGCTCGAGGGCGGGGCCGCTCTCGAAGCTCGAGATGAGGGCGTAGCGGGGGGCGTCACCGGTGTGGCACACGACGTGCCAGAGGCGCTGGGTGTCGAGCAGGAACTGGGAGCCGCGATGCAGCGGGATGTGGACCTCGGTGTCCGGGTCCGGCAGCCCGTCCTCGTTCTGCTCCATCAGCATCATGAAGCTGTCGGGATAGTCCGTGAGCTCGAGCCACGACCGCACGACCCACCCCTGATCGGACGGGTTGAAGCGGTTGTTGTCGTCGCGATGCATCTGGCGACGGGCGGTGTCGTAGTCCTGGGGCTCGAGCTTGATCACCCGCACCCGCCCGAAGTTCGCCCCGACCGACTCGACGTAGCGCTTGATCTCGGGGCAACGCTCGGCGTTGACCGTGAACTTGCCGTCCTTGTCGGGGCGCTCGTCGCCCGGCTTCCAGAACCCGCGGCAGTCGAGCTCGCCGTCGGCGGTGGCGATCGGCGCGAAGTTGGTGTCGCCGCCGCTCTTCCAGTCCATGTACTCGAGCGAGAGGTATTCGGGCTCGGGGATGGGCTGCTGCAAGTCGCGCAGCCGGACGTAGCCGCGGTCGTCGAGCGCGTCGAGGCGCGGATGCGAGCTCTCGAGCGGGATGTCGGACGACCAGTGGGGGGTCTTCAGCCAATGCGACACGGTGAGCGATTCTAGAAGCTCGGCTACCGTGCGGACGTGTCCGAGGCCGTGTCGAAGGCCGTGCTCGTCACCGGCTGCTCGACCGGGATCGGGCGCGCGACCGCCGAGCGCCTCGCCCGTCGGGGCTGGACCGTGTACGCGTCGGCTCGGCGGCCGGAGTCGATCACCGATCTCGCCGACGCCGGCTGCAAGCTGCTCACGCTCGACGTGGCCGACGAAGCGTCCCGCCGTGCCGCGATCGCCGAGGTCGAGGGGGCGGAGGGGGCAGTCGGCGCGCTCGTCAACAACGCGGGTTTCAGCCTGGGAGGTCCGGTCGAGGAGGTCCCCCTCGACGAATGGCGGCGCCAGTTCGAGACGAACCTGTTCGGCATGATCCACCTGACCCAGCTCGCGCTCCCGGCGATGCGCCGCCAACGGTGGGGACGCATCGCCAACGTCAGCTCGATCGGCGGCCGGCTCACGTTCCCGGGAGCCGGCGCGTACCACGCCAGCAAACACGCGGTGGAGGCGATGAGCGACGCCCTCCGCTACGAGGTCAAGCCGTTCGGCGTGCGCGTGTCGGTGATCGAGCCCGGGCTCATCAAGACGAAGTTCGGTGACACCGCGGTGTCGACGGTCGCCGACCGCGGTGCGCGACGGGCCGTACGCCGAGTTCATGGCCGGCGTCGCAACCCGTACTGCCGGCGCGTACGAAGGACCGATGGCGATGCTCGCGGCCGCGCCCGAACGTGTGGCGAAGGTGATCGAGCGTGCGCTCCGGCGCCGGTCCCCGCGCCCGCGGTACCGGGTCACGGCCGGCGCCCGCATGTTCCTCGTCACTCGGGCGATGACCACCGACCGGGGCTGGGATCGCGTCGTGCGGACATCGTTCCCGCCGCCGAAGCCCGAACCGGGAGAGGCGTAGCTCAGGCCGCCTGACGTCGCGCCCTCGATCCGGGCAGCCGGGCGTTGATCGAGTCGGTGATCTCGTCGAGGAGCGCGGGGGCGCGCTTCTCGTACACGTGGCGGGCGAGGGCACGCGGGTGGCGGCTCCCGGCGTAGCGCACGCCGACCTCGGTCCGGCTTCTCGACCACGGCGCGAGCTCGACCTCGACGGGTACTCCGGCCCAGGGGATGTGTGACCCGAGTCGTGTGCGGATCCGGCGTGCGGGCAGCAGGGACGTGCCGAGCGCGGTCGGGTCCGTATCGTACTGAGGAGCCGAGCGATCGCGTCACGTCGTCGAACACCGCCTCGGCGACGGCCACGGGCAGGGCGACGACGCGCGACAGGTGTGCGCAGGCGTGCAGTGCATCCATGCGTGCCTCCTCGTGCTCCACCGGGTGTACGGCTTCGAGTGCACGGTAACGACGGCACGTGTCGATCCGGTCACACGGAGGCGTGCGCGAAGCGAACAGCAGTTGAGCGATCGGCTACCGGAGTCTCACGGAAATCTTGGTGTCGCCCGTCACTCCGTGCCGGGCGTCACTTTGCGATCGCGACCGGCAGGTGCTCGAGACCGCGGAGTGTGAACGTGGTCCTGCGCACGGGTTCGCCGGCGAGCTCGATGTCCGGGAACCGGCGTACGAGTGTCCCGATGGCAACCGCGCCCTCGAGCCGCGCGAGCGCCGCGCCGAGACAGAAATGGTGCCCGCCCCCGAAGGCGACGTGACGGTTCGCGTTCTCGCGGCCGAGGTCGAGCCGGTCGGGATCGTCGAACTCCGCGGGGTCGCGGTTCGCGGCGCCGAGCATCGGGACGAGGTTCTGACCCTTCGGGATCGTGACGTCGCCCAGCTGGTACTCGTCGAGCGTGATGCGCTGCGTCAGTTGCACCGGGCTGTCGAAGCGCAGCAGCTCCTCGACGGCGTGCCGGTCGAGGGACGGGTCGTCGCGCAGGCGCTCGAGCTGGTCGCGATGCTGCAGCAAGGCGAGCGTTCCGTTCCCGATCAGGTTCACGGTCGTCTCGTGCCCGGCGATGAGGAGGAAGAGCGCGGTGCCGAGCAGCTCCTCCTCGCTGAGCCGGTCGCCATCCTCCTCGGCCTCGATGAGCGCCGACAGGAGGTCGTCGCGCAACGACCGGCGGCGCCGCTCGATGAGGTCGCCGAAGTACTCGAGGAACGCGTTGCCGGCCGCCTCGATGCGCACCCGCTGGTCGGGCGAGATGAGCGGATCGGGATCGATGCTCGCCGCGAGCTCGGACGACCACGCCGAGAACGTCGCGTGGTCCTCGGGCGGCACGCCGAGCAGCTCGCAGATGATCACGACCGGGAGCGGGTACGCGAGGTCGGTCACGACGTCCATGCGGCCGTCGCCGCGGGCTTCGACCTCGTCGAGCCGCTCGTCGACGATCTCCTGGACGCGCGCCGCGGAGCCGCTCGACCATCTTCGGCGTGAACGCCTTGCTCACGAGGCCACGCAGGCGCGTGTGATCCGGCGGGTCCATGAACAGCATGACGACATTGTTCATCTTGATCCATGGCGTCCTCGTCCGAAGGCGGATTGGCCTCGGCGAAGGCGCGGAACAGCTCGGAGTTCTGCTGGTCGGTGCTCAGGTGCGGATCGCGCACGATCGCCGCCGCGTCGGCGTGACGGCTCACGAGGTACACGCCGAACGGCGTCTGGTGCACGGGCTCGTGCTCGCGGAGCAGACGGAAGAACTGGTACGGGTCGTCGCGAAACTCGGGTGTGAGCGCGACGCTCAGGAAGTCGAGTGTCTGCTCGGCCGGCTGTGCCATCGGTGCCCCCCATGGGCTGGTGCCGTTTGCGTCACGGTATGCCCGGGTTCGCGCGGGATCCAGGTGACGTGAGGCACAGGGTCGTACCTCACGGGCGCGCGCCACGCGCGGTGGGACCGGAGCCACGAACCGGCGCGGCGAGATTGGCGAACTCGCACAGCAACGGCCGCGTGTCACGCGGGTCGACGATCTCCTCGATCATGAACACCTCCGCGGTGCGGAACGGCGAGCGCGCCGCGTCGAGTCTGCTGTTCGATCTCGGCCCGGACCGCGTCGGGGTCGTCGGCGGCGTCGAGCTGTGCCTTGTACGCGGCTTCGATACCGCCGGCGAGCGGCAGGCTGCCCCAGTCGCCCGACGGCCAGGCGAACCGGTACTTGAGCCGCGCCGCGTTCTGGTGCGCGGCGCCGGCGACCCCGTACACCTTGCGCAGGATCACCGAGCACCACGGCACCCGGGCCTGGTAGACGGCGGCGAGCGCGCGGGCGCCGTGCCGGATCGTCGCCGCACGCTCGGCATCGACACCGATGACGAACCCGGGGTTGTCGACGAAATGGACGACCGGGAGGTGGAACGTGTCGGCGAGATCGACGAAGCGCGTCGACCTTCTGCGACGCGTCGGCGGTCCACCCGGCGCCGTAGAAGTACGGGTCACCGGCCAGTACCGCCACCGGCCAGCCGTCGAGACGGGCGAGGCCGGTCACCGCCGACCGGCCGTACCCGCGGCCGATCTCGAGGAACGAGTCCCGGTCGACGACCGCGTCGATGATGGCGCGCACCTTGTAGACCTGCCGGCGCGTCGCGGGGAATCGCGTCGACCAGCCATCCTTCACGGCGCTCGGTGTCGTCGGTCGGCTCGACCCGGGGCGGCGGGTCGTCGACCGACCGGGGGAGATAGGAGAGGAACGCGCGCGCCCGCGTAAAGGCGTCGTGCTCGGTGTCGACCACGTCGTCGACGGCGCCGTTGCGGCCGTGGATCTCGCTGCCGCCGAGCTCCTCCTTGTCGACGTGCTCACCGAGGCGGGCGACCACCGGCGGTCCCGCCACGAACAGCTGCGACGTGCCGCGCACCATGACCGAGTAGTGGCTCGTGACGACGCGTGCCGCGCCGAGTCCGGCGACGGATCCGAGGCAGAGCGCGACGACGGGCACGGTGGCGAGGTTCTCGACCACCCACTCCCAACCGGGATTGAACGGCACGAAGCTGCGCGCCATCGTCTCGATCGACTTCACCGAGCCGCCGCCGCCGGAGCCGTCGACGAGGCGGACGATCGGCAGCCGCAGCTCGTTCGCCATCTGCTCGGCGTGCACCTGCTTCTGGAAGATCGACGCGTCGGCCGCGCCGCCGCGGACGGTGAAGTCGTCACCGCCGACGACGACGGGCCGGCCATCGATGCGGGCCCGGCCCATCACGAAGTTCGCGGGCGTGAAGCCGGCCAGCTGCCCGTCGTCGTACTCGGCTCTTCCCGTGAGCGCGCCGACCTCGTGGAAGCTGCCGGGGTCGACGAGCGCGTCGATGCGCTCGCGGACGGTGAGCTTGCCGGCGTCGTGGTGACGGGCGACCTTCTCCTCGCCGCCCATTGCGGCGGCCAGCTCGGTCCGCCGCCGCAGCTCGTCGAGCTCGGGATCCCAGGTCACGTGGCCACCGCGCGCCGCACCGTACTCTTGCGCTCCGTGAGCCAGCCCCAGAGCGAGCCCAACACGTACCGCCAGCACCGCTACACGCCGCCGCCGGGCGCGACCGAGATCCTGCTCGTGCGCCACGGCGAGTCCCAGCCCGTCGATCCCGAGCGGCCGTTCGATCTGGTCGACGGGCACGGCGACCCGCCCCTCGACCCCGTGGGCGTGGACCAGGCCGAACGGCTTGCGGAGCGACTCGCCGGCGAGGACATCGCCGCCATCTACGTGACCACCCTCCGACGCACGGTCGAGACGGCGGCCCCGTTGGCGAAGCGTCTCGGCATCGTTCCGAGCGTCGAACCGGAGCTGCGCGAGGTGTACCTCGGGGAATGGGAGGGCGGGCTGCTGCGAGTGAAGGCAGCAGAACACGATCCCGCGTTCGTGCGCGCCGTCGAGGAGCAGCGCTGGGATCTGATTCCCGGCGGCGAGCCCGCCGACGCGTTCCGCGACCGCGTCAGCCTCGGGATCTCGCGTGTTGCCGTCGCGCACCCCGACCAGCTCGTCGTGGTCGTCACCCACGGGGGTGTCATCGGCGAGGTCCTGTCCAACGCGACCGGCGCTCGGGGCTTCGCGTTCATCGGGGCCGACAACGCGTCGATCAGCCACATCGTCGTCGAAGAGGACCGGATCACCGTCCGCCGCTTCAACGACACGACCCACCTC
The DNA here is from genome assembly GCA_963737605.1 of uncultured Actinomycetes bacterium. Lineage (GTDB taxonomy): Bacteria > Actinomycetota > Acidimicrobiia > IMCC26256 > JACDBD01 > JALZAA01. The sequence continues at coordinate 232,096 of CAVTTE010000012.1, read as the reverse complement.
GACCCGCACTTCTCGGTGGCGGCGCCGCCGCCGATCTAGCTCCGTTCTCGGCAGAGAAACGCTCGCTATTCGTGCCTTTCGCTGCCGAGAGGTGGCGTCAGAAGTCGAAGTCGCCGGTGGCGACACGGGTGTCGCCGGTGTCCCGGAGGCGGCGCGCACGTTGCGGGCGATGAGCGCCTGGTGCACCTCGTCGGCGCCGTCGACGAGGCGGGCCGAGCGGGCGTGCTTCATCATCCGCTCGAGCGGCGTGTCGGTCGAGTAGCCGAGCGCGCCGTGCACCTGGATCGCGCGGTCGACGACCTTCCAGAGCATGTTCGCGACGTGATGCTTGGCGAAGCTCACCTCCTGGCGGAACGGCTGCTCGTTCTCGATCTTGTACGCCGCGTGCAGCACCATCAGCTTGGCGGTGTACAGCTCCATCGCCGAGTCGGCCATCATCCACTGGATCGCCTGCTTGTCGGCGAGGAGCGCGCCGTGCAGCTGACGCTCCTCGCGCTCGCTTCACGAGCATCTCGAGCGCGATCTCGGCCTGGCCGATCCAGCGCATGCAGTGCGCGAGGCGCGCCGGGCCGAGGCGCGCCTGCCCGAGCAGGTGGCCGTTCCCCCGCCCGCCGAGCACGGCCGGTCCGGGACGCGCAGGTCGGTGATGCGGATCTCGCAGTGGTTGCCGTGGCCGGCCATCGTGTCGATGTCGCGGACGATCTCCCAGCCGTCGGCGGGCAGGTCGACGAGGAACGCGGTGTTCGACGCCTGCGGCGGGTCGGCGTCGGGGTCGGTCTTGGCGATGAGGATGGCGAACGTCGCGCCCTTGGCGCCGGTGATGAACCACTTGTGGCCGTTGATCACCCAGTCGTCGCCGTCCTTGACGGCCATCGTCTGGATGCCCGTCGGGTCGGAGCCGGCGACCTCGGGCTCGGTCATCGCGAAGCACGAGCGCGCCCGCCCCTCGAGCAGCGGGCGGAGGTACTTCTCCTTCTGCTCGTCGTTGGCGTGATGCAGCAGCGTGTGCATGTTGCCCTCGTCGGGCGCCTGGGCGTTGAGGATGAACGGCCCGAAGTTCGTGCGGGCCGCCTCCGCCGACACGAACGCCATCGCCGTGATCCCGAGCCCGAGCCCGCCCCACTCCTTCGGCATGTGGGGGAGCCACACGTTCCACTCGTGCGCCTTCTGGCGGAGCTCGATGATCATGCGCACGATGTCGGAGCGGTCGGGCTCGCCATCCGGCGCGTTGGCGTAGACCTTCTCCTCCGCCGGGCGCACCACCTCGTCCATGAACTCGCGGACGCGGCGGCGCGTCTCCTCGACGTCGGGCGGCAGGGTGAAATCGATGCTCATGGGGAGCAGTGTTCCCGTCGCTTGACCAAGGGGTCAAGAACGCTCGGACGGGTCAGGCAGACGTCCGGTAGTGGTACCGGTAGGCCATCTCGAAGCCCGCGCGCGTGTACAGCTGGCGGGCGCCGTCGTTCATGGCCTCGACCTGGAGGTACATACGAGCGGCGTCTCGGCTGTGTCCCCACCGCGCCAGGGCGTGGAGGATCGACGTGGCGGCGCCGCGCCGTCGAGCTTCCCTCCGCGTGCCCATCGCGTACACGCCGGTCCACCCCCGCTCGAGCACGCCCAGCCCGACGGCCGCCGGCATCTCGTCGACCGGGAGCACGGCGGTGCCGACGGCGGGGCCGAGATGCCGGAGGAGATGGGCGTACGCGCGGAGCCGATCACGCCCGGCGTCGTCGTCTCCGAATGCAGACGCGTATTCGGCCACCCAGTACTCGTCGATCCCCTCGCCGAGCGTCACGTCGCCCGTCTCGGCACGCATGGTCTGTGTGATGACGCGCGGCGTCTCGGCCACGAGGACGAGTGTCGGCTCCTCGATCTCGTAACCACGGGTCTCGAGCGCGTCGTCGAGCCCGACGGGGAGCATGGCGGGGCTCATCTGGAAGCGGGCCGGCAGGTCGCGATCTCGATAGAAGTCCTCGACGAGGTCGATGCGCGCCGCGAGTCCGGCGGGATTGCCGCCGTAGGGGAGCACCGAGTTGCAGCGGCGGAACGGGTATTCGGGCGAGGCGCGCAGTACCCACCCGTCGACGAGCTGCACGGTGGTGGCGGCGGTCGCGTTGGCGGTGAGCTCGTCGATGAGGCGGACCGTCTCGGTGCCCGGACGGGTCATCGGCGCACACCGTACCGGCGGCCGCGGGATCAATTCGGTGGCGGCTTTCGGCGCACGTTCCTGCGATGGTGCACCGATGCCCGAGCTCAACTTCGACGAGCGGATCGCGAAGCGGTACGAGGACCTCTGGCCGGATCTGTTCGACCCCGCCGTCGTCGACCCGGCGGTGAACTTCCTCGCCGAGCTGGCAGGAACCGGCGCGGCGCTCGAGCTCGGCATCGGCACCGGCCGCATCGCGTTGCCGCTCAGCCGGCGGGGCGTTCGTGTGCACGGGATCGAACTGTCGCCGGCCATGGTCGCGGAGCTGCAGGTGAAGCCGGGCGCAGACGACATCGGCGTGACCATCGGCGACTTCGCGACCACCAGGGTGGCCGGGACGTTCACAGCTCGCCTACCTCGTCCGCAACACGATCATGAACCTGACCACCCAGGACGAACAGGTTGCGTGCTTCCGCAACGCCGCCGCGCATCTCGAACCCGGCGGCTGCTTCGTGATCGAGGTCATTGTTCCTGGGCTCCAACGGCTCCCGCCCGGCGAGACCATCCAGCCGTTCACCGTGACCCCGACACATCTCGGCTTCGACGAGTACGTCGACCTTGTTGCGCAGAACTCGTTTTCTCACCACTACTGGGTGATCGACGGCCGACTCGAGACCTTCTCGGCGCCGTTTCGCTACGTGTGGCCGTCCGAGCTGGACCTCATGGCGTCGACTCGCCGGCATGACATCTGCGCGAGCGGTGGAGCGACTGGAACCGTGAGCCGTTCACGAGCGAAAGCCGGAGCCACGTGTCGGTGTGGGAGAAACCGCGTGGCTAGCGGTACGCGCCGCCCCCGGCGAACATGCCGCGGTGCCAGCGGTCCGGCGTGAGGAGCAAGGCGCGCGGATAGTCCTCGAACATCCAGCGGGCGAAGTGGCGTCGCGTCCAAGGCGTCAAGCCGGCGGTGCGCACAGCCAACGCGGCGCCCCGGGGCGAGCGGACGCACGCGCTGCAGCGCGGCCGCGAAGTGCAGGTCACGCCCGAGCGCGCGCCGCACGCCTTCGGTGTACCGGCGCCCGGCGTCGTCGGCCTTCCCCGTTGCGATCGCGTCGACCGCGACCAGCGCCGTCTCGATCGCCTGCGCGATGCCCTCCCCGGTCAGCGGGTCGACCACGTTGGCGGCGTCGCCGACGTAGAGCACGCGCCCGTCGGCGAGCGCGTCGTATTCGAACGAGGCCGGGATCGGCCAGGCGCGGTGCGTCGCCTCGGGCTCGGCGGCCGGCCCGAGCACGGTGCGCACGCTCGGACGGGTCAGCAGCTCACGCCAGCGGGCGTTGAGCTCCTTGCCGGACATGCCCGGACGGCGCAGCACGCCGAAGCCGACGTTGGCGCGCCCTTCGGGCAGCGGGAACACCCAGGCGTAGCCGGGGAGCAGGTCGGCTTCGAAGAGCACGTAGAGCCGCGGATCGTCGACGCCGCGGAAGTACTGACGGAACGCGTGCCACGTGCCGAGCTCGGGCGGCGCCGGCGGACGCAGGCATCGCCGCACGAACGAGTAGTGGCCATCCGCCGCGATCACGAAGCGGGCCTGCACCGAGCCGTCGCCGGCCGTCGTGGCGGTGACGCCGTCGCCGTTCGTATCGATTCCCGTGACGGCGACGCCGTCGCGCACCTCGACGCCCGAGCGCCGGGCGGTGTCGACGATGGCGGCGTCGAGCTCGACGCGCGGGCACGACCGCGGCGTGATCGCCGTCGTCCGCCAGGGGGAGGGAGACGCGCCGGCCGTCGGGCCCGACGAGAACGGTCTCGCGGACCGCCATGTAGCCGGGGAGTTGGCGCAGGTCGACGCCGAGCTGCTCGATGAGGCGCAGGGCCGCGGTCGTGAGGCCGTCGCCGCAGGTCTTGTCGCGCGGGAACGAGGCCTTGTCGACGACCAGGACGTCGAGGCCCCGTCGCCGGGCGGCCAGGCCGGCGGCCGCGCCCGCAGGCCCGGCACCCACCACGAGGACATCGACCGCCGTCGGCATTGCCGCCGACGGTACAGCCGGCCTCGCCGGGCCGATTCGATCGCTTCGACGTGGGCGGCCCCGGCGGGCCAGAATCACCGGCGGCCTTTCTGGGCAAACAGGAGTGGTATGAACATCGCTGTCTGCGTGAAGCAGATCCCCGACCCGGCCACGCCGGGTGAGCTCGATCCCGAGACGAAGACGCTCAAGCGCGAGGGCAAGCTGATCCTCGACGACTCCGACGCCTACGGCGTCGAGATGGCCCTCCAGCTCGTCGACGCCGCCGGGGGCGGCGAGGTCACGCTGATCTCGATGGCCCCCAATGACGAGGTGTCGGGGCTGCGCACGGCGCTGGCGATGGGGGCCGCCAAGGCCGTCCTCGTCTCCGACCCGGTCCTCCAGGGCTCCGATGCGCTGTCGACGGCCAAGGTGATCGCCAAGGCCGTCGAGCGTGCCGGCGAGATGGACCTCGTGCTCACGGCGACCGAGTCGACCGACGGCTACACCGGCACGGTGCCGGCACAGGTCGCCGAGCTCCTCGGCTGGCCGTCGCTCACCTTCGCCAAGCACATCGAGACCGCCGACGGCAAGGTCAAGATCCAGCGACAGACCGAAGCCGGGTACGACATGGTCGAGGCGTCGCTCCCCGCGGTGGTCAGCGTCACCGCCGGCGTCGTCGAGCCGCGCTACCCGTCCTTCAAGGGGATCATGGCGGCGAAGAACAAGCCCGTCGACCAGGCGAAGGTCGGCGGATCTCGGGCTGTCCGAGGACGAGGTCGGCTGGAAGGGCGCCCGTCAACAGATCAAGTCGATCGAGGCGGCACCCGAGCGGCAGGCGGGCGAGAAGATCGAGGACGAAGGCGACGCGCACGAGCGGATCGTCGCCTTCCTCGAGCAGCTCAAGGTCATCTAGGAGGCCACTGCAGATGACGCTCCCGAAGGTATGGGTCTACGCCGAGGGCGAGGACGGCAAGGCGACCTCGGCGACGCTCGAGCTGCTCACCAAGGCGCGCGAGATCGGCGACACGGTGGAGGCGGTGTACTCGGGCGCCGACGCCGACACGATCGCCCCGCAGCTCGGCGAGTACGGCGCGACGAAGGTCCACGCCGTCGACCACGGCTCGTCGTTGAGCGGAGTGGTCGGAGGTGCGCTGCTCGCGAAGCTCGTCGGCGACGAGCAGCCGGACCTCATCCTCTTCGCGCAGAGCTACGACGGGCGCGACGCGATGGGCCGGCTCTCGGTGAAGCTCGACCGCCCGGTGCTGACCAACGGCAACGGGGTCGAGATCGACGGCGACACGGTCGCGGTGAGCACCGCGGTCTTCGGCGGCAACACGATCGTGACGACGGCCTTCGAAGGTGAGAAGCCGTACCTCGCCGGCATCCGGCCGAAGTCGTTCGCGCCCGAGCCCAGCGGCGGGGGCGCGGCCGAGGTCGTGAAGGTCGACAGCGTCGACGCCGGTCGCGCCGCCGAGGCGCAGGTGCTCGACCACCACGTCGAGGAGCAGGAGGGGCCCAAGCTCGAGGACGCCGAAGTCGTCGTCTCGGGCGGCCGCGGGCTCGGCAGCGCCGAGGCGTACGAGCCGCTGGTCGAGGAGCTGGCGAAGATGCTCAAGGGTGCGTCGGGCGCGTCACGCGCGATCGTCGACGCCGGCTGGGTGCCGTACTCGAAGCAGGTCGGTCAGACGGGCAAGACCGTGAAGCCCAAGGTCTACATCGCGATCGGCATCTCGGGCGCGACGCAGCACATGGTCGGCATGAAGGGCTCCGACAACATCATCGCCATCAACAAGGACCCGGAGGCGCCGATCTTCAGCGTGTCGGATCTCGGCGTCGTCGGTGATGCTTCGAAGGTGGTGCCCAAGCTCATCGAGGCGCTGAAAGCGAAGACCTAGCTTTTGACGACCACTGGCGAACGACTCCGCGAAGTCCGAACCAAGATCGACACCGCGGTCGACGCCGTTCGTGCCGATGGGGGAGCGTCACCCGTTCTGACCGCGGTCGTGGGCGAGTTCGCAGCGAAAGCCGAGAAGGCGGCAGGGGCCGAGGACGAGCGAGCGGCCGTCATCGAGCTCGAGCAAGCCGGCGACAGCGCCAAGGTGGCGGCCGAAGCCGACGCCGACGTGTCGAACACCACGCGCACGAGCGGTGCTGGACGCTCACCTGGCGATCTGCATCGCCAAGTCGAAGCTGTAACGCGCTCGGTCCCTCGCTACTGCTCAGGTGCGTGCGCGGACCGAGCACAATGCCGACGTGTGCAGGTTCGGCAAGCACGGCCAGACGAGCTTGAGGTCGTGCTCGCCGTTCTCACGGACGCGGCGGCGTGGCTTCGGACGCGGGGCGTCGAGCAGTGGCCCGACCGGTTCCCGACCGACTGGGTGATGCCGGCGATCGAAGCCGGCGAGACCTGGCTCGCAGAGATCGACGGCCAGGTCGTCGGCAGCCTCGTCGTGCAATGGGACGACCCGCTCTTCTGGACCGGGTACCCGAGCGAGCGACGCCGGATATCTGCACCGGCTTGCCGTGCGCCGGCACGGCGACGGTCTCGGAGCTCGCTTACTTCTCTGGGCGGAAGGCCACGCGGCCGCCGAGGGCAAGACGTATCTGCGTCTCGACTGCGTCGCGTGGAACGAGTCGCTGCGCGCGGTACTACGAGCGCGCCGGGTACGAGCACGTCGGCGACGTGACCGTCGACGAGTTCACCCAGAGCCGCTACGAGAAGCGCGTCGGGACGTGATCCTCTAGGCGGCGCCGTCGGGGATCCAGGAGCCGTGGAAGCCGAACGGCACGCGCTGCGGCAGCGTGACGGTGGCGACGGGGGATCCCGAGATGTCGGTGGCATCGAGCACGACGAGGTCGCTGGCGTCACGCCCCTCGTCGTAGACGACGGAGAGCAGCCAGCCCTCGTCTTCGCCGGCGTCGTCCGCCGCCGGCACGAACACGCCTTCGCTGGCGTGCGTGCCGCGACCGAATTCGTGCGCTTCGGTGGAGCCGGCTTGGAGGTCGTGCTTCACCAGACCGCCGAACTGGATCCCCTCGTCGTCGATGCCGAAGTGGGTCGCATACCCGTACCGATGGCGCCGGCCGACGACGCGGTCGTCCACGCGTGGGAACTCCTGCGGCCGGTCGTCGAGCCGCTCCTCGATGACCTTCCCGGCGTCGAGGTCGATGGTCCACCGGTCCAGCGTCGGCGGCAGCTCGGCCGGTCCGTAGATGTCCGTGGCGAACATCTTCGGATGCCGGGCGACGTCGATGACGACGGTGCCGTTGTCGTCGTAGGCGTTGAGCGGGTGGAAGACGTAGCACGGCTCGACGTCGAACCACCGGACGTCGGCGTTGCCGCCGTCGCGCGGCATCACGCCGACGCGTGCGCCGTACTCGGGCTTCCACTCGGCCGGGAACGGCCGCTTGCCGACGAGGTCGAAGTCGAACACCACGGGCAGGTCGAGGAACACGACGTTGCGTTCGGTGATCGCGAAGTCGTGCACCATCGACGGGCCCTTGATGTCGATGTCCTCGCTGCGGACGAGCTCGCCGTTCGGCGTTCACGACGTGGTAGCGCAGCCACGGGGGGCCGAAGGCGTCGTAGCCGAAGAAGAGCATCTCGCCCGTGACCGGATCCACCTTCGGGTGCGCGGTCATCGCCGACCGGAGCTTGCCGCCGAAGTCGAACCGGCCGACCGTCGACAGATCGGGTCGCACCTGGGTGGGAAGGCACACCTCGACGAGGGCGAAGATCTTGCCCGCATGCGTGACGACGTGCGTGTTCGCGACGCTCGAGCCCACCGGGAACACGTCCTCGGGCTGCCCGGGGATCGGGTCCTCTCCGAGGAGATCGAGCGCCTGGTCGGTCCGCACCCACCGGTTCCGGTAGGAGACGGCCTTGCCGTCGCGCAGTTCGATCGCGTGGAGCATCCCGTCGCCCATGAACCAGTGGTACGCGGCGGGGTCGGGCGCGATGGGGTTGGGACCGTTGCGGAGCAGCCGTCCGCGCAATTCCTTCGGAATCGCGCCCTGGACCGGGAGGTCGGTCGCGGTCAGCTCGTCGCTGACGGGTGCGAAGTTTCCGACGAGGTAACGGTTCTCGACTGCAGTGCTCATGCGGTTGCTCCTTGGTCCTCGTGAGCGGGTTCGCTCAGGCCGAAGTTCTGGATGTTGCAGACGTGGTCGACGAGCGTGTCGATGTCGGGCCACGGGAAGCCCGGCAGCGAGATGAGCAACGACGTGACGCCGTGGACGGCGGCCCACACGCCGGTTGCCGCCAGCACGGGATCGACGCGGTCGGAACGCGCCGGCGTCGATGCACCGTTGCACGGCGTCGACGAGGTGTTGGAACGCGCGTGCCGCCGGCGCCGACGACGATGTCTTGCTGTTGCGCGCTCTCGTTGCGCGTCATGAACAGGATCCGGTACGGCTCCGGGTTCTCGAGCCCGAAGCGGACGTACGCCTGGCCGCGGCGGCGGAGGCTCTCGACCGGGTCGTCGGTCGATCGACCCGCTTCCTCGATGACCGAGTCGAACGCCTCGAAGTGCCGCTCGCACACGGCGAGGATCAGCGAGTCCTTGTCGGGGAAGTGCAGGTAGATCGACGGCGGTGTCACGCCCACGGCGTCGGCGATCGCGCGGATCGACACCGCCTCCGCGCTTCCCGTCTCGATCATCAGGCGCTCCGTCGCCGCGAGGAGATCCGCGCGCAGCGTGTCGCCCTCCCCGCGGCGTGACCGCGGTCTCGGCTTCGCTGCGGGCGATCGGGTGGCCGTCATCGTGATCCCACCGGCTCGGCGGCCGGTTGCTCGGCCGGAGGCTCGGGCTCGGGTTCCTCCGTCTCGCTGATCCCGATCCGATCGTGGAGGCGCCGCATCCATTTCGGCGCCCACCAGTTCGCCTCGCCCGCGATGCGCATGAACGCCGGCACCAGAGTCGCCCGGATCACGAAGGCGTCCATGAGCACGGCGATCGAGAGCCCGATGCCGAAGATCTTGATGAACGACACGCCGCGAGGTGGCGAAGGCGAGGAACACGACGCTGATGAGGACGGCGGCCGCGGTCACGATGCGGCCCGTGCGTTCGAGCCCGATGGCGACCGAGCTGCGTGTTGTCGCCCGTGCGGTCGTGCTCCTCCTTGATGCGCGACAGCAGGAACACCTCGTAGTCCATCGACAGGCCGAACGCGATGCAGAACAGCAGCAGCGGTGTCGACGCCGGGAGCGTGCCCGTCGCAGTGAAGTCGAGGACGCCGGAGAAGTTGCCGTCCTGGAAGATCCACACGAGCGCGCCGAACATCGCGCTGAGGCTCAGCACGTTGAGGATCAGCGCCTTGATGGGCACGAGGACGCTCCCGAACATCAGGAACAGCAGCACGAAGGTTGCCAGCGCGACCAGGCCGAGCGCGAGGGGCAGGCGGGCGAAGATCGACTCCTTCGAGTCGACGAGCTCGGCCGATGGTCCCGCCGACCAGGACCGGGAACGGCGCGCGCGGTGTCGCGCACCGCGTTGGCGAGACGCTCGCCGGCGTCGGAGTACGGCTCGACCGACGGGAACGACCGAGAGCCAGGTGGCATCGTCCGCCTGCGAAGCGCGCGCGTCGATCGGTCCCGGCCCGGCAACTTGCTGGCCCGTCGATGTAGCTGCCGGTGAAGGCGTCGACGCGCGCGGCGCCCGGCAGGCGCGACAGCTGCGCCGCGTAGCGATCGACGCTCAGCAGTGCGCGCGCCGGGTCGCCGATCCCGGTGGCGACGACCTGGAGCGCTCCGCCCTCGTTCGACGCGAACCGCGCCCGGATGTCGTCCTGCACCTGCCGGCTCGACGAGGTCGGGCGGCAGCACGCGGTCGTCGGGCAGCCCGAACTGGATGCGCAGGAACGGGATGCCCAGCGCGAGGAGCAGGACGCATGACGACGATCGCGATCGGCACCGGGCGTCGCATCACGACCATGGCGATCCGATGCCAGACGCCCTCACCGACTGGTTTCGGGTCCCGGCGCCACAACCGCAGCGAGTTCACCCGCGGTCCGAGCACCGCGAGCAGCGCGGGAAGGCAGATGACCGACACCGCGCCCGCAAGCAACGACACGCCGATGCCCGCGTACGCGAACGACCGCAGGAACGCGAGCGGGAAGACGAGCAGCGCGGACAGCGAGATAGCCACGGTCACCGCGCTGAACGCCACGGTCTTGCCGGCGGTCTGGACGGTGCGCACCACGGCGTTGTGCGGATCGCGCCCGGCGCGCAGCTCCTCCCGGTACCGCGAGACGACGAACAGGCTGTAGTCGATCGCGAGCCCGAGCCCCATGCCGGTCGTGAGGTTGAGCGAGAAGATCGACACCTGGGTGAGCGACGAGAGCACCAGGAGCACGAGGAAGGTCCCGACGATCGCCAGGATGCCCACCACCAACGGCAGACCGGCGGCGACCACGCTGCCGAACACGAGCACCGTCAGCAGCAGGACGATCGGGAACGCGAGGAGCTCGCCGCGCAGCAGGTCTTCCTCGACTTGCGTGTTGACCTGCCGGAAGACCTCGGCGAAGCCGCCGACGCGCACCGTGACCGGTCCCCGGCTCCCGGAATAGCGGGGCGAGAGCTCCTCGGCCGTGTCGTGCACGGCGTCTTCGTCGCCCCGCAACGCGGCGATGACGAGCGCTTGACGACCGTCCTTGCTGCGGAGCGGGGGCGGGCTGCCGAGCGTCCCAGTACGAGACGGCGCGAGCGACCCACTTCTCGGACCCGCAGCCGGGTCGGCGAGCGCACTCGCCGGCGGCCGCGACCTCCGGGTCGTCGACCGTGCCGCGCTTCGCGGTGACGAGGAGGACGAGGTCGGGCTGTTGCTTCCCGAATTCCCGCTCGATGGCGTCCGCCGCCCGAGAGGACTCGGAGGAAGGGTCTTCGAAGCCGCCGCTGCTCAAGCGGGATGCGACGCCGCCACCCAGCACGGCGGCGGCGATGAAGAACACCACCGTGCCGACGAGCACCGCCTTGCGATGGGCGACGGCGAAACGACCGAGGCGAGTAAGCAGGACCGGGCCCCCAACCGATGTGTGTTATCGCTGATAAGTCAGCGCGGCTCCATCATCGACCGACCCTCCGGCCCTGGCCAGATGACGTGGGTCACAGGTCCGGTCATGGCTTCGCTTCGGGGAGGTAGTCCCGGAAGACGTCCATCTGCTTCCAGTCCGGCACCGGTGGCACGTGACCCGGGCGAGGGGAGTACACGGAGTGCTCGACCACCTGCATCTTGTGGATGTAGCGGGGGCAGTTCGGGAAGATCCGCTCGGCGTGCACGCGCACGATCAGTTGCGCGCCCTCGAACGAGCTCAGCAGCTCGTCGTCGTCGTGCAGCGACGCGATGCCGTTGATGCGCATCCGGTTCGGGCGCTCGAAGTCGACGAACAGCATGCCGACCTTCGGGTTGACGAGCACGTTGCCGAGGCTGCGGAACATGCCGTTGCCGTCGTAGCTCGGGAACGCGAGCGTGCTCTCGTCGACGACGCGGACGAAACCGGGCTGCCCGCCCTTGTACGAGCAGTCCGGCCACCCGTCGGCGTCGGCGGTGGCGAGGAAGAACATCGGCACGCGTTCGATGAACGCGCGGTCGTCGTCGCTGAACCGGTCGTGGACCGTGATCTGCTCGAGCCGGTCGGCGATCCGCCGGCTGTCGAAGCGGTCCTGGAGCTCTCGCGACCCGTCGTGGTACATGGCCATGCGGCCACGGTACGCCCGCGGCGCTCGAGAGGCGACGGGCTCACGCCGGCGTCGACGTCGATGTCCAGGAACAGAGGTGCGTGGTCCGACGGCAGCTTGCCCTTGCGGGCGAACCGGTCCACGAGGCCCCACCGGATGCGGTCCACCAGCGGCTCGGTCACGTACGCGAGGTCGATGCGCATGCCGCGGTGCTCGTGGAAGTCGCCGCGGCGGTAGTCCCAGTAGGTGAACAGCTGTTCCTGGGGGTACAGGACGCGGAACCCGTCGACGAAGCCCCAGTCGCGCAGCTTGGCGACCGCGGCGCGTTCGGGCTCGGTGACGTGCGTGTCGCCGACGAACGCCTTCGGCGACCACAGGTCGCGGTCCTCGGGCGCGACGTTGAAGTCGCCCATCATCACGATCGGGTCGCTGGGCTTGTACGTGGCGGCGATCCAGTCGTGGAGGCATTCGAGCCACGCCAGCTTGCGCTCGTAGAACTCGGTGCCGACCTTGCGGCCGTTGGGCACGTACACGCAGATCACGCGCACGCCGCCGCACATCGCGGAGAGGAGGCGGGCGTCGCCCTCGTACGGGTCGACGAGCTCGGTGCCGTCGAACCCGGAGGTGACGTCGGCGACGCCGGCGCGGGACAGGATCGCCACGCCGTTCCATTGCCCGGGCCCGTGGTGCACCGAGTCGTACCCGAGGCTCTGGAAGGTCAGCTGCGGGAACGAGTCGTCGGAGAGCTTGGTCTCCTGGAGGCACAGGACGTCGGGCTGGGCGTACTGCAGCCACTCCTCGACCCGGGGGAGGCGGGCCTTCAGCGAGTTGACGTTCCAGGTGGCGAAGCGCACAGCATTTTGGAACCTACCCGACGCCGTCGCCGAGGTAGTCCGGGTTCGAGACCAGGAGCTTCGCCCGCACGGACTCGCGGACGGCGGCGACGCACGTCGTCGCGGCGGTCGTCGAGCGGACCCGTCCCGGATGCGGCCCGCCAGCTCCGTCGTCAGCGTGGCGACGTCGGCGTCGTGGCCGAGGAGCGCGCCGAGCCGGGCGCGCTCGGCGGCGTCGAGCTCGGGGCCGAGGCGCACCTCGCGTTCGAGCATCCCGAGCGCGTTGACCGCGACGCGGCTGTGGAACTGCACCCGGCCCTCGATCGCCGGCATCACGTCCCGTTCGAGGAACTCGCGGATCGCCTCGAGCAGCTCGGCGGCCGTGGGTCGATCCTGCATGTCCGACATCACCCGCCCCCGTCGATCAGGTCGAGCAGGTCCCATTCCATCTCGGCGACCCGTCGGCCGAGCGTGGCCAGCTCCACGGAGCGGACCGTGCCCTCGAGGTGCGTGAACGCCTGGATCTCGCAGATCACGCCCCACTTCAGCGTGCCCATCGCCTCCCAGTAGCGGAGCCGGCGCGGGTCGACGTCGCGTCCGCCGGCCGCCCGGTACGCCGCGAGCAGATCGTCCACGCTTCCGAACCCGCCGACGCGTCGATCGGCCACGCCGAAGCGCCACGACTTCACGCACAACCAGCCGAGGTCCTCGACCGGGTCGCCGAGGTGCGCGAGCTCCCAGTCGAGCACGGCTCGGATGCCGTCGGGGCCGACGATGAAGTTGCCGTTGCGGAAGTCGCCGTGCACGAGCGCCGGCCGCGGCGGGTCGGGCGGCGCGTGCTCGGCGAGCCAGCGCAGGCCGAGCTCGAACGCGGGGTGCGGCTCGCCGAAGCCGTCGAGGTAGCCGCGGTAGAGGGCGATCTGCTCGCGCGCGCCCTGCACCGGGAGCGCCGGCAGGCGCGGCGGGATCGAGGGCGTGGATGCGCGCCGCTTGCTCGCCGCACTGACGGGCGAGCAACGGGCGGGCCGCCGCGTACGTTTCGTCCCGCAGGATGCGGCGCGGGATCGTCTCGCCGTCGATCCGCTCCATCACGAAGCCCGAGCCGAGCCCGTCGTCCGGCTCGAGCAGGAACCAGACCTGCGGCGTGGCGACGCCGCCCTGGTGGGCCGCGTCCAGGAGCGCGAACTCGACCGAGCGGTCCGACTGCCCGGTCGAGGCCCCGGGATCGCGGCGGAGCACGAGGGCGTGGCGGGCGCCGCCGGCAGAAACCGCGTCGAAAGACCACGTCTCGCGTGACGCGCCGCCCGACAGGCGGCGCAGGTCCTCGATCGTCACCGCCTGCCCGAGATGGCGGCCGACCGCCGCCGCGAGCAGCTGATCGTCGACGCGGGCGGGCACGGCGCGGAACGGTAGCCCGCGCACGCGCCGGTTAGATTCCCGCCGTGCGTTACGGGCGGGTTGCTCTTCTCGGAGGTCTCGCGGCGGTCGTCGGCGTCCTCGGGCTCTCGGCTCCGGCGGTGTCCGAGACCACCACGCAATTCGGGCCGGAGCAGATCCGGAACTACGTCGTCGACGTACGCATCGAGCCCACGGGGCTGGTCCGGGTCCACGAGACGATCGACTACGACTTCGGCGTCGTCCCGAAGCACGGCATCTTCCGGGACGTCCCGGTGCGTTTCGACTACCCGCCCAAGTCCAACCACGACCGCGTGTACCCGCTGAACGTCGAGTCCGTGAAGGCGTCGGAAGGGACGCCGGCGCAGTACACGATCGAAAGCGGCGACGTCGACGGCGTCGGACTGAAGCGGATCAAGATCGGTGATCCCGACCGCACGATCAGCGGCCAGCACACCTACGACATCACGTACACGCTGCGCGGCGTGCTGAACGGGTTCGAGGACCACGACGAGCTGAACCTCAACGCGATCGGTCCCGGCTGGACGGTCCCGATCCAGCGGGCGACCGTCACGGTCGAAGCGCCGGCCGACATCACGCAGGTCGCCTGCTTCAGCGGTCCGCTCCGGTCCACCCTCCCGTGCGCCAGCGCGACCAGCACCGGTGCGACGGCGACGTTCACCCAGAGCGACATCCCGCCCAACGCCGCCCTGACCGTCGTGACCGCCATGCCGAAGGGCGTGGTACCGCCGCCGAAGCCGATCCTCGAGGAGCGCTTCAACCTCGGGACGGCGTTCTCGATCACTCCCGTGACCGCCGGGGTCAGCGGCGCGCTCCTGCTCGTGGTGATCCTCGTGTTCGCGTTCCTGATCTACCGGTTCGGCCGCGACCGCCGCTACCGCGGCTCCGCGGTCGATCAGGCCTACGGCACCGACAGCGGCGCCGACGAGCTCGTTCCCGTGCTCCACCACGAGGAGACGCCGGTCGAGTTCGTCCCACCCGACAACCTGCGGCCCGGGCAGCTCGGCACGCTCGTCGACTTCACGGCCAACCCGCTCGACGTGACCGCCACCATCGTCGACCTCGCCGTGCGCGGCTACCTCGTGATCGAGGAGATCCCGGGCGAGGGAGGGTTCCTGCACAAGCCGGACTGGAAGCTGACGAAGAAGAAGGAGCCGGACGCGGAGCTCAAGGACTACGAGCAGAAGCTCCTCAACGGCTTGTTCGAGGACGGCAACGAGGTGCAGCTCTCCGACCTCCGCTACACGTTCCACACGAAGATGGAAGAGGTGCAGGGCGCGCTCCTCCAGGACGCGATCGACCACGGATGGTTCGTCGCCCGCCGTCGCGCTCTCGGGCACAGTGGGGCTGCCTCGGAGTCCTCGTGCTCCTCGCCGGCGCGGGGCTCATGACTCTGCTGATCCTGTTCACGCACGCGGCTCTCCTCGGCATCCCGCTGCTCGTGGCGGGCATCCTGTTCACCTTCGGGGCGTACTGGAGCCCTCAGCGCACGGCCAAGGGCACCGCCGTCCTCCGGCACACCGAGGGATTCCGGAGATTCATCAACGAATCGGAGAAGGAGCGCGCCCGGTTCGCCGAGCGGAAGAACCTGTTCTCCGAGTACCTGCCCTACGCGATCGTCTTCGGCGCGACGGGGAAGTGGGCGGCGGCTTTCGCCGGTCTGGATGACCAGCCGCCGGACACGTCGTCGTGGTACATCTCGTCGTCGGCGTTCACGTTCCTCGCCTTCTCGAGCGCGATCGACGGGTTCACGGTTTCGACGTCGGGCACGTTGACGTCGACGCCCCCGTCGACGTCGGGCTCGAGCGGCTTCTCCGGCGGCGGCTTCTCGGGCGGCGGCGCCGGCGGCGGAGGCGGCGGCAGCTGGTAGCCCGCGTCAGTCCCGCTCCAGGCCGGACCACACGGGCCGAAGGCGGGGGGACAGGCGGTTCAGCTCCTCGAGCGTGACGGCCGTGAGGCGCCGGAGCTTCTCGGCGCCCCGCGCGGTGAGCTGCAACCGGACGACCCGGTGATCGTCGCGATCCTGGCGGCGCCGAACGAGTCCGGCGGTGACGGCGCGGTCGACGAGCTCCACGGCACTGTGGTGGCGCAAGAGCAGGTATTCGGCGACATCGCCGATCGTCGGACCGCGCGAATCGGGATGGCCACGGATCGCAAGGAGCAGCTGGTGCTGGGCCGGTGAGACGCCCGCGGCCTGCGCCTGCTCTTCGCTCCAGTGCAGGAACCGTCGCAGACCGGTCCGGAACTCGAGCAGGCGCTGGTAGTCGGCGTCTCCGATCCGGCGGGAGCGGACGGTCGTCGAGCCCGGCATGAAAAGTATCGTATCACGATATAATGTCGGTACTGTGCAATCGTCGCCGCGCCGCCTCGTCTTCCTGTCGTTGCTCGCCGCCGCGTTGGGTCTCGCGGGCGGTGCCGCCGCATGGTTGCTCGTTCGCCTCATCGCGCTGCTCACGAATGCGGCGTTGCTGCATCAGTACGGGTGGGACCTCCCTTCCTTCCGGCACTTTCATCCCGGCCCCGACCTCTTGCTCGTCGCCGCCGCCGGCGGTCTCGTCGTCGCGTTGATCGCGCGTTGGGCGCCGATCATCCGCGGCCACGGCATCCCGGAGGCCATGGATGCCGTGCTGACGCACCAGAGCCGCATCTCGCCACGCGCCGCGGTCGCCAAGCCGACATCGGCCGCGATCGCGATCGGCACCGGGGGGCCGTTCGGCGCCGAAGGCCCGATCATCGTCACCGGCGGCGCGCTCGGTTCGATCGTCGGGCAGGTCATCCGGGTGTCGCCGTCCGAACGCAAGATCCTGCTCGCGTGCGGGGCCGCCGCGGGAATGTCGGCGGTGTTCGGCGCGCCGCTCGCGGCGGTCGTGCTCGCGGTCGAGCTCCTGCTCTTCGAGTTCTCAGCCCGGGCGCTCGTGCCGCTGGTCGTTTCCGCCAGTGTCGCCGGCGGCGTCCACGCCGCCATCTTCGGGACCGGGCCGCTGTTCACCGTGCCGCATCACGACTTCGCCGGGCTCAGCACGCTCGGCGTCTTCGCTCTTCTGGGTCTGGCATGCGGCGTCTTCGCCGTCGTGGTGGCGAAGGGCCTGTTCGCCGCCGAAGCGGCGTACCGGCGGCTTCCGATCCCGCAGTTCTGGCACCCGGTCATCGGCGCCCTGGGCTTCGCGGCCATCGGGCTCGCCGTCCCACGCTCGTTGGGCGTGGGCTACGACGCGATCGACGACGTGCTGGCGGCGAAGTTCGCGGTGGGCGCGCTCGCGCTTCTCCTCCTCGCCAAGTTGTTCGCGTGGTGGATCGCGCTCGCGTCGGGCACGTCGGGTGGCACCCTCGCGCCGTTGCTGCTGATCGGCGGCGCCTTCGGTGGCCTTGTCGGGGCCGGCCTCGACGCCGCGTTCCCGGGGCTGAACCTGTCACCCGGCGCAGTGGCCCTCGTGGCGATGGCGGCGACATTCGGGGCGGCCACGCGTGCCACGTTCACGTCGATCGTCTTCGCGTTCGAGCTCACGCGCGACTACGCCGCGGTGTTGCCTCTGATGCTCGCGGCGGTGCTGGCAGACCTCGTTTTCAACGCGCTCTCGGAACAGAGCGTGCTGACGGAGAAGTTGGCGCGCAGGGGGGTGACCGTGCCGCGCCGCTACGCGCCGGACGTGCTGCAGCTACATACCGTGCGCGAGGCGATGACGGCGGACGTCGCGACAGTCTCCGGCAACGCGACGGTCATCGAGGCCCGTCGGCTCCTCGAGAGCGGTGGGCACGGCGCATACCCACTTGTCGACGACAAGGGCGCTCTCATCGGGATTGTGAGTCGCTCTGATGTCCTCGCGGCGGAGCTCCCCGACGGCGCGCCGGTGAAGGAGATTGCGACGGCAGACGTCGTGACCGTCGCGCCCGGCGACAGCTTGATCACGGTGCTCGAGCGGATCACCGAGGAAGGCGTTGATCACGTTCCCGTCGTCGACCACGACCGACTTGTCGGGATCTGTACCCGTACCGACCTCCTGCGTGCGCGGAGCCGATACCTCGAGCACGAGCGACCTCAGGCCGGGTGGCGACCGCAACTCCGTCGGGCGCAGCGGGAGGACGAACGCAAGTCGGCCTGACGTTCAGCCGGTGGCGCCGACCGGCTGCCCGTCGACGATCTGGTCGAGGTACTCCGACAGGCCGAAGCCGACCTTGCCGTCGCAGCGCCACTCGGTCATGCCCTCGGAGATGCGCGTCACGAGCATGCTCGCCGTCGGGTGTCTGGCGGCGGTTCCGCAGCGGGATGAGCGAGAGCACGCTGCCCGTGATCTCGTAGTCCCGGTCGGCGGTGTGCGCGACGGCGCGCATCTCCTGGTGGTACGAGTCGGCGCCGCGCCAGTCGGTCTCGAGCTCGGCGTCGTCGATCGTGGCGGTACTCGCCGTCTTCGAGCACGACACCGCCGATGCGCTGGCCGCCGTCGCGCGACGTGATGATCGAGATCACGAACCCGAAGTCCTCGCCGAAGTTGGCCGTCAGCCACCGGTACCACCATGGCGACTGCCAGTAGCGCGGCCCCCACGAGTGGTCGCGGAGCCCGAAGCCGTCGATCTCCCACTCCTGGTCGGCGACGCGGACGACGCCGCGGGCGCCGACGTGCTGCTCGTAGTGGCCCCGCGCGAACCCCTGCTCGGCGTTCTCGGTGATGGGGGAGCCGTCGTCGTTGACGGGCTCGCCGCCCAACATCGGCGACACGCCCCGGTAGTCGAGCTCGACGGCGGCGTCGACCCACGGGTTCTCGGTGAACGCCTGGCGCGGGTTCGCCATCTCGCAGCGGACGCTCGAGCAGCGCGACCTTGCCGGTGTACGAGACGCGCTGCTCCTCGAACGGCTCGATGACGTCGAAGCGCATCCCGCCGGCGTCGAACGCGTCGTTGTCGGCGATCTCAGGCCGGCTGAACATGAAGCCGACGCGCCCGTCGGGGAGGTAGATGCACGTCGTCATCTCCGCGTAGCCCTCGTTGGCCCGGTTGCCGAGCCGGACCCAACCCGCCGATCGCGATCGCCGGGGTCGAAGAAGTTGAAGTACATCGACTCGTTGAAGTTCTTCGCCGACTCCAGCGGGTGCATGTACTCGTCGGACGGTTCCAGGCGCAGCTTCATGTGCGCCATGCAACTCCGCCTTGACCGACCGGTCAAGCAAGTGGTTCGCTCCGCGGCGACGGCGGCTTTGCCGACCGTCGCCGCAGGAGCCAGAGCTTGCGACGGCGACCGGAGGGACAGTCATGGATGGAGATCACCGAGATCACGAACGGATTGCGCTTCCCGGAGGGCCCGGTGTGGATGCCGGACGGCAGCGTGCTGTGCGTCGAGCTCCTGCGGCGGCACCGTCGTCCGGGTGCAACCCGACGGCAAGAAGGAGATCGTGTCGGAGAACGGCGGCAGCCCGAACGGGCTCGCCATCGGCCCCGACGGCGCGGTGTACGTGTGCAACAGCGGCGGCTACGGGTTCGCACGACATGGGCGGGCTCACGATCCCCGACAGCTACCTGCCCGGGACATCACTCGGGCGGCCGCATCGAGCGCGTCGACCTCGCCACCGGCGAGGTCACCGTGCTGTACCGCGAGTGCGACGGGCACCAGCTGATCGGGCCCGAACGACCTCGTGTTCGACGACGACGGGCGGGTTCTGGTTCACCGACCACGGCCGGTGGCGCGAGCGCGACAAGACCCACGGCGGCGCTCTACTACGCGCGCCCGACGGCTCGGAGATCCGCGAGGTCGTGTACCCGCTCGACGGCCCCAACGGCGTCGGCCTCTCACCCGACGGCAACGCGTGTCTACGCGGCGGAGACGTTCACGGGCCGGCTGTTCGCCTGGGACCTCGCCGGGCCGGGCGAGGTCGCGGCACCGGCGCCACCCGTCGGCAACGGCGGCGAGCTCGTCTGCGGGCTGCCCGGGGATGCAGCTCTTCGACTCCCTCGCCGTCGACGGCGACGGCAACGTCGTGGTCGGCGACGCTCGTCAACGGCGGGCTCACCGTGATCGCGCCGGACGGCAGCAACGCTCGAGCACGTGCCGTTCCCCGACCCGATGGTGACCAACGTCTGCTTCGGCGGCGACGACCTGCGCACCGCGTTCGTGACCTGCTCGGCGACGGGCAAGCTCGTGTCGGCGCCGTGGCCCTGGCCGGGCCTGAAGCTCGCGTTCTAGCTCTCTGGTCGCACTTGCTTGCGCAAGTGCTCCAGCCAACCATCGTCTCGATCCGGGGCCGGGGGAACCCCGGCCCTTGTTGGAGGTGCCCCAGGTCCGGTCAGATCGCCGTGCCGGGTGCACCGGCGCGCCGCCCACTCCGGCGGTGATGCGGAAGATCGTGCCGCGCCGGTCGGGGTCCTCGGTGTTGTCGGCGGTCACGACGTAGAGCGTCGTGCTGATCCTCGCCGGCGAAGCAGAGTGACGTGACCGTCTGCGCCGGCACGTCGAGCACGCGGTCGATCTCGCCGTCGGGGGTCAGCCGAGCGACGCATCCGGCGCGCGCGGACGCGACCCAGAGGAGACCCTGCGCGTCGATGGCCATCCCGTCGGGCGCGCCCGGTGGAAAGTGGAACGCGCGGCGATCGCCGGCGGTGCCGTCCGCAGCGAGCGTGTGCACGAGGATCACGCTGTTGCGAGTATCCGAGTGATAGATGGTTTGCCCGCCGGGCGACAGGACGACGCCGTTGGCGTGGAGGACGTCGTCATAGAGACAGCTGGCATCGCCCTCGGCGTCGATGCGCCACAGCTCGCCGGGCACCGGCGTCGCGTCCGGATCGAACACGGCGAAGCGGATCGAGCCGGCATAGACGCGACCGGCGGAGTCCGTGCAGATGTCGTTCCACCCCGGGAGCCCGTCGATGGAGTACAGCGTGCGGTTCTCCCCGTCGCGGACGTGCACGATGTCGCGGCCCGACACGACGACGCCGCCGTCGGCGTGGAGCGCGATGCCCGCCGACGCCGCGGCGCTTCGGCACGACCGTCGTGATGTCGCCGTCGGGGTCGCGCCGGTACACGCCGCCCCCGAGCACGTCGCTGAAGTACAGGTTCCCGTTCGTCGTCGACCGTCGGCCCCTCGACGAGCCCGTAGCCGGAGGCGAGCGTCTCGACCATGCGCGGCAAGCGAACTACGTCAGCGGGGTCGCGAACCACCAGCGGTGGCCCTCGAGGTCGCGCACGCCGTACTCCCGTTGGCCGTACTCCTGGTCCGTCGGCTCGCTGTCGATCCGTGCGCCGGCGGTACGGGCGTGCTCGAAGTGCGCGTCCACGTCGTCGACGTGGACGACGAGCCCGCCGCTCTGCGCGTCCATCGTCCGCGGGGATGCCATCTCGTGCTCGGGAGAGACCCGGTGCAGCCAGATCACGACGTCTCCCGCCGTCACCTCGCCGTGCACGACCTGTCCCTCGCCGTCGCGCTCGACGCCGCCGGGGCCGAAACCGAATGCGTCGACGAGGAAGTCGTGCGCACGCTCGATGTCCTCGTACACGAGGAGCGGAATGATGCGTTGGATCGTCGGCATGGCGCGACGGTAGCCCGGTGGTGCACGGAAGTTCGCTGACAGCGTCGGGGTAGTGTCGCCCCGACACAAGATCGCGACGGAGGACAACGACGTGGGACCGCTGTCGGGTGTGAGGGTGATCGAGATCGCGGGCATCGGGCCGGGGCCGTTCGCGGCGATGCTGCTCTCCGACATGGGCGCCGACGTGGTGCGCGTCGACCGCGCCCAGTCGGTCGAGCGCGGATTCGATCCCGGGTGGATGGAGGTGCTGAACCGCGGCCGGCGCTCGATCGGCGTCGACCTCAAGCAGCCCGACGGCGTCGAGACCGTCCTCCGCATGGTCGAGCAGGCCGACGCGCTCATCGAAGGGTTCCGACCCGGCGTGGCGGAGCGGCTCGGGATCGGGCCCGACGCGTGCCGCGCCCGCAACCCGAAGCTCGTGTACGGCCGCATGACGGGCTGGGGCCAGGACGGCCCGTACGCGCAAGCGGCCGGCCACGACATCAACTACATCTCGCTCGCCGGCGCGCTGGCGCACTTCGGGCGGGCGGGTGGCAAGCCCACTCCGCCGATGAACGTCGTCGGCGACTTCGGCGGCGGCGGCATGTTGCTGGCGTTCGGCGTGGCGTGCGCGCTCCTCGAGTCGCGGTCGTCCGGAGAAGGGCAGGTCGTCGACGCGGCGATGGTCGACGGCAGCGCCACGCTCATGGCGATGGCATGGGGCCTGCGGGCCTTGGGCGCGTTCGACGAGGAGCATCTCGGCGGGAACGTGCTCGACACCGGCGCGCCCTTCTACGACACGTACGAGACCGCCGACGGCAAGTTCATCTCGGTCGGCTCGCTCGAGCCGCAGTTCTACGCCGAGCTCATCGAGAAGTTGGGGCTGTCGGACGCCGACCTCCCGGCGCAGATGGACCGCAGCGGCTGGGACACGCTGCGGGAGAAGTTCACGGCGCTGTTCAAGTCCAAGACGCGTGACGAGTGGTGCACGATCCTCGAGCAGACCGACACCTGCTTCGCGCCCGTCCTCACGATGAGCGAGGCGGCGGACCATCCGCACATCAAGGCGCGCGACACGGTCGTCGAGCACGACGGTGTGCTGCAGCCTGCTCCCGCACCGCGGTTCTCGCGTACGCCGGGCGCGATCACACGACGAGCGGCGCAGCCGGGCCAGCACACCGACGAGGCACTCGCCGATTGGGGCTTCACGTCCGACGAGCTGGCCAAGCTGCGCGACGCAGGCGCCATCAAGTAGCCGTCCCATGCGGAAGCAAGACGAGCGCGTGGTTCGGCTCCCTCGCCGCGCTCCTCGCGGCCGGGTACGCGCTCCTCCGAAGGCGGCTGACGTTCGCGGTGGCCTTGGGGCTGGGCGCCGCCGGCTTGGGCGTCGCGTCGCGACGGTGGAGCCGCAACTCGCGAGGTCCTTTCCCGTACTCGCTGCGGTGGATCCTCGCGTTGCCGCATCCGATCTCGCCCGGCCTGCTGCGCCAGGGTGTGGAGCCGGCACCGGGCGACCACGTGCTCGAGATCGGGTCCGGGACGGGCCGGCACGCGGTGCAGGTCGCGAAGTGGATCGCGCCGGCGGGGACGCTCGACGTCTTCGACGTGCAGCAGGACATGCTCGACGCGGTGATGCGCCGCGCCGAGGACCAGTCGATCACGAACATCACGCCCGACGCACGGGCAGGCCGGTGACCAACTGCCCTACCCGGACGAGCAGTTCGACGCCGCGTATCTCGTCACCGTGATCGGCGAGATCCCCGATCCCGGACGTCGCGTTGCGCGAGCTGCGCCGCGTCCTCCGCCCCGGTGGGCGGCTCGCCGTGGGCGAAGTGCTCCTCGACCCCGACTACACGTCGCTGCGCGAGCTGCGATCACGCGCCGAGGCGTGCGGATTCGCGGTTCGTGCGCCGCTACGGCTCGCCGTTCGCGTACGTGGCTCAGTTCGAGGCCGTCTGAGCAGGCGTCGTGCCCGCGACCCACGTCATGTCGGCGGTCCGGGGGCCCGCCACCGCGCTCGTCGACGCCACCGCTTCGAGCTCGGCGAGATCGTCCGGGTTGAGCTGCACGTCGAGGGCGGCGACGTTCTCCTCGAGGTACGTGCGGCGCTTGGTGCCCGGGATCGGGACGACGTCGTCGCCTTGCGCCTGCACCCATGCCAGCGCGAGCTGACCGGGGGTGACGCCCTTCTCGGTCGCGATCGTGCGCGACGCGTTCGACGACCTCGAGGTTGCGGGAGAAGTTGTCGCCTTCGAAGCGCGGCGTGCCACGGCGGAAGTCGCCGCGCGACAGGTCGTCGGCGCTGCGGATCTGGCCCGTCAGCATCCCGCGTCCGAGCGGGCTGTAGGGCACGATTCCGACGCCGAGCTCGCGGGCGGCCGGCAGCGCGTCCTCCTCGATGTCGCGACTCCACAGCGACCACTCGCTCTGGAGCGCGCTGATCGGGTGGACGGCGTGCGCGCGCCGGATCGTGTCGCCCGCCGCCTCCGACAGGCCGAGGTGGCGCACCTTGCCCGCCGCGACCAGTTCGGCCATGGCGCCCACGGTCTCTTCGATCGGCACGTTCGGGTCGGCGCGGTGCTGGTAGTAGAGGTCGATGTGGTCGACGCCGAGCCGCTCCAGCGAAGCGTCGCAGGCGCTGCGCACGTACTCCGGTCGACCGTTGATGGCGCGGAAGCTGTTGTCGTCGGCCCGGCGGACGATGCCGAACTTCGTCGCCAGGACGACGCCGTCGCGGCGGCCGGCGATCGCCCGGCCGACGAGCTCCTCGTTGTGGCCCAGCCCGTACACGTCGGCGGTGTCGAGGAACGTCACGCCGAGCTCGAGCGCCCGGTCGATCGTCGCCAGCGACTCGGTCTCGTCGGCGGGCCCGTAGACCTGGCTCATCCCCATGCACCCGAGACCCTGGGCGGAGACCTCGAGACCTTGGCCGAGTGTGCGCGTCGAGATCGTCATGACTGCCGAAGCTACTTCGGACGGATCCGCGCCGTGACACACTGCTGCCATGGAGCTGCAGCGGGGGACGGCGGAGCTCTACATGCGCCACGCGTTCGGGCAGATGCTGGAGGTGGCCGATCGTCTCGGTGACACGCGGGTGAACGACCGGCCCCTCGGGACGGACACGAACGCGGTCGCGGCGCTCATCATCCACTCCTGCGCCGTCACCGAGTTCTGGATCGGCCACGTCGCCCTCGGCCGTCCCAGCGACCGGGATCGCGAAGCGGAGTTCTCGAGTACCGCCACGGTTGCCGAGCTCCACGCCTTGGTGGCGTCGACGTTGTCGCAGATCGGGGAGGACCTCGCCGCGATCGACGAGGGGCGGACGCAAGCGGACCGCACGGGGCGGCAGTTCCTCGAAGGCGGCGACGGGACCGACGGCGCGATCGTGCTCCACGTCCTCGAGGAGCTGTATCAGCACCTCGGCCACATGGAGCTCGCGGCCGACGCCCTCGCCGTTCGAGGTTGACGATGGACTTCGAGGTCGAGCGGGCCGACATCCACGAGTATCGGGTCGTCGAAGGGGACCCGCCCGACCTCGCACCCGGACAGGCGCTGCTGCGTGTCGACCGCTTCGCTCTCACGACCAACAACATCACCTACGCCGTGATGGGCGACGCGCTCAAGTACTGGGACTTCTTCCCCACGTCGGAACCGGACGCATGGGGACGGATCCCCGTGTGGGGATACGCCGACGTCGTCGCGAGTCGGAACGACGACGTCGCCTCCGGCGCGCGTGTCTACGGCTATCTCCCGACATCGACGCATCTCGTGGTCACACCCGGCCGCGTCGACCCGAGGGGATTCGTCGACACCGCGCCGCACCGCGCATCCCTGCCGGGCGCGTACAACGGGTACCGCCGGGTCGACACCGATCCGTCGGAGGATCCCGCCTACGAGGACCATCGAATGGTGCTCTGGCCGCTCTTCTTCACGTCCTTCCTCATCGACGACTTTCTCGACGACAACGCCTTCTTCGGCGCCCAGGCGGTCGTCGTGTCCAGCGCGTCGAGCAAGACCGCGATCGGCACCGCCTTCCTGCTCCAACAACGCCCGCAGATCGAAGTCGTCGGTCTGACCTCGGCGCGCAACGTCGCGTTCGTCGAAGGGCTCGGCGTGTACGACCGCGTCGTTCCGTACGACGACGTCGACGGACTTGGGAGCAGAGCGAGCGGCGTTCGTCGACATCGCGGGCAACGCAGAGGTCCGCGCCGCCGTGCACCACGCCTACGGCGATCGGCTCACCCACAGCATGCTGGTCGGCGCCACCCACTGGGACCTGCCACGGGCGCCGGCCGCCGAGCTCCCCGGCGCCACGCCGGCCTTCTTCTTCGCGCCGGATCAGATCATCAAGCGCACCAAGGAGTGGGGCCGCGCCGGTCTCGACGACCGGGCGATCGAAGCGTGGCGACGCTTCGCCGAGTTCTCCGACGGCTGGGTCCAGATCCAACACGGCTCCGGCCCCGACGCGGTGCAGTCGGCGTACCTGGAGCTCGTCGACGGCCGCAGCGACCCCGCCGTCGGCCACGTCCTCTCGCTGTGGCCGGAGGGCGGCTAGCTAGCCCAGGGTCTTCTCGGGGTGGCGGCCGTCGACGTGGCCCATGAAGGGCGGGTGGATGCTGTAGCCGAGGAGCTGGCGCAGGCGTGGTGACACGTCCTTCGCCATCTCGGGCGGGACGGCGAGCAGGTAGCTCTCCTGCTGACGTGCCCACGCCACGACGTACTGGATCGAGACGCCGAGCCGGAACCGGTCGGTCGTGTTCGCGCCGCCGGCGTGCCACAACGTGCCCGGGTAGATGGCGACCGACCCGGCCGGCATCTCGAGCGGCACGAGCTCGACGGACGGGTCGGGCCGGCCGTCACCCCAGTGCGTGCTCCCGGGCGCGATGAGCGTGCCGCCGTTGTCGGCCGTGAAGTCGTCGATCGCCCACAGCGTGCTGAGCGACAGCGGTCGCCGCGGGCGCGGCAACCCGTAATAGAACGCCTCGTCGTAGTGGAGGTCCTGCGCGCTCTCGTCCGGGCCGAGGTTGATCGCCAGCGCCGCGGTCAGCAGGAAGTTGGGCCCGAGCAGACCGCCCGCCACGTCGAGGACGCGCTCGTCCTCGATGAGCCGGTCGAAGGCGCGCGACTTGGCCGGGAGGCTGTAGACGCGCTTGGTCCGGAAGCCCTCGAAGTCGTTGCGCCCGAACGGGCCCTCGCCGAGATACGGCGCCAGTGCGTCGCGCACGGCTCCCACCTCGGACGCCGACAACGCGTTCTCGAGCACCGCGTAGCCCTGATCCTCGATGACGTCGAGGAGCGCGTTGGGAACCCCGCCTTGCACGGGCATGTCGCCCATCGCCGTGCGCATCATCACGGTGGCCTCGTCTCCTTCTCGGATGCCCAGCTCGACGCGCAGCCGGTCGGCCAGCTCGGCGACGAACGCGGGCCGGGGCGGCGCGGCGTCGCGTGTGCGCCGCAGGGCTCTCGAAGGGATCAGTCATGACCGCCTCCTTCTCCTTCCAGGTAGACGCGGCGGTATGCCGTCCGCGCTCGAACCAGCAGCGCCTCGGTGGCGTTGGGCGTGCGCCCCAGCAGCTCCGCCACGTCGGCCACGGGCAATCCGTCGACGTACCGCAGCGTGAGCGCGAGCCGGTGGTGCGGGCCGAGCGCGGCGAGCACCTCGTTGGCGCGCAGCTGGTCGAGGCGCACGTCCCAGGGATCCTCGTTCGGCGCCGGGTCCTGTTCGAGGGCGTCGCGCAGGCGATCCTCCCGGGCGCGGCGACGCCAGTAGTCGGCGAGCTTGTGGCGGGCGACGCCGATCACCCAGGGGATATCGAGCGGGGCGGGCCGGCCGTCCTCGAGGTTGCGCACGGCGGCGAGGAACGTCTCCGACGTGAGGTCCTCGGCGGTGGTCGAGTCGCCGCACCGGTGCAGGAAGTACCCGTACACCTCGGGCACCGCCTCCTGGTAGAAGGCGAGGAACGCGGCACGATCGGGCTCGCCCGCTCCGGTCCCCTCACTCACGGCCGCCTCGGGCCATTCGCTCACGACCCCATCATCGCTCCGAGCCGCCGATCCCCTACGGGCCCGCCCGCGATTTCTCCGCCGTCCCGCCGGTGTGCCTACAGCTTCCGCAGCCGGACCGCCCGGACGGAGTGGTCGGGCGCCTTCTCCAGGATCAGGCGCGCCCGCTCGCGCGTCGGGGAGGATGTTCTCGTGCAGGTTCACGCCGTTGATCGACTGCCAGATGCTGCGGGCGACCTGGATCGCCTCGTCCTCCGACAGCGCGGCGAAGTGATGGAAGAACGAGCGCTCGTCGGCGAACGCCGTCTCGCGGAGGGTGAGGAACCGGTCGAGGTACCACTGCTCGATGTCGGCCTCGTCGGCGTCGACGTAGAGCGAGAAGTCGAAGAAGTCCGACACGAACAGCTGCGGGGCTTCGGCCGGCCTGGCCGTCGCTCGTCTGGAGCACCGTCAAGCCTTCGACGATCACGATGTCGGGCTGCCGCACGACCTGCTCCTCGCCGGGCACGATGTCGTACGTCAGGTGCGAGTAGACGGGCGCGCTCACCTCGGGCCGGCCCGACTTCACGTCGGCGAGGAACCGCACCAGCCGCCGGCAGGTCGTAGCTCTCGGGGAAGCCCTTGCGCTCCATCAGCCCCCGCTCCTCGAGCACCCGGTTCGGGAACAGGAAGCCGTCCGTTGTCACGAGGTCGACCTGCGGGTGGTCGGGCCAGCGGGCGAGCAGCGCCTGCAGGATGCGCGCCGTCGTGCTCTTGCCGACGGCCACGCTCCCGGCGACGGCGATGACGTAGGGAACCTTCGCCGCCGGGCTCCCGAGGAACGTGTCGCTGACGCGGTGGAGGTTCTGACTGGCCGCGACGTACAGGTTCAGCAGCCGCGACAGCGCGAGGTAGATGTCGGCGACCTCGTCGAGTGCGATGCGCTCGTTGATGCCGCGCAGCTGCTCGAGGTCTCCTTCGGTGAGCGTGAGCGGCGTCGCCGCCCGCAGCCGCGCCCACTCGTCACGCGTGAACCGGACGTAGGGGGACAGCGGCTCGGACGTCACGCCGGTACGTCCACCCCGGGCAGGCCCGCCAGTCGCGCGACGCGCGCCCGCAGCTCGTCGGCGTCCGGCGCGGTGATCGTGACGTGGCCGACCTTGCGGCCCGGGCGCGGCGCCTTCGCGTAGTCGTGGAGGTGGGCGCCCGGGATGGCGAGCACCGAGCCGGGGTCGGGAAGGGCGCCGACGCAGTTGACCATCGCGTTCACGCCGATCGCGGTTGTCGAGCCGAGCGGCCAGCCGAGGATCGCTCGCAGATGGTTCTCGAACTGGCTCGTGACCGCGCCCTCGATGGTCCAGTGACCGGAGTTGTGCACGCGGGGCGCGAGCTCGTTGACGAGCAGCTCCCCGTGCACGTCGAAGAGCTCGACGGCGAGGACGCCCACGTACTCGAGCTCGTCGAGGAGCTGCCCGACGAGCCGCTCCGCCGTGGCTTGGAGCCGCTCGGTCACGCCCGGCGCAGGAGCGAGGCTGCGGCGCAGGATCCCGCCGTCGTGGTGGTTCTCGACCAGCGGCCAGCACGCGGTCGCGCCGTCGCGGCCGCGCACCGCGAGCACCGACAGCTCGCGGTCGAACGGCACGTGCGACTCGAGGACGAGCGGCACACCCCCGAGCTGCGACCACGCCCGCTCGACGTCGCCCGGTTCGTGCAGAGCCGCCTGCCCCTTGCCGTCGTACCCGCCGCGGCGGGTCTTGAGCACCGCCGGCAGGCCGAGCTCCTTCACGGCGCGTTCGAGATCGGCGCGGTCGTCGACCGCCGCGAACTCGGGGGTTCCGATCCCGAGCCGGCGGCACAGCTCCTTCTCCCGCACGCGGTCCTGCGCCACGTCGAGTGCGACCGGGGGCGGCAGGACGGGCGTGCCGGTGGAGGCGACGAAGCGCGCCCCGTCCGCCGGCACGCCCTCCCATTCGTACGTCACCACCGCGGCGCCCTCGATCACGTGCGCGAGGGCGGTCTCGTCCCCGAGCGCCCCGACGACGAGCAGGCCGAGCGCGCCGGCCGTGGCATCCGGGCTGGGGTCGAGGAACCGGAATCCGATGCCGAGGGGGATCCCGGCCAGCGCGAGCATCCGGCCCAGCTGGCCGCCGCCGAGCACGGCGACGAGCGGTGCGGGCCGGCCGCCTTGGGCGTCGGGCACGCTGCATGCTGGCACGCCGAATGCGGGCGGTGCCCCACGGTCCGTCAGCTATCGTGAGCCTTTCCGCGACAGCGTCGTCGCTCCTGCTGGATCCCCGAAACGACAGCACCATCCCGGGAGCGAGGAGTCCCTCGGTTGGCCGACTTCGATCGCGCGGCGCGCCAGCACGCCCGTCAACGAACTGAGCTCGATGCCTGCGGCATCGGCTTCGTCGCGCACGCATCCGGCGGCACCAGCCGCGAGATCGTCGACCTCGCCCTGACCGGGCTGGCGTGCGTGCGCCACCGTCAGGCCATCGCCGCCGACGGCATCTCGGGTGACGGCGCCGGCCTGCTGGTCCCGATCCCGCGCCCGTTCTTCGCCCGGGTCGGCGCCAAGGAGCTCGGGCGCGCGCTCGACGCCGATCGCCTCGGCGTCGTGTCGGCGTTCCTCGACGTCGGCGACGACGACGCCGTGGGCGTCGCCCAGACGCGCGGTCGCCGACGCCTGCGCCGCCGAGGGGATCGAGCTGGCGGGGTGGCGTCCGGTCCCTGTCGACGAGACGCACCTCGGCGCGGCGGCGCGGGTCGACCAGCCGTCGCTCTGGCACGGAATCCTGCAGCGCCCCGATGACGTCGACGATGTCGACGCCGAACGCCGCGCGTATCGCGCCCGCCGGCGGGCGGAGGCGACCTGCCGCGAGGCGCGCGTGCGCCACTACTTCGCGAGCTTCTCGTTCGTCACCGTGACGTACAAGGCGCTCGTCCTGAGCGACCGGCTTGCCGCGTTCTATCCCGATCTCGCCGACGACGAGTTCGGCGCGTCGCTGGCGATCTTCCACAGCCGCTTCTCGACGAACACGACCCCGGCGTGGGAGCGCGCGCAGCCCTTCCGTCACCTGTGCCACAACGGCGAGATCAACACCGTGCGAGGCAACGAGCTGCGCATGATCGCCCGCGGGCGCCTCGGCACCGAGGAGGCCGGTCTCGGGCCCGAGGAGCTGTTCCGTCCCGTGCTCGATCCCGAGGACTCCGACTCGGGCAAGCTCGACGCCGCCGTCGAGTTGCTCGTGCGGGGCGGCCGCGACATCCGTCACGCGGTCGCGATGCTCGTGCCCGAGGCGTGGGAGGGCCAGCGCGACCTGCCGCGCGGTGTGCGCAGCTTCTTCCGTTACCACGCGTGTCTCTCCGACCCCTGGGACGGCCCCGCCGGGCTCGTGTTCAGCGACGGCCGGCGCGTCGGCGCCGCCCTCGACCGGAACGGCCTGCGGCCCCTGCGGTGGCAGGTGTGCGACGACGGGCTGGTCGTGTGCGCGTCGGAGGTCGGCGCCGTGCCGGTGACCGGCCACGGGTCGGTGCGCCGCGGCCGCCTCGGCCCCGGCGACATGATCTGCGTCGACCCCGACCGCGCTGCCGGCACACGGCGACGGCGACGCGGCGGCCGACGGCCGCCGTGCAGGACGACACGGACGTGAAGACGTGGCTGGCGCGGCTCCAGCCGTACTCCCAGTGGGCGCGCGACGGTCTGCTCCCGGCCGACATCGGTGCACCCGTCGAGATGCCGCCCGCGCCCGACGACCTCGCGCGCCAGCAGGTCGCCTTCGGTCTCACCCGTGAAGAGGTGGCGATGGTGCTCAAGCCCATGGCCACCGACGCCAAGGAGCCGACCTTCTCGATGGGCGACGACGTGCCGTTCGCGGCCGTCGCCACCCGGCCCCGACCGATGTTCAACTACCTCAAGCAGCGCTTCGCGCAGGTCACGAACCCTCCGATCGACCACTTGCGCGAGCGGCTGGTGATGTCGTTGCGCACGTGCCTCGGGCCGCGCCGCCCGCTGCTCACCGAGGAGCCCGGCGCCGCCCGCCTGCTCGAGCTGCCTTCCTTCTTCCTGTACCCGGAGGCGGTCGAGTCGCTGCTCGACGCCGACCGCTCCGTGTTCAAGGCGGTCCGTCTCGGCGCCACGTTCCCGGTCGCCGACGGTCCGGGCGGGCTCGAGCCCGCGATCCGGGCGCTGGCCGACACCGGCCGTCGAGGCCGTCGCCGGCGGCGCCGCGGTGCTCGTGATCTCCGACCGCAGCGTCGGCGCCGACCGCGCGCCGATCCCGTCGCTCCTCGCGCTCGGCGCGGTGCACCACCGGCTCGTCGCCGAGCACACGCGTCAGCAGGCGTCGATCGTCGTCGCCTCGGGCGACGCCCGCGATGTCCACGGCGTCGCGTGCCTGCTCGGGTTCGGCGCCGACGCGGTGTGCCCGCGGCTCGCGCTCGAGACGGTGGCGAGCATGGCCGACGACGACCAGCTCGGAGAGCTCCATTCGTCGGAGGCGCAGGCGAAGCTCCAGGCCGCGCTCGAGGACGGCGTGCTGAAGATCTTCTCGAAGATGGGCATCTCCACCGTCGACGGCTACCGGGCCGCCCAGATCTTCGAGGCCATCGGGCTCGGTCCCGAGGTCATCGAGACGTGCCTCCGGTTCACGGTGTCCGAGGTCGGCGGCGTCGGCTTCGACGACGCTCGGCGCCGACATCCTCGGACGGCACGAAGCCGCGTTCGCGGGCGAGAAGGCCGCCGCTCGACGAGCCCGGGTTCTTCCGCTACCGCAAGCGCGGCGGCGAGTACCACGGCAACAACCCCGACGTCGTCGACGCGCTGCACGACTCGCTCGGGCTCGCGCCCGAGGGCGACGGCGAGAACGGCGACCGCAAGCCCAAGAAGAAGAGCGAGGTCAGCGGGAAGCTCGCCGGCGTCGAGCCGGCGCCGAGCGAGGACCAGGGCAAGGTCATCGTGCTCCAGGGCCCGGACGCCGAGCCGTTGCCGGCAGCCGGATCCGACCGACCTGCGCGCCGCGCACCTCCTGCAGGGGGCGATCAAGGGCGGGCGCGCCGACCTGTACGAGAGGTTCCGCGAGCTCGTCGAGTCACGACCGACGACCGAGCTGCGCGATCTGCTCGACCTCGTTCCCGGCGGTGAGCCCGTCCCGATCGAGGAGGTGGAGCCGGTCGAGGCGATCACGGCGCGGTTCTCGACCGGCGCGATGTCGCACGGCGCGCTGTCGGCGGAGGCGCACGAGACGCTCGCGATCGCGATGAACATGCTCGGGGGCAAGAGCAACTGCGGCGAGGGCGGCGAGGACCCGGCCCGCTACCGGACCCGTGGGACCGAGCGGGACCGCAACTCGCGCATCAAGCAGATCGCGTCGGGCCGGTTCGGGGTGACGCCCGAGTACTGCGCGTTCGCGGACGAGCTCAACATCAAGATCGCCCAGGGATCGAAGCCGGGGGAGGGCGGCCAGCTGCCGGGCCACAAGGTGAGCGGCGAGATCGCGCGCCTGCGGCACACGCAGCCGGGCGTCGGGCTGATCTCGCCGCCGCCGCACCACGACATCTACTCGATCGAGGACCTCGCCCAGCTCATCTACGACCTCAAGCAGGTCAACCCGCTCGCCGAGGTGTCGGTGAAGCTCGTCGCCGAGGACGGCGTCGGCACCATCTCCGCCGGCGTCGTGAAGGCGCTCGCCGACGTGGTGCAGATCTCGGGCAACAACGGCGGCACCGGCGCGTCGCCGCTGTCGTCGATCAAGAACGCCGGCATGCCGTGGGAGCTCGGTCTCGCCGACACCCAGCAGGCGCTCATCGAGAACGATCTGCGGGACCGGGTGCGCGTCCGCGTCGACGGCGGGTTCAAGACGGGGCGCGACGTCGTGATGGCGGCGCTGCTGGGCGCCGACGAGTACTCGTTCGGCACCGCGGCGATGCTCGCCGAGGGCTGCATCATGGTGCGCGCCTGCCACCGCGACACCTGCCCGACCGGCATCGCGACGCAGCGGCCGAACCTGCGGGCCAAGTTCGCCGGCACGCCCGAGGGCGTCGCCACGTACATGGTGTTCGTCGCCGAGGAGGTGCGCCGCACGCTGGCGTCGCTGGGCGTGCGCAGCCTCGACGAAGCGATCGGCCGCGTCGACATGCTCCGCCAGCGGAAGACGGGCGACGCGCGCGCCGACGCACTCGACTTGTCGCCGCTGCTCGAGACGCCCTCGGAGGACGGGCCGCGGCACTTCGTCGCGACGGTGCCGATCCAGCGGCCGCGGTCGGCCCTGGACGAGCGGCTCCTCGCCGACGCGTTCGCCGCGCTGTGGGACGGCGGCGACGTCGAGCTCGAGTACGAGATCACCAACGCCGACCGCACGGTGGGCGCGTCCCTCGGCGGCGCGATCGGGCTCGAGTGGGGCGAGGGATTGCCGCCCGGGTCGGTCACGGCGCGGCTCACCGGCTCGGCCGGGCAGAGCTTCGGCGCGTTCCTCGCCGACGGCGTCGCGCTGGAGCTGGTCGGCGAGGCCAACGACTACCTCGGCAAGGGCATGGGCGGCGGGCGCGATCACCGTGCGGCCGCCCGACGGCGACGCCGGCGACGCCGTCCTCGCCGGCAACACGGTGCTGTACGGCGCCACGGGCGGGCAGGTGTTCGTCGCCGGCCGGGTCGGCGAGCGGTTCATGGTGCGCAACAGCGGCGCGACCGCGGTCGTCGAGGGCACGGGCGACCACGCGTGCGAGTACATGACCGGCGGCACGTGCGTCGTCCTCGGCCCGTTCGGCTACAACCTCGGCGCCGGCATGACCGGTGGGCAGGCGTTCGTGTTCGATCCCGACGGGCTGCTGTCGGCGCGGCTGAACCCGCAGCTGGTCGAAGCGTCGAAGCTCGACGACCCGCAGGCCGCCGAGCTGCGGTTCCTGCTCGAGCGGCACCGAGAGCTCACCGGATCGCCGCGTGCGGCCGCGATGCTCGACGACTGGGACGCGACGCTGCGGAGCTTCTGGCGGGTTGCGCCCGTCGGCGAGGTGGCGCGGATCGAGCGGGCCAACCAGAACGTCATCGGCGCCGCGCGCGATAACCGATCACCAGCCAGCACCAGCTGCGGTCGCGAGTCGTACCCGAACAGGCTCGCGACCGGGCTGCGGAGGAGACCGTTGCGTTCGTCCTCGTAGTCGCGGACGGCGCGGTTGTAGGCCGTCACCGCCGGTGGTGGCGGCACCGTGCCCTGGAAGGCGGCGATCGCCTGGTTCAGGGGGTCGGACGCCCGCAGCCGATCGGAGCTCGACACGACCGCCTGCAGCCTCGTGGCGAGCCCCTCGAGCTGGTCGGCGGTCTGGGCCTCGGCGTCGGCATCGGCGTCGCCGTCACCGGCACGGTGCAGCTCACCCCAACGCCCGAGCCTGAGACCGAGGGCGCGGGCGACGTCGCGCTCACCGCCGCCGGCCGCTGCGAGCTGCGCGTTCGCGTCACCGAGCCTGGCGTACCGCTCTCCGAGCGGTCCCCGAAGTGGCGTCCACGCGCGGTCGACGTCGCCTCGGCGATCCTCGAGTTTCGGGCGGGTGGTGAGCACGAGCGCGACCGCACCGACCACCAGGAGCACGACGACGACGACCGCGAGACGCCGGACCCGACGAGCCATCATCGGGGAAAGCTAGCGGCGGGCTCCCCGCCGATCGCTCATCCCCTAGCGTCGGTCGGATGATCACCGGGGTCGCTCACACGGCTGTGTGCGTGCCCGACGTCGAGGCCGCAGTGGCGTGGTACGAGTCCGTCCTCGGTCTCACCGTCCTCTCGCCGCCCTACCTCGTCGAGGGCGACGACATCGAGCGCGACATGGGCGAGCTGGTCCCGAGCCCCGTGGCCGTCAAGGCCGCCATCCTCGGCTTCCCGGACGGAGGCGACCGCGTCCTCGAGGTCATCGAGTACCCGCGCGCTCCCGGCCGTCCCCGGCCGCCGGACGCGTCGGTCGTGGACCACGGGTTCACCCATGTCGGGCTCGTGTGCGACGACATCGTCGCCACGCGCGCCGCGCTGGAAGACAAGGGCGTGCGATTCCTCACCCGTGGGACGGCCGAGATCGTCGGCCTGCGCACCACGTGGTTCGCCGATCCGCACGGGCTCGTGTTCATCCTGCTCGAGAAGCGCGACCCCGAGAAGCCCTACTTCGCGCAGTACTGACCCGGGACGTCGTCACACCCGCTCGGTACGATCAGCCGCATGACCCGCTCCCGGGTCGTGGTCGTGGCGATCCTCGCCGCCGCCTCACTCGGGGGCTGGCGGTTGGGCCAGGCACGCCGCGCCGCGACCGCCGAATGGACCGTCGTGAACGTCGTCGACGGCGACACGATCGACGTCGCTCGCGCTGACGGCCGCGACACGGACACGGTCCGGCTGCTTGGCATCGACACGCCGGAGACCCACCACCCGACCAAGCCCGTCGAATGCTTCGGGCCCGAGGCGGCCTCGTTCACGGAGGAGCACCTGGCGGGACGGTCGGTGCAGCTCGAAGACGACATCGAGCAGACGCGATCGGTACGGTCGCCGCCTCGCGTACGTCGTCGTGGACGGCGAGCGGTTCAACGACGAGCTGCTCCGACGCGGGTACGCCCGGTTGCTGGTCATCGAACCCAATCACGCCCACGCTCGCACGATGCTGCGCGAGGAGCTCGACGCCAAGCGCGCCGGCCGCGGCCTCTGGAGCGAGTGTTGACGCGCGGTGTCGAGAAGTGGATGTCGGCGGTGAGGCGGGTCCGGAGCTTGTCGATGGCGCCGCCCAGCACGTCGCGCGTCTGGGTGTGCGACCAGCCGTGCTCGTGGGCGAGGTCCTTCATCGACGTGACGGGGCCGTTGAAGCCGAACCGCCGAGCCACGAGCTCGTACTCGGTGGGGTCGAGGCACTCGAACGCGTGCGGGTCGACACGGAGCTCGAGGGCGTCGAGGTCGACCTCGTCGTCGGCGGCGGGATCGTCGAACCCGCCGGGGAGATCGGGGTACGGCCAGCCGTCGTCGGTGGGGAAGACCGGGAAGCTCGACCACGCCATCGCGTCACTCCGCTGCCGGTGCCGTGCCCGCATGGTGGCCGAGCGACGCCCGTCAGCTCTCGGTCGCCCGGGTCGAGCCGTGCTCCGGCGGCGGCAAGCCGCCGCTCGGAGCTCGCGGGTGCCGGCCGACCAGCTCGAGCAGGGCCTCGCCGTGGCGCTGGAGCTTGACCGGCCCGATGCCCGGGATCGTCAGCAGGTCGCCGCGGGAGCGGGGCCGGTCGCGGGCGACGGCCTCGAGGGTCGTGTCGTGGAAGATCACGTACGCGGGCACGCCGGACGCGCGGGCGAGGTTGCGGCGCCATTCGAGGAGCGCGCCGAGGAGCTCGGTGGCAGCGGCGTCGAGCTGATCGCGCGTGGCTGTCGACTGCCGCCGGGCCCCGGCCACGTGCTCACGGGCGGCGGCGAGCCCTCGACCTTGCTGGTCGCGCGCCGCGCTGCCGCGCTCCGGCGTGCGGGCCGCCGCCACCGTCGCCTCGATCGGTTTCAGCCACGGGCTGGGCGTACGGCGGTACGTGCGCATCCCCATCGTGCGCTTCTGGGCCCAGCTCACGTGCAGGTTGCGCTCGGCGCGCGACAGCGCCACGTACAGGAGACGCAGCTCCTCGGCCTTCTCGGACGGGGTCTCGGCGTGCACGATCGGCACGAGCCCCGTCTCCAAGCCGACGACGAACACGGTGTCGAACTCGAGGCCCTTGGCCCGGTGGAAGCTGAGCAGCTCGACCGCGTCGGCGCCCGAGGCGCCGGTGTCGTCGCCGCGCCCGCAGCGCGGTCTGCAGGAACTCGAGGAACCCGGCGAGTGATCCGTTCCCTCCGTCGGCGGCGAGGTAGTCGCGGCCGAGGCGGCCGATCGCCTCGACGTGCTCGCGGCGTTCCTCGGACGCGTCGGCGGTGCTGTCGGTCAGCGCCTCCAGCTGGCCGGCGAACGGGACGCCGGGCTGCGCGCGGGTCCGCTCGCGGAGCGTGTCCAGCGCGACCTGGACCTCGGGCCGGTCGAGGAACCGTCCGCCGCCCCGGACCCGGAACGGGACGCCCTCGCGCCGCAGCGCCTCCTCGAACAGCGCCGACTGCGCGTTCGTCCGGTACAGCACCGCCGCCGACGACCACCGAGTGCCCGGCGGGTGCTCCCGGTGCAACGTGCGGGCGACACCCTCGGCTTCGGCCTCGTCGCTGGGGTAGGAGCGGACGACGGGGAGCGGGCCTTCGGGCCGTGAGCTGCGGATCGCGGCGCGTTCGCCATTCGTCGTCAACACCGCCGCCGCCGCCGACACGACCTGGGGCGAAGACCGGTAGTTGGTCGCGAGGCGGACGACGGCCGCGCCGCGGAAGTGGTCACCGAACGCGGTGAGGTACGACGCGTCGGCGCCCGCGAACCCGTAGATCGCCTGGTCGCCGTCGCCGACGACGCACAGGTCGGTGCGGTCGCCGAGCCAGGCGCGCACCAGACGGAACTGGGCGGGGTTGGCGTCCTGGAACTCGTCGACGAACACGTGCTGGAACCGCCACCGTTGCGCAGCCTGGAACTCGGCGTCGGTCTCGAGCGCGTGGGCGCACCAGGTGATGAGGTCGTCGAAGTCGACGAGCCCCCGGCGGCGACGCTCGCGTTCGTAGCGCTCGAACAGGACGGCGATCTCGGCCGGGGGCCGGGGTGGGTCCGCGGCGCGCCGCCTCGGCGGCGACCTGGTAGCCGTCGGCGCCGATGAGCCGCGCCTTGGCCCACTCGATCTCGGCCGCGACCTCGGCCGCGAGCAGCGCGCGCTCGCCGCCCCGGCCCGGCAGCATCGGCACGAGGAGACGCGCCTTGCGGTCGAGGAGCTTCGGCATCGGCCGGTCGTGGTCCTCGCAGCGGCGCCGGAGCTGCGCCAGCGCGATGGCGTGGAACGTGCCCGCGGCGACCTGGCGCCGGACCCCGAGCCGGGTCAACCGATCGCCGAGCTCGCCGGCGGCCTTGCGCGTGAACGTGACGGCGAGCGTGTGCCCCGGGTCGATGTGCGCGTGCCGGGCCTGCCAGGCGATGCGCCGGGTCAGGACGCGCGTCTTGCCCGCGCCCGCGCCGGCGAGGATCGCCAGCGGAACGGTGCGCGTGGTGACGGCCTCGCGCTGCGCGTCGTCGAGGCCCTCGAGCAACTGGTCATCGGCGCACTCGATGGACCATACCGACCCGGTACGACAGCAACCGCGGACCGTCCCTGACCTGCAACGGCGGGAAACGGGAAAGGCCCCGAGTAGTCTTCGCTGCGTCGCAGCTCCGATCTCCTCGGGGCCTCGCCGTTCGGACGACTGCGTCGGGGGCCCCCCGGCGGGCGGGGTGCCTCTTCGGCTGCGTCCCGGTCCCTGGCGCCGGATCACTCCGACGTTCGGTCACCGACCGACTCCTCGGACCCGTATTCCGGCGGCTGCCTATCTGACATCACCAGTGCCGTGCCCTTGTCACCGGTGCCAGCGAACATACGACCGCGTCCGCGCGCCGTCAAGGGCCTTCGCGACCTCGGGTACGTTCGTTCGATGCACGTGTCGCGCGACCGGTTCGAGGAGCTCGTCGCCGACGCGCTCGACTCGATTCCCCCCGACCTGGCCGCGCACATGGACAACGTGGCGGTTCTCGTCGAGGACTGGCCGACCCGCGAGCAGCTCGGCGGCCGCCCCGGCACGCTCCTCGGGCTGTACGAGGGCGTCCAGCTCACCGACCGGTCGCCGCTGAACTACGCGGGCGTGATGCCGGACCGGTCACGATCTTCCGGGGACCGCTGTGCGAGCGATCACGTGACGAGGCGCACCTCGCCCATCAGATCCGGATCACGGTCGTCCACGAGATCGGGCACCACTTCGGCATGGACGACGCCCGCCTCCGCGAGCTCGGCTGGGCTTGATCGGACGCCGTCGCAGGCTCCGGCTCCTGCGGCGGCGTCGGCAAAGCCGCCGCTCGCCAGCGGCCTAGGCTCACCGCAATGCGCGACTCGGCCCGCTGGCGCAACTGGGGTCGCAACCAGCAGTGCAGCCCCGCGGCCGTCGAGACCCCGACCAGCGAGCTCGAGGTCGTCGAGGCCGTCCGGCGGGCGAAGCGGGCGGGGCAGACCGTCAAGGTCGTCGGCGCCGGTCACTCGTTCACCGGCATTGCGTGCACCGACGGCCGCATGTTGCGCCTCGGGCGAGCTCAACCGGATCGTCGCGATGGACCGCGACGCCGGCACGGTCACCGTCGAGGCCGGCATGCCGCTCTGGCAGCTCAACGACGAGCTGGACGACGCGCGGTCTCGCGCTCGCCAACCTGGGCGACATCGACCGCCAGTCGATCTCGGGCGCGATCGCGACCGCCACCCACGGCGGCGGGAAGCGCTTCGGGGGCCTGGCCACGTTCGTGACCGGGCTCGAGCTCGTCACCGCCGCCGGTGAGGTGTTGCGCTGCTCGCGCGACGAGGAGCCCGAGGTGTTCGCGTGCGCACGCGTCGGCCTCGGCGCCCTCGGCGTCGTCACGAAGGTGACGCTCCAGTGCGAGCCCTCGTTCCGTCTGCACTCCATCGAGAAGCCCCGATCCCTCGACTCGCTCGTCGACGACCTCGACGACATCGTCGACCACAACGAGCACATCGACTGCTACTGGTTCCCGCACACCGACGTCGCCACGGTCAAGGTCGCCAACCGGACCGACGAGCCGCTCCGCACGCAAGTCGTCGTGGAAGGCGTGGCGCGACGACATCCTGCTCGCCAACTTCGCGTTCGGTGCCGCCGCCGCCCTCGGACGGCGACGCCCGGATGCGGTCCCGAAGCTCATGCACCTCGTCGCCGGCGGGATCGGCAAGACCGAGGTCGTCGACGTGAGCCACCGCGTGCTCTGCAGCCGGCGGCTCGTGCGTTTCGTCGAGATGGAGTACGCGATCCCGCGGCCCGAGCTCGGCAAGGCGCTGCTCGCGCGTGCGCGACCTCATCGAGGGCGAGGGCCTGCCGGTCGACTTCCCGATCGAGCTCCGGGTGGCCGCGGCCGACGACATCCCGCTCAGCACGGCGCAGCGGACGCGAGACGTGCTACCTCGCGGTGCACCTGTCGGCGGGCAC
Source organism: uncultured Actinomycetes bacterium (assembly GCA_963737605.1). Lineage (GTDB taxonomy): Bacteria > Actinomycetota > Acidimicrobiia > IMCC26256 > JACDBD01 > JALZAA01. The sequence continues at coordinate 191,473 of CAVTTE010000012.1, read as the reverse complement.
GCCGTTCGAGCGGTACTTCCGCGGCGTCGAGGCGATCATGGACGACTTCGGCGGCCGTCCGCACTGGGGGAAGATGCACTACCAGCGGGCCGAGACGCTCGCGCCCCGGTACCCGGAGTGGGACGCGCTTCCAGGCCGTCCGCGCCCGCCTCGACCCGGAGGGTCGGTTCCGGAACCCGTACCTCGATCGGGTGCTCGGCCCCGTCGCGTCGCCGTAAGGTCTGCAGCCGCGCATGCCTGTACCCGCGCACCTATCAACGAGGGCGAGACGGTCGCGCTCGACCTGCATCCGCACTGGTGGTTCTTCTCGAAGCACATCCTCACCGGGATCCCGCTCTTGCTCGCGCTCATCGGCGTGCTCACGCTGTCCGGCAGCGTGCAGGCGGTCGCCGGGTGGGCCTGGGCGATCGCTCGCGGTCATCTGGGCGGTGTGGCTCGCGATCAAGTACCTCCAGTGGCAGTACACGCACTTCGTGGTGACCGACGACCGCGTGATCTTCCGCACCGGGCATGCTCTCGAAGCACGGCGTCGAGATCCCGCTCGAGCGGATCAACAACATCAACTTCCACCAGCGCATCTTCGAGCGGATGATCGGCGCCGGCGACCTCGACATCGAGTCGGCGGGCCGCGAGGGCCAGTCGCACTTCGAGGACGTGCGCCATCCCGACGGGGTCCAGCAGGAGATCTACCGCCAGATGGAAGTCAACGCCAGGGAGACGGCCAGCTGGTCGGCCCCCGCGGGCGCCGGCCGGCGGCGGCGCCAACATCCCCGAGCAGATCGAGCAGCTCGCCGCCCTCCGCGACAAGGGCCACATCACCGCCGAGGAGTTCGAGACCAAGAAGGCCGCAGCTCCTCGAGCGGATGTAGCCACGGCTCTGCGCGTCGTCTCGCTCGTCCCGTCCGTCACCGAGACGCTGCGCGCCGCTCGGCGTCGACCCGGTGGCGTGCACGCGGTTCTGCGAGCAACCCGACCTGCCGACCGTCGGCGGGACGAAGAACCCGGACGTCGACGCGATCGTCGGGCTCGCGCCCGACCTCGTGGTCGTGAACGACGAGGAGAACCGCATCGAGGACGCCGACGCGCTCGCCGACGCCGGGCTCCGCGTGCACTCGATGTCGCCGCGCTCGGTCGCCGATGTCGGTCCCGCTGTCGTCGCGCTCGGCGACGCGGTCGGTGTGGACGCGCCCACGCCCTTCGCGCCGAACGAGTGGGAACGGTGGCTCGACGAGCAGCGCGCGGTCGCGCCGGGTGTGGCACGGCGCTCGGCGGTGCTCGTCTGGCGCCGGCCGTGGATGACGCACGAACGCGGACACGTACGGCTCGTCGCTGCTTGGAGCTGCTCGGCATCGAGAACGTGTTCGCCGACGCCGGTGAGCGCTATCCCGAGACGACGCTGGAGGAGATCGCCGAGCGCCACGCCGACCTCGTGTTGCTCCCGGGCGAGCCGTACCCGTTCAAGGACCGCCATGTCGGCGAGGTCGAGGCGGTCGTCCGCGGTGCCGACGTGCGGCTCGTCGACGGCCGCGACCTCTTCTGGTGGGGCATCCGCACGCCCGACGCGCTGTCGCGGCTCTGCGAGGCGCTCAGACGTTCGTGAGCCCGGGGCCGTGCTCCTCGCCGTCGGCCGGGCAGTGGAAGTGCACGAAGTTCTCCTGGTCGCTCGAGCTCCGGCGTCGGCCCACCGCACGATCAGGGTGCGCGCCTGGCCCGGCTCCGAGCGCGACGGTCACTTCGCCGATCCGGCGTGGCGGCGGTCGGCGCGGCGTCGAAGGTCGAGCTCGCCGTCGCGCGATCGGCGGCGCCGCGCGAGCGTGGCACGGCGACGCGCGCGTCGGCGTCGGGCGGCATCGGGAGACCGATGCGGGCGCCGTCGAAGTCGGGCGCGAACACCGCCCGACGTCGCGTCGACCACCTCCCACGACGGCCGTGCCGCGCCACGACCTCGTGCCCGTCGTTCACCGCCACGATGGGCACGGTCGACGGGCGCCGGCGGGCGACGACCGACGCGTCGTGCAGGCCGACGAGCAGTCGAGGCCGGCTCGCGTCGCGGAACGCGTCGTACGTCGCCTTCGGGACGCGCTCGACGTCGACGAGCCCGCCGCCGGCGTAGCCCCACCAGTCGGCCCAGAAGTGCCAGCGGTACCCCATGAACGGATCGCCGCGGTGGGCACGGAACCACTCGGTCTGGTACTTCGCCAGCGCCGCGCCGTACGCCTGCGTGGCGTCGGCCCACTCGTCCCGCGACTCGTATCGTGACGGCAGCCCCGCGAACGCGCACGTCGAGCCGATGAACGAGAGGCGGCTCACCCACTCGCGCATCTGATCGGGATCGGGCGGCCATCCGCGATCGCCGAAGCGGTGGGCTTGCGGGCCGATCGTCCAGAACCCGTACTCGGAGACGAACCACGCCGGCCGCTCCCGGACGCGGTAGAGGCTGCCGCCGCCGAGCGACCCGGCGTAGTTGTGGACGTCGTCGCCGATGCCGGACGCCCGGTGCACGTGCCGGCCCGTGTCGACGGCGCGCAGCGTCGCGTCGAGCTCGGCGTCGAGGTGGGCCTCGCCCCGGTCGGCCTCGGGCCCGTCGTCGCCACGGCGCGGGTCGAACATGCGGGCGGGCTCGTTGTGGCAGGCGTAGTAGACGACGCTCGGGTGGTTGTGCAGCAGGTACGCCATCTCCGCGATCTGGCGGCGGGCTGTGTCGACGAACCCCGGGTTGGTCTCGGTACCCGAGTCGTAGCTCCACTGCAACGCGAAGTCCTGGAACACGAGCACGCCGGCGTCATCGGCTGCGTCGTAGCAATGCGGCGACTGCACGTGCGCGTGCACGCCGACCGAGTTGCCGTGCGCTTCGCGCAACATGCGCATGTCGCGGTCGTAGAAGCTGCGGCCGACCTCGGCGAAGTGTTGCCACGGGATGTAGTTGACGGCCTTCACGAACACCGGCCGGCCGTTCACCTCGAGATGTCGGGCATGCCCGGCATCGTCGGTCACGATGCGCGCCGTCCGCAGACCGAAGCGTGTCCGGCGCCGGTCGAGCGCGTGACCGTCGCCGCGTCGCCAGCGCGGCCCGGAGCTCGTGCACGGCCGGACCATCCGGCCCTGCGCTCGCGGGCTCCCACGGCGCGAGGTCCACCCCGTCGAGCTCGATCACCACATCGACACGCCCGGGCCCGGGCGGGAGGGTCACTTCGAGTTGGGCGCGCTCGCCGGCCATGTCGAGATCGAGGCGCACGTCGATGTCGTCGTCGCTGTGGTTGGTCGCCACCGCCGCCACCTGCACCGCGCTCTCACCGAGTGGCGTCACGAACAGCGCGTCGAGGGACGCGTCGCCGGTGCGCTCGAGCGTGACCGGGCCCACGATGCCGGCAGTCGTCATCGACTGGCCCCACTCCGGCGTCCACACCCACGGGTCGCCGCCCTCGACGAGCGGGCCGACCATGCGGCCGGGCAGGCCGCCGGGGCGGCTGTCGTGGTACTTCAGTGTGCCCTTGATGACGCGCTTGCGGTGGTCGAAGAACAGCGCCGACGGATCCAGCGGCTCGAGCGGATCCTGCACCGCGACCAGGAGCGTGTTGTTCTTCGCCAGCCGGTCCGTCACGTCGAAGCCGAACGGCGCGAAGGACCCCTCGTGATGACCGAGGTGCTCGCCGTTCAGCCACACGTCGGCGAGGTAGTCGACGGCCGCGAACCGGAGCCGGATGCGTGGCGGGGAGTCGGGCAGCCCGCCGTGCCGGGGGTCGGCGAACGTGCGCCGGTACCAGACCGGCGCGAACTGGCGCGACAGCTCCTCGTCGAAGCCGTAGTTCTCGGGGACGACCACCTTGCGCCACGTCACGTCGCTCGGGCGGCCCTTGCGCGGCGCGTGCCGCCGGCGACGGGAACGACGGGTCGCCATCGACGTCGGCCCACCGTTCCCAGCGGCCCGACTGCGACACCTCGATGCGGCCGCTGCCCACGGGTGCGCCGCCCGGCGCGACCGCGGACCACGAGAGCGGACGGGCGGTCGCGACCGGCTCGAACTCCGAGTGCGGCGCGACCGGGGCGGGGCCGGGGCGGGGGCGGTTCGCCGCTGACAGCCGGAGCGTCATGCGCCGACCGGGGCGGTGAGCGGGCCGGCGCCGTCGACCGCCCGTACTTCGAAGGCGTCGGCGTCGAGCCCGGTCTCGGCCCGGTAGCGGGCGACCGTCTCGCTCGCGACCGCTCGGACCTCGTGCGCGCGGGACCAGCGCCACGACGCAGCCACCGAACCCGGCGCCGGTGAGGCGGGCGCCGATTGCCCCGTGCTCGACGAGCAGGTCGACGGCGAGGTCGAGCTCGGGCGTCGAGACCTCGTAGTCGTCGCGCAGGCTGGCGTGACTTGCGAGCAGCAGCGAACCGAGCCTGGCAGCGTCGCCGGCGCGGAGCGCGTCGGCGAACTGCAGGACCCGTTGGTTCTCGGTGACGACGTGGCGGGCTCTCGGCTCGTCGCGCACCATGTCGAGCGACGCGTCGCGCAGCGCAGTCACGCCGAGCCGGGCGGCGACGCGCTCGCCGTCACCGCGCCGTTCTGCGTACGCGCTGTCCGCAAGCGTGCGCGGGAGCCCCGAGTCGACCACCAGCACCGCCAGCGCGTCCGGGAGCGCGATCGGCTCGGCGCCCAGCGTCCGGCAGTCGATGAGCAATGCGTGGCCGGCCCGACCGAGCAACGCGATCAGCTGGTCCATCACGCCGCTCGGCACGCCCGTGGCGAGGTGCTCGCCGCGCTGGCACGCCCGCGCCAGCTCCGGCGCCGGGAGCGCGAACCCTGCGGCATCCGTCACGCGCGAGCGCGATCGCAACTTCCAGCGCCGCGCTCGACGACAGCCCCGAGCCCACGGGCACGGTCGACGACAGGACGACGTCGAGACCCGCCGGCGCGCGTCCCGCGCCGGCGAGCGCGCGCACGACGCCGGCCACGTACCGACCCCACGCCGGCTCGACCGCGGCCGGGTCGTCCGAGCCGTCGGCGGCGACGTCGACCTCGCCCGCGAGCTCGACCGACCGCACCGTCACGCGCCCGTCATCGCGTGGGCGGGCGGCGACCACGCAATCGCGGTCGACCGCCATCGGGAGGACGAAGCCGTCGTGGTAGTCGGTGTGGTCGCCGATCAGGTTGACCCGCCCCGGAGCCCGGAACCAGCGCAGTCCGGTGGCGCCGCCGAGCCGGTCGGTGATCGCGTCGGCGCGCGGGTCCACGTCAGCCCAGGCGCGGGCAGCACCTCGGCCGCGAACCGGTCGAGGCCGTCGACGTCGAACGGCGCCCGCATGGCCAGGATCACCCACTCGGCGCCGGCGTCCGTGTACTCGCCGATCCGGTCGACGACCTCCTGGACGCTGCCCATCAGCACACCCGGCTTCACGAACTCGGCGATGTTGCCGAACTGGGCCTCGAGGTCACCCTGCCTCCACGCCAGGCCGAGGTTCACCGACTTCGTGATCGTCGCCGGGTCGCGACCGACGGCGTCGCAGTGATCGTTGAGCACCTGCACCTTGTGGCGATAGGTGTCGGGCGCGAGGAACGGCACGTTCCAACCGTCGGCGTGACGGGCCGCCGTGCGCAGCGTGAGCTTCTCGCCCGCGCCGCCGATCCAGAGCGGCAGTCGCTCCTGGACGGGCTTCGGCTCGCAGCGGGCGTCGTGCAGATGGAAGAACTCGCCGTCGAAGTTCGCTACGTCCTCGGTCAGCAGTGCCGCGGATGCACTGGATCGCCCTCGTCGAGCATGCGAAGGCGTACCGGCACGGGCGGGAACGGGATGCCGTACGCGTCGTACTCGCCCTGGTGCCAGCCGCCCCCGAGGCCGAGCACGATGCGCCCACCGGCGAGGTGGTCGAGGGTCGCCATCGCGTTCGCGAGCACGGCCGGGTGCCGGTAGCCGACCGAGTAGACGAGGCTCCCGCACCGGACGCGATCGGTCTCGAGCGCGAGGGCGGCGTGCGTGGAGACCGCCTCGAGGCACACCGCGCCGCCGGTGGCGTCGGCGGCGTAGAAGTGGTCCCAGACCGAGATCCAGTCGAAGCCGTGACCTTCGATGCGTCGCCACAGCCCGCGCAGCTCGTCGGTGGTCGTGTTCTGGAGCCCGGCGTGGACACCGAACTTCACGCCGCGCCCGCCGTTGCGCCGACCTCGGGCATGACCTCGGCCGCGATCAGCTCGAGGTGATCGAGGTCGGAGACGTCGAGGACCTGGAGGTACGCGGTCTCGGCGCCCGCGGCCGCGAACGCGCGCAGCTTGTCGACGACTTCGCCCGGGAGGCCGGCGGCGCCGTTCGCGCGCAGCTCGTCGGGCTCCCGGCCGATGGCGTCCGCCCGCCGCCGGAACTCGGCTTCGTCGCGCCCGCAGCAGACGACCAGTGCGACCGTGGTGCGGAGCGTCGCCGGGTCGCGTCCCGAGTCGGCGCACGCCTGCCGCACCCGTTCGACGGACTCGCGGTACACGTCGAGCGGAGGGAACGCCAGGTTGAACTCCTGGGCGTAGCGCGCCGCGAGCGCCGGGGTGCGCTTCGTGCCGTAGCCGCCGATGATGATCGGCGGGTGCGGCTGCTGCACCGGCTTCGGCAGCGCGGGGGAGTCGGTGAGCTCGTAGTAGCGCGCCGCGGTACGAGAACCGCTCGCCCACGGGTGTCGTCCACATGCCGGTGATGATGGCCAGCTGCTCCTCGAGCCGGTCGAACCGCTCCCGCGTCGACGGGAACGGGATGCCGTGCGCCCGATGCTCGTCGTCGAACCAGCCGGCGCCGATCCCGAGCTCGACCCGCCCGCCGCTCATGGCGTCGACCTGCGCCACGGCGATCGCCAGCGGCCCGGGCAACCGGAACGTGCTCGCGGTGACGAGCGTTCCGAGACGCACGCGCGACGTCTCGCGGGCGAGGCCGGCGAGTGTGACCCACGCGTCGGTCGGGCCAGGTCCCGCGTCGTCGTCGCCCATGCGTAGGTAGTGGTCCGAGCGGAAGAAGGCGTCGAAGCCGAGCTCCTCCGCGCTGCGGGCGACCGCGAGCAGATCGTCGTACGTCGCGCCCTGTTGCGGCTCCGTGAAGATGCGCAAACGCATGGAGTTCAGAATCTACTGGGCCGGCCGCTCGCGCCCGAGAGCGCACGCCCGTAAGGTGTTGGTGTGTTGGAGATCGATCGATGGCCGGATCTGCGCGATCCGGTGCTCGTCGTCGCGTTGTCGGGTTGGGTCGACGCCGGCCTCGCCGGGGCGGGCGCGGCCGCGGTCTTGAGCGAGCAGCTCGAATCGGCGGCTGGTTTCGGCCGGGTCGATCTCACGGACCTCGTCGACCTCCAGCAGACACGTCCGTCCGTTCACCTCGTCGACGGCGCGACGAGAGAGATCAGCTGGCCCATGATCGAGTTGACCGCGGGGCGGGCGGGCCGCGACGTCGTGCTCTGCCGTGGCCCGGAGCCGTCGCTTCGTTGGCGCTCGTTCGGCGACGAGTTCGTGCAGATGTCGCAGCGGCTCGGCGTGAGCATGATGATCGGGCTCGGCGGCATGCCGACACTCGTGTCCCACCGCCGTCCCGGTGTCCGTGCTCACGACGGCCACGAACCGCTCGCTTGCACAGGAGGTCGGCGCGTGGCGCGCCGACTACACGGGCCCGACCGGCGCGCAGACTGCGCTCCAGGTTGCCCTCGGTGACGCCGGGATCCCCGGGCTGGGACTGTGGGCGCAGGTGCCTCATTACGTGTCGGCGACCCCGTCGCCGCCGGCGATCAGCGCGTTGCTGTCGCGCGTTCGGGAGCTCGCCGGCGTGGAGTCCGACCTCACGGTCCTCGATGGTCAGGTCGACGAGTACCTCGAGCGGGTCGAGGAGGGTCTGTCCGAGCGGCCCGACGTCGCCGAGATGGTGCGCAACATCGAGGCCAACGAAGGCTCGGGCGACATCCCGACCGGCGACGAGCTCGCGTCGGAGATCGAACGATTCCTCCGCGAGCAGGGCTAGAGGAAACGGGCACAAAAAAAGGCGAGTCGACGGACCGGGGCAGGGACGGCCCGCCGACTCACCAAACTGGGCTCCCGGGCCGAAGGTCCGGGACCGCCACGATCTTCGCGCTTCCCCCGAAGGGGTGGCGCATCGGGATAATTCCCCTCCCTGGGTGCGAGTAAACCACGAACCGGACGGTCCGACCAGACCCTTCCTTCAGCAATTTTTCAGGTCGACCCTCCGGGCCCCGCCGGTGCGCCGGGGGGGATCCGGGCCATACGCCGACACGGTAGAAAGACAGCGTGGCGGCGGCTTCGCCGACCGCCGCCGCAAAGCCGGAGCTTGCGACGGCGACAGGAGCAGCATGAGCATCGTTCGGATCAATGCCATCACCGTGCCCGCCGACCGGGTCGAGGAGTTCGAGCGCCGGTTCGCCGCCCGCGCCGGGGAGGTATCGAAGGCCCCCGGCTTCGAGACCTTCGAGCTCATGCGGCCCACCGACGAGCGGGACGTCTATCTCGTCTATACGCGCTGGCGGTCCGAGGACGACTTCCAGGCCTGGGTCAACAGCCCCGCGTTCCAGCACGGGCACAAGGCCCACAGCAGCGGTGGCCCCGTCGGCACGGCGAGCGAGCTGTGGTCGTTCGACGTGATCCAGCACGAGGACGCCCCGTCCCCGGCTTCCGACCTTCGATGACCGTCGACCGGATCACGCCGACGAACGCGGATCCCGTCCTCGCCGACCTCACCGGGCCGGGCGGCGCGTTCGAGATCGTCACCGACGATGTCTTGGGCGTCCCGATGCAGATGTACAAGAACCGGCTGCACGCGCTGGGCGAGCTCATCACGATGGCCGACGGGCGCGCCGGCGTCGACTTCCTCGTCCAGGGCGATCGCCGGCTGACGTACGAGGAGCACAACGCGCTGGTCCGTCGCGTTGCCGCCGCGCTCGTGGAGTTGGGCATCGGCCACGGCGATCGCGTTGCGATCCTCTCGGCGAACAACGTCGAGTGGGTGGTGCTGTGGTGGGCCGCTGCCGCGATCGGCGCGGTGGTCGTGCCGCTGAACGCGTGGTGGAAGACCGACGAGCTCGAGTTCGGATTGCGCGACTCGGGCGCCAAGCTGCTGTTCTGCGACCCGAAGCGCTGGCAGGCGGTGCGCGATCGAGTGGAAGCGCTGCCGGAGCTCGAGCATGTCTTCGTCGGTGGTTCATGGTCGCCGTCGCAGGCTCCGGCTCCTGCGGCGACGGGCGGCAAAGCCACCGCCGCCGCGGACATCGAGGAGCCCGACGGCGTCGCCCGGCCCGGCGTCGAGCTGCTCGGCGACGACCCGGGGACGCTGCCCGACGCCGGCGTCGTCGAAGACGACCTGTTCGCGATCCTGTACACGTCGGGCACGACCGGTCGGCCGAAGGGGGCCACGCTCACACACCGCCAGGCGCTGGCGAACCTGCAGAACATCTTCTGCCTCGGCGTCGCCGAACGCCAGCCGCGGCGGGGAGGCCGCGCCCGAGCTGTCGAGCGACGTGCAGTCCGCGGCGCTGCTCGTCGTGCCGCTGTTCCACGTCACCGGTTGCCTCTCGACGATGATGCTCTGCTACGCGTCGGGCGCCAAGCTCGTCCTCATGCCGCCGGGCCGCTTCGACCCGGACGCGGCCATGGCGACGATCGAACACGAGAAGGTCACCAGCTTCGGTGGTGTCCCGACGATCATGTGGCGGATCGTCGAGTCGCCGAACTTCGAGAGCTACGACCTCTCGACGGTGCAGCGCGTCAGCTACGGGGGTGCGCCGGCCGCGCCCGAGCTCGTCCAGCGGATCCACGAGCGGTTCCCGAAGGTGCGCAAGACGCTCGCCACCGCCTACGGCCTGACGGAGAGCGCGTCGGTCGCGACCTCGAACACCGGCGACGACTACGGCACCCACCCGGATTCGGTCGGGCGTCCCGCGCCGACGATCGAGATCGAGGTCGTCGATCCCGACGGGGCGCCGGTCCCTCCCGGTGCGACGGGCGAGATCTGGTTGCGCGGGCCCACGATCATGCGCCGCGGGTACTGGAACCGACCCGACGCGACCGCCGAGGCGATCACCTCCGACGGCTGGTTCCGCAGCGGCGACATCGGCCGCTTCGACGAGGACGGGTTCCTCTATCTCGTCGACCGGGCGAAGGACATGATCATCCGGGGCGGCGAGAACGTGTACTGCGTCGAGGTCGAGCAGGCCCTCTTCGAGCATCCCGACGTCGTCGACGCCGCCGTCGTCGGCGTCCCGCACAAGGTGCTCGGCGAGGAGGTCAAGGCGGTCGTGCAGCTCAAGCCCGACTCGACCGTCTCGGCCGAGGACCTCCGCACGTACTGCTCGGAGCGTCTCGCCAACTTCAAGGTGCCCGAGTACGTCGAGATGCGCGACGAGCCGCTGCCTCGAAATCCCGCCGGCAAGGTGCTCAAGAACCTCCTGCGCGGCGACGAGACGTCCTTCTCGGCCGACCCCACAGACGACTCCGCGCTCTGACGCCGCCGCTCGAGGCCTCGAGGAGCCGGCGATCGAAACGGTCCTGTTCGACACGCACAAGTGGGTCGGGTTCGTCGCGGTCGTCGCCAACGGGATCGCGGGCATCGTGTGCCTCGTCGCCTGGCGTGTGGCGCGCTGGCGCGGGCGCTGGGTCTGGATCCTGACGATCGTCGCCGAGGTGCTCTTCCTGTTCGACGTCGTCGTCGGCACGGCGCTCGTCGCCGCGTACAAGTACAAGCCCCCCGGCATCCACATGTTCTACGGGTTCCTCGTGTTCATCACCGTCGGGCTGGCGTTCCAGTACCGCGAATCGATGCGGGGACGAACCGAGCTGCTGTACGGTCTCGTCGGCTTGTTCCTCATGGGTCTCGGGATCCGGGCAGTGTTCCAGGTGGTCTGATGAGCCCTTCGAGTCCGTCGCGTCGCATTCGCGTGCTGCTGCTCTTCGGCGGGCGCTCCGCCGAGCACGACGTCTCGCGAGTCACCGCCGTCGCCGTCGCGAAGGCGCTCGACCCCGCGCGCTACGAGGTGCTCCCGGTCGCGATCACGACCGACGGGCGATGGCTGTTCGCCGACGAGGCACGGCGCATGATCGAGCGAGGCCCCGCCGCGCTCCCGGCCGCGCTGCCCGTCGAGGGCGAGCCGGTGTCGGACCTCGGTGACCTGGTGGCCCGGGGCGAGCACGGCGCGGAGCTCGACAAGGACGCGGTGCGCTCGGCACGCGGAGACGGCGGCTTTGCCGACCGTCGGAGCAGGAGCCCGACTTGCGAGGGCGACCAACGGCTCTCGACGCCGATGTGGTGCTCCCGCTCCTCCACGGCCCCTACGGCGAGGACGGCACCGTGCAGGGGCTCCTGGAGCTGGCCGGCCTGCCGTACGTGGGCGCCGGCGTCGTCGGCTCGGCGGTCGGGATGGACAAGGTGATGATGAAGCGGGCGTTCGCGGCGTGCGGACTTCCGATCGCGAAGTACGCGTCGTTCCGGGACGGGCACGATCGGGTGGCGTTCGCAGGAGCAGGTGGAGGCCGAGATCGGATATCCGTGCTTCGTCAAGCCGGCCAACCTCGGCTCGTCCGTCGGCGTCTCGAAGGCACGCGACCGGGCGAGCTTCGACGCCGCTCTCGACCTCGCCCTGAGCTTCGACGAGTGGGCGATCGTCGAAGAGGCGATCGACGGGCGGGAGGTCGAGGTCGCGGTCCTCGGCGACGACCCGCCGGAGGCGTCGGTCCCGGGTGAGATCGTCCCCGGCGACGAGTTCTATTCCTACGCCGACAAGTACGAACACGAGGAAGCGCAGGTGCTCGTTCCGGCGCCGCTGACGCCGGCGCGCAGCGAGGAGGTGCGCGCGCTGGCGGTGCGGGCGTTCGACGCCTGTCGCGCCGAGGCCATGGCTCGCGTCGACTTCTTCCTGGAAGAGACGGCCGCCGGCGGCGGTCCGGGGCGCGGCTTCCTCGTCAACGAGATCAACACGATCCCGGGGTTCGTCGCCGGCGTCTCCCAGTACCCACGCCTCTGGGAGGAATCAGGCGTCAGCTATCCGGCGCTGCTGGACCGACTGATCGAGCTCGCGTTCGCGCGCCACGAGCGGCGGGCCAAGCGTGCGGGCCGCCAGCGCGACGAGTAGCCGCCGGCGAGTGAGGGGGCACTTCCGCAGGGGCCGGGGTTTGCCCGGCCCCGACTCGAGACGATGAGCTGAGCCAGAGAGTTAGAGGTTCACCACCGGGCAGGTGAACGTGCGCGTGATGCCCTCGACCGACTGGATCTGCGAGACGACCATCTTGCCGAGCTCGTCGAGACTGGGGGCTTCCGTCTTGACGATCACGTCGTACGGGCCGGTGACGTCGTCCGCCGACAGGACTCCGGTGATCTTGCGGGCCTGCTCGGCCACGCTGACGGCCTTGCCGACTTCGGTCTGGATGAGCACGTACGCGGTGACTGACATGCGGCGCCCCCTGTGCAACCGGCTCGGGCGCGCATGGTAGCGCCGGGCTCCGGCGCGGCCGCTCGGCCGCCTGCCTACCCGATCTGCACCGTGGCAGGGAGGCCCGCGCCCATGAGGTCGACGAAGTTGTCGCAATAGAACCGCTGCTTGGCGTGCTCCGACACGGGCGCCAGGCTCCGCTCGAAGCGCCCGAGCGGGTTCCGGCCGCCTTCGACGTGCGGGTAGTCGGACGAGAACATGCAGATGTCGTCGCCCGACTGCTCGATGATCCACCCCGCGTCCTCGTGCGGGTACGGCGTCACCCGCACCTGGCGGGTGAAGTACTCGCTCGGGCGCAGCTCGAGCTGCTGGAGCCGTTCCTCGTTCCGGCGGAAGGCGTCGGCGGCGGAGTCGAGCGTCCGCATGAGCCCGGGGAGCCAGGTCCCGCCCTGCTCGATGACGCCGAAGCGGAGGGTGGGGAAGCGGTCGAGCACCCCGTCGATGATCAGCGTGCCGAGCACCTGCATCACCGGGTACTGGATGGCGATGTAGTCGACCGAACGGAAGTTGCCGTCGCCGCCGTGGAAGTCGGGCACGGGCGGCAGGCCGTTCTCGAAGATCATCGGGTCGACGAGCCGTCCGCCCCCGCCGACGTGGAACACGATCGGGATGCCCGCCTCCTGCGCTTGTGCCCACACTGGATCGAGTCCGACGTGGCTGGGGGAGTGGTTGCGCGGGCACGCCGACGCGACGAGCAGCGCCTTGCAACCCATCTCGAGCGCCTCGCGCGCGGCTGCGGCCGACCGTTCGAAATCGGCCAGCGGCACGTACCCCGTCGGGAGGAGCCGCGGTGTCGACGGCGCAGAACTCGACCATGGCGCGGTTGTGCGCCTGTGCCAGCCCGTAGGCCAGGTCCAGGTCGTCGCCGTGCTCGACGCGCTGGAGGGTCTTGTTGGTGAAGGTGTTGAAGATGAGCTGGCTGGCGACGCCGAGCATGTCGAGGGCGGCGGGGCGGTCCTCGGCGATGAAGCCACCGGTGGCCTCGAAGTTCTTGCGCAGCCAGATCTGCTCCGCGTCGTGGGCGCGGAACTCCGGGTCGTTCTGCACCTTGCGGAAGTGCTCGACGATCTCGTTCTCGTCGGTGCCGTCGTCACCGATCCGGAACCCGACCGTGAGCTCGGCGATGCGGTCGCGCACGTCGGGGTCGGCGTGCTCCGTGAACAGGTCCGGCGGCTCCATGATGTGGGCGTCGGCGTCGTGGATCACGCGTTCGGCCATCGGCGGTTCCCCCTTTCCTGCGCGGAGACCGTTCTAGCCGAGCCGGGCCTCCAGCGCGCTCAGCTCGTCCCACAACGGGGTCGGGAGCTTGTCGCCCAGCGACTCGAAGTGCTCGCGGATCAGCGGCACCTCCGCCCGCCACTCGTCGGGATCGACGCGCACCGCGGCGTCGACCGCGTCGGTGGACACGTCGAGCCCGTCGACGTCGAGGTCGCCGGTGCCCGGCACGAATCCGATGGCCGTCTCCTCGCGCGCCGGCGGTCCCTTCGCAGCGGTCGAACACCCACTCGAGCACGCGGGAGTTCTCACCGAAGCCGGGCCACACGAACTTGCCGTCGGCGTCCTTGCGGAACCAGTTGACGCCGTAGATGCGCGGCAGCTGCGACTCGTCGGTGCGACCGGTCATGCTCAGCCAGTGGCTGAAGTAGTCGGCCATGTGATAGCCGCAGAACGGCAGCATCGCGAACGGGATCGCGGCGGAGCTCGCCGAGACCGCCGACCGCGGCCGCGGTCTTCTCGGACCCCATCGTCGCCCCGATGAACACGCCGTGGCGCCAGTCGCGCGCTTCGAACACGAGCGGGACCGTCGTGGCGCGGCGTCCGCCGAACAGGAACGCCGAGATCGGGACGCCCTTCGGGTCCTCCCACTCCGGGGCGATCACCGGGCACTGCGACGCCGGCACGCAGAACCGCGAGTTCGGGTGCGCGGCCGGGTGCATCCGACTCGGGCGTCCAGTCGTTGCGTCGCCAGTCGGTGCAGTGCGTCGGGCGGGTCCGCGGTCATGCCCTCCCACCAGACATCGCCGTCGTCGGTGAGGGCGGTGTTCGTGAACACCGTGTTCTTGGTGAGGGTGAGCATGGCGTTCGGGTTCGTGTCCATGCTCGTGCCCGGGGCGACGCCGAAGAACCCGAACTCGGGGTTGATCGCGTACAGGCGGCCGTCGTCGCCGAACTTCATCCACGCGATGTCGTCGCCGATCGTCTCCGCCTCCCAGCCCGGCACCGTCGGGATGACCATGGCGAGGTTCGTCTTGCCGCACGCCGACGGGAACGCCGCCGCGATGTACCGGCTGACGCCCTCGGGGTTGGTGAGCTTGAGGATCAGCATGTGCTCGGCGAGCCAACCCTCGTCGCGGGCGATCACGGAGGCGATCCGGAGCGCGAAGCACTTCTTGCCGAGGAGCGCGTTGCCGCCGTACCCCGACCCGTACGACCAGATCTCGCGGGTCTCGGGGAAGTGGACGATCCACTTCTCCTCGTTGTTGCACGGCCATGCCACATCGGCCTCGCCCTGCTCGAGGGGCGCGCCGACCGAGTGCATGCACGGCACGAACTCGCCGTCCCCGAGCACCTCGAGGGCGGGGGTGCCGGCCCGGGTCATCGTGCGCATGCTCACGGCGACGTAGGGCGAATCGGTGATCTCCACGCCGATGTACGACAGCGGCGAGCCCAGCGGGCCCATGCTGAACGGCACGACGTACATCGTCCGGCCCCGCATCGAGCCCGCGAACAGCTTCTCGAGCCGGGCCCGCATCTCCGACGGGTCCTCCCAGTTGTTGGTCGGCCCGGCGTCGGCTTCGCGGTCGGAGCACACGAAGGTCCGGTCCTCGACGCGGGCGACGTCGCCCGGATCGGATGCCGCCCAGTACGAGCCCGGGCGCTTGGCCGGATCGAGCTCGACGAGCGTGCCCGCCTCGACCAGCTGCTTGCTCAGCAGCTCGTACTCCTCGTCCGTCCCCTCGAACCAGTGGACGGAATCCGGCTCGCAGAGGGCGACCATCTCGTTCACCCAGCCCAGGAGCTTCTCGTTCCCGGTGGGTGGGGCGTTCAGCGTGACGGCCACGACGCCGACTCCTTGCGGGGAAACGGTCCAAACAGCCTACCGGCGGCCGCTCGGGACGGCCGAACTGCTGCCAGGTGTACCCCGGAAGCCGCTCGCGCAACCGGGACACGGGTAGGTTGACGCCGCCGCGTCGCGGTCGGGGAGGACGTCATGAGCTGGCTGTCGTGGATCGTGGTCGGCTTCATCGCCGGCGCGCTGGCGAAGGGCGTCACCGGGGTCAAAGGCGCCGGCTGCATCGGGACGATCCTCATCGGGATCGCCGGCGGCATCCTCGGCGGCATCATCTTCTCGGCCGCCGGCGGCGAAGGCATCAACGAGTTCAGCCTCTACTCGCTGCTCGTCGCGTTCGTCGGCGCCACGGCGCTGCTCTTCATCTACGGCGCGATCACCGGGAACCGCGACCGCCGCTCGTCCTGACGTCGCCTTGGCGGGCGAGGTGAGCGTCGGCCCCAGCGCCGCATCGTGGGCGGAGGAGATCGTCGGGTCCGTTCGCGACGACCCCGCGTGTCGATTGAGCCTGATGGAGCGGTGCTATCACGGCCCGTTCGGCAGAGCGCCCCGACATCTTCCCTATCGCCGAGCGGCGCTGTCGTTCATGCGCTGGCAGCTCCGGCGAGGTGTGCTGCAGCCGCCGTTCGCCGACCGTCCGGGGAGTCCGTGGTGGCGTGCCGTCAACGAGCGCATCATTCGGGACGGCTGCGAAGCAGTGGCGCTCAGCGGGAGCCTTCCGGGTCCGAGCTCGTCGGGCACGGTCGACAACTGGATGGCGTTCGTCGATCGCCCGACCGCTCGTGCCTGGTATCGGGCGCACAACGGGAGCGTGGTCGCCGCGTACCTCGAGCACCGCGACATGGCGGAGGCGGAGAACGCAGCCGAGCGCTTCTTCATGAACGTCGTGCTCTGCCGCGTGCTCTATGCACACGCGCTCGTCGCCGCGCCCCGAATCTCGCTGGGATGGCTGCGCCCGCTGGCACCGTTCGTCGGTGACCCGAGGCTCGGCATGGCCGGGATCTTCCTGCAGTTGTCCCGGGTCCTGCCCGACGAGTACCCCCTCCGTGACAGCGTCGGGTCCATCCTCGATGGCGAGCTCGGCTTCGGACGACTCTTGGATTTCGGGGTCATCGCTCCGAGGTTGCAGCAGCTCTACGAGTGGTCGGCTCATGAGCTGGGAGCGCCCGGGCTGGTCGAGTGTGTCCGGGACGGAGCCCTGACCTACGCATGGGCTTTCGAGGACCGCGCCGTCTGGCAGCCTCCGAGCTCGTTCATCCTTCGGATGACGCACCGGGCGCTCCCACCCGCTGCGAAGCGGCCGCTCGAGACATCCACAACAGGCCGCGGTCGGACAACCGCGGTCAGCCCGCCGAGCGCGAGAGTTAGGTCAGACCTCGGCGGTGGGGAGCCCCATGTCGACCTCGGCGCCGATCCGGACCTTGGTCGCCAGGCCGGCGTCGTCGAGGTCGAACACGACCCGCTGACCCTGGCGCAGCATGCGGAAGATCGAGCCGTCGAGCGCGTCGAGCGCGATCGTGAACTCCTCGCGATCGGTGTCGCGCATGACCACGCCCTCGTGGGTCTCGGGGTCGTAGGACCGGATCACTCCCTGCACGGCGCGCCGCTCTCTACGGCTTTTGCACCTTGCCCGCCTTCAGGCAGGAGGTGCACACGTGGATCCGCTTGGGGCTGCCGTCCACGATGGCGCGGACGCGCTGGACGTTGGGGTTCCATCGCCGCTTCGTGCGCCGGTGCGAGTGGCTGATGCGCATGCCGAACTGCGGCTTCTTGCCGCAGACGTCGCACACGGATGCCATCGGGACCACCTCGGAACGGGCTCGGGAACGGCCAAGGATAGCAACGGCATCCAGAAGCCTCCGAATGTGACGGCAGTAACATCCGCTCGTGAGTCCCCTCGAGGAGCTGGCGCCCGCTGATCTGCGGCGCGTCGTCATCACCTATCGCGACGCGCTGCGCTCCCATCAGGACGAGCTGAACCGGCTCAACGTCTATCCGGTCCCGGACGGCGACACGGGCACGAACATGGCGCTCACGCTCGAGTCGGTAGTCGGGGAGCTCGACTCGGCCGACGGGATGGCCGAGATCTGCCATGCCGTCTCGCACGGATCGCTCATGGGCGCCCGGGGCAACTCGGGCGTCATCCTGTCGCAGATCCTGCGCGGGCTCGCCGACACCTTCTCCGACCGCGAGGAGGCGTCGGGCGCCGATCTCGTCGCCGGCCTGCGGCGCGCGACCGACGCCGCGTACCAAGCCGTGCTGCGGCCGGTCGAGGGCACGATCCTCACCGTGGTGCGCGCCGCGACCGAGGCGGTCGAGGCCGCGCACGAAGCAGGCGAGGAGTCGCTCGCCGCCCTGCTCGACCGCGCCGCCGTCGCCGCCCGGGACGCCGTCGAGCGCACGCCCGAGCTCCTCCCCGTGCTCAAGGAAGCGGGCGTGGTCGACGCCGGCGGCCTGGGATTCGCGCTGATGATCGACGCGTTCCTCGCCGTGGTCGACGGTCGCCCGCTGCCGGAACCGGAGGTGGTGACGACGCCGCCCGCGGTCGAAGCCCACATGCACGGCGACGACGCGTCGTCGCTTCGGTACGAGGTCATGTACCTCCTCGAAGCGAAGGACTCGACGATCCCCGCGTTCAAGGACACCTGGGCTTCGCTCGGCGACTCCATCGTCGTCGTCGGCGGGGACGGCATGTGGAACTGCCACGTGCACACCAACGACGTCGGCGCCGCGATCGAAGCCGGCATCGAAGCCGGGCGACCACGGAGCATTCGCGTCACCGACCTCCTCGACCAGGTCGAGGAAGAGCAGTGGGTACGCGAGCAGACGAGCGACCGAGCCGACGCGGGAGGCCGGCGCCGACTCCGCGACCGCGGCGGAGCCGTGCACGACGGCCGTCGTCGCGGTGGGCGTCGGCGAAGGGGTGCAGCGCCTCCTGAACAGCCTGGGCGTCCAAGCCGTCGTCGCCGGCGGGCAATCGATGAACCCGTCGACGGCCCAGATCCTCGAGGCGGTCGAGCGCTGCCCGGCCGACTCGGTGATCGTGCTGCCGAACAACAAGAACATCGTCCCGGTGGCGGAGCAGGTTCACGCGCTGACGACGCGCCGCGTGGAGGTGGTGCCCACGCAGGCCGTCGTCGAGGCGCTGGCGGCGCTCGTCGCGTACGACCCGCAGGCCGGCGTCGACGCCAACGCGGCCGCGATGACCGAAGCCGTGCAGCGCGTGCGCACGGGCGAGGTCACACAGGCCGTGCGCGACGGCGTCGGGGAGGGCGGGCCGATCAAGGCCGGCGACTGGATCGCGATCAGCCGCGACGGCGTGTCGGTGATCGCCAAGACCGCAGTCGACGCCGCCATCGGGCTCGTCGACCGGCTCGCCGACGACGACAGCGAGCTGGTCACCGTGCTCGTGGGCGCCGACGCCGCCACGTCCGACACCGCCCGGCTGGAGGAGCACCTCGCGCTCGCGCATCCGCAGCTCGAGGTCGAGGTGCACGAGGGCGACCAGCCGCTGTACCCGTACCTCGTCGGCGTCGAGTAGGTGGTGGGTCGGCCGGACGGGTTGACGCTGCGCGAGCTTGCCGCGCACCCGGTCTCGGAGCTGCGAGCGGTGGGACCCAAGCTCGAGGCGTCGCTCGCCGAGGTGGAGATCCGCAACATCCTCGACCTGCTCCAGCACTACCCGCGCCGGTACCACGACCGCACGAAGCGGGCCGAGATCGCCGAGCTCACGATGGGCGAAGAGGCGACGGTGTTCGCCGAGGTCAAGAAGATCCGGGGTTTCCGGACGCGCCAGGGCCGCGCCATGGTCGAGGCCGAGGTCTTCGACGGGTCGTCGTACCTGCGCGTCGTGTTCTTCAACCAGCGCTGGCGCGAGAAGCAGCTGCCGGAGGGAACCGAAGCCGCGTTCTTCGGGCGGGTCGAGTACCGGCGCTCCCGGTTGCAGATGACCAACCCGATCGTCGACATCCTCGACCGCGTCGGGGAGAACACGGGCGCGATCGTGCCGGTGTACCCGCAGTCGGGGAAGGCGGAAGTCTTCACGTGGCAGCTCCGCAAGCTCGTCGCCGCGTGTCTGCAGAAGACCAAGCCCCGCGGCTTCGCCGAACCGCTCGACACCCAGCTCCTCGATGACCGCGGGCTCGTCGACCGGACGCGCGCGTACCGGGGCATCCACCGTCCCGAAGCGCACGACGACCACCGGCGGGCGGCGGAGCGACTCAAGTTCGACGAGTTCGTCCGCATGCAGGTCGGGCTGGTGGCGCGCAAGCGTGCCCTCGAGCAGGAGCAGACGGGGATCCGGCACGCGGTCGACGGCCGTCTCGTGGAGTCGTTCCACAGCGGGCTGCCGTTCGCGCTGACGGCCGATCAGCAGCGGGCGATCGACGAGATCTTCCGCGATCTCGCCGCACCCGCGCCGATGCACCGGCTGCTCCAAGGCGACGTCGGCTCGGGCAAGACCGTCGTCGCGCTCGAGCGCGCTGCTCGTCGCCGTGCAAGGCGGCTACCAGGGCGCGCTCATGGCGCCCACCGAGGTGCTGGCCGAGCAGCACTACCTCACGTCGCGCCGCCTCCTCGAGGAGCTCTCGGTGGCGTCGGAGGCGACCCTGGTCGGCGAGCGGCCCGTGCGCGTCGAGTTGATGACGAACCGCACCGGCGCCGCCGACCGTCGCCGGATCGCCGACGGGGCTGCACGCGGGCGAGGTCGACATCGTCGTGGGCACGCACGCGTTGATCTACGGCGAGGTCGAGTTCGGCCGCCTCGGCGTCGCCGTGGTCGACGAGCAGCACCGCTTCGGCGTCGAGCAGCGCGCGCTGCTGCGCGGCATGGGCGAGGAGCCGGACGTCCTCGTCATGACGGCGACGCCCATCCCGCGGACCGCCGCCATGCTCGTGTACGGCGACCTCGACAAGTCCGAGCTGCGGGAGATGCCCCCGGGGCGGACGCCGGTGACGACGGAGGTGATCGGCCCCAGCCCGCATGGAACGCACGACCGCGTACGAGCGCCTGCGGACCGAGGTCGAGGCGGGCCGGCAGGCGTACGTCGTGTGCCCGCTCGTCGAAGGGTCGGCCCGCACCGAGGCGAAGGCCGCCACCGAGGAGCTCGAGCGACTCGGCGAAGAGGAGCTCGCGGGCCTGCGCCTCGGTCTGCTGCACGGCCAGCTGCCCGCGCGCGAGAAGGAAGCGGTCATGGACGCGTTCCGCTCCGGCGCGCTCGACGTGCTCGTCGCGACGACCGTGATCGAGGTCGGCGTCGACGTCCCCAACGCGACGGTCATGATCGTCGAGGACGCCGACCGCTTCGGTCTCTCGCAGCTGCACCAGTTGCGCGGTCGCATCGGGCGCGGCGGGGGCGAATCGTGGTGCTTCCTGTTCGCCGACCCGTCGACCCCCGAGGCGGAGGCGCGCATGGAGGCCGTGGCGGGATCGACCGACGGCTTCCTCCTCGCCGAGCGCGACCTCGAGATCCGCGGCGCCGGAGAGGTGTTCGGCGAGCGCCAAGCCGGGTTCAGCGACCTCAAGCTGGGACGGATCCCGCGTGACGAGCCGATCGTGCTCGAGGCGCGCGCCGTCGCCGAGCACATCCTCGACGGCGACCCCACCTTGTCGGATCACGCGCAGCTGCGCGAGGAGGTCGAGGACCTGCTCGGCGACGCGGTCGAGTTCCTCTTCAAGAGCTGACAGAGTCGATCGGCGATGGCGCGATCGCGACGGGGCTCGCGACGGGAAGGACTTCGTGTGATCGCCGGCACTGCCGGCGGCTTGGCGCTCGTCGCGCCGAAGGGCGGAGCCGCGCGGCCGACCACCGACCGGGTCAAGGAATCGCTGTTCGGCGCGTTGGGGCCGGACCGGCTCGTGGACGCATCCGTGCTCGATCTGTACGCGGGGAGCGGCGCGCTCGCGATCGAAGCGCTGTCCCGCGGCGCGGACCGGGCTCGTCCTCGTCGATCGCGATCGGTCGGCGGTCACCGCCATCCGCCGCAACCTCGCGACCACGCGCCTCCGGGACCGGGCCCGTGTGCAGGGGAGCACGGTCGCCACGTTCCTGGACGGGAAGCCACCCGCCGAGCGGCCGTTCGACCTCGTGTTCCTCGACCCGCCCTATGCCGCCACTTCCGCGGAGCTGGGCCGCGTCCTGAGCGGCCTCGACCGCTCGGGATGGCTGGCGGAGGGCGCCACGGTGGTGGTCGAGCGGCCCTCGGGTGTCGGGCCGGCGCCGGCGCCCGAGGCGTGGAAGGCCACGTGGGAACGGGCTTACGGCGATACGCTCGTGACCGTCCTCACAACGTCGACGGGTTGAGAGACCTCACCGAGCAGGGGAGTCACAGGGCGTGGCGAGAGCACTGTGCCCGGGATCGTTCGACCCGGTGACGAACGGTCATCTCGACATCATCGAACGGACGGCGCGCCACTTCGACGATGTCCTCGTGGCCGTGATCCGCAACCCGCAGAAGTCGGAGTCGTTGTTCACGCTCGAGGAGCGCCAGGAGATGCTGCGGGAGGTCACCGCGCACCTCCCGAACATCCACATCGGCTCGTTCAAGGGCTTGCTCGTCGACTACGCCAAGGAGCACGACGCCCAGGCGATCGTGAAGGGCCTCCGGGCGATGTCGGACTTCGACTACGAGCTCCAGATGGCGCA
Organism: uncultured Actinomycetes bacterium; assembly: GCA_963737605.1. Lineage (GTDB taxonomy): Bacteria > Actinomycetota > Acidimicrobiia > IMCC26256 > JACDBD01 > JALZAA01. Next base: position 169,327 of record CAVTTE010000012.1, on the reverse strand, counting down.
GATGAACGAGCGACTGTCGGGGATCGACACGTTCTTCATCTCCACCAGCCCGCAGTACTCGTTCCTGTCGTCGAGCCTCGTGCGCGAGGTCGCGCGGTTCGGCGGCGACGTGACCAACATGGTGCCCCCCGCCGTCGCGAAGCGGCTGACCGAGCGGTTCGGGGACCGCGCCGGGCGTGCCGAGGACGACAGTGAGCGACCAGGCCGCGTACGACGTCGAGAGCATCCTCCTGCGCCTCAAGGAGTTGGTCGAGGCGGGCCGGTCGATGCCCATGTCGGCGTCGGTGCTCGTCAACCGGGAGGAGTTCCTCGAGCTGCTCGAGGAGTCGATCGCGACGCTCCCCCAGGAGCTGCGCCACTCGCGGTGGCTGCTCAAGGAACGGGAGGAGTTCCTCAGCCAGGCTCGCCGTGAGGCCGACGACATCATCGAGGCGGGCCGGGTCCGCGCCGAGCGCATGGTGGAGCGCACCGAGGTGGTGCGCGAGGCCCGCCGCGTCGCGCAGACCGTCGTCGACGACGCCGAGGCCTCCGGGCGCCAGCTCCGGCACGAGGCCGAGGACTACGTCGACCAGAAGCTCGCCGCCTTCGAGGTCGTGCTCGAACGGACGCTGCGTTCGGTCGAGAAGGGCCGCGAACGCCTGCAGGTCGTCATCGAGCCCGAGCCCGAGCTCGAGGCCGAGCTCGAGGCCGAGCCCGACGTGGAGTCCGAGGAGATGGAGGAGCTGCCGGGCTCGATCGAGGTCGAGGCGGAGCTGGAGGAGACGTTCTTCGACCAGGACGCCCGATAGGCGCATTTCGCCCGGTCTGGCAGATTCTGGAAATCAGGGCGCTCTGGTATCCTGTCTCAGCTTCGACGTCCCTGTGGGGCGACGCCGGGCCCAGTTCTTCCTCTCCCGCCCCTCGCCACAATGACGGCCGACAATCCGGCGCTGCGCATCGACGTCGCCGACCTGCTGACCCACCGGGCTTCCCGCCGCGGCGTGCACCTCGAGGCGCCGCTGGATTCGCTGGCCGGGTCGGCGGCGCGCGTCCCCGACGACGAGCCGGTGGTCCTCGATCTGGTGCTGGAGCGGGTCTCCGACGGGGTGGTCGTGCGGGGGACGGTCCGGGCGGTGTGGCGGGGGACCTGCGGCGTCTGCCTCACCGACCTGGAGCACACCCTGACCCCGGCGGTGGGCGAGCTGTTCGAGCCCGAGCCCGTCGAGGGCGACACGTACCCGCTCGAGGGGCACGAGATCGACCTCGAGCAGCTCGTGCGCGACGTCGTCCTCCTCGAGCTGCCGCTGGCGCCGACGTGCGAGACGACCGGTCGTGGCCCCTGCGCGCCGGACGTGGTGGACGAGGCGGAGCCGCCGCCGCCGGACCCGCGCTGGTCGGCGTTGTCCGAACTCGATCTGAGCTGAGACGGAAAGGCAACCGATGGCTGTACCCAAGCGCAAGACCCCCCGGGCCAAGACCCGCAGTCGCCGCGCCGCGAACTGGCGTCTGGCGGCGCCGCCCCGCTCGCTCTGCCCGAACTGCGGGGCCGTGAAGCGGCCGCACGTCGTGTGCGACAACTGCGGCTGGTACCGCGACCGCCAGGTCATCGAGGTCGACTAGCGCACGTGGGCACCGAGCGCATCACCGTCGCGGTCGACGCCATGGGCGGCGACAACGCCCCGGGCGAGATCGTCCGCGGCGCGCTCGACGCCGTCACCGAGCTCGGCGTCGACGTGCTGCTCGTCGGGCAGGAGAACGCGATCGAGCCGCTGCTCCCCGACGGCCGAGTCCCGGGCGTCGACATCGAGCACGCCGCCGACGTCGTGGCCATGGACGAGGACCCGGCCGCGGCGGCGCGGCGCAAGAAGGACTCGTCGCTCGTGCGTACCGCCCAGGCCGTGCGCGAGGGGCGCGCCCAGGCCATGGTCGGCGCCGGGAACACCGGCGCGACGATGGCGGCGGCGCTGCTGCGCATGGGCCGCGTCCGCGGGATCTCGCGTCCCGCCATCGCGGTCGCCGATCCCCGTGCCGGCGGGCACCCGCCACCAACTGCTCATCGACGGCGGGTCGACCGTCGACTGCACCCCGGAGTGGCTCGCCCAGTTCGCCCGCATGGGGCGCGAATACGCGCGCACCCGCCTCGGCGGTGGACGAGCCCACGGTCGGGCTCCTCTCGAACGGCGAGGAGCCCGGGAAGGGCGACGAGCTGCGCAAGCGCACGTTCTCGCTGCTCGAGAAGGTGCCGGGCTTCCACGGCAACGTCGAGGGCCGCGACCTCATGCACGGGACGGTCGACGTCGTCGTGACCGACGGGTTCACCGGCAACGTCGTGCTCAAGACGCTCGAGGGCGCGCTGCGCGCCGCCGTCGAGCTCGTCTTCCGCGTGCTCGATTCGACGCCGGAGGCGAAGGAGGCGGGCAAGGTCGTCGCCCCGTTGCTTCTCGAAGCGGCGGGGGCGTTCGATCCCGACATGACCGGCGGCGCGGTGCTCCTCGGCGTCGACGGCGTGTGCGTCATCTCGCACGGCTCGTCGTCGGCGCGTGCCATCGTCAACGCCGTGCGGGTCGCGCAGGAGTGCGTCGAGACCGGCGTGGTCGGGCGGCTCAAGGAGGCGATCGATGCCGGCTGAGACCCACGTCGCGCAGGGGCCCGATCGGCCCCGACGAGGTGTACCGGATCCTCCGCGAACGGCTGGCGGAGATCCTCGAGATCGACGAGGACCGCATCAAGCTCGAATCGAGCTTCACCGACGACCTCGACGCCGACTCGCTCGCGCTCATCGAGCTCGTCGAAGCGCTCGAAGAGGAGCTCGGCGAGCGAACCGTCGGGTTCACCATCGACGACGAGGACCTCGGCGATCTGCGCACGGTGCAAGAAGCCGTCGACTACGTCGTCGCCCGGCTCGGGAGTTAGCGGTGCGCACCGGACGTCGTCGGAGAAGGAAGGACGCCGAAGTCGCGCGCGGCCTGGACGCCGTCCTCGGGTTCAAGTTCCGCGACCCCGAGCTGATCGATCGGGCGCTCGCGCACCGGTCGTACTGCGCGGAGCATCCCGACACGTTGTCGAACGAGCGGCTCGAGTTCCTCGGTGACGCCGTCCTCGGGCTCATCGTCACCGACTACATGGTCGCCGAGTACCCCGACATGCCCGAAGGCGAGCTCGCCAAGCTGCGCGCCTCGGTCGTCAACAGTGAGGTGCTCGCCGAGGTCGCGCGCGAAGCGGGGCTCGGCGCGTCGCTGCTGCTCGGCAAGGGGGAGGAAGCGACCGGCGGACGCGACAAGCCGTCGATCCTCGCCGACGCCATGGAGGCCGTGATCGCCGCCGTCTACCTCGACGGTGGGTGGGACGCCGCCCGCAAGCTCGTCCTGCGGCTCCTCGAGGCGCGCATCATCGAGGGCGCGGCCGGTCCCGGCGGGCACGACTACAAGACCCGGCTGCAGGAGCTGGCGACGCAGACGCTTCGACCAGCTTCCCCGCTACCAGGTGCGCCACGAAGGCCCCGACCACTCGAAGCGCTTCTTCGCCACCGTGATGTTGCGCGGCGAGCCGTGGGGGACGGGCGAGGGCCGATCGAAGAAGCACGCGGAGCAAGCGGCGGCACGCGTCGCCTGGCGTTACCTCCGCGAGATCGCGGACCCGCGCAACGGTGCGCACGCGGTCACGACGGGGACCGAAGCGTCCCGACCGGAGGAAGACGATGCCGGAGTTGCCTGAAGTCGAGGTCGTTCGCCGCGACCTCGAACGGGAGATCGTTGGCAAGCGCGTCAAGGCGGTCGATGCCGACGGCATGCGTTCGATCCGCCGGCACCACAACCGGAAGCAGTTCGCGAACCGGCTCGTGGGCAAGAAGATCACCGGGATCGAACGGCGCGGCAAGTACATCCTGGCGAGGCTCGACGGGGGCGACGTCCTCGTCATCCACCTCGGGATGTCCGGACAGCTCATCCGGGCCAAGGGAACGCGCGAGACGACCGCCAAGCACACGCACGTCGTGATCACGTTCACGCAGGGCGGTCAGCTGCGCTTCATCGACCCCCGCACGTTCGGCGAGATGTTCGTCACCGAGCTCGACGGCGTCGAGAAGGAGGTGTCGGAGCTCTCCCACCTCGGCATCGACCCGCTCGAGGACGCGATGTCGTGGGACAACTTCGGTCGACTCGTCGCGTCGAAGCACATGAAGCTCAAGACCCTGCTGATGGACCAGAAGTTCCTCGCCGGCATCGGCAACATCTACAGCGACGAGATCCTCTTCGGCGCGGGACTGCGCTGGGACCGCATGAGCGACTCGCTGTCGGGCGAGGAGATCCGCCGCTTGTACCGGTCGATGGTCGAGACGCTGCAGGACGCCGTGAAGTACCGGGGCTCGTCGCTCGCCGACGAGCAGTACGTCGACCTCAACGGGAAGCCGGGCGAGTATCAGCTGCACCACAAGGTGTACGCCCGCGAGGGCGAGGCGTGCCGGCGATGCCGCCAGCCGATCGTCCGCCAGCGCGTCGGTGGCCGGTCGACGTTCTTCTGCGAGGCGTGCCAGGTCTGACGGGCCGTGGCCGTTGATCGGGTCCGGCGCCGCGTCCTGGTCGCCGGCCGGGTGCAGGGGGTGTGGTTCCGGGAGTCGTGCCGCGACCAGGCGCAGGCCGCCGGGGTCGCCGGCTCGGTCCGCAACCTCGCCGACGGCCGGGTCGAGGTCGTGCTCGAGGGCCCTCCGGCCGCCGTCGACGAGGTCGTCGCGTGGTGCCGTCGGGGGCCGCCGCGGGCCCGCGTCGACGGCATCGAGGTAGTCGACGAGGCGCCGGTCGGGGAGCAGGGCTTTCGCGTTCGGTAGGTCGCGATTTTCACGCAAGTGTCCCCGCCGAGCGCGATCCTCGTGGGTACGATCCGACGGCGTCGATACGATCGGCCTGAGTTCCGCGAAGGAGAGCCTGCCGGGTGTTCCTCAAGTCGCTGACCCTGCGAGGCTTCAAGTCGTTCGCCGACAAGACCGTGCTCGAGTTCGAGCCCGGCGTGACGGTCGTCGTGGGGCCGAACGGCTCGGGCAAGTCGAACCTCGTCGACGCGGTGGCCTGGGTGCTCGGGGCGCAGGGCCCGCGCACCCTGCGCGGCGGCCGCATGGACGACGTCATCTTCGCCGGCACGCCGGAGCGGTCGGCCCTCGGCCGGTCCGAGGTGTCGCTCACGATCGACAACACCGCCCGCCTGCTGCCGATCGAGTTCACGGAGGTCACGATCACGCGGACGCTGTTCCGCGACGGCGAGTCCGAGTACCAGATCAACGGCGTCACGTGCCGGCTGCTCGACATCCAGGAGCTGCTGTCGGACACGGGCATCGGCCGCCAGCAGCACGTCATCGTCGGCCAGGGTCAGCTCGACGAGGTGCTGACCGCCCAACCCGGCGATCGCCGGGCGGTCATCGAGGAAGCCGCCGGCGTGCTCAAGTTCCGCAAGCGCCGGGAGCGGGCCGAGCGCCGGCTCGAAGCCACCGAGGGCAACCTCCTGCGCCTCAACGACCTCGTGCGCGAGGTCGGCCGCCAGCTCCGGCCGCTCGAGAAGCAGGCCGACGCCGCCCGCCGGTACGGCGGTGTCGAAGCCGAGCTGCGCGCCATCCGCCTCTACCTCGCCGGCCACGAGATCGCCGGCCGCCAGGCCCGGCTCGAGCGTCTGCACGACACCCGCAACGAGAACGCCGAGAAGGAGCGGCTCGTGCGGGCGCGGCTGCGCGAGCTCGACCGCAGCGTGCTCGACATCGAGCACTCGCTCACCGCCCTCGGCCACGACGACGCCGCCGAAGCGCTCGTGCGGGCCGAGACGATGCGCGAGCGGGGCCGGGGCCTGCGCGCGCTGCTGGCCGAGAAGCAACGCGGCCTCGAGCGCGAGCTGACCGCCGCCGCCGACGAGGGTGTGATCGAGACGCTGGTCGCCGACGCCGACGCGCTGCGACGCGAGCTCGCCGAGGTCGACGACGAGTCGTCTGCGCTCGAGCCGAAGCTCGCCGAGGTGGAAGCGGCCGAGCAGGGCCTGGCAGCCGAGCGCGCGGCACTGACCGACGAGCAGCGGGACGGGACCGGAGGCGTGCCCGCGGCCGAGGCGCGCCTCACCGACGCCGACGAGCGCTGGCGCGAGGCCGAAGCCGAATCGGCGCGCCGGCGTGCGCGACTCGACGCCCTCGACCTCGCGCTGGGCGAAGCGCGCGCCGGGACCGGCGCCGAGGCGCTCGCCGACCTGGACGGCGTCGCGGGCCCGCTCGCCGACCACGTCGAGCTCGAGTCCGGGACCGAAGCGGCGGTCGCCGCCGGACTGGGCGACGCGCTCCAAGCCGTCGTGCTCGAAGGCGGCGACGCGGCCCGGCGCGCGCTCGAGCACGTCAAGGCCGGCGACGCGCGCGCGCTCGTGCTCGTCGCCGACGCGCTCGCCGCCGGTGCGCGCTCGCCGGCGTCGGTGCCGGTCGGCGCGCGTCCGCTCGCCGAGTGCGTGCGCGCCCGCCGACCCGACCTCGGCCCGGTGCTCGAGCGGCTCCTCGCCGGCATCGTGCTCGTGGAAGGCGGATGGCGAGCCCGCGCTCGACACCGTGCTCGCCCACCCCGACGTCGTCGCCGTCACCCGCGACGGCGACCGGCTCGGCGGTTCGGGCCCGTGGCGCCTCGGCAGCGGCACGGCACCGGCGGTGACCCAGGCCGCGCTGGAAGACGCCGCCGCCGAAGCCGCGGCCGCCGAGACGGCGCGCGCCGCCGCGGAGCGAGCTCGGGCCGAGGCCGTCGCGCAGCTCGAAGCCGTCCGTACTCGTCAACGAGACGCGCAGGCCGCGCACGACGCCGCCGTAGCCGAGCTCGACCGGCGCGCCGGCGAGGTCGCCGACATGCGCCGCGACCTCGAGGTCCGCGTCGCCACGCTCGCCGAGCGGTGGGCCGTGTTGACCCGCCGGCTCGAGGGCGTCGACGCCCGACTCTCGAGCCGCGACGCGACCGAGCACGCCGAAGCCGAGCAACGGCGCGCCGCGCTCTCCGGACGAGCGGGCGCCTACCGGGAGGTCGAGCAGCGCCTGACCGCGTTGCTGACCGACGGTCGAGGCCATCCACGACCGGCTGCGCGAGCGGAGGCGGCGCCAGTCGGAAGCGGCGCGATCGTCGGGCGAGCGCCTGGACGCCCTGCGGGCGGAGCGGGCCGCGCTCGAGCAGGAGGGTGCCGAGACCCGCGAGAAGCTCAACCGGGCCGAGATCGACGAGGCCGAGACGCGCATGCGGCTCGAGAACGCGATCGAGAAGCTGCGGACCGATTTCGACTGCGAGCCTGCCGTCGCCCTCGACGCGCCCCAGCCCGAGGTCCCCGAGGGCACGACGCTCGCCGGCCGCGCCCGCGAGCTCGAACGTGAGCTGCGGATGCTCGGCCCGATCAACCCGCTTGGCGCTCCAGGAGCACGACGCACTGGCCGAGCGCCACACGTTCCTCCAGCAGCAGCTGGACGACGTGAAGGAGAGCCGGCGCGAGCTGTTGCGCGTGATCCGGGCCGTCGACCGCGAGATCGTGAGCGTGTTCCAGACCGCGTTCCAGGACGTGAGCGAGCACTTCGCCGCGTTGTTCGCGACCTTGTTCCCCGGCGGCGCCGGCCGGGTCTTTCTCACCGAGCCCGACGACGTGCTCAACACCGGGATCGAGATCGAGGCGCGCCCGTCGGGCAAGAACGTGCGTCGACTGTCGCTGCTGTCCGGTGGTGAGCGCTCGCTCACCGCGCTGGCGTTCCTGTTCGCGGTGTTCCGCGCCCGCCCGTCGCCCTTCTACCTGCTCGACGAGGTCGAGGCCGCGCTCGACGACGTCAACCTCCACCGTTTCCTCGACCTCGTCGACGAGTTCCGCAACGAGGCGCAGCTGGTCATCGTCACCCACCAGAAGCGCACGATGGAGGCGGGCGACCTTCTCTACGGCGTCTCGATGCCGCCGGGCGGCTCCAGCAAGGTCGTCAGCCAGCGGGTCGAGGAGGCCATGCGGAACGCGGAGCCGGCGCCCGCCTGACCCGGGCCGGATCGGCCGTGCCGTCCGGCGGTAGCTTCGGGCGGACATGTCACCTCTCGCGCTGTTGCCGGCGGCGGCGTCCGTGCACTCCCAGGTGAGCCCGGAGACCGAAGCGTGCGGGCCGCGCGGTGAGCGATCGTGGCTGTGCTCGACGGTGTTCCGCGTCACCGACAACGAACGCGCCTCCGAGATCGTCGACGCGTTCGCGAAGCCGCTGCGGATCGTGCTCATCCTGCTCGTGGCGTGGATCGTCACCGCCCTCGTGGGTCGGATCATCCGGCGCATCCTGGCCACGCCGCCCAAGCGCAGGGCCAAGAACGACAACCAGAAGAAGTCGCCGTTCGGGTTCATCGACACGGGCGGAGTGGCGACGAGCGCGTCGGGCGCAACGGGCGAGGACGATGGCCGACGTCCTCGGCCGGCTCGCCAACGCCGTCATCTGGGGCATCGCGATCCTGGTCGTGCTGGGCGAGCTCGGGATCAACCTTGCCCCGCTGATCGCCGGGGCCGGGGTGCTCGGCATCGCGCTCGGCTTCGGGGCCCAGAGCCTCGTGCGCGACTTCCTCTCGGGGTTCTTCATGCTCGTCGAGGACCAATTCGGCGTGGGTGACGTCATCGACGTCGGCGGCGCGGTCGGGGGCCCCGCCGGCGGCGTCAGCGGCACCGTCGAAGGCGTGAGCCTGCGGACGACCCGCCTCCGCGACGTCGAGGGCGTCGTCTGGCACGTCCCCAACGGCGAGATCAAGCGGGTGGGGAACAAGTCGCAGCAGTGGTCGCGCGCGCTGCTGGACATCGAGGTCGACCGCGACACCGATGTCGCCAGCGCCATTCGCGTGATCAAGGAGACCGCCGACGCGATGTGGCAGGAAGAAGGCTGGCGCGACGCGATCCTCGACGGAGCCCGACGTCTGGGGGATCGAGGAGCTCGGCGCGCAGAGCATGAAGATCCGGCTCGTCGTCCAGACCCTTCCGCTCGAGCAGTGGCGGGTTGCGCGGGATCTCCGGGCGCGCATCAAGGCGGCTCTCGACCAGGCCGGGATCGAGACGCCCCACGAGACGGTCACGTACCGCCGCGGCGATCCGCCGCCGCCCGTCGCCGAAGAAGGTCCGGCCGGTGGCGCGGAGGGCGACCGGTAGGCTCCGCCCGCGGCGTCGGCAGATTTGCCGGCCGACGCCGCAAAGCCGGAGCTTGCGACGGCGCCAATTAGCTGACGACTCCACTCCTGACGAACGCGACTGCTGTGTCCCCGACCCTCGCCGCCGTGCTCCTCATCGGCATCTTCCTGCTCGCCGCCGTGCTCATCTGGCTCGGGCTCGGCCTGGCGCGCCGCGCCCGGCGGCTCGAGGAAGCTCCTGCGCCCGCGGAGCCGGCCGCGCCCGGCGTCGACGTCGCCGCGCCACCAGGCCCGCCGCGCCTGCGCGACCGGCTCGGCAAGACGCGCGCCGCCGTCGTCCCGATCGCTCGGCGCGCTCACCGGGCGCCGAACCATCGACGACGAGGCGTGGGACAGCATCGAGGAGGCGCTGCTCGTCGCCGACGTCGGCGTGCCGACGACGTCACGTCTGCTCGACGAGCTGCGCGAGCGGGCGACGGCGGCGCGGGTCGACGACCCCGAGCAGCTCGTCACGCTCCTGCGCAACGAGATCGTCGACGACCTCTCCGGTGTCGACCGTTCCCTGCACCACGCGCCGGACGGGCCGACGGTGTGGCTGTTCGTCGGTGTGAACGGGACGGGCAAGACGACGACGATCGCCAAGCTCGCCCGTCGCGAGATCGACGACGGCCGCCCGGCGCTGATGGCGGCGGCGGACACGTTCCGGGCCGCAGCCGCCGACCAGCTTGCTCACTGGGCCGAGCGCGTCGGCGCCGACGTCGTGCGCGGACAGGAGGGCGCCGATCCCGGCTCCGTCGTCTTCGACGCCGTGGACGCGGCGGCTGGGCGAGGCGCCGGCGTCGTGCTCGTCGACACCGCCGGCCGCATGCACACCAAGGTCAACCTGATGGAGGAGCTGAAGAAGATCCGCCGCATCGCCGAGCGGGCTCCCGGCGCGCCGCAGGAGGTCCTCCTCGTCATCGACGCGACCACCGGGCAGAACGGCCTCGCGCAGGCGCGTCAGTTCGCAGAAGCCGTCGGCGTCACCGGCGTCGTGCTCACCAAGCTCGACGGCACGGCGAAGGGCGGCATCGTCCTGGCGATCGAGGTCGACCTGGGCATCCCGGTGAAGCTGGTCGGCGTGGGCGAAGCGCCCGAGGACCTCGTCCCGTTCGACCCCGCGGAGTTCGTCGGCGCGCTCTTCGCATAGCGTGGGAGCGCGGCAGCGGCGGCTTTGCCGACTGCCGTTGCAAAGCCATACTGAGCGGAGCTTGCGACGGCGACAGGAGGAATATGTTCGATGCCCTCGCCGACCGCTTCGACGGCATCTTCAAGCGGCTGCGCGGCCGCGGCCGGCTGAGCGACAAGGACGTCGACGAGGTCGCCCGCGAGATCCGCGTCGCGCTGCTCGAAGCCGACGTCAACGTGACGGTCGTCAAGTCGTTCATCAACCGCGTCAAGGAACGCGCCCGCGGCGCCGAGGTCGCGAAGAGCCTGAGCCCCGCGCAGCAGGTCATCAAGATCGTCCACGAGGAGCTCGTGACGACGCTCGGCGGCGAGACGGGCAAGCTCGCCATGAGCTCGAAGCCGCCGACGGTCGTGATGCTCGCCGGCTTGCAGGGCTCGGGGAAGACCACCGCCGCCGGCAAGCTCGCGCGTCACCTCGTCGCCGACGGACGCAAGCCGTTGCTGGTCGCCGCCGACCTCCAGCGGCCGGCGGCGGTCGAGCAGCTGCGCGTGCTCGGCCAGCGCATCGACGTGCCGGTGTTCTCCGAGCCGACCGATCCGGTCAAGGTGGCGCGGGGCGCGCTGAAGGAGGCCGACCGCACCGGGCGCAACGTCGTGATCATCGACACCGCGGGCCGGCTCCAGATCGACGACGACCTCATGGGGGAGCTGCGCCGCATCCGCGCCAAGGTCGAGCCGCACGACACGCTGCTCGTCGTCGACGCCATGACCGGCCAGGAGGCCGTCAACGTCGCCGAGGCGTTCGACGAGGCGGTCGGCCTCGACGGCGTGATCCTCACGAAGATCGACGGCGACGCCCGCGGCGGCGCCGCGCTGTCGGTCAAGGAGGTGGTCGGCAAGCCGATCCTCTTCGCCGGCACGGGCGAGAAGCTCGACGACTTCGAGCCGTTCCACCCCGACCGCATGGCCAGCCGCATCCTCGGCATGGGCGACGTGCTCACGCTCATCGAGAAGGCCGAGGCCGCGTTCGACGAGGAGGAGGCGGCCAAGGCGGAGAAGAAGCTCCGCAAGGGCCAGTTCACCCTCGAGGACTTCCTCGATCAGATGCAGCAGGTGCGCAAGATGGGGCCGATCCAGAACCTCGTCGGCATGATGCCGGGGCTGCCGAAGGAGGCCCGCGACGCCGAGGTCGACGAGTCGCAGCTCGGTCGGATCGAGGCGATCATCCGGTCGATGACGCCCGAGGAGCGGCGCAACCCGGCGGTCATCAACGGCTCGCGCCGGCTGCGGATCGCCCGCGGAAGCGGCACGAGCACCCAGGACGTCAACGGGATGCTCAAGCAGTTCAAGATGGTCCAGCAGATGATGCGGTCGGTGGCCAAGGGCAAGATGCCGCGGCTCCCGGTGCCGGGCCGCTGACTGGCTAGCCTGGTGCGTTCTGCGGGCGTTGTTCCGACGCCCGGCCCCGAGCTCGAGAGGAACACCTCGAAGTGTCCGTGAAGATCCGCCTCATGCGGATGGGCAAGAAGAAGCAGCCCACGTACCGGGTGGTCGTCGCCGATTCGCGCTCGCCCCGCGACGGCCGCAACATCGAGACCATCGGCCATTACCGCCCCCGCCAGGACCCGCCGGCCGCCGACATCGACGGTGAGAAGGCCCTGGCCTGGCTGCGCAAGGGCGCGCAGCCGTCCGAGCAGGTGCAGAAGCTGCTGACGGTCTCGGGCGTCTGGGCGCAGTTCGAGTCCGAGAAGGGCGGTCGCGTCAACACGAAGCTGGCTCGGCGTCGCCTCGACGACCCCAAGGCGGCCGCGAAGAAGGCGGCGAAGCAGGCCGAGACGGCCGAAGCCGCCGCGCCGGAGGCCGAGGCACCCGCGGCGGCCGCCGACGAGCCCGCCGCCGAGGAGAGCGCCGCCGACGAGAGCGCGCCGGAGGGCGCCGAGGAGTCGGGCGATGAGTGACGACGCGCCCAACCAGCGGGACGAAGTGCTGGACGACGAGCTCGACGACGAGGACGAGTACGACGACGAGATCGCGCCCGAGGGCAACCGGATCCTGGGCGCCCGGGCTCGCGCGGTGGTCGAGCACGTGACGCGCAACGTCGCCGAGGAGCCCGAGGCGGTCGAGATCGACGTCGAGGAGCGGCGCGACGACGTGCAGCTCCTCGTGCACGCCAGCCCGAGCGACATGGGGCGCCTCATCGGCAAGCGCGGCCGCGTCATCCAGGCGCTCCGGCAGGTCGTCCGCGCCGCCGGCGCCGCCGAGGGCATCAAGGCCAACGTCGACGTCGTGGAGTAACCGGTCGTTGGCTGCGGCTGACCTCGAGCTCGGCCGGGTCGCTCGTCCGCACGGCATCCGGGGCGAGGTCGTCGTGACGCTGCACACCGACCGCCCCGAGCGCACCGACCCCGGCGCCGTCCTCCGCGCCGGCGACCGCACGCTGATCGTGGCGAGCGCCCGTCCGCACCAGGGCCGGTGGCTCGTCCGCTTCGAGGGCATCACCGATCGGAACGGCGCCGAGGAGCTGCGCGGCGCGACGCTCGTCGGCGAACCTCTCGACGATCCGGGCGAAGGACGGATCTGGGTCCACGAGCTCGTCGGCGAGGAGGTGCGCGACGTGCGCGGGAACGTGCTCGGCCGCGTCGCCGACGTCCAGGCCAACCCGGCGCACGACATCCTCGTCCTCGACGACGACACGCTCGTGCCGTTCGTGTTCGTCGTCGAGCAGGAACCGGGCGTCCTGATCGTCGATCCGCCCGACGGGCTCCTCGACGTCAACCGCAGCTGAGAGCCGCGATGCGCGTCGACGTGTTCACGATCTTCCCGGCGTACGTCGAGGGCCCGCTGCACTCGTCGCTGCTCGGCCGGGCGCGCGAACGCGGTCTGGTCGACGTGCGCGTCCACGATCCCCGTGAGCACACCACCGATCCGCATCGCAGCGTCGACGACACGCCGTTCGGCGGCGGGGCGGGCATGGTGATGACGCCCGAGCCCGCTGTTCGAGGCGGTCGAGGCCGTCGAGCCACCGCGTCCGCTGCTCCTCCTGTCGGCCGCGGGGACGCGCTTCGACCAGCGGATGGCGGAGCGACTCGCGGCGCGCGGCGGCTTCTCGCTCGTGTGCGGGCGCTACGAAGGCGTCGACCAGCGTGTGGCCGACCACCTCTGCGACGACGAGATCTCGGTGGGCGACTACGTGCTCGCCGGCGGCGAGGCGGCCGCGCTCGTCGTGATCGAGGCCGTCGCCCGCCTCGTTCCCGGCGTGATGGGCAACACGGAGTCCGGGGACGACGAGTCGTTCGGGGCCGGGCTGCTCGAGTACCCGCAGTACACGCGCCCGGCCGACTTCCGCGGCTGGCCGGTGCCCGAGGCGCTGCGCTCGGGCGACCACGCCCTGATCGCCCGGTGGCGGAGGGCCCAGGCGCTGCGGCGGACCCTCGACCGCCGCCCCGACCTCCTGGGGCCCCGGGCCCTGACCGCAGACGAGCGGCGGCTGCTCGACGAGTTCCCCGAGGGACCACCCGACCGGTAGCATCGGGGCTCCTCCCCCTTCGAGACGACCCCTCGAGAAGGCGAACGATGAACGCAACCGATCTTGTCGATCGCGCCAACCTGCGTGAGGACATTCCGGACTTCGCGCCCGGCGACACGCTGAAGGTGCACGTCCGGGTGGTGGAGGGCAACCGCGAGCGCACGCAGATGTTCCAGGGGGTCGTGATCCGCCGCAAGGGCAGCGGTGCCCGCGAGACGTTCACCGTCCGCAAGGTCAGCTTCGGCGTCGGCGTCGAGCGCACTTTCCCCGTCCACTCGCCGATCCTGGCCCGGATCGAGGTCGTGAGCCGCGGCGACGTGCGCCGGGCGAAGCTCTACTACCTGCGCGACCGGGTCGGGAAGGCAGCCAAGATCAGGGAGCGGCGGGCCTGAACCCGCGACCCCTGACGGTTCGCGATCACGGAGGGTGACGCCGTGAGCTCCGAGGACCTCGAGCGGTACGAGACCGAGATCGAGCTCCAGCTCTACAAGGAGTACCGCGACGTCCTCCCGATGTTCGCGTACGTCGTCGAGACCGAGCGACGCTTCTATCTCACGAACGCCGTCCAGATGGACGTGAAGAACGAGCAGGGCCGCGTCTACTTCGAGCTCAACCTCCAGGACGCGTGGGTGTGGGACATGTACCGGCCCGCCCGGTTCGTGGCCAACGTGCGGGTCGTGACGTTCAAGGACGTCAACGTCGAGGAGCTGGCGGGCAAGGACCTGTAGCGGTGCCCGGCTCCGGCCCGCGTCGCCGGGTCGACCCCCGCCGTCGACTCGGAATCGCCGGCGAGGACGCCGTCGCCCGGTGGTACGAAGCCGCCGCCTACGAGGTGCTCGACCGCAACTGGCGCTGCCGTGACGGCGAGCTCGACCTGGTCGTACGGCGCGATGGCACGCTCGTCTTCTGCGAGGTCAAGACGCGCGCCAGCACGAGGTTCGGCGCGCCGGTCGAGGCCGTGACTGCCACCAAGCAGCGACGCTTGCGCACGCTCGCGGCGCGTTGGCTCGCCGAGCACGACGCGCGCCGGCGCACGCTGCGCTTCGACGTCGCGTCGGTGACGCGCACGGCGAACGGCGAGCTCGTCGTCGAGGTCTTGGAAGGCGCGTTCGCGCGGCGACGGCGGCTTTGCCGATCGGCGCCGCAGGAGCCGGAGCTTGCGACGGCGACCGGTTGCGCGAGTACGGCGTCTCGGGGCGGGCCAGCGCCTCGCCGTCCACGACGAGGTCGACGCGCTCGTTGTAGAAGCAGAACAGGCCGGCGACGCCTTCGGCCTGGGGGATCGGCGACTCGTAGCTCCAGACGAGGTCGTCGTGGACCTCGTCGTCGAGCTCGACGGACCAGTACGACGCCTGGCCCTTGAACGGGCAGACGGTCTCGCTGTTCGTGGGGCGGAGCAGGTCGGCGCGGACGTGCTCTCGGGGGAGGTAGTACCGGGTCGGGAGGCCGGTCTCCTCGAGGAGCACCGGCCGGTCGGACTCGGCGACCTTGACGCCGTTGACGGAGACCTCGACGTGCAGGTCGGCGGGCGTGACGGTGATGCTGTGGCCTTGGGTCATATGTGATTCAACTCCGGATGGCGCATGACATTCCATCCTGACAGGTTGTCGTCGTGAACCGCACCGACCGGCTCTACGCCATCGTCGAGGTGCTGCGGGCCACGGCGCCGCGGGCGCGCGCGGCGCGCGACCTCGCCGAGCGTTTCGAGGTCAGCGTGCGCACGATCGAGCGCGATATCTCGTCGCTCCAGCAGTCGGGCGTCCCGATCTGGGCGACGCCCGGCCCCGGCGGCGGCTACTCGGTCGATCCGTCCATGAGCCTGCCGCCGCTGAACTTCAGCGCCGACGAGGCGACCGCGATCGCGGTGGCGCTGGCCGCGAGCGGCCCGATCCCGTTCGGCGACGCCGCCCGTTCCGCGCTGCGCAAGCTCGTCGCCGCCATGTCGGGGGCGAACCGGGAGGGCGCGCGCGAGCTCGTGGCCCGCATCCACTTGTTGCAGCAGCGGGGCCACCTCGACGTGACGCCGGTGATGCGGGCGGTCGAGACGGCGGTCGCCGATCGCAAGGTGCTCGAGCTCGACTACGTCGACCGGTCCGGCCAGCGGACCGAGCGCCGCCTCGTAGAGCCGTACGGGCTCGCCGGAGGCCAGGATCACTGGTACCTCATGGCGTGGTGCCGCCTGCGGGGCGGCGGCCGATCGTTCCGCCTCGACCGCATGCAGGGCGCGCGGGTCACCGACGAGCGGGCTCCCGAGCGCGAGCTGCACGAGGTCGCGGGGGAGATCGCTTCGTTCGCGCGCGAGACCAGCCTCGACGAGTGACGCGCGCGGGCGCGGCTCAGCGCGGCAGGACCGCCCACACGAGCAGGGCCGCGACCACGGCGAGGGCGGCGACGACGATGACGATGTCGGAGGACCGCCGTACCTGCTTGCGGAACGGGTTGAAGCCCACGGCGCTACGGTAGCGGCCGCATGGAGACGCTCATCGTCGATCGGGCGGACGGCGTCGTCACCGTCACGCTCAACCGCCCCGAGAAGAAGAACGCCATCAACGGTCCGATGTGGCGCGAGCTCATCGAGGTGTTCGACGAAGTGGCCGACACGCCGAGCGACCGTGTGCTCGTGATCACCGGCGCCGGCGACGGGTTCTGCTCCGGCGCCGACCTCAGCCCGGGCGACAACCCGGACCTCGGCGGAGACTCCGGCGGGATCGGCTCGACCTTCCGGCAGATGCGCGTCGTCGGCCGGGCCGCCTTGCGGCTCCACCACCTGCCGCAGCCCACGATCGCCGCCGTCAACGGCGTCGCCGCCGGCGCGGGCCTGAACATGGCGCTGGGCTGCGACCTCATCGTCGCCTCCGAGCGCGCCCGCTTCTCGGAGATCTTCTCGAAGCGGGGCCTCAACGTCGACTTCGGCGGCTCGTGGCTGCTGCCGCGTCTCGTCGGCCTCCACAAGGCGAAGGAGCTCGTGTTCTTCGCCGACATCATCGATGCCGCCGAGGCCGAGCGCATCGGCATCGTGAACCGGGTCGTGCCCGCCGACGACCTCGCGAAGATCTCGGCGGAGCTCGCGGCGCGGCTCGCCGCCCTGCCTCCGGTCCAGCTGTCGATCTCGAAGCGGCTGCTCAACCAGTCGTTCTCGGTGTCGATGGCCGAGGCGCTCGAGTTCGAGGACACCGCGCAGGCGATGAACTTCGCGTCGAAGGACACCGCCGAGGCGATGGTCGCGTTCCTCCAGAAGCGCGAGCCGAAGTTCACGGGCGAGTAGCGCGCGCATCATCGGGGCCACCACCAGCCCCGCCGGTGCTCGGCCCATCCCTGCCGCTCGAGCGCGCGCAACGCGACCGTGACCGCCTCCGGCGGCAGCCGGGTGCGGCTGACGAGCTGATCGACCGTGGCGGCTTCGCCGGCGCACGCTTCGAGGATGCGCGCGCCGTCGGGCTCGGGTGTGGCGCGCGGTGGCGGTGCGCCCCAACCGCGCCGGGAGCCCGGCGTCAAGCCGAGGGCGACGAGCACGTCGTCGGGATCGAGGAGCGGCTGGGCGCCGTCGGCCAGCAACGCGTTGCACCCTTCCGCGGACGGGTTGCGCCGCGAACCCGGCACGACGAGGACGGGCCGGCCGTACTCGAGCCCGTAGTCGGCGGTGATGCGCGCGCCGCCGCGCAGCGTCGCCTCCACGACCACGACGACGTCGGCGAGCGCGGCGATGATGCGGTTGCGAACGGGGAAGCGGAAACGGTTGGCCTGCGCGCCGAAGCCGGCCTCGCTCAACAGCACGCCCGCCCCGCGTACGCGCTCGAACAGCACGACGTGCCGGCGTGGGTAGACGACGTCGAGACCGGTCGCGACGACGCCCACCACCCCTCCGCCGGCGTCGAGCGTCCCGAGGTGGGCGGCGCCGTCGATCCCGATGGCAAGACCGCTGACGACCGTGACACCGCGCCGGGCGAGGAAGGCGCCCAGCTCGTGTGCGTCGGCGAGCCCGTGCACCGATGCCGAACGGGTCCCCACGATCGCGACGCGCGGCCGACGTAGCACATCCGGCGCGGCCCCCTCGACGAGCAGCACCGCCGGCCGGTCGGGAACTTCGTCGCCGATCGGGTAGTCGGGGCCGCCGTCCCGTACGACCCCGGTGCCCCGGCGGGCGAGCTCCGGCGCGAGGTCGAGCGCGCGTGCCGCGCGCGCCCAACTGCGGGCGAGGGCGTCGCGGTCGTGAGCACGGACCAGTCGCGCGTCGGGCGCGAGCGCGTCGCCCGCCTTGCCGTCGCGCACCGCGGCCAGCGCCGCGCCCGGATCGGGCCACCGGTCGAGCACGGCGCGCAGCCGGCGTGGGCCCATGTCGGGGAGGCAGACGAGCGTGGCCGCCGCCACCTCTGCCGCCGCCAGCCGCGGCCGGGTCGCGCTCATGGCACGTCCTCGCGGAGGGCGGCGGCGAGCGTGACATGGCGTTCGCAGACGTCGGCGCTTCCCTCGAGATCGGCGAGCGTGCGGGCGACGCGCCGCACACGCGCCGCGCCCCGGCCCGTCGAGCGCGTCGTGCCCGATCGCCCATCGCCACGCCTCGTCGGCGTCCTCGGACAGCGGGATCACCTGGGCCAGTGCGCCCGCGGGGACCCGTGCGTTCCGGCGCCACGGCCGGCGGGCGTAGCGCGCGCTGCTGGCGGGCGACGGCCTCGGCGACGCGGTCGCGCACCGTGGAGGACGGCTCACCGGGCCCGTCGCCCGGCTCGGGTGGGTGCACTTCGAGGCGCAGGTCGAAGCGGTCGAGCAGCGGCGCCGACAGGCGGCGGCGGTAGCGGGCGCGCTGCGTCTCGGTGCATTCGCAGCTCGGCCCACCCCGACCGCACGGACACGGGTTCGAGCACGCGACGAGGAGGAAGTCGGAAGGGAACACGACCGACATCGCCTGCCGCGAGATGCGGACCACGTGCTCCTCGATCGGCTGGCGCAGCGCGTCGAGCGCGTGCGGTGGGAACTCACCCAGCTCGTCGAGGAACAACGTCCCGCGATGTGCCAGCGTCACCTCGCCGGGGCGGAGGCGGTTCGAGCCGCCGCCGACGAGGGCGGCCGTCGACGCCGTGTGATGCGGCGCCCGGAAGGGACGCCGGCGCGCCAGGCCGTGCCGCGGAGCATGGCCTGCGGCCGAATGGATGCGGGTGACCTCGAGCGCCTCGTCGGCATCGAGGGGCGACAAGATCGTCGGCAGCCGGCGGGCGAGCATCGTCTTTCCGGTGCCCGGCGGTCCGGTGAGCAGCACGTGATGCCCGCCGGCGGCGGCGACCTCGAGTGCTCGTCGCGCGCGCGGGAGCCCGCGCACGTCGGCGAGGTCGACGGGCTCGTCGTCGAGGTCGGGCGCTGCGGGTCTCGGGCGCGGGGATCGGTGGCGGCTCCGGCCATTCGGCCTCGCCCTTCAGGCACGCGCGCAGCTCCGCGACCGAGCGTGCCGAGCGCACCTCCACCCCGTGCACGAGCGAGGCCTCGGCGACGTCGGTCGCGGGCACGATCACCGAGCACGTCCCGTCGGCGCGGAGCGCGTCGACGAGCGCGAGGACGCCGGGCACCGGGCGGACCGACCCGTCGAGCCCCAGCTCTCCGAGCACGCCGACCTCGTCGAGCACGCCGTCCGCCAGCTGGCCCGTGGCGGCGATCAGGCCGAGCGCGACGGCGAGCTCGAATCCCGCGCCGGTCTTGCGAACACCGCCCGGCGCGAGGTTGACCGTGATCCGCTGCTGCGGGAACTCGAGATGCGATGACAACAGTGCCGGCGCGCACGCGCTCGCGCGACTCGCGGACCGCGGCGTCCGGCAGCCCCACGACGTGATAGCTGGGCAGGCCGGTCGACACGTGGACCTCGACGGTCACGACGTGACCGTCGACGCCCGTGAGCGTGGCGCTGCGAACCGAGGCGAGCACGGCGGACCTCCCGAGAAGCGTGGTGGAAGGAGGGCCGTGACCGCGGCGACCTCGACGGCACGAGCACGGTACCGCGGGCATATGACGACTACGCCTCGTCGCGTTTGGCGCCGGCCGCGCCACGACGGTTGGTAACGTGCGTACGCGGGTGGGGGAGAAGTCCGAGGTGTGGTGTGAGCTGGGCGGTCGACGAGTTCGTCGCTTCCCTGGCAGGGGCGAGCGGCCACACGGCTGAGGCGTACGAGCGCGACGTGCGGCAGTTCGTCGCCTGGGCCGAGCGTGGCGGCTGCCCGTCGCCCGAGCAGCTCGACCACACCACGCTGCGCCGGTACCTCGCGTTCCTCACGACGCGTCAGTTCGCCCGCCGGTCGATGGCCCGCAAGGCGGCGTCACTGCGGGCCTATCTCCGGTACCTCCACCGCCAGGGGATCATCCCGACCGATCCGGGCCGGTCGCTGCGGGCGCCGAAGGGCGAGGCGCGCCTGCCGCGGGTGCCCCGCCAGGCCGAAGCCGTCGCTCTGCTCGACGCCGCCTCGGCCGCCGAGCTCGAGGACGACGACGCCGCCGGCGCCGCGACGGCATGGCGGGACCTCGCCGTGCTCGAGGTGCTCTACGGCGCAGGGCTGCGGGTGAGCGAATGCTGCGGGCTCACGCTCGAGTCGGTCGACACGAACCGCGGGTTCCTCACCGTGCTCGGCAAGGGGTCGAAGGAGCGCCGCCTGCCGCTCGGCGAGCCGGCCAAGGCGGCCCTGCGCGGGTACCTCGCGTACGGACGACCCGAGCTGGTCACCGAGCGGACGCCGCCCGACGCCGTGTTCCTCAACGCCCTGGGTCGGCGCCTCACGACGCGCGACGCGCGGCGGATCGTCGCCCGCCATCCGCTGCCCGACGGGCAGGCACTGCATCCACACGCGCTCCGCCACGCCTTCGCGACCCACTTGCTCGAACGGGGCGCCGACCTGCGCGCCGTGCAGGAGCTGCTCGGGCACACGGACCTCGCCACCACCCAGATCTACACGCACCTGACTCGCGAACGCCTCCGCGCGGTCTACGACGCGACGCATCCTCGTGCCTGAGGACCACACCGACGATCCGGTCGCCGCGCTGTGGAGCGAGTACAAGCAACACCAGACCGTCGACGCGCGCGAGCGACTGATCCTCCACTACGCCCCGCTCGTCAAGTTCGTGGCGGGACGGGTCGCGTCCGGTTTGCCGCAGAGCGTCGAGCAGGCGGATCTCGTGAGCTACGGGATCTTCGGGCTCATCGACGCGATCGACAAGTTCGACCCGTCACGAGGGTTCAAGTTCGAGACCTACGCGATCGCACGCGTCAAGGGCGCGATCATCGACGAGCTCCGGTCGTTCGACTGGGTGCCACGGTCGGTACCGCGCAAAGGCGCGCGCCATCGAGCGGGCGTACTCGAAGCTCGAGAACGAGTTGCGGCGCACGCCCGATGACGACGAGCTCGCCCGTGAGCTCGGCATGAGCGATCGGGAGCTCACGAAAGCGTTGTCGCAGATCTCGTTCGTCGGTCTCGTCGCCCTCGACGAGATCCTGGCCGCCGGAGGAGAGCGACCGGGGCAGGCGATGGTGGGCGATCCGGCCGCCGATCGTGTGCACGACCCGGTCGAGGCGTTCGAGGTCGACGAGATGAAAGTGCTCCTCGCCGACGCCGTCAACCGCGTTCCCGAGCGGGAGCGCCTCGTGCTCACCCTCTACTACTACGAGGGGCTGACGCTGTCCGAGATCGGCGACGTGCTCGGCGTGACCGAGAGCCGCGCCTGTCAGATCCACACGAAGGCCATCCTCCAGCTCCGCGCCCGGCTCGGCGAGTCCGAAGAAGGCCGGGTGCGGTGACGTCGCCCATTGTCGCTGCGGGTCTTTTCATTGTCGTAGCCGGCCGGTACGATCCGGCCCGTCATGTCGAGCTTCGCTCCGTGACACCTTCCCCGGCGCTTCCCCGTGCCGTGTCGTGCTCGACCCACGGGAGCGTCCATGCACCTCCAACCGCCGCGCCGCGAGGCGACGGTTTGCCTCCTCGTCTGTCTCGCCGCTTCGTCGTTGCTCGTCCTGCGCGACGCGAGCGGGGCGGGCGCCGCCCCGCCGTTGCCCGGCGGCTGCGGCGTGTGGATGCCGCCCGTCGACGGGCCGGTCGCTCGTCCTTTTCAGGCGCCGGCGTTCGCATACGGCCCCGGGCATCGCGGCATCGACTTCGCCGTGTCGCCGGGCACGCCCGTGCGGGCGTCCGGCGACGGCGTGGTCGCGTTCGCCGGCTCGGTCGCCGGCTCCCTGCACGTCGTCGTCGCCCACGACGGCAACCTCCGCACGACGTACGCGTTCCTCGCCGGCATCAGCGTGCGGGCCGGGGACCGCGTCACGCGCGGTCAGGTCGTCGGCGCCGCCGGCAGCTCCGGCCCCGAGCACGAGGCCGGCGGGCTCCACTTCGGCGTCCGCCTCGGCGACCGCTACCTCGACCCGCAGCGCCTCTTCGGCGTCTGCGATCTCACGCAGCTCGTCCGGCTCATTCCTCGCTGACGAGGTGCCGGCCGAGCCGTGGGACGCCCGCCGGGTGGTCTCCGGGTCGCTCACCTCGGGCGGGTCGGGGATCGCAGCCGTCGCCGGCGATCTCGCCGGCGCGCTCGGCGATGCCGCCGGGGCGGCCGTCGACGCCGGGCGCAGCGGTTGGGACGCCATGAGCGGCGCGGCCGGGGCGGCGGCGGGCGGCGCTCGCGGCTCGCGGGCGTCGGCGCCCGTGGCGCGCGCGAGCTGGCGGGAGTTGCGGGCGCGGCGTTCGGGCATACCCCGGCCGGGATCCTCGCGTCGGTGGCGATGGACGTCGCCGCCGGCGCCGCCGACTGGTGGCATCACCGCCAGGAGTGCTCCGACGGCAGCGCGCCCGCCGACGGCACCGGAGGATCCGGCCACCTCCTCATGGCCGTGGGCGGCATCGACACGGCGGGCGCGCCGGACCACCCGACCTTCGGCCTCGATACCCGCGCCCTCGGCTACCGCGACGACGAGGTCACGTACTTCTCGTACGCGCCCGACGGTGGTGCGTACCGCGCCGACCAGACGCACGGCGACCTGCAGCGAGCCGGCCTCCGCCTCGCCGAGCAGCTCAAGCGCGGCCCAGCGCGAGCACCCGGGCCGCGAGGTCGACCTCATCGCCCACTCGCAGGGCGGAGTCGTCGTCGACGTCTTCCTCCAGGACTATTACGACGCCGCCGATCCCGAGTACCCGCCCATCGGGACGGTCGTGACGCTGTCGTCGCCGCACGAGGGCGCGCCGCTGGCGACCGCAGCCGCCGATTGGCGTGCCAGTCCCGTCGGCAAGGAGCTCGTCGAAGCGGCGGAGGAGCGCCTCTCTGTGGCGCCGGCGTCGGCGCCGTCGGTCCGTCAGCTCGACGAGCACTCACGCTTCCTGCGCGACCTCTGGGACGACCGCCTGCCCGACCACGTCGACTTCACGACGATCGGCGCGACGCGACGACATCCTCGTGCCGGCGACGCAGGTCGACGTGCCCGACGCGACGAAGGTCGTCGTCGGCGTCGGCGGCGGACCGCTCGACGACCACGCCAACATCCCGCGCGACCCCGGCGCGCTCCGCGTCGTGCGCGCCGCGCTCGAGGGCCGGGCGCCGCCGTGCGTCGGAGTCGTCGAGGGACTGCGCGGCGTCGTGGTGCCCACGCTGATCACCCGGGTCGAGCACGGGCTCGGCGACCTGCCGGTGGTGTCGCGATGAGCGCCCGACGGGTGCTCGCAGCCGCGGTTGTCGTCGTGATTGTCGCCGGCTGCGCGCAGGCGGAGTCCGGCAAGGCGAGCGGCGGCCGTTCCCGACGTGACGAGACCTGGTCGACGGAGGTCGGTTGGCCGTTCTCGCTCGGCGTCCACGGGCGTGACGCCGTCGTCACCGTCAGCCGCAATCAGGTCGTCGCCCTCGACAGCACGACCGGGCGCGAACGCTGGCGCACCGACGTGAACCAAGTGACGCACTACGAGCCTGCGCTCGACGGCCGGACGGTGCTGGTGAGCGCGGACGACCGGTTCGTCGCGCTCGAGCGCGCGTCGGGCGCGCGTCGCTGGGAGGCGCCGGTCGGCGAGCACGCGGGCGGCGGTGTGCTCACGCGCGTCGGCTCCGGGCCGATCGCCCTCGTGACCACCGAGCGCGGATTCGTCGCCGCGCTCGACGGCCGCACCGGGCAGGCGGTCTGGTCCACCCAACTACCCGGCGACATCTGGGCTGCCCCGGCCGCCGACGCGACCGCAGCCGTTGGTGCCGTGCTCTGGAGCGGCGCCGAAGGCGAAGCGGTGAACCGCCTGCGCGTCTTCGACCTCGCGACCGGCGCCGTGCGGTGGGAGTCGGTCGTCGAGGCGGGAGCGTCTGCGCCCGTGATCCACGACGGCCTGGTCGTGCTGGGCGAGGGCAACGGCAACTTCGCCGCTCGCGTCGTCGGCCGCGACCTCGCCTCCGGCGCCGAGCGCTGGTCGGTCCCCGTGCCGGCGTCGTTCGAGTCGGGCGTCACGCCCGGCGCGGCCGGGGGCGATGTGGTCGTGTCCGACCATTTCGGGACGATCACGCTCGTCGACGCACACGCGGGCACGGCGCGGTGGCAGACCGCGACCCGCGAGCCGATCCTCGACACGCGGGTGCTGCTCGGCGCGCACGCCGTCGTGATCAGGACCTACGGCGGCAAGGTGGTCGTCCTCGATCGGGATTCGGGCCGGGTCATCCGGCGCGTCGATCCCGGTGGGTTCCCGGTCGGGATCGGCGCCGGTGCCGGCCGCCTCGTCTTCGCCGTGCGTCTCGCCCGCCCCGACCGGGTGGAGGCCGTGGCGATGCCCTGACCTACACTGAAGCCAACTCGGGCGCAGGGTCCGTCCCGGCTCGAGAATTCGCACGCCCGCCACCCACGGTCGTTCCGTCCTCACGGACGGGCGCGGCGGGCCGAGGTACAACCGAGGGAGAGACCCCGTGGCTGTCGTCACCATGAAGCAGCTGCTGGAGGCCGGCGTCCATTTCGGCCACCAGACGCGCCGTTGGAACCCGAAGATGCGCCGTTTCATCTTCGGCGAGCGCAACGGCATCTACATCAT
The DNA here is from genome assembly GCA_963737605.1 of uncultured Actinomycetes bacterium. GTDB lineage: Bacteria > Actinomycetota > Acidimicrobiia > IMCC26256 > JACDBD01 > JALZAA01. The sequence continues at coordinate 144,533 of CAVTTE010000012.1, read as the reverse complement.
CGATCTGCAGCAGACCCTCGAGCGGATCGACGCCGCCTACCGGTTCATCCGCGGCGCCGTCGAGGACGGCGGGACGGTCCTGTTCGTCGGCACCAAGAAGCAGGCCCAGGAGCCGATCCAGGACCAGGCCCAGCGCAGCGGCATGCCGTACGTCAACTACCGCTGGCTGGGCGGGTCGCTCACCAACTTCCAGACCGTCCACTCGCGCGTCTCCCAGCTGCGCGAGCTGGAGCGTCTCGTCCAGTCGGGCGAGACCGCGCAGATGCCGAAGAAGGAAGCGCTGAAGATCACGCGGGACCTCACGAAGCTGCAGCGGAACCTCGGCGGCATCCGCAACCTCGAGAAGCTGCCGAACGCGATCTTCGTGATCGACACGAAGAAGGAGCACATCGCGGTGACGGAGGCCAACCGCCTCGGCATCCCCGTCGTCGCCGTGGTCGACACCAACTGTGACCCCGACGTCATCGACTACGTCATTCCCGGCAACGACGACGCCATCCGTTCCGCCGCGCTCATGAGCCGCGTCGTCGCCGACGCCGTCGAGGAAGGCCGCGTGCTCGCCCAGAAGAAGGGCGGGAAGCCCGCGGCCAAGGCCGAGGAGCAGGCGCCGCCGCCCGATCCCGAGGAGGAGCGTCGCAAGGCCGACGAGCAGCGCCGCGCCCGCGGCGAGGCAGCCAAGGCGCAGGAGCAGCGCGAGGCGCGTCTGCGCGACGCGAAGCGGAAGCCACCGCCGCCGCCTCCGCCGGACGACACCGCCGGCGACGACCGCCGGCGACGGCACGTCGCCGAGGCCGCCGCCGGTCGCCTGCCGAGGCGCCCGTAGAAGCCACGACCGAAAGCGGAGGCGCGAGCAATGGCTGAGATCTCGGCCAAGGACATCGCCGCGCTGCGCAAGCAGAGCGGCGCCGGGATGCTCGACTGCCGGAACCGCGCTCCAGGAGACCGGCGGCGACATCGAAGCAGCCAAGGACTGGCTCCGTACCCAGGGGCTGGCCGGCGCGGCCAAGCGTGCCGGGCGGGAGGCGCAGGACGGCGCCGTCGAGGTGCTCGTCGAGGGCGGCGTGGGCGCGATCGTCGAGCTGAACTGCGAGACCGACTTCGTCGCCAAAGGGGCCGACTTCCGGAACATGCTCGCCGCGCTCACGAAGATCGTGGCCGAGCAGGGCGACGACGACCTCGAGAGCCGGCCGTACGAGGGCGGGACGGTCGGCGACGCGGTCAAGCAGCTCGGGGCGACGCTGGGCGAGAACGTCGCGATCGGTCGCGTTCGCGCGCGTCGAGTCGGCCGACGGGATCGTCGACGGGTACAAGCACATCCAGAGCGAGCGCGGGACGATCGGCGTCCTCGTCGAGGTCGGCGGCGTCGACCCGTCCGACGCCCGCGCCCGCGAGGTCGCGCACGACATCGCGCTGCACATCGCGTCGGCCGCGCCGCAGTACGTCACGCGCGACGATGTCCCCGCCGAGGTCGTCGAGAAGGAGCGCACCGTGCTCGAGGAGCTCACCCGCAACGAGGGGAAGCCCGAGCAGGCGGTCCCGAAGATCGTCGAAGGACGGCTGAACGGCTTCTACAAGAACGTCGTCCTCGTCGAGCAACCGTTCGTCCGGGAGCCGAAGACCACCGTCGGCAAGCTCCTCGGGGAGCTCGGCAAGGATGCCACCGTCCGCAGGTTTGTCCGGATCCAGGTCGGCGCCGAATAGGCGACGGGCCGGGCCGCGAAGAGAAAGCCGAGGGAGACGCGTTGGGGGAGGCGTCCCGGTACGACCGGGTGGTCCTGAAGCTCTCGGGTGAGGTGTTCGCCGACGCGGCGACGGGCTCGGGCATCGACGCCGCCGTCGTCCAGCGCATCGCCGAAGAGGTCGCCGCCGCGAACACCGAGCTCGGCGTCGAGATCGCGGTCGTCGTCGGCGGAGGGAACATCTTCCGCGGCATGCCCGGCGCCGAGCGGGGCATGGACCGGGCACGCGCCGACTACATGGGGATGCTGGCGACCGTCATCAACGCGCTCGCGTTGCAGGACGCGCTGGAAGGCGTGGGGCAGCCCACGCGTGTCCAGACCGCGATCACGATGGCCCAGATCGCCGAGCCGTACATCCCGCGGCGTGCCATCCGCCACCTCGAGAAGGGCCGGGTGGTCGTGTTCGCCGCCGGGACCGGCAACCCGTATTTCACGACCGACACCACCGCCGCGCTGCGGGCCGCCGAGATCGGCGCCGCCGCCATCCTCAAGGGCACGCATTCCGGCGTCGACGGGGTCTACAGCGCCGACCCGCGCCTCGACCCCGCGGCGGTGAAATTCACCGAGGTCAGCCACTTCGAGGTGCTGAACCGCCGACTCCAGGTCATGGACTCGACCGCGATCACGTTCTGCATGGACAACCAGCTGCCGATCATGGTGTTCGACGTGAGCGCGCCCGGGAACATCCACCGGGCGCTGCTCGGCGAGCCGATCGGGACGTTGGTCAGCTCCGAGACGGCTGAGGCGCGATGAGTGACGGCGGCGACGATCTCCGTGCGCTCGTGTTCGACGAGTGCCGCGACAAGATGCGCAAGGCGGTCGCGCACCTGCAAGAGGAGTTCGGCGGGATCCGCACCGGCCGCGCCACCCCCGGCCTCGTCGAGAAGCTCAAGGTCGACGCGTACGGCGCCGAGGTCCCGCTCCAACAGATCGCCGGCATCAGCGTCCCCGAGCCGCGCGTGCTCGTCATCTCGCCCTACGACAAGGGATCGATGAAGGCGATCGAGAAGGCGATCCAGGTGAGCGATCTCGGGATCAACCCGTCCAACGACGGGCAGGTCGTGCGACTGGTGTTCCCACCGCTGACCGAGGAGCGGCGTCGGGATCTCGTGAAGGTCGTGAGGAACCGGGCCGAGGAGGGCCGCGTCGCGGTGCGCAACATCCGCCGGCAGACGCGTCACGACCTCGAAGCGCTCGAGAAGGACGGCGACCTCTCGAAGAACGACCTCGACCGGGCCGAGAAGGAGCTCGAGAAGGTCACGCACACGACGGTCGAGGAGATCGACCAGATGCTCGAGCACAAGGAGCGCGAGCTCCTCGAAGTCGTAAGTCCGGCTGCGCCGGTAGCGCCGCGCCACCGTGAGCGCCGCGGCGGCAGCGAGCCGTCGATCGGCAGGTCCGGCCGGCGGGCCTCGCCGGGATGCACGACCTCCGGGGGACAAGGGTCTAGCCTGGGATCGGACCGGAAGGGGTGCCGTGTCCGATTGGCGCGACGATCACGAGCGCGATCAGCTCGATTTTGAAGACGAACAGGCAGCAGCACCGCGCGGCGAGGGCGAAGGTGTGCGCGTCCTCGGGCCCGACGAGCAGTCGCAACGACCCGTGCCGCGCCGCGGTCAGCGCGCCGTCGACGACTCCGAGGAGTTCTGGGGCGAGCGCGCGACGGACTTCGAGTTCGAAGGTGACCCGACGTGGTCGGCGTCGTCGCAAGGTCTGACCGAGTCCGAGTCCGAGTCCGATGCAGACTCCGAGTCCAAGCCGCGGACAGCGCCGGGGCAAACGAGCCGCGCGTCGCGCCAAGACCGCGACGCCGCCGCCCGAGTCGCGGCGGCGACCGGAGGCGCCCGCCGACGCGAGCGGGCCGGTGCGCCTTCCGCACTGGACCGAGCCGCCCACGGGCGAAGTGCCGACGGTGGTGTCCGGCGAGCAGCCCGCGACTCCGCCTGACGCCGAGCTCGACCGCTGGAAGTCGGCGAGCGGGCAGGCGCCCCGCTACCGGACCGAGGACAGCGACTGGGCCGAGGGTGACTTCTCGAGTCCCGAGCTGCTCAAGGACGACTCCCTGGCGCTCGGCGCGCTGCGCGATCGCGACCTTCCCGCCGACGACGATGACGACGAGGCGTTCGAAGAGGAGGTGGCGGCCCGCCGCCGCGGTGGCAACAGTCGCCGCCGGCCGGCACGGCGCACGCGGCCCCCCGGGCCCCTCGAAGGCGAGGAGCCCCCTGCCCCCGTCCAGGAGCACGGCCCGCCGGCCGACCTCATCACCCGCCTCCTGACCGGGATCGCCATCGCGGTCGTGGCCCTCATCATGCTCAAGCTCGGCACCGGGGCGACCACGATCCTGGTCGCGGTGATCGTGGGCGCCGCTGCGTTCGAGCTCTACGAGGCGTTCCGCCGCGCCGGCTACCACCCGGCGACGGTGATCGGGCTCCTCGGGTCCGTGTCCATCGTCGGCATCGCGTACAGCGAGGGGCTCGACGCGTTCCCGCTCGTCGCGGTCCTCGTGGTCGCGTTCACCATGCTCTGGTACATGCTCGAAGTGGTGAAGGCGCGCCCGATCGTCAACATCGCGATCACGTTGTTCGGGTTCGGCTACATCGGCATCTTCGGCGCGTTCGCCGGCCTGCTGCTCAGCGCCCCCGACGGCACCGGCCTCATCATCGGCCTCGCCCTGTGCGCGATCGGCTACGACGTGTTCGGGTACTTCATCGGCTCGCAGTTCGGACGCAGCCGCATGTCGCCCCGCCTGTCGCCGAACAAGACCTGGGAGGGCCTGTTCGGCGGGATGGTCGCCGCCGTCGTGCTCGGCGGGATCGTCGGCACGACGCTCGCGCCGTGGAACGGCGAAGATCAGCCACGGCCTCGCGCTCGGCCTCGTCGTCGCGATCCTCGCCCCGATCGGTGACCTGTGCGAGTCGATGATCAAGCGCGACCTCGGCATCAAGGACCTCGGGACGCTCCTGCCGGGGCACGGCGGCGTCCTCGACCGCTTCGACGCCATCCTGTTCTGCCTCCCGGCCGTCTACTACCTGGCCATCCAACTCAAGATCGGATGAGCCGGACGACGAACGTCGTCCTCCTCGGATCGACGGGATCGATCGGGACTCAGGCCCTCGACGTCATCGCATCGCATCGCGACCGGTACCGCGTCGTCGCGCTGGCCGCCGGCCGCAACGAAGAGCTGCTCTCGCGACAAGCGGCCGACTTCGACGTCCCGCCCGACCGCACGCACCTCGGCGTCGACACGCCCGACGCGCTCGCGGAGCTGGCGGCGCTGCCAGAGGCCGACGTCGTCCTGAACGCGGTCGTCGGTTTCGCCGGCCTGCCCGCCACGCTCGCGGCGCTGACGAACGGCAAGCGACTCGCGCTGGCGAACAAGGAGAGTCTGATCGCCGGCGGGCCGGTCGTCGCCAAGGAGCGGGGAAGCGGCGGCGGCGAGATCGTGCCCGTCGACTCGGAGCACTCGGCCATCTATCAAGCGCTGCGCGCCGGCGCCCCGAACGAGGTGCGCCGCATCCTGCTCACCGCCAGCGGCGGGCCCTTCCGTGGCAAGTCGCGGGCCGAGCTCGAGCGTGTCACGGTCGCCGACGCGCTGCAGCATCCGACCTGGACCATGGGCGCCAAGATCACCATCGACTCGTCGACGCTCATGAACAAGGGCTTGGAGGTCATCGAGGCGCACGAGCTGTTCGGCGTCGACTTCGACCGCGTCGACGTCGTCGTGCACCCGCAGTCCATCGTGCACGGGATGGTCGAGTTCACGGACGGAGCGACCGTCGCCCAGCTGTCGCAGCCCGACATGCGGCTCCCGATCGGCCTGGCGCTCGGCGCGCCGGACCGGCTCGACCAACCCTTCGGCGCCATCGACTGGACCCGCCTCGGGGCGCTCACCTTCGAGACCCCGGACCTCGAGGCCTTCCCGTGCCTCGGTCTCGCCTATGCGGCGGGCCGGGCCGGCGGCGGCGCCCCGCGACCCTCAGCGCCGCCAACGAGGTCGCGGTCGAGGCGTTCCTCGGTGGGCGGATCCCGTGGCTGGGCATCGCCGCCGTGGTCGAGGACGTGATGCAGCGGGGCACCGGGAACGTCGAGGAAGTCGCCGACGTTCTGGAAGCTGACCGACTCGCGCGCGAGCGCGCCCGGGAAGCGGTGGAACGGAGAAGCGCAGCGTGAAGGACCCCCTCGAGGAAGCCGGCTCGGACGTCACTCGGCGCGGCGCCGGCGTCTCGCTCCTGCTGGTCCTGCTCGGCCTGATCCTCCTCGCCGTCCTCCGCCCGTCGACGATCGACACCCTCGCGATCATCTTCGGCATCGTGGCGCTGATCATGCTCCACGAGGCCGGTCACTACTTCACGGCCAAGCGTGCGGGCATGAAGGTGACGGAGTTCTTCCTCGGCTTCGGGCCGCGGGTGTGGTCGTTCCGTCGGGGCGAGACGGAGTACGGCGTGAAGGCCATCCCCGCCGGCGGCTACGTCCGCATCGTCGGGATGAGCAACCTCGAGGACGTCGACCCGGACGAGGAGCCGCGCACGTTCCGGCACGGCACCTTCGGCAACCGCCTCACGGTCATCCTCGCGGGCGTGTCCGTGAACCTGATCCTCGCCTTCCTTCTCATCTACGTCGCGCTCATCGGCCGAGGCCTTCCCGACACGCTCGAAGCCGACGTCTCGCGGGTGCGTTCCCGACAGCCCGGCGGCGGCGGCCGGCATTCGTGACGGCGACCGCATCGTCGCCATCGACGGGCAGCGCCTCGACGTCGATCGCGACATCGCCGAAGCGCTGCGCGACCGCGTCGGGCAGCCCACGACGATCGTCGTCGAACGCGGACGGCGGGACAGCGACGGTCACGGCGGTCCCGAAGGAGCGGAGCAGCAGCGACAAGAGCGGGATCATCGGCGTGTCGGTCGGCCAGAGCGTGTCGTCGTACCGATCCTTCAACCCGATCGAAGCCGTTCCCGAGTCGTTCTCGACGATCGGTCAGATCACGCGCGACACCGGCGCGGGCATCGGGCGCCTCTTCTCGCCCGCCGGCATCGAGCGCTACAGCAAGAACTTCACCGGCGACGCGCCGAAGCAGGGAAGCCCGGCTTCGAACGAGCGTCCGCGATCCATCATCGGGATCGTCGACATCGGCGGCGACCTCGTCGGCGGGAACGTGTGGAGCCTGCTGTTCCTGCTCGGCGCCATCAACCTCATCGTCGCCCTGTTCAACCTCATCCCGCTGCTGCCCTTCGACGGCGGGCACGCCGCGGTCGTCATCTACGAGCAGGCCGCGTCCAAGATCCGGGGACGCGAGGTGCGGGTCGACTTCCGCAAACTCGTTCCCGTGACCGCGCTCGTCCTCGTCGTCTTCCTCACGCTCGGCCTCTCGGCGATGTTCCTCGACATTCGCCAGATCTTCAGCGGATCCTGATCGCTTCTCCACACACGCGCTGCTCCGCGCCGTACTCCGGCGTCGCACGCGCCGTAGGCTTGAGGCGCCTGATGCACGAACGACGGATGACCAGGCAGATTCGCGTCGGTGACGTGCCCGTGGGCGGCGGCGCTCCCGTCTCCGTGCAGTCGATGACGACGACGAAAACGGCCGACGTCGACGGCACGCTGAGCCAGGTCTACGCGCTCGCAGCCGCCGGCGCCGACATCGTGCGCTGCACCTGCAACGAGGAGGAGGCCGCCGAGGGTCTCGCCCAGATCGTTCCCCGGTCGCCGGTCCCGCTCGTCGCCGACATCCACTTCCAGTACAAGCTCGCGCTGGCGGCGATGGAAGCGGGTGTGCAGGCGCTCCGGCTCAACCCCGGCAACATCCGCAAGCCGGAGCAGATCAAGACGGTGGCGCGCGAGGCCAAGGACCGCGGGTTGCCCATCCGCATCGGCGTGAACGCCGGCAGCCTCGATCCCGACATCGCGCAGCAGCACGGCGGCGCCACGCCCGAGGCGCTGGTCGCCTCGGCGCAGCGCGAGCTCGCCTACTTCGCCGACGTCGGCTTCGAGGACGTCAAGATCTCGGTGAAGTCGTCGAACGTCCCGGTGATGATCGACGCCTACCGGCTCCTTTCCGAGACCGTCGACTTCCCGCTGCACCTCGGCGTGACCGAGGCCGGTCCGCTCCCCGGCGGGCTGGTCAAGTCGACCGTCGGCATCGGGACGCTGCTCGCCGAGGGCATCGGCGACACGATCCGCTTCTCGCTCACCGCCGATCCGGTCGAGGAGGCGCGGGCGGGCCGGCAGCTGCTCGAGACGCTCGGCCTCCGCGAGCGCAAGGGCCTCGACCTGATCGCGTGCCCCAGCTGCGGGCGCGCCGAGGTCGACGTGATCCGCGTCGCCAACGACGCCCAGGAAGCCCTCTCCGAGCGCAACATCCCGCTCCAGGTCGCGGTCATGGGCTGCGTGGTGAACGGACCGGGCGAGGCCCGTGAAGCGGACCTCGGCATCGCCGCCGGTCGCGGCAAGGGCCACCTGTTCGTGAAGGGCAAGGTCGTGCGCGTCGTGCCCGAAGCCGAGATGGTCGACGCGCTGGTCGACGAAGGCGAGCGGATCATGGCCGAGGGCATCGAGGCCCGGCTCGCCGCCGCCGACGAAGGCGCCGAGGCCGAAGCCGAGCGCACCCGCGACGAGCTCCTCCAGATCCAGGGAACCGACGCCAACGACTCGGACGAGAAGATCGAGAAGATCCGCGAGATCGCGGACTGAGGCTCGGCTAGCCCCGCGCCAGCACGCGCTCCTGCCACCACTTCCGCACGCCTCGCGCCGAGCCGGCGTGGAGTTGGGTGGCCCGCAGGTGCTCCTCGGGGGTCGAGTCGAGCGGCGACAGCTCGCCGACGACCCACGAGAGGATGTGATCGGCGAGGGCGGGGTTGCGGGGCAGCACCGGCCCGTGCATGTACGTGCCGATGAGGCGCTCGCCCACGAGCCCCTCGGTGTCACCGCCGCGGCCGTTCCGGGCGAGCACCCGGCCGAGCGGCCGCTCGGACGGCCCCAGCGTGGTGCGTCCGCCGTGGTTCTCGAACCCGGTGAGAACCGGGAGGGGCGGGTCGGGCTCGACGACGAGCTCGCCGATGAGCCGGTTGGGTCCGGCGCGGGTGACGGCGTCGACCAGCCCGAGGCCGTCGATCATCGTGCCGTCGGCGGCCTCGTAGCTGTGGCCGATGAGCTGGAACCCGGCGCACACCGCGAGCACGGCCGCGCCGCCGGCGCGGCCGCGGTCGATCGCGGCGCGCGAGCTCCGCATGCCCGCCGACGCCATCACCTGCGGGTCGTCCTCCCCGCCGCCGAACAGGTAGACGTCGAGGGAGTCCGGGATCGGCGCGCCGGCAGTGACCTCGACCAGCTCGGCGGCGTGGCCGCGCCAGCGCAGACGTTGCACGAGCACGACCGCGTTGCCCCGATCGCCGTACGTCCCGAGCAGCTCGGGGTACACGAGGCCGACGCGCACCGCCGACTCGGACGCCGCGCTCATCCGAACCTCCGGTAGATCGCCGAGAACTGGGTGTACGAAGCGACGATGTTGACGTCGTCGCCCGGCAGCTTGGCGGCGGCCGCGAGCGGGTCGGGCTCGACGATGTGGTCGACTTCGGCGTAGCGCAGTCGCACCGCCACGTCGTAGGCGCGCTCGCCGGCGGCGGCGACCGGCTGTCCACGCAGCAGCTCGTAGGGAACGTCCCACAACCACGACGGGTCCTTGCCGTCGGCGACGCGCGCGTTCACGGCGATCACGACCGAGCAGTTGCGCTCCGACAAGTGGTGCAGCACCTCCGACCATCCCGCCGGGTTCTTGGCGAGCAGCACACGGGCGTGCCGGCCGTCGGGGAGCGCGACGGTCATGTACCGGCCCGCGACGGTGGTGATCGTCGTCGCCGCGTCGGCGGCGTCGTGGGGATCGACGCCGAAGTGCGTCGTGGCCGCGGTCACGGCCAGGGCGGCGTTGGCGAGGTTCCAGCGCCCCGGCAGCGCGAGCCGCAGCGGCATCGCGCGTCCCGTCGAGCACGAGCGTGTCGCCGTCGAGCCGGTTCGGCGTCGCCGGCTGCCCGAAGCCGCACGACGGGCAATCGAACCGGTCGGCGCTCCAGGTGAGCAGGGCGGCGCAGTTCGGGCACGTGGCGGCGTCGTTCCGCCAGCCCAGCCCGAGGTCCACCCACGTGGTCTTGGCCGGCGTCGCCGCCCACACGACGTGCGGGTCGGACGCGTTGGCGACCACCCGCAGGTCGGGGTGCGTCTCGGCCGTGTGGCGCCACAGGTCCCCGACCGCGTGCACCTCGCCGTAGCGGTCGAGCTGGTCCCGGCTGAGGTTGCCGAGCACGAGCAACTCCGCGCCGAGCGGGTCGACCACTCGGGGCAGGACTCGCTCGTCGACCTCGAGCACGGCCAGGCCGGGCGCTCGCGCCTTGGCGAGGATCGGCGCGATGCCCGACGTGAGGTTGGCGCCGGTGGCGTTGCTCACCACGGGCTCCCCGGTGCGGGCGACGGCCGCGGCGAGCAACCGGGTCGTGGTCGTCTTGCCGTTCGTCGCCGACACGAGCGCCACCCGCTGCCCGGCCGCCAGCTGCGCGAGCGCGTTCGGCGCCATGGCGTTGATCACGCGCCCGCTGATCGTGGCGCCCTGGCCGCGCCCGGTGACGCGGGAGAGCCATCCGGCGACGTGCCCGCCGGCGATCGCGATGCTCGTCCGCAGCGACCGTCGGCTCATGCGCGCTCGTACCAGTACGCATCGACGCGGTACGGAATGCGCAGCTCCGAGCGTCCCCGCGCGTCGGGATGCGTCGGTCAGCACGCCGCGCACCTCGTCGAGGACCCGCTGCCGTTCGGCCGGCGGGTAGCACGGCGACGTGGCTGACCGAAGCGATGCGTTCGACGACGCCCTCGGGCGTGATCGACTGCTCGTGCCGGAACGTCTCGGCATGGAGCGGCCCGAACCCGTCCCGCGGCCGAGGCGCCGAGTCATCCGCATGCTCGTGGTCGCGCCACGGTGCGCGCTTCTCGACCCGGTCCATGATCGACCACACCTCGTTCACCCAGTCGGTCGAGCGGTCCCGCGCGTTCCAGATCAGCCCGACCCGTCCGCGCCGGCGAAGCACGCGGGCGAACTCGCCGAAGGCCCGGTCGGCGTCGAACCAGTGGAACGCCTGGGCGACGGTGACCGCATCCAAGGACCGGGGCGCGATCGGGAGCGCCTCGGCGACGGCGGAGGCCAAGGGGACGCCGGGCACGGCGGCGACGAACCGCCGGCGCATCCCCTCGACCGGCTCCGCCGCGAGCACGGTCGCGCCGAACGGCACGAGCAGTCGCGTGAACTTGCCCGTTCCCGCCGCGAGGTCGAGCACGGCGCGGCCGGGCCTGAGCCCGAGGTTGTCGACCAGCCACGCCACCGCGTCGGCCGGGTACGAGGGACGGACCCGTTCGTACACCTCGGCCCCGCGGCCGAAGCCTTCCTCGGCGACCTCGTGAACGGCCATCCCGCCATCTTCGCAGGCGGGTCCGTCGCCTCGGTCCGGTTAGCGAGCCGTTCGGTGCGCGGCCAGGAATCGCAGCCGTGCCGCCCGAGCGTCCCAGGCGTAGACGATCGTCGTGCCGGCGAAGACGTCGTGGAGGGCCCGATGCTCGCGGCCGAGCAGGATCCCGATGAAGCCGAGGCCGAGAAGCAGGAATGAGATCGGGAACGTGATGACCCGAATCGCCACCCGGCCGGCGCCGACCCGCTCGCCGTCGCGGCGTACGAGCTCGAGGCCCATGATCGCCATCCCCAACGTCCGTCCCCACGCCGCCATCGGGCCCCAGAAGTACAGGAAGATCCACACGAGGAAGACGATCCCGCCGAGCAAGCCGCCGGCGTCGGAGGCGTCGTAGTTCTCGCCCGTCACCAGCTCGATCAGCCAGAAGAGACCCGCCGTCACGATCGAGAAGAGCGCCGAGACGAGGAAGGCGTCGATCACGTACGACACGAGGCGCGTGACCGGCCCCGCGTAGTGGCCGGTCAGCTTCGGTTCGGGCTCCGGGTTCTTCGTCCTGGTCATTGTGCGGCCACGAGGCGGGCCGGCCCGCCCGATGCGGTACCGGGCGGACGGCGCAGGACGCGGTCGACCCACCGGTTCACGAACTGATCGAGGCCGACGCCCGTGGACCGGCCCGCATCGAGCGTCCTCGTCGCGATGCTCGTCGTCGACTGCATGATCACCCGACCGATCTCGGTGCGGGCGACGAGGTCTTCGATGTCGACGCGGTCGACGACGGCGTTGATGTCCACTCGGTCGACGATCGCGTTCACGTCGATGCGCTGGATCAACGCGTCGAGATCGAGGCGCGCGGCCAACTGGTCGATGTCGACCTTGGCCAGCACCTCGTTGAGGTCGACGCGGTCGATGAGCGCCTGCAGGTCGATCCGGTCGAGCACGGCTTGGACGTCGACTTGCCGGAGCACGGCGTCGACCGGAACGATCCCGAGCATGCGGTCGATCGCCTTCGGGCGTTGCTCGTCTGTCACGGGCCCATTCTGTCCCCGCGGGCACCAGACCGCGGGTATCCCACCTGGCTAGTCGGGCTCGCCCAGGATCATGCCCGCGCCGACCGTGTTGTTCGTCGCCTCGTCGATCAGGATGAAGCTGCCGGTCGTGCGGTTCCGGCGGTACTCGTCGAAGAACAACGGCGCGGTGGTTCGCAGCGTGATCCGCCCGATCTCGTTGAGGCTGAGCGATTCGGAGTCCTCGTCGCGGTGGAGCTCGTTCACGTCGAGCCGGTAGAGCAGGTCGCGGACGAGCACCCGAGCCGAACGCGTCGTGTGCTTGATGGCCAGCTTGGCGCCGGCGCGCAACTCTGATTGGTCCGTGAGCCAGCACACCATCGCGTCGAGCTCCTGGCCGACGCTCGCGTGGTTGTGCGGCCGGCAGATCATGTCGCCCCGGCTCACGTCGACCTCGTCGTCGAGCGTCATCGTGACCGACATGGGCGGGAAGGCCTCGTCGACAGGGCCGTCGGCGGTGTCGATGGATCGGATCGTCGAGGTGAACCCGGAGGGCAGCACCACGACGTCGTCGCCGGGCTTGAACACGCCGCCGGCGATCATCCCGGCGTAGCCCCGGTAGTCGTGGTGGGCGTTGCTCTTGGGCCGGATCACGTACTGGACCGGGAACCGGCAGTCGATGAGGTTCCGGTCCGACGCGATGTACACCTCCTCGAGGTGGTGGAGGAGCGAGGGACCGTCGTACCACTCCATATTGAGGGAGCGGTCGACGACGTTGTCGCCGTGCAGCGCCGAGATCGGGATGAAGGTCAGGTCCGTGATGTCGAGCCGGCTCGCCCAGTCGGTGAACTCCTCCTTGATCTCCTCGAACACGGATCGGTCGTAGTCGACCAGGTCCATCTTGTTCACGCACAGGACGAGGTGCGGGATCCGCAGCAACGACGCGATGAACGCGTGGCGCTTCGACTGCTCGAGGATGCCCTTGCGCGCGTCGATCAGGATCAGCGCAAGGTTGGCCGTCGACGCGCCCGTCACCATGTTGCGCGTGTACTGAATGTGGCCGGGGGTGTCGGCGATGATGAACTTGCGCCTCGGAGTAGCGAAGTACCGGTACGCCACGTCGATCGTGATGCCCTGCTCCCGCTCGGCCCGGAGCCCGTCGGTGAGCAGGGCGAGGTCGGTGTACTCGTCGCCCCGTTCACGGCTCGTGCGCTCGACCGCCTCGAGCTGGTCCTCGAGGATCTGCTTCGAGTCGTACAGCAGGCGGCCGATGAGCGTGCTCTTGCCGTCGTCGACCGAGCCGGCGGTCGCCAGCCGCAGGAGCTCCACTAGAAGTACCCCTCGCGCTTCCGGTCCTCCATCGCCGCCTCGGAGAACCGGTCGTCGGCGCGCGTCTCGCCTCGCTCGGTGATCCGGGACGCCGCGATCTCGACGACGATCTCGTCGGCAGTGGCGGCGCTCGATTCGACGGCCGCGGTGCAACTCATGTCGCCGACCGTCCGGAACCGCACCATCGCCTCGAACGGCTCCTCGCCGTCCTGCGTCGGGAGGTACGGCCCCATGGCCATGATCATCCCGTCCCGGCGGAACACCTCGCGCCGGTGCGCGTAGTAGATCGAGGGGAGCTCGACTCCGTCGGCGGCGACGTACTGCCATACGTCCAGCTCGGTCCAGTTCGACAGCGGGAAGACGCGCAGGTGCTCGCCGGCGCGGTGCCGACCGTTGTAGAGGTTCCACAGCTCGGGCCGCTGGTTCTTGGGGTCCCATTGCCCGAACTCGTCGCGGTGGGAGAACACGCGCTCCTTCGCCCGCGCCTTCTCCTCGTCGCGGCGTCCTCCGCCGAACACGGCGTCGAAGCGGTGGTCGGCGATCGCCTCGAGCAGGACGGTCGTCTGGAGCCGGTTGCGCGACGCGCCCGGGCGGTCCTCGACCACGCGCCCGGCGGCGATGGCGTCAGGGACCGACGCGACGACGAGCCGGACGCCGAGCTCGGCGATCCGCCGGTCGCGGAACTCGAGCGCCTCGGGGAAGTTGTGCCCGGTGTCGACGTGCATCACCGGGAAACGGGATCGGTGCCGGCGCGAACGCCTTCTCGGCCAGGCGCAGCATCACCGCCGAGTCCTTGCCGCCCGAGAACAGCAGGACCGGGCGCTCGAACTCGGCCGCGACCTCGCGGATGATGTGGATCGACTCCGACTCGAGGGCTTGGATGTGCGAGAGCTGCCGGTGGCCGCGGCCGGCGTGCGTGCCGTGGGCGTCGTACGCCAGAGGGGTGGGGTCGGGAGCGGTCATCGTCGAGAACGACCTACGTGTGTAGGCCGCACTCGATCTTGTCGGTGCCCGCCCAGCGTCCGGCGCGCGCGTCCTCGCCGTTGCCGACGGGACGGCTGCACGGCCAGCAACCGATCGACCGATAGCCGCGATCGGCCAGCGGATGCGTCGGCAGACCGCGGTCGCGCACGTATCCGTCGACGTCGTCGTCGCCCCACGTGGCCAGGGGGTTCACCTTCACGAGGCCGCGTCCGATGTCGTACGAGACGATCGGCGCGTTGGCACGGGTGGGTGCCTCGACCCGCCGCAAGCCGGTCATCCAGGCCGCCTTGCCCTCGAGGGCGCGGCCCAGCGGCTCGACCTTCCGCAGCGCGCAGCACCCGTCCGGATCGTGCTGCCAGCGGTTGTCCGGCGCGATCTCGGGCTGCATGACGGTCAGGTTGAGGTCGTAGCGGCGACGGATCTGGTCGACGTACCAGAGCGTCTCGGCGAAGTGGTACTGCGTGTCGAGGAAGACGACCTCGATCTCGGGCGCGACCTGCGCGGCGACGTCGATCAGCACGCAGTCCTGGAACGACGCCGCCAGCACGAGATCGTCGCCGTAGTGGTCCCACGCCCAGCCGACCACCGCCGACGCGGGAGCAGACTCGAGCGACGCCGACACGTCGGCGAGCTCGGCCAGGTCGGGGATGCGGCGCCGCCGTGGTGGTCATACGCCTGCGCACTCGCCGGCGCCGACGTCCTTCTCGTACGGACCGGTCTCGTCGAAGTCGACGTAGAACTCGGGCGCCTCGTCGGGCGTCGGGAACTCGTCCAGGTCCTTGACCGCCGTGCCGACCGCAGCCGCGCCGCCCGAGCGCTCGAGCCACTCCCCGAACGTCTCGCCCGCGTCGCGCTCGCCGGCGAACTTGCCGACGATGCGCACGACCGCCTCGGAAGCCCGCTTGGCCGGGAGCTTCGCCGCCTTCTCGCCGAAGGCGACCTCCATGTGGCCGACCTGCCCGCCGAGCAGCATCTGGTACCCGGGGGCGGCGCGGCCGTGGGCGCGGCGCTCGATCCCGACGAAGCCGATGTCGGAGATGTGGTGCTGGCCGCACGAGTTCGTGCAGCCGGAGATGTTGACGCGCACCCCGCCGACATCCGCGAGGCCGGCGTTCTCGAGCGCCGTACCGATGTCGTCGGCGAGACCGCGCGACTGGGTGACGGCGAGGTTGCACGTGTCGGCGCCCGGGCACGCCACGACGTCGCGGGCGAGCTCGGCACCCGGCTCCGCCATGCCGATCGCGCCGAGACGTGCGTGCAGGTCGGAGAGCTGGTCCTCGTGCAGCCCTCGGAGCGCGAAGTTCTGCCGGTTCGTGACGCGCACCTCGAAGCCGAAGTCGCGCTGGATCTCGGCAAGCTGACGGAACTGGTCGGACGTGATGTCGCCGAGACGGGCGTATGCGTAGGCGCTGACGGTGCCGTTGGCGCGGCCGCGCACGACGTTGGCGTTCTCCCAGCGCTCGTACTGCGTGAGCCCGAGGAAGTTGACGGGTGCCTCGCCGACCTGGGTCACCGGGCCCTTGCCCGCGCCGGCGGGGGCGTCGCCGTGCTCCTGGACCGCTTCGGGGAGGCCGCCGGGGTAGGAGCTGGCGGCGGGGAGGAACTTGCGCTCCTTGAAGATGCGCTCGCGCAGCTCCTCCATGCCCATCGTGTCGACGAGCCACTTCATGCGCGCCCGCAGCTTGTTGTCGCGGTTGCCGTAGTGGTCGAACACGCGCACGATCGCCTCGAGCGTCGGCATGAGCTGCTCGCGCGGTGTGAACTCCTCGAGCGCCTGCGCCGGGTGCGGGTTGGCGCCGAGCCCGCCGGCGACGAACACCTTGAAGCCGGGCTCGAGCGTGCCGTCGGCCTTGGGCCGGTTCACGCCGATGACGCCGACGTCGTTGAACATGGCCTGGCCGCAGTCGGTGACGCAGCCGGAGAAGTTGATCTTGAACTTGCGCGGCAGCCGCTGCGCGTACGGGTTGCGCAGGAAGAAGTCGGTGGTCGCCTTCGCCCACGGGCTGATGTCGAGGACCTCGAACGGGCACGCGCCGGCGAGATGGCAACCCGTCACGTTGCGGACGGTGTCGCCGCACGCCTCGCGGGTCGTCAGGTCGACCGACGCGAGCAGGCGCAGGAGCTCCGGCGTCTGCTCGAGCTGGACGAAGTGCATCTGCACGTTCTGGCGGGTGGTGAGGTGCGCCCAGCCCCGCGAGTACTCGTCGGCGAGGTACCCGAGCATCTCGAGCTGCTCGGGAACGAGCGAGCCGTGGGGGACCTTGACCCGCACCATCTGGTTGTGCCCGCCCTGGCGCTGGCCGTAGATGCCCTGGTTCAGCCGAAAGACGCGAAAGACGTCCTCGTCGATCTCGCCGGCGAGATACTGGCGGACGCCTTCCTCGAACTTGACCAGCTCCTCGTCGACGACGGGGTCGAGAGGCCGGGTCGACAGCGTGCTCACGTCGATGGCCATGCCGTCCTCCGGAAAGGGTGGATCCAGGAAAACTGAGTGCTGCGGTCGGATTTAGGCTAGCGGGTCCGGGTTCGAAATACCACCGGGCAGGTCGGGAATATTTCCCCAGTCCGGCGGTCGGGTATTCGCCGCTGGTGCGCTCTCGCGGAGCGGCAGACGGCGGTCGATATTCTCCGCCCATGCGGATGTCGCAGCTGTTCCTCCGCACGCTGCGGGACGACCCGGCCGACGCCGAGGTCGACAGCCACCGGCTCCTCGTCCGCGCCGGCTTCATCCGCCGGGTCGCGAGCGGCGTCTACTCGTGGCTGCCGCTCGGCTCCCGGGTGCTGCGCAAGGTCGCCCAGATCGTCCGGGAGGAGATGGACGCCGCCGGCGCCCAGGAGCTCACGCTCCCGATCCTCCAGCCGCTCGAGCTGTGGGAGCGCAGCGGGCGCAACGCCACGTACGGCCCCGAGCTGTTCCGGCTCGAGGACCGCAGGGAGACCGGCTTCTGCCTGTCGCCGACGGCGGAGGAGGTCATCACCTCGACCGTCGCCGGCGAGTACTCGAGCTATCGCGACCTGCCGGTGAACCTGTACCAGATCAACTGGAAGTACCGCGACGAGCTGCGGCCCCGGTTCGGGGTCCTGCGCGGCCGCGAGTTCCTGATGAAGGACGCCTACTCGTTCGACGCCGACGAGGAAGGGCT
Organism: uncultured Actinomycetes bacterium; assembly: GCA_963737605.1. GTDB lineage: Bacteria > Actinomycetota > Acidimicrobiia > IMCC26256 > JACDBD01 > JALZAA01. Next base: position 126,891 of record CAVTTE010000012.1, on the reverse strand, counting down.
GAAGCAGAGCTACCGGCAGATGTTCGACGCGTACACGCGCGTGTTCACGCGGTGCGGGCTCACCTTCCGCCCCGTCGAGGGCGAGGCCGGGCAGATGGGCGGGGACGTGAACCACGAGTTCATGGCCGTCGCCGCGGTGGGCGAGGACGCGTTCGTCTGGTGCAAGAGCTGCGACTACGCCGCCAACACGCAGGTCGCGACGCGCGGCGCACCGACCAACGGCGGCGTCGCGCCGGCGGGCGACATCTCCGCCATGGAGAAGGTGCACACGCCCGAACCTGCCCGGGATCGACGGCGTCGCCGCGGAGCTCGGCGTCCCTCCCGGCGAGCTGCTCAAGTCGATCGCCTTCGACGTCGACGGCGAGGTCGGGCTCGCGTTGGTGCCCGGGCGACCGCGAGGTCAACCCGTACCTGCTCCAGAAGGCCGTCGCGCCGCGCACGGCGCGGCTGTTCGACGACGACGACTTCGAACGGCACCCCGAGCTGCCCAAGGGCTACATCGGTCCGCATCTCCCCGGCGTGTCGCTCGTCGTCGCCGACCGCTTCGTGCGTTCCGGCGCGGCGTGGGTCACGGGCGCGAACGAGCCCGACTACCACGTGCGCCGCGCGGTGCTCGACCGCGACTTCCACGTCGACGTGTGGGCCGACATCGCACAGGTCGTCACCGGCGACCCGTGCCCGCGTTGCGGCGAGCCGCTCTCGGTCGACCGTGGCATCGAGGTCGGGCAGGTGTTCCAGCTCGGCACCAAGTACACCGAGGCGCTCGAGTGCCTGTACACCGACGAGGGAGGCGAGCAGCATCCGATGGTGATGGGTTGCTACGGGATCGGCGTGACGCGCACGGTCGCGGCGGTCGCCGAGGAGCACCACGACGACCTCGGCTTCGCGTGGCCGGCATCGGTCGCGCCGTACGACGTGCACCTCGTGGCGCTCCCGGGCAAGGGCGAGCAGTCCGCCGACGTGGTCGCGGCCGCCGATCGTCTCTACGACGAGCTCACCGCCGCCGGTGTCGACGTGCTGTACGACGATCGCGACGCGAGCCCCGGGATCAAGTTCGCCGACGCCGACCTGCTCGGCATGCCCATTCGTCTCACCGTCGGCGCTCGCGGGCTGAAGCGGGGCGTGGTCGAGCGCCGCGACCGCGCCACCGGGGACGAAGACGAGCTCGCCACCGGCGACGCCGTCGCGGCCGTGCTTGCGAGCCGGGCATGACGCTCCCGGTCACGCCGCCGGTCTCGCCGATGCTCGCGAAGCTCGTCCGCGAGCTCCCGACCGGCGACGGGTTGCTGTACGAGCCGAAGTGGGACGGCTTCCGCTGCATCGTGTTCCGCGACGGCGACGAGATCGAGCTCGGCAGCCGCAACGAGCGCCCCTTCAACCGGTACTTCCCCGAGCTCGTGGAGAACCTGCGCGGCGCACTGCCCGAGCGAGCGGTGCTGGACGGCGAGATCGTGATCGCCACCGAGCAGGGCCTCGACTTCGATCGTCTGCAGATGCGCATCCACCCGGCCGCGAGCCGGGTGGCGAAGCTGGCGGCCGAGACGCCGTCGAGCTTCGTGGCCTTCGACCTCCTCGCCGAGGGCGACGACGACCTGCGCCAGCACCCGTTGTCGGAGCGGCGCCAGCGCCTGGAGCGCATGCTGCGCAGGGCCAAGCCGCCCATCCACCTCACCCCCTCGACCGCCGACCCGAAGATCGCCGCCGACTGGTTCGAGCAGTTCGAAGGCGCCGGTCTCGACGGGGTGATCGCCAAGCCGGGCGCGGGGGAGTACCGCGAGAACGAACGCGCCTGGTTCAAGGTCAAGCACCAGCGGACGGCCGACTGCGTCGTCGCCGGGTTCCGCACGCACAAGGACGGCGACGGCGTCGGGTCGCTGCTGCTCGGCCTCTACGACGACGAGGGCACGCTGCACCACGTCGGGGTGGCGAGCAGCTTCGCGGCGCCGCTGCGCAAGACGCTCGCCAAGGAGCTCCAGCCGTACCGGAAGAACGCTCTGGAGGGGCATCCGTGGCGGGAGTGGGCCGACGCCCAGGCGCAGGAGTCGGGGGGCCGGATGCCGGGCGCGCCCAGCCGCTGGAACGCCAAGAAGGACATGCGCTGGGAGCCGCTGCGGATCGAGCTCGTCGCCGAGGTCGCCTACGAGCACCTCCAGGGCGACCGCTTCCGCCACACCGCCCGGTTCCAGCACTGGCGGCCCGACCGGGACCCGAGCTCGTGCACCTACGATCAGCTCGAGGCGCCCGTCCCCCACGAGCTCGCCGAGATCTTCGGCCTCTGAGTTCTCTGGTCGCACTTGCTTGCGCAAGTCCTCCGCCAAACCATCGTCTTGACCCGGGGCCGGGGAAACCCCGGCCCCTGCGGAGGTGCCCGCCGGATTTCCTGGGATCCCGCGACCGTTCCCGAGGGGTTCAACGGGGCCGAAACCCGTTATACTTACGGGGTTCGGTCGTGACTGACGACCACCCACTGGCAGGCGGGACGTGGGCGTAAGCCCACGTTTTTTGTTGGCCGGAGGGGTGGCAACGGAGGGCTGATCGAGGACCAGGTCGGTCGAGGACAGCGGGGAGGTGAACGCGGTGCCGGAACGAGAGACGATCGTCGCCGCCATCGAACCGGTGCTCGCGCCCCTCGGTCTCGAGCTCTTCGACGTCCAGTTCACCGGCTCGGGGCGCGCCCGGACCGTTCGAGTCATCGTCGACCGTGACGGCGGCGTCGACCTCGACGCGATCTCGGCGGCATCGGAACGCATCCAACCCGCGCTCGACGATCTCGACGACCTCGGACCGTACGCGCTCGAGGTGAGCAGCCCCGGCCTCGAGCGTCCCCTGCACCGGCCGGAGCATTTCCGGCGGGCGGTGGGAGAGACCGTGTCGGTCAAGGTCCGCGGTGCCGACGGCGAGGTGCGCCGGTTGCGCGGCGAGCTGGTCGCCACCGACGAGCACGGCGTCACGGTCGACGTCGGCGACGCCGATGTCCGCGAACACGCCGACTACGACCAGATCATCAAAGCGCGCACCGTCTTCGAATGGGGCGCGGCGCCGAAGGCGCCCAAGCGCGCGAAGAAGAAGCAACAGAAGGAAGTCGCCCGATGAACTCCGACATGATGGAGGCGCTCGAGAACATCGAGCGTGAGAAGGGCATCTCCGTCGAGATCATGCTCGAGGCACTGGCGAACGCGCTGGTGACCGCGTACAAGCGCCTCCCCAACGCGGCGGAGGAAGCGCTCGTCGAGATCGACGCCGAGACCGGCGACATCCGCGTCATCGCACAGGAGCTCGACGAAGAGGGCAACGTCACCCGTGAGTGGGACGACACGCCCGAGGACTTCGGCCGCATCGCCGCGCAGACGGCCAAGCAGGTGATCCTCCAACGGATCCGCGAAGCCGAGCGCGAGATGAAGTACGAGGAGTACGCCGGGCGCGAGGGCGACATCGTCACCGGCATCATCCAGCAGACCGACGCGCGTTACACGCTGCTCGACCTGGGCAAGGTCGAGGCGCTGCTGCCGCAGGCGGAGCAGGTGCAGAACGAGCGCTACGAGCACGGCTCCCGGCTGAAGGCGTACATCGTCGAGGTGCGCAAGACCGCCAAGGGCCCGCAGATCGTCGTGTCGCGCACGCACCCCGGCCTTGTGAAGCGGCTTTTCGAGCTCGAAGTGCCGGAGATCGTCGACGGCGTCGTCGAGATCAAGGCGATCGCGCGCGAGCCGGGGCACCGCACGAAGCTCGCGGTCGCGTCCAACGACAACAACGTCGACCCGGTCGGCGCGTGCGTAGGCGCCCGCGGCTCGCGGGTCCGGATGGTCGTCAACGAGCTGCGCGGCGAGAAGGTCGACATCGTCCCGTACAGCGAGAACTCCGAGGAGTTCGTCATGAAGGCGCTGGCCCCGGCGCGGGTCCGCGAGGTCCGCATCCACACCGAGACGGGCACCGCCGAGGTGATCGTCCCCGACTTCCAGCTCTCGCTCGCGATCGGCAAGGAAGGGCAGAACGCGCGGCTCGCCGCTCGCCTCACGGGTTGGCGCGTCGACATCAAGAGCGAGACCCAGCTCCAGGAAGAGGAGGCCGGCGGCGGCGTCGAGTACGCCGAAGGCGAGTGGGTGAAGAACGACAGCGGTGAGCTCGTGTGGCAGCCGGCCGAGGGCGGCGAGGCGATCTCGGCTGCCGAGGCCGGGTACGCCGCGCCCGACCCGACCGTCGTGGCCGCCAAGGAAGGCGACGGCGAAGGCCCCGACGGAGACAAGGCGGCGGCCTCCACGGAAGCGGACTCGTCGAGCGACGCGCCGGCCGATTCGTCGAGCGAATCGACGGACGAGTCGCAGCCGGCGCCGGAGCCGGCCGAGAGCGAGACCGCGGCGGCGGCCGTCACCAGCGACGGGGGCGACGCGGCCGCGGCGAACCGGGGGGAGGACGGCGGCAGCTGAGCAGGCCCGACGGCGCCGGGCGGCGACGGCGGCTCGACAGCGCACCTGCGTCGGCTGCCGTCGGGTGGCCGATCCGCACGAGCTCGTGCGGATCGCCCGGGCGCCCGACGGCACGGTGTCCGTCGGTGCAGGACCGGGGCGGGGCGCATGGCTCTGTGCCTCCACCACTGCCGGATGCTTCGAGCAGGCGGTGGGGCGCCGGGCGCTCGAGCGGGCCCTGCGCACAAGGCTTTCGGCCGCGGAGCTGGCGTCCTTACGTGCGAAACTGTTGAACCTCTGAAGAACGGCGGCGAACGAGAGTAAATGGCGACCAAGAAGATCAGGGTCTACGAGCTGGCGAGAGAGCTCGGCGTCGAGAACGCCGTCGTGCTCGACCTCGCCAACGAGCTCAAGATCGGCGTGAAGAGCCACTCGTCGAGCATCGACGACCCGTCGGCCGATCGCGTCCGCCGTCTGGCCGACTCCAAAGGGCTGCGCAAGGAGCCCGTCGTCGAGGAGCCCGAGCCCGAGCCCGCACCGCCGCCGCCCGAGCCCGCAAAGGTCCCGGCGGCCGAGAAGGCCCCCGCACCCGTCGCCGAGCCGGCCGAGCCCGACGGTCGCCCCGCCTCCGCCCCACCGCGTCGTGCGCTCCACCGGCGGGCTGCCGGAGCCGGCACCGCTCCAGCCACGACCTGCGCCCACACGCGAGCCGACTCCCGCTGCGGGTGAACGTCGCGAGGAGGCCCCCGCGGCTGCCAGCGATGCGGCCGCTCCGCCGGCGCCGCCTGCTGCGCCGCGCAGCCCCTCGGGCCGTCCGATCCCGCCCCCGCCCGGCGGGCGTCCGATCCCGCCGCCGCCCGGCGCAGCGTCCGGCTCTCGCCCTCCGGTCCTCCGCGCACCGGCGCGCCCCGTACCGGCGGCGCCCCGTCCGGCGCGCCCCGCGGCGGCCCCGGTGGCGGGCGCGGCGGTGGCGGCTTCCCGCGGAGTGGTCCCGGTGGTCCTCCGGGCGGTCCGCCCGGTGGTCGGGGCGGCTACCAGGGTCGGGGCCGGCCCGGTCCGCAGGGTCAGCGACCCCGACGGAAGAAGCGTCGCCGCCGCAACTTCGAGGACCTCGGTCCCGCCGAGCACCCGCAGCTCACGCCGACCGACGCGCCCGTTCCCGAGGGCGAGATCGTGGTGCCGCGCGGCATCACGATCCAGGAGCTCGCGCCCAAGCTGAACCGGACCGCCGCCGACCTCGTGCGGGTGCTGTTCGACGCGGGCGAGATGGTCACCGGCACGCAGTCGCTCGCCGACGAGATGATCGAGCTCATCGGCGAGACCCTCGGCGCCGAGGTCCTGCTCGTCGAGCCGGGCCAGGAGGAAGAGCTCGAGCTCCGGGCGCTGCTGGGCGACGACGAAGAGGAAGAAGAGGACGAGAGCCTGCTCGAGCCGCGCGCGCCCGTCGTGACCGTCATGGGGCACGTCGACCACGGGAAGACCACGCTGCTCGACCGGATCCGCGAGGCGCACGTCGTCGACAGCGAAGCCGGCGGGATCACCCAGCACATCGGCGCCTACCAGGTCGTGAAGAACGACCGGCAGATCACGTTCATCGACACGCCCGGTCACGAGGCGTTCACCGCGATGCGCGCCCGCGGCGCCCAGGCGACCGACATCGCGGTGCTCGTCGTCGCCGCCGACGACGGCGTCATGCCCCAGACCGTCGAGGCCATCAGTCACGCCAAGGCGGCCGAGGTGCCCGTCATCGTCGCGATCACCAAGGTCGACAAGGGCGACGCCGACCCGCAGCGCACGCGCCAGCAGCTCGTCGAGCAGGAGCTCGTGCCCGAGGAGTGGGGCGGCGACACGCTCGTCGTCGAGGTGTCCGGCACCGAAGGCACCGGGGTTCCGGAGCTGCTCGACGCCATCCTGCTGGTCGCCGACGTCCAGGACCCTCCGCTCATGGCGAACCCGAAGGCGCCGGCGCGTGCGTTCGTGCTCGAGGCCAACCTCGATCCCGGCCGCGGCCCGGTCGCCTCGGTGCTCGTCGAGCGCGGCATCCTCCACGTCAGCGACCCCGTGGTCGCCGGCGGCGGCTGGGGCAAGGTGCGGGCGTTGTTCGACGAGAACGGCAAGCAGGTTCCCGACGCGGGCCCGTCGATGCCGGTCGAGGTGCTCGGTCTCGACGACGTTCCCCTCGCCGGTGACGAGCTGCGCGTCGCGCCGGACGAGAAGACGGCACGTACCGTCGCCGAGGCGCGTGCCCGCCGCCGGCGCGCCGCCAGCCTCACGCACCCGATGACGCTCGCCGGTGGCGCCCGGCTCGAGGACATCTTCGCCATGGTGCAGCGGGGCGAGATCGCCACGCTCAACCTCGTCCTCAAGGCGGACGTGCAGGGCTCGCTCGAAGCCGTGACCGAAGCGCTGCGCAAGATCGACCAGGAGCACGAGGAGGTGCGCCTGTCGTTCGTGCACCGCGGCGTCGGCGGCATCACCGAGTCCGACGTGAACCTCGCATCGGTGTCGAACGCCACCGTGATCGGCTTCAACGTGCGACCCGACCGCGGCGCACGCGAGCTCGCCGAGGCCGAGGGCGTCGACCTGCGGCTCTACGAAGTCATCTACCAGGTGCTCGAAGACGTGCAGCAGGCGCTCGTCGGCATGCTCAAGCCCGAGTTCGAGGAAGTCGTCACCGGCGACGCCGAGGTCCGCGAGGTGTTCTCGATCCCGCGCGTCGGCAAGGTGGCCGGTTGCTACGTGCAGAACGGCGTGATCACGCGCGGCTCCCGGGTCCGGTTCCTGCGCGAGGGCGTCGTGATCTGGAACGGCACGATCACCTCGCTGAAGCGGTTCAAGGACGACGCCCGCGAGGTGCAGCAGGGCTTCGAATGCGGCATCGGCCTCAGCGACTTCCAGGACCTCAAGTCCGGCGACGTCATCGAGACCTACGAGCTCAGGGAAGTCGCCCGAACCTGAGATGCGACGCGAGGGCGGGGTTGTGTTCGCGATCGCAGTCGCGCTCGTTGCCGGCGGGGCCTTCGCTACCGCCGGGGCACAGACCTCCGACCCATCGACCGACGTCTGCACGCTCCTGACGGTCAAGGAGGTCGCGAAGACACTCGGTCAGCCGGTCGGTGAGGGCACGCCGTCGGCCCGGGAGCTCTCCGGCAGCCAGGGCACCCAGCACACGTGCACCTGGGAGACGCAGCAGGCCGACACGGGCATCCTGGGCGGCACGCGCCTTCAGCTCGTGGCTTCCGTCCAGTCGAACTGCACGCCCGACGCCAAGTCCTGCTTCAAGGCGGACAAGCAGATCGCGAAGGGCAAGCACGAGGAGCTGGACCTGAAGAAGATCGGCGGCAACGAGGCCTTCTACGAGTTCGCCGGAGAGGTCAACGTGCTCGCCGGCCCGCGGATCCTCAACGTCCACTTCAACAACTTCAACACGAACATGTTCGGCCGGAAAGAGTTCATCCGCCGCACGGTCGACGCGGCCAAGCTGGCCGAGAAGCGGCTCTAGCCATGGTGGCGCCTCGGGCGCGTGACGCGCTCGGGATGCCAGTCCCGCCGTCGTGGCTCGCTCGGGCGGTGTCGCGTGTCCGCGACGCGCTGGGGCTCGGACGGAGAAAGCTCGCACCGCCGTTCATCGTCACCTTGGAGCACCTCCAGGGGATGATCGACAACAAGGCCCTCGCGGTCGCGGTCGAGCTCGACATCCCCGATCACCTTCACGGTGGAGCGAAGCGTGCGGACGACCTCGCCCGCGAAATCGGGGCCGAGCCGGACGCCCTGAATCGACTGCTCCGGTTCCTCGTGTCCCGCGGCTTGCTCGGGATGACGAGGGACGGCCGCTACCGGAACAACGCGGTGTCCGACGTGTTGCGACGCGACCACCCGTGGTCGGCGCGCGACTGGGTGCTGTTCTTCGGTGGCGACTGGCACTGGAAGATATGGAACGAAGCCAAGCACTCGTTCCTCACGGGGGAGAGCGCGGCGCGCGCCGCGACCGGTCACGAGTTCTTCGAGTACGTGAACGAAGTCGACGCAAGGGCCGGCGAGGCGTTCAACGGCGCGATGACCGAGGGCTCGCGCCTGCAGGGGCTGCTCGTCCTCGACGCGTACGACTTCTCGGGCGTCGACGAGCGTGTGCGACGTCGGAGGCGGCACCGGCGCCATCATGGGCGACCTGCTCGCCGCGCACCCTTCGCTGCGCGGAATCGTGTTCGACCTGCCGCAATTGGCGGAGCCGGCGCGTGCTGCGCTCGCCGCCCGCGGTGTCGGCGACCGGTGCGAGTTCGTCGCCGGCGACTTCTTCGCCGCCGTGCCCGAGGGGCACGACCTGTACACGCTGTTCGCGATCGTCCATGACTGGGACGACGAGCGCTGCACGACGATCCTCCGCAACATCCGCCAGGCGATGGCGCCGGGCGCCAGGGTTCTCGTGACCGAGATGCCGGTTCCCGAGGGCCCGGCGCCGAGCTTCGCCAAGGTGATGGACCTCGAGATGCTCATCCTCACCGGCTCGGGCCGGGAGCGGACGGCGCCCGAGTACCGGGCGCTGTTCCGGCGGGCCGGCTTCGTCGTCGAGCGGGAGATCCCCCTGCCGTCGCTCTTCACCGTGTTCGAGCTGACCGCCGGCTGACCGCCTCTTGCCACAAACCGGACATCCAACTATTGTCCGAACTGTAGGCGCTCAGGTACAGGGAGAGGGCGATGAGCGGCTGCTCTTCCCAATCTGTCGCAAGGTTGTTCGCCGTCGCCCTCGTGGGTGTCCTCGCCGCGTGCAGCGGCGGTTCCGGCGGCGGTGGTGGGAAGGCCGCCCCCAAGTCGTCGCCGTCCACGACCGCCCCTCCGGCGACCATCGACCTGAGCAACCGATCCCCGGCGGCTCCCTCCACGGCACCCCGCGTCCCCCGCTCGAGAACACCGGGACGGACTACGTGGCGATCTTCAAGTCGCTGGACGCGGACGGTTCGTTGGACTAGCGAGAATCCCGGACCCAGCGCTGATTTCCGACGTGTACGTGCCAGGAACACAGGGGCACGACTCCCGAGTTCCGGCGTACCAATACCTCGTCGACAACGGATATCGATGGGCGGACGAGGGCTACCAGTTGCTCTCGGTGGACGTCGTTGACGTACCGACGGCGATGCGGTCGTCTCTGCGCGTCAACGACAATCTTGAATTCGAGCGCATCGTTGATGGTGCCGGAAATCAAGTTGGCAACGATCCGCCCTCGAAACCCGGCAACGAAGGACGTGGTCCGTCCTGCTGTCGCGTGACGGCACTGGTCGGTGGCGCATCGCTGATTGGTCTCAGGTCGGAGGCGGAGACGGTGGAGCATTTGAAGCGGCCGTGCTCTGCTCGCGTCTCATGATCTGCTCGCTTTGGCGCGGTCGAGGCAGTACGCTGAAGAGCGGTGGCGGACCAACCGCTGGCGGTGGCGTCGAGCGGCGACAGCTTCTTCGTCGGCATCATCGCTCCGGGGCAGGACGGCGGGTCGGGCAACGTCAGCACCGGTGATCCGAACGGGCCGCCGCCGTACAAGTACACGTGGATCCCGGGCGGCCTCGTCGCCGGGCGCTCGCCGGGTTGCGATGCCGGCTTCGGTCAACCGGGTTGGCCGTACACGCTGCTCGTGCAGGACCTCTCGGGCGCCATCATCAGTCAGGACATCCACTGCGTCGCGCTCGAACCCCGACGGCAGCCTTCCCGCGCCACCTGCGCTGCCGCCGGTGCCGAGCATCGGGGAGATCTGGCGCGCCGCGCTCCGTCAGATCCCGCCGCCCAAGATCGGCATCAACCCGCGCCCGACCGGTCTCACCGGCCTCGACACCTGGCTCTGGTACGAGGGCCCGGAAGAGCTCCAGGTGAGCACGAGCATCGGGCCGTGGACCGTCACCGGCACGGCTCGCGTCCAGGACGTCGTCTTCGAGATGGGGGAGGGCCGCACCGCCAGGGCGAGCCGCGCCGGCTCTGAGTCGGACCCCGCCGCCCGCTACGTCTACGAGACCAAGGGCGAGTACCGCATCGTCGCCACTGCCCGGTGGGGCGCCGACTTCGTCCTCACCGGCCCCGGCCTGCCGCCTCGTCCGACGCCGATGGGCATCGCCGTGCTCCGCTCGAGCGAGGACTATCCGGTGCAAGAGGTCCGCGGCCTGCTCGTTCCCGAACGAGGGGCTTGACAGCCGAACATACGTTCGATAGAGTCAGGGCTGCTTCCCCGGTCGGTGTCGTCCCCGAGGGGGAAGCGTGTTCGCGCAGGTGCTCGGACAGCTCGAGCAGATTTCTCAGGAGCTGATCCCACGCGCGCTCGAAGGCCGGCGCGCCGCGGAGCTCTTCGACGACGCCGCCCGCGCCGAGCGGCTGTGCGCGGCGATCAAGTCCCGCTTGGCGCGCCGCGTCGAGGAGACGAAGGTCTGGCGCGAGGGCGGGCACCGGAGCGCCGCCCACTGGGTGGCGGAAGCCACGGGGGCGACCGTCGGTGCGGCGGCACGCACGCTCGAGACGGCACGGGCGCTCGAACAGTTGCCTGAAACCGACGCCGCGTTCCGTTCCGGGCAGCTCTCGGACGTGCAAGCGGCAGAGATCACGTCGACCGCCGTGTCGGACCCGTCCGCGGAGGCTGAGCTCCTCGAGGCCGCCGGCTCGACGAGCGTGAAGGGGTTGCGCGATCGATGTCGGGAGGTGCGCGCCGGCGCCGAAGCCGACGACCAGGCGTGGGCGCGCCGGTTGCATTCGAACCGCCGCGCGCACGAGTGGACCGATCCCGACGGCGCGTACCGCATCGAGGCGCGACTGGCGCCCGACGCCGGAGCCCGGTTCAGCTCGGCGTGGAAAGCGCACACCGACCGGATCTTCGGCGACGCCCGTCGAGCAGGGCGGCGGGAGCCCCACGCCGCCTACGCGGCCGATGCCCTCGTGGCGCTGGCGAGCGAAGGTCCGTGCAAGCCGGTCGAGGTGCGAGTGACGGTCGACAGCGCCGCGCTCTCCCGGGGGCACGCCAAGCGGGGCGAGCGCTGCGAGATCGAGCGAGTGGGGCCGGTGCCGGTGACCACGGCCCGGGCGATGCTCGACGACGCCGCGGTCGCGGTCCTCGTGCGCGACGGCGACGACATCACCGCCGTGTCATCACCGAAACGGACGATCCCGACCAAGCTGCGCCGAGCCGTCGAGGCCCGCTACCCGACCTGTGGCGTCGAGGCCTGCGCGAACGACCAGTTCCTCGAGATCGACCACGTGTCCCGCTCGCAGATCACGGCTGTACCGAGCTCGACAACCTGTGGCGGCTCTGCTCCCACCACCACCGCCTGAAGACCTACGCCGGGTGGACGGTGAACGGCCACGAACGGTGCCCGCGACCTCGTCCCGCCCTGACCGCCCCTCCGCCTGCCGGACGCGCACCTTTCGACGCCGGCCCGCCACAATGGAGTCGTGCATGCTGCCGCCGTCTGCTTCGACCTCCATGTGCCGGAGAGCCGGTCGCTGAAGGCGAAGCGGGGCGCGGTCCGCCCGATCGTCGACGGGATCCGCCACAAGTACCGGCTGTCGGTGGCGGAGGTCGACCACCAGGACCAGTGGCAGCGGGCGGCGATCGCCGTCGCCGTGGTGGCGGAGAGCGACGGGCGGCTCCGGCAGGTGCTCGAGCAAGTCGAGCGTTACGTTGCGGGCGCCCCCGATGTCGAACTATTGGATGTCTCGACTGCCTACCTCGAGCCGGAGGACAGCTGACGTGGCTCGCCAGGGCCAACCGCCCCGCCGGTACCCGCGGACGGCGCGCGTCAACGAGGTCGTCCTGGAGACGCTCGCCGAGGAGCTCGAGCGGCTGTCCGACCCGCGGCTGGGGTTCGTGACGCTCACGGGCGTCGAGGTCAGCCCCGATCTGCGGCAGGCCACCGTCTACTATTCCGTGCTCGGCCCGGATGAGCAGCACGAGGCGACGTCGAAGGCGCTGCATCACGCCGGGTCGCACTTGCGAGCGGTGCTCGGTCACCAGGTTCGGCTCAAGTACCTGCCCCGGCTGTCCTTCCGTGAAGATCCCGCGATCACGACCGGACAGCGAGTCGAGGACATCATCAGGGAGCTCCACCGGCAGGAGGAGCAATGACGCAGCCCAGCGCGACGGAGGTCGACCAGGCACTCGATCGCGCCGTTGACGCGATTCGGGGCGCGCCCGTCGTGGCGCTCGCGTGCCACGTCAGCCCCGACGGCGACGCGTTGGGATCGATGCTCGGCCTGTTCCACGCCTTGCGCGGCTCCGGCACGGAGTGTGTCGCGTCGTTCCCGACCCCGTTCGTGGTCGCGCCCCACTACCGCGAGCTTCCCGGCCTCGACCAGCTCACGCCCCCGCACGAGTTCCCCAGTGATCCCGCGGTCATGGTCACGTTCGACTGCGGCTCGCTGGGCCGGCTCGGCGACCTCGAGCCGTCGGCCAAGGCCGCGGACGAGCTCATCGTCATCGACCATCACATCTCGAACGACCGGTACGGCTCGATCAACGTGGTCGACCCGAACGCGGCCGCCAGCGGATCGCTCGTCTACCGGCTCGTTCGCATGCTCGGCCTGCCACTCAACCGCGACGCCGCAGTGTGCCTGTACGCCGCGCTCGTCTGCGACACCGGACGGTTCCAGTACGACACCACGACGCCCGCCGTGTTCAGCATGGCGCGCGAGCTCTTGCAGCACGACGTCCCGGTCTCGCGGCTGAGCCGCACCCTGTTCGAGGAGCACCGGTTCGCGTACCTCAAGCTTCTCGGCGACGCGCTCAGCCACGCCCACCTCGTCCCCGAGCGGCGCTTCGTCTGGACCGCCGTGACCCAGAGCGACCTCGCCAAGCATCAGGTCACGATCGAAGAGGTCGAAGGCCTCATCGACATCCTGCGCCGCACGGCCGAGGCCGAGGTCACGTGCGTCGTCAAGGAAGAGGCCGACGGCACCGTCCGCGTGAGCCTCCGGTCCCTCGGCGAGGTCGACGTCCGCAGCATCGCCGAGGGCGAAGGCGGCGGCGGCCATCGGTTCGCGGCCGGCTTCAGCTCCGACGACGGCGTCGACACGGTCGTGGGGCGAATCGAGCACAAGCTTCCGATTGCGCGCTGACCGACCCTTCGCGGCCACGAACGGCTTGGTCGTCGTCGACAAGCCCGCGGCATGGACCTCGCACGACGTGGTGGCAAAGCTCCGCAAGGTCTACCGGCAACGTCGGGTCGGCCACGCCGGGACGCTCGATCCCGACGCGACCGGCGTCCTCCTCGTCGGGCTCGGGCGCGCGACGCGGCTGTTGCGCTTCCTGCAGGACACCGGCAAGGGGTACCGGGCGACCATCGTCTTCGGGGTGTCGACGACGACCCTCGACGCGTCGGGCGAGGTCGTCGACCGGCGTCCGATGCCGATCGACCAGGGAGAGATCGAAGCGGTCGTGCCGGCGTTCCTCGGTGAGATCGAGCAGCTGCCGCCGATGGTGTCGGCCGTGAAGGTCGGCGGCCGGCGGCTTCACGAGCTCGCCCGGCGAGGCGAGGAGGTCGAGCGCGCGCCCGCGCCGCGTCCGCGTCGACCGGATCGACGTCGAAGCGTTCGAGCCCGGCCCGTACCCGGCCGCCACCGTCCTGGTCGAATGCAGCAGCGGCACGTACGTGCGGTCGCTGGCTGCCGACATCGGCGCACGCCTCGGCGGCGTCGCGCACCTCGGCGAGCTCCGCCGCCTGCATGTCGGTTCGTTCACGCTCGACGAGGCCCGTACGCTCGCCGACATCGAAAAGGATCCCGACTCGGCCGTGCTGTCACCCGCCGTCGCCATGCGCGACCTCGAACAGGTCAGCATCGACGCCGAGCAGGCGCGCGCCGTGGCGCACGGTGTCACGTTCCCGGCCGCCGTGTTCGCCGGCGCGAACGCCGGGCCCGGCCCGTTCGCGGTCCTCGGGCCCGACGGCGAGTTGCTGGCGGTGTACGAGCGGCGGCGGGCCGCGGTCAAGCCGGCCGTGGTGCTCGCGCCGGTCGAGGCGACCTGACCCGTGCGCGTCGTCACCGGCAGCGACGACGCGGCCCTGGCCGCGGCGCGGACGGCCGGCGCCGTCGTCACGATCGGCGCGTACGACGGCGTGCACCTCGGTCACCAAGCCGTGCTGCGCCTCGTGCGCGAGCTTGCAGACGCGCGCGGTCTCGAGGCGGCGCTGGTCACGTTCGACCGCCATCCCGCCGAAGTCGTCCGACCCGAGTCCGCGCCGCGACTCCTGACGACGCTCGAGCAGCGCCTCGAGCTCCTCGACGCCACCGGCGATCTCGACCTGTGCTGGGTGCTCACGTTCGACGAGGCGCGCAGCAAGGAAGCGGCGGAAGACTTCGTGCGCGAGGTGCTCGTCGACGGGGTCGGCGCTCGGTTGGTGGTCGTCGGGGCCGACTTCCACTTCGGACACCGCCGCGGCGGCAACGTGCCGTTGCTCGAGCGCATGGGGGCCGAGTTCGGGTTCGAAGTGCTCGGCCTCGGCCTGGTCGCGGTCGAGGGCGACGCCACCGGCGTGCCGTACTCGTCGACCAGAATCCGTGAGCTGCTGGCCAAGGGCGACGTCGCCGAGGCCGCGCGCCTGCTCGGGCCGGCCGCACGAGGTGCGCGGGGTGGTGGAGCGAGGCGACCAACGCGGCGCCGAGCACCTCGGATTTCCGACTGCCAACCTCACCGTGCCGGAACGGATCTGCCTCCCCGCCGACGGTGTCTACGCGGGGACGTTCGTCGCCGAGGACGGGGTCGAGCGCCCGGCTGCGATCTCGGTCGGGACGCGACCCACCTTCTACGAGGACGGCGACGTCCTCGTCGAGGCGTACGTGCTCGACTTCGACGGCGACCTCTACGGGCAGCGGGTGAAGGTGCGCTTCCGTGAGTGGGTCCGCGGTCAGGAGCGGTTCGATTCCACCGAGGCACTCGTCGAGCAGATGAACGCCGACGTCGAGGCGACCCGCCGCATCTTGGCCGTCTGAGGCACCGTGGTATCCTGAGATGTGCGTCAGCACCTGCTGGCGCGTTCCCACATTCAGCACGAAGACCGAAACTTCTGCATGCCCGACACCACGGCCACGATCGCCGAGCACCGCCTCCACGAGACCGACACCGGCTCGCCGGAGGTTCAGGTGGCGCTGCTCACCGAGCGGATCAACCACCTCACCGAGCACCTGAAGGTCCACGCAAAGGACCATCACTCGCGTCGGGGGCTGCTCGTGCTCGTCGGCCGGCGGCGCCGGTTGCTCGACTACCTCCGACGCAATGACGTCGAGCGGTACCGGGCACTCATCGCGAAGCTCGGCCTCCGCCGCTGAGTCACCCCGGCGCCGAAGGCGCCGGAAAGGGAAAGAAAACCACGCAGGGGCAGTCGGTTGTCAGTTGCCACGGCCCGGGCTCGCCGCCCGGACGGTGACCACTGGGAACCGGGGCCTCTCGCACGATATTGATCTGCTTTGAGCAGATAGAGGAGCGCGTCCATGCCTGTCACACAGGCCAATGGCGCGATTCGCGTCGAAGGCGTCGTCAACGACGCCGGCAAGACCATGTCGTTCGAGACGGGCCGTCTGGCCCCCATGGCCGACGGCGCGGCCGTCGTCAAGATCGGCGACACCACCCTGCTCACCACCGTCGTCACCGACAAGCCGCGCGAAGGAATCGACTTCTTCCCGCTGACCGTCGACGTCGAAGAGCGCATGTACGCCGCGGGCAAGATCCCGGGGTCGTTCTTCCGCCGCGAGGGTCGCCCCGGCGAGCAGGCGATCCTCACCTGCCGGCTCACCGACCGGCCCCTGCGGCCGTCGTTCCCGGAGGGGTTCCGCAACGAGGTGCAGGTCATCTCGACGATCCTCGGCGCCGACCTCGAGAACCCGCACGACATCGCGTCGATCAACGGCGCGTCGGCGGCGTTGACGGTCTCGGGCATCCCCTTCAACGGCCCGATCGGCGCCGTGCGCTTGGCGCACCACAACGGGGAGTGGATCGCGCACCCGACGTACCAGGAGGGTGACGAGTCGACGTTCGAGCTCGTCGTCGCCGGTCGGCGGACCGACGCCGGCGAGATCGCGATCATGATGGTCGAGGCCGGCGGCACCGAGGCGACGTGCGAGCTGTACGAGCAGGGCGCGCCCAAGATCACCGAAGAGCTCATCGCCGACGGCCTCGAGGCGTCGAAGCGCTGGATCGGCGCGTCGATCGACCTCCAGCTCGAGCTGCGCAAGGCCTACGAGGACGCCCGCGGCCCGATCGAGACGATCTCGTACGACGTCCACACCGACTACGACGACGACGTCTACGCCGCCGTCGAGGAGGCTGCTCGCAGCGACGTCGAAGAGGCGATGAAGATCGCCGACAAGACGGCCCGCGAGGAGCGCACGCACGAGCTCGAGGCACAGGTGGTCGAGAAGCTCGCGGGCACGGCCGACTCGCCGGGACCGTTCGCGGATCGCGCCGGTCAGGTGAAGAAGGCGTTCCGGTCGCTCCAGAAGGACGTCGTCCGCAAGCGCATCGTCAACGAGGGCGCCCGCATCGACGGGCGCAGCCCGTCCGACATCCGCCCGCTGTCGGCCGACGTCGGCGTGATCTCCACCGCGCACGGCTCGGGGTTGTTCCAGCGGGGCGAGACCCAGGTGCTGAGCGTGGCGACGCTCGCCATGCCGCGCATGGAGCAGATGCTCGACACCATCGGCATCGACGAGCGCAAGCGGTACATGCACCACTACAACTTCCCGCCGTTCTCCACCGGCGAGGTCGGGCGGGTCGGCTCACCCAAGCGGCGCGAGATCGGTCACGGCGCGCTCGCCGAGCGGGCGCTCATCCCGGTGCTCCCGAACGCGGAGCAGTGGCCGTACACGATGCGGGTCGTCTCCGACGTGCTGTCGTCGAACGGCTCGACGTCGATGGCTTCCGTCTGCGGCTCGACGCTGTCGCTGATGGACGCCGGGGTGCCGATCAAGGGCCCCGTCGCCGGCATCGCCATGGGCCTCGTCTACGCGGACGGCAAGTACACGACCCTGACCGACATCCTCGGCGCCGAGGACGCCTTCGGCGACATGGACTTCAAGGTCGCGGGCACGGCGGAGTTCGTGACCGCGCTGCAGCTCGACACGAAGATCGACGGTCTTCCCGCCGACGTCCTCGCCCAGGCGCTCCACCAGGCGAAGGAGGCGCGCCTCCAGGTGCTCTCCGTCCTCCACGACGCGATCCCCGAGCCGCGTTCCGACGTCCGGGAGCGGGCGCCGAAGATCGTCGAGCTTCGAGATCCCGATCGACAAGATCGGCGAGGTCATCGGTCCGAAGGGCAAGGTCATCAACGCCATCACCCTCGAGACCGGCGCCGACGTCTCGGTCTCCGACGACGGTGTCGTCGGCACGGTGACGATCGGGTCGAAGGACGGCTCGCAGGTCGAGGAGGCCCGCCGGCGAATCGACCTGATCCTCGATCCCCCGATGGCGGAGATCGGCGCCGTGTACCCGGGCAAGGTCGTGAACATCACCAAGTTCGGGGCGTTCGTGAACATCCTTCCCGGCCGCGACGGGCTGCTCCATATCTCGAAGCTCGGTGGCGATCGGCGCATCGACCGGGTCGAGGACGTGCTGAACCTCGGCGATGAGGTCGAAGTGCGCGTTTCCGACATCGACAACCAGGGCAAGCTGTCGCTGTCCCTCGTTGGTGAGGGCGACGACGCGAGTGGGCCACCGCGCTCCGATGGCGGATCGGGCGAGCGGCAGTCAGGCAACGGCGAGCCGGACGGACCGGCTCGCGGCGGACGGGGGCGCGATCGGGATCGAGCGCCCGACCGGGAAGGCGGCCGGGGGGCAGGCCGAGCGAAGGAATCTGTGTCCTTCGAGCAGTACTGGGAGAGCCAGGCGAAAGACGAGTTCGGCGACCTCGGCCCGGCGGACGTCGGGCGGCCGGAACGCAGCGGCGGCCGCGGTGGCCGCGGGCGGTGGCGGCGGCCGACGGCGAGGTGGCCGAGGCGGTAGCCGGTAGGCCTGGTGACGGGCCCGGCCGGCACCGGACCGGCGGGGCAGGACATTCGTACAACGCGGCTCGACTCGGGTCTTCGTGTCATCACGGAAGCGCTGCCGACCCTGCGTTCGGTGAGCGTCGGCTTCTGGGTCGGCGTCGGCTCCCGAGACGAGCAAGCGACCGAGCTCGGCGCCAGCCACTTCCTCGAGCACCTGTTGTTCAAGGGCACCGCCGAGCGCAGCGCGGCCGAGATCGCGCACGCAGTCGAGTCCGTCGGCGGCGACATGAACGCCTTCACGGCACAGGAGATGACGGCGTTCTACGTCCGAGTTCCCGACGACCAGCTCGACCTCGCGATCGACATCCTCGCCGAGGTCGTCTGGGCCGCTTCGCTGCGGGCCGGCGACGTCGACGCCGAGAGGAACGTCATCCTCGAAGAGCTCCACATGCGCGACGACGCGCCCGACGACCTGGTCCACGAACTGTTCGCGCACGCGATGTTCCCCGACCACCCTCTCGGCCGCGAGGTGCTCGGAACCCAGCAGTCGATCGAGGGCATGCGCACGCGAGTCGATCGCGCGCTTCCACCGTCGGCACTACCGGCCGTCGGCGATCGTGGTGGCCGCGGCCGGGAACCTGATCCACGACCGGGTGGTCGAGCGGCTCGCCCGTCACGGCGAAGCGCTCGAGGTCGGGCCGGATGTCGACCTCGGCCGATCGGTCGAGGGGCTCGCCCCGGCCATGCCGCGTGCGGTCCTGACCAAGCCGGTCGAGCAGGTCCACGTGGTCATGGGCACGCGCGGCATCGCACGCGAGGATCCCGACCGGTACCCGCTCACCGTGCTCAACCAGGCGCTCGGGGGCGGCATGTCGTCCCGGCTCTTCCAGGAGGTCCGCGAACGGCGTGGCCTGGCGTACTCGGTGTACTCGTACCGGGTCGCGTACGTCGAGACCGGCGCGTTCGGCGTGTACGCCGGCACGGCCCCGGCTCGAGCGGCGGAGACGATCGACGTGCTGAGCACCGAGCTCGATCGCGTCGATCCGGGACGCCGGCATCGATGATGACGAGCTCGCCGCCGCCAAGGGCCACCTGAAGGGTTCGATGGCGCTGTCCCTCGAGACGTCGAACAGCCGCATGCACCGCTTGGGCAGCAGTGAGCTGATGCTCGGCGAAGCGTTGTCGATCGACGAGGTCACGGCACGCGTCGACGCGGTGACACGTGACGACATCGCGCGCGTCGTCGACCGCCTGTTCTCCTCGGGAGCACGCACGCTCGCCGTCGTTGGCCCGGTCGACGAGGCGAGCGTGCCCATTCCGGCTGAGGCTCGGTGCTCACTCGCCCGCCGGACTGCGGAGGCTTACCCTCTCGCGGGGACCGGCGGCTTTGCCGACCGGCACCGCAGAGCCGGAGCTTGCGACGGCGACGAGGAGGGCTCATGATCCGGGTTGGCGTTCTGGGCGCCGGTGGGCGGATGGGTCAGCACGTCTGTCAGGCCGTCATCGACGATCCCGAGCTCGAGCTCGTCGCCGCCGTCGACCCGCACCACGCGGGCATCGACCTCGATCAGCTGGGCCTCCACGGCACGGGCCTCCAGATGGCCGCGTCGCCACAGGCCCTGGACGACGCCGACGCCGAGGTGGCGGTCGACTTCACGGTCCTCGACGCGGCCCGGGACAACCTCGAATGGTGCGCCGACCACTCGGTGCACGCGGTCGTGGGGACCACCGGGTTCACGGCCGAAGAGCTCGACACGCTTCGTAAGCGCTTCGCCGACGCCGGCTCCAACGCCGTGATCGCGCCCAACTTCGCCATCGGCGCCGTGTTGATGATGCGCCTCGCCGAGCTCGCGGCTCCGTTCTTCGACACCGCGGAGGTGATCGAGCTCCACCACGACAACAAGGTCGACGCGCCGTCGGGAACGGCCATGATGACCGTGCAGCGCATCGCGGACGCGTCGAGTGACTGGGCGGCCGACCCGACCAAGTCCGTGGTGGCGGAGGGGGCGAGAGGCGGGATCGGTCCGGGTGGAATTCGGGTGCACTCGCTGCGCGTCCGAGGTCTGGTCGCGCATCACGAGGTCGTGCTCGGCACGACGGGCCAGTCGCTCACGATCCGCCACGACTCGTACGACCGGACCTCGTACATGCCGGGCGTCCTGCTCGCGATCCGCCGCGTGCGCGAGCAGCCCGGGCTCACGGTGGGTCTCGACGCGCTGCTCGATCTCTGAGTGCCCGTCAGTTCCCGCACCCTTGAGCGGGGCTATCGCGGTCGTTAGTGTCCCGCGCGGCGAACGGCGGCTTTGCCGACCGTCGCCGCAAGCCGGAGCGTGCGACGGCGCCAAAGGGGGGAAATGACCTCGGGGGATGGGAGCGGACCGGTCCTCGCCGTGCGCAACCTCGAAGTCGTGTACGGCGCGGCAATCCAGGTGTTGCGTGGCGTCAGCCTCGAGGTGCAACCGGGGAAGATCGTCACGCTGCTCGGCGCCAACGGCGCGGGAAAGACGTCGTTGCTGCGCGCCGTATCGGGCCTGCTCAGGTTCCACCGCGGCTCGATCCCGCGCGGATCCGTCGAGTTCTACGGGCAGCGCATCGAAGGCCTCGATGCCTCCGCGATCGTTCGCAAGGGCATGGCACAGGTCATGGAGGGCCGGCGGATCTTCGCCGAGCTCACCGTGGACGAGAACCTGCGCGCCGGCGCGTATTCGCGGCGCGACCGCGCCAGCGTGAAGAGCTCCTACGACAAGGTGCTGGACCTGTTCCCGGTGCTGAAGGAGCGCCACCGCCAGACCGCCGGCTATCTGTCCGGGGGCGAGCAGCAGATGCTCGCGATGGCGCGAGCGATGATGGCGTCGCCGAAGCTGATGTTGCTCGACGAGCCGTCGCTGGGTTTGGCGCCGCTCATCGTGCAGCAGATCCGCGACCTCATCGTCGAGATCAACCGGGAGGGGACGAGCGTCCTGCTCGTCGAGCAGAACGCGACCATGGCGCTCTCGATCGCGGACCACGGCTACGTGATGGAGAACGGCGCGATCGTCAAGGACGGGCCGGGGCAGGCCATGCTCGCGGACTCCGACATCCAGGAGTTCTACCTGGGAGTGGGCGAGTCGGGTCACCACTCGTTCCGCGATCTCAAGAGCTACCGCCGCCGGAAGCGGTGGACGGGATGAGCGCCGTGCGCGCCGACGCGCGGTCTTCTTCTCAGGGGGGCCAGATCCTCGACGTTCGCGACGTGACCCTTCGGTTCGGCGGCGTGACGGCGCTGCAGGACGTCACATTCGACGTCAATGACAACGAGCTGTTCGCGATCATCGGCCCGAACGGCGCCGGCAAGACGTCGATCTTCAACTGCCTGAACGGCGTGTACCACCCCCAGGAGGGGACGATTCGATTCGAAGGCGCCGACATCCTCGGGATGCGGCCGTCGGCGACCGCCCATCTGGGAATCGCACGGACGTTCCAGAACCTCGGGCTGTTCGTGAACCTGAACGTGATCGACAACCTCATGCTCGGGCGTCATCACCTGATGAAGACGGGGTTCCTCGCCGGCGCGGTGTGGTGGGGACGCGCCAAGCGGGAGGAGATCCAGAACCGCGAACGGGTCGAGGAGATCATCGAGCTCATCGAGCTCGCGCCCTACCGGTACCTACCGGTCGGGATGCTGCCGTACGGGGTCCAAAAGCGCATCGAGCTCGGTCGGGCGCTGGCCATGGAGCCGAAGCTGCTCCTGCTCGACGAGCCCGTCGCGGGGATGAACCTCGAGGAGACCGAGGACATGGCCCGGTACATCCTGCAGGTCAGGGCCGAGCTCGGGCTGTCGATGATCCTCGTCGAGCACGACATGCACCTCGTCATGGACATCGCCGACCGGGTCCTGGCGCTCGACTTCGGTCGGCCCATCGCCGGCGGCCGCCCCGAGGAGGTCCAGAAGGACGCGCGCGTGATCGAGGCCTACCTGGGGCAACCGGCATGAGCACCGCTGTCGAGGTCCCCGCCGTTCCGACCGCCGACGCCGCCGCCACGCTGCCGGCGATGCTGCTTGCGACACGCCGACTCCCGCGCCAACGACGCCGCGTTGCGGGTGAAGCGGCTCGGCCGGTGGGAGGAGTTCAGCTGGGCCGACTACGAACGCCGCGCCGCGAGCGTGGGACTCGGGCTGCGCGAGCTCGGCGTCGGGACCGGCGACAGGGTCGCGGTACTGGCCGACAACAGGCCCGAATGGCTCTTCGCCGACCTCGGTACCCAAGGTCTCGGTGGGGTCACGGTCGGCGTGTACCCGACGAGTTCGGAAGCGGAGGTCGGTCACGTCCTCGCCAACTCGGTCGCCAAGATCGTGATGGTGGAGGACGAGGAGCAGCTCGACAAGACGCTGCTCGTGCGCGACCAGCTGCCGCATCTGGAAAAGATCGTCGTCATGGACACGCGCGGGATCCGCTCGCTCGAGGATCCGACGACGATGAGTCTCGAAGAGCTCGAAGCCCTCGGCGAGCAACGCCTCCGCGAGCTCGCCGCGCGAGTGGCGGGACTCGGTCGCCTCCCTGCGCGGTGGTCATGACGTCGCGATCGTCGTCTACACGTCCGGCGCCGCCGGCGCGCCGCAGGGCGTCATGCTCTCGCACGCCAACCTCGCCGCCGCCGCCGACGTCACCACCGAGTTCTACGGCGCCCGCGCCGATGAAGAGGTGCTGTCGTACCTCCCGCTGTGCCACGTCGCCGAACGACTGGTGTCCGTCGTCGCCGCGGTCCGAGCCGGCTACATCGTGAACTTCGGCGAAGGAGGCGAGTCGTTCCCGAACGACCTGCGCGAGGTGCAACCCACGTTCTTCCTCGGCGTTCCCCGCGTCTGGGAGCGCCTCGCGGCGGGCGTCCAGTTCCGGGTTCGGAACGCCAGCCGGCTGAAGCGGTGGAACTACAACGTGTGGCATCGGCGGGGGCGGAAGATCGCGGCCGCTCGCATGCGCGGCCGGCGTGGCAATGCCGTGTCGGTATTCCTGTCGTGGCTCTTCCTCGGTCGGTCGCTCCGAAAGAAGCTCGGCATGTCGCGGGTGCGTGTCGCACTCTCGGGGGCGGCGCCGATCGCCCCCGATGTGCTCGAGTACCTCTGGTCGCTCGGCATCCCGGTGCGGGAGGTGTACGGCCAGACCGAGAACACGGCCTTGGCCACGGCGACACCTGAAGACGACGTTCGCATCGGGAAGGTTGGTCGCCCACTCCCCGGAGTGGAGGTGCGCATCGCCGACGACGGTGAGGTGCTCGTCCGCAGCCCCGGGAACTTCCTCGGCTACCTGGGCGACGAGGCGGCCACGCAGGCCGCGTACGACGACGGTTGGTTGCGCAGCGGCGACCTCGGCGAGATCGACGGCGACGGGTTCCTGGCGATCACGGGTCGCACGAAGGACATCGTCATGACCGCGGCCGGCGTCAACATCTCCCCCAACAAGCTCGAGAACCTGCTCAAGTTCTCGCCGTTCATCCGCGATGCGATGGTCATCGGCGATCGGCGGCCCTATCTCGCCGCGCTCATCGGCATCGACATCGGGATGGTCTCGGTGTGGGCGCAGCAGCAGAACCTCCAGTTCACGACGCAGCGAGACCTCGTGGAGAGGGTCGAGGTCCGCCGGCTGGTGGAGGGCGCGGTGAACGAGGTGAACCGACAGGTCGACGAGCACGAACAGGTCCAGGGGTTCGAGCTGCTTCCCATCGACCTCGAGGAGACCGGCGCGCTCACGGCGACGCAGAAGGTGCGGCGCGGGACGGCCGCGGCGCAGTTCCAGGACCTCATCGAGACGGATGTACTCGGGATGACGAAGTTCTTCTCGCTGCTCGCCGACGGCTTGGCGCTGGGCCGGTGTACGCGCTGGTCGCGCTCGGCTTCGTCGTGATCTTCCGCGCCACCGGCGTCATCAACTTCGCCCAGGGCGGCCTCGTGGTCTTCGGGGCCTTTCTCGTCTACCAAGCCCAGACCACGTGGGATTGGTTCGGTGGTGGTGCGACTTGGCCGGGCTTCATCGGCAGCGCGCTGTTCGCCATCGTGTGCGTCGCGGCCATCGGAGCTGCCTTCGAATCGCTCGTGTTGCGGCGCATGATCGGGCAACCGATCTTCGCCATCATCCTGATCACGATCGGCTTGTTCCTGCTCGTCGAGCCGATCACGACCACCATCTGGCACAACCCGCCGGGAGGCATCCAGACACCGTGGGGCACCAACACCGTGTCAGTGGGGGACGTCAACATCCTCCAGGTCAACGTCGCGACCATCGTCCTCGGCGCGCTCGTGATGGGCGGGTTCTTCCTCTTGTTCCAGTACACGAAGGTCGGCGTCGGGATGCGCGCAACGGCAGTCGACCAAGAGGCGGCGCTCGCGCAGGGAATCAGTGTCCGGCGCATCTTCGCACTCTCGTGGGCCATCGCCGGGGCGGTTGCCGTCGTCGCCGGCATGATGCTCGCCGGCGGGGCGGGCCCGGCGCCCGGCCTCAGCTTCAGCCTCGCCCTGATTGCACTGCGCGCGTTCCCCGCCATCATCCTCGGCGGTCTGGACTCGCCGGGCGGGGCCGTGGTCGGCGGCCTCACGATCGGCGTCGCCGAGGTGATGGCGAAGGGGTACATCCCTGATCTGGTTCCCCGCCCTCGGCGCCGAGTTCGGCGACATCGTGCCGTACCTGATCATGCTGATCATCCTGCTCGTGCGCCCGTTCGGCCTGTTCGGCACGCCCGAGGTCCGGAGGGTCTGATGGCGCGGCCCACCGGCTCCATGATCCGCAACTACGCCGACGACCTCCGGCTATTCCCGACGGCCGCAAAGCGCGTAGGCATCGTCGTGCTCATCGCGCTCTATCTGCTCGTCCCGTACCTGATCAACGACACCTGGGCGAGCGTCCTCTCCCTCGCCGGCGTCGTCGCGATCGGCGCCATCGGGCTCAACCTGCTCACCGGGTACACGGGTCAACCGTCGCTGGGCATGGCCGCGTTCATCGGTCTGGGCGCCTTCGTCGCCGGCTACTACGGCGGCGGGCGGTTCGCCGACGGCATCGGATACGACCTCAACCTGTTCGTGTATCATGCTCATCGCCGTCGTCGCCGGCGGGGCGGTCGGCGTCCTCATCGGCCTTCCCGCCCTCCGCCTGCGCGGGAACTATCTCGTGATCGTCACGCTTGGGCTGGTGTTCGTCGCGCTGTACGTCTGGAAGAAGTGGACCACGTTCACCGGCGGCAACGAGGGCAGCCCCATGCCGGTCAAGGCCGACTTCGTCGCTCGGGTTCTGGTCGATCGACTTCCTGAAACCCACGGTGCTCGGCAAGGAGCTGGGGTCCAAGCAAGGGCTCATGTACCTCGCATGGGGCTTCGTGTTCGTCACGGCGCTGCTGGTGAAGAACATCGTCCGCACCCGCCCCGGCCGTGCCCTCCAAGCTGTCCGGGACCGCGACGTCGCCGCCGAGGTCGTCGGCGTGAGCCTGTTCCGGTACAAGGTCAGCGCGTTCGCGATCTCCAGCGCGATCGCCGCCGGGCCGGCGTCCTCTACGGGCTCTACCTCGGGTACCTCACTCCCGACGAGACGTCCCTCGGCCTCGTGCTCTCGATCCAGTTCCTCGCCGTGATCGTGGTCGGCGGGATCGGCACGATCTACGGGTCGATCCTCGGCGCCGTCTTCGTCGGGGCCCTGCCCACGATCATCAGGGAGTTCGTGCCGGACAACTGGAACCTGCCCGATCCTGGGCTGGCCCATCGTCACCAGCGACGCGGCCGCGACCGGCTTCAGCAAAGGGGCGCTCGCCACGGTCATCTACGCCTTGCTGATCATCGTCTTCCTGGTCTTCGAGCCGAGAGGCCTGGCCGGGATCTGGCGAAGGATTCAGGCATACTTCAAGACCTGGCCGTTCTCGTACTGACCGGCCACAAAGGGGGTAACAGATGCGGGGGAAGAAGCTCGGGCGGCTCCTCGGGGCGCTCGTCGCCGTGGCGCTGGCCGTCGGTGCGACGAGCCAGGCCGCGTTCGCCGGGGGCGCCCACTCGGGGAAGACGCCGCCGGACGTTCCCGGCTTCAACGGCTCGACGATCAAGCTCGGGGTCATCACGCCCCAGAGCGGGATCGCCAGCGTCGTCGGCAAGCCGCTCACCGAGGGCAACCGGGTGTACTGGGAGGCCAAGAACGCCAAGGGCGGCGTGGCCGGCAAGTACAAGGTCGACCTCTCCATCGAGGACAGCCAGTACCAGGTCGAGACCGCGCTCCAGAGCTACGACAAGATCAAGGGTGACGTCGTCGCGTTCCAGCAGATCCTCGGCACCCAGATCGTGAAGTCCGTCAACACACGGCTGAAGGCAGACAACGGCTTCGGGGGCCCGGCCTCGCTCGAGGGCGTGTGGGTGAAGCAGCCGACCCTCATGCCGACCGGCACGCCGTACCAGGTGCTCGCCGCGAACGGCCTCGACTGGTACCTGAAGAACGGCGGCCAGGGCAAGAAGGTCTGCGCCATGGCTCAGGACGACGCCTACGGCGCCTCCGGGCTCGACGGGCTGACGCAGGCCGCCAAGACGCTGAAGGTCAAGGTCACCAAGACCGTGCGGTTCGCGACGGGGTCCGACACCAGCGCCCAGGTGGGTGAGCTGGCCGACGCCAACTGTGACGCCGTGATGCTCGTGTCGCTGCCGAACGACACCGGGTCCATCGTCACGAAGATGGTCGGGCGGAACTTCACGCCCCAGATCCTCGGGGTCGCGCCCTCGTGGCTGAGCGGCCTCGAGACCACCGACAACGGCCCGTTCTACCAGGAGCACTACATCTGGCTCGGCTACGGGGCGCCCTGGGGCGACCAGAGCATCCCGGGCATGGCGCAGATGCTCACTGATCAGCAGCAATACGCTCCCGACCAGAAGCCGGACACGTACTTCCAATTCGGATACGGCCAGGCGTGGGCCATGGATCAGATCCTCGAGCAGGCCGCCAAGAACGGCGACTTCAGCAAGGCGGGGATCAAGAAGGCGTCCAATCAGGTCGGCACGCTGAAGTTCGACGGCCTCGCCGGCGACTACAAGTACGGGAAGTCGGCGAACGACCGCAACCCGACCGCGCGACTCGACGATCGCGAAGGTGGCTGTCGGCCAGCCCATCGGGCTGCAGATCGTCGCGACCAACTACACCTCGCAGGCGGGCAAGAACGTCAAGTTCAACAAGTGACCGTTCCCGTCCGGGCATAGGACGACGAAGGGGCCCGCCCTCCACCGGGGCGGGCCCCCTTCGCGTGATGATGGAGCCGTGAGCGTGCAGGTCGAGCCGCGCGAGCGCGTCCTCGCCGCGACGTACGCGTGCGTCGCCCGCTTCGGCATGGGCAAGACGACCGTCGAGGACGTCGTGAAGGAGTCGGGCGTCTCGCGGGCGTCGATCTACCGGCTGTTCCCGGGCGGAAAGGACCAGCTGCTGCGGGAGACGGTCGGCTGGGAGATGAACCACTTCTTCGCCCGTCTCGCCGAGGCCGTCTACGACGCGCCCGACTTCGCCAGCCTGCTCGAGGAGGGCCTGGTGTTCGCGCACCGGTCGATCCAGGAGCACGAGGTGCTCCGCAAGGTGCTCGAGACCGAGCCCGAGCGCCTGCTGCCGTTGATCACCGTCGAGCAGCACCGCGTCCTCGACTTCATCACCGCGTTCCTGCTGCCGTACCTGGAGCGGGAGCAGCGCGCCGGCCGGGTCCGTCCCGGCGTCGACCTCGAGGCCGCCGACCGAGTACGTCGCCCGCCTCGTGCTCTCGCTCATCGGCTCGCCCGGTCGCTGGGACATGGACGACCCGGAGCAGGTCCGCGTGCTCGTCCGCGAGGAGCTCCTGGGCGGGATCCTCGTCTGAGGAGCCCCGTTTCCTCACCGCAGGCGCACCGGGCGTGACCTGCGACACATTGACGGTGAGACGTTTTCTGCCTTACTGTCTCAGGACAGGAACCTGATGGCGCCCCTCACCGCGACCGCCGAGGCCCCGAGCCTCTCTCCCACGATCGAAGAGCGCGCCGTCCGCGCCACGCTCGCCTGCGTCGCCCGCCACGGGCTCGCCAAGACGACCTTCGACGACGTCGCCCGCGAGGCCGGATGCGCCCGGGCCACGCTCTACCGCTACTTCGGCGGCAAGCGGCAGCTGGTGCGGATCACCATCGCTCGCGAGGCCGCACGTCTCGCGGCCAGCGTCCGCGACGCCGGCGACGCCGAGCCCACCTTCGAGGACGCGGTGGTGGCGATGGTCGTCCGTGCCGCCCGGGAACTGCGCGATCACGAGGCGCTCCAGTTCCTCTTCGCCTTCGAGCCCGAGCTCGTGCTCCCGCACGTCACGTTCGACGCCGGCAACCGCTTCCTCGTCGGGGCCGGATCCGCGATCGCGCCGGCGCTCACACGATTCCTCCCCGCCGCACGCACCGACCGGGCCGGCGAATGGCTCGCGCGCGTCGTGCTCACCCACGCTCTTTCACCCACACGCCCGATCGATCTGACCGACGCAGCCGCAGCTCGCGCCCTGGTGCGAGAGCTCGTGTTGCCCGGTCTCCTCGGTTCCGAAACCGTCACGTAGGGGGTTCCTCCCATGGCCAGCACGAACGAGATCCTGGGCCGCGACGAAGTCGACGACCTCGAGGCGATCCTCGCCGTCACCAACACCGATGTGAACGAGGTCGAGCACCTCGTCAAGTCGAACGGGGACGCCATCTTCACGTGGGACTACGACCGCAGTCGTCCCGCGCTGGGCAAGCTGTACGAGCGGGCGAAGAAGTCGCAGTGGAACGCGCAGACCGACCTGCCCTGGGACACCGACGTCGACCAGGAGCACGTCGTGCTCCAGAACGCGCTGGCCAACAACATGACGTTCGGCAGCGAGCTCGACACCAAGGGCACGCCGTTCGAGAAGTGGGGCGACGCCGAGTGGCTCGCCTTCGGCGTGCAGTCACAGAACTGGACGCTGTCCCAGTTCCTCCACGGCGAGCAGGGCGCGCTCATCTGCACCGCGAAGGTCGTCGAGACGGTGCCGTGGATCGACGCCAAGTACTACGCGGCGACGCAGGTCATGGACGAGGCCCGGCACGTCGAGGTGTTCGCCAAGTACCTCGACGAGAAGCTGTCGGGCCACTATCCGATCAACGCCCACCTGCGGCTGCTCCTCGACGACATCATCGAGGACTCGCGGTGGGACATGACCTACCTCGGCATGCAGATCATGGTCGAGGGGCTCGCGCTGGCCGCCTTCGGGTTCATCCAGCAGATGACGACCGAACCGCTCCTGAAGAAGCTCCTGCGCTACGTGATGGCCGACGAGGCCCGCCACGTCGCGTTCGGCGTGCTCTCGCTCCAGGAGTACTACAAGCAGCTGAGTGGCCCCGAGATCCGCGAGCGCCAGGAGTTCGCGTTC
Source organism: uncultured Actinomycetes bacterium (assembly GCA_963737605.1). Lineage (GTDB taxonomy): Bacteria > Actinomycetota > Acidimicrobiia > IMCC26256 > JACDBD01 > JALZAA01. Next base: position 97,177 of record CAVTTE010000012.1, on the reverse strand, counting down.
GAGGCCGCCGTGCGCATGCGTGACCGGTTCCTCCAGCAGGAGGTGTTCGAGCACTTCGGCGTCAACGTGAAGGACGCGGTCCACATCGTGATGCAGGCGCCGGACCGCAAGGTGTTCCAGTCGATGCTGTTCTCGAAGATCGTGCCCAACTGCAAGAAGCTCGGGCTGCTCGACGCCGGCGACGGCTGGCTCCGGGAGCGTTTCACCGAGCTGGGCGTGATCCAGTTCGAGGACTGGACCGACACCGGCGAGGAGTACGCGACGCTCGACGAGGTCTCGAAGGACCGCGAATCGGCCACCGCGTAGCGCGCGTGTGAGCACGGACCGCTTGCCGGGCGGATGCGATCAGTAGCATCAGCCCGGTGAGCGAGGAAGTGCGGCTCGTCTTTCTCGGCGGGCTGGGTGAGATCGGGCGGAACTGCTTCTGCCTCGAGGTCGAGGGCCGCATCCTCGTCGTCGACTGCGGGCTGATGTTCCCCGATCCCGACATGCCGGGCGTCGATCTCGTCCTGCCCGACTTCACGTACCTGCGCGAGAACGCCGACCGGGTCGAGGGCGTGGTGCTGACACACGCCCACGAGGACCACGCCGGCGGGATCGCCTATCTCCTGCGCGACATCGCCGTCCCGATCTACGGGGCGCAGCTGTCGCTCCGCCTCGCCCGCGGCCGCATCGAGGAAGCGGGGATGCTCGACCGCACGGAGTTCATTCCCGTGGCCGACGGCGAGCGCCGGCGGATCGGGCCCTTCGACTGCCAGTTCGTGCCCGTCACCCACTCGGTGCCGCACTCCCTCGCCACCGCCTACTTCACCCCGGCCGGCACCATCCTCCACACCGGCGACTTCAAGCTCGACCTCAATCCCGTCGACGGGCGCAAGACCGACCTCGCGCTCCTCGGCGAGATCGCCCGGCGCGACGGCGGCGTCCGTCTGTTGCTCTCGGACTCCACCAACGCCGAGCGACCCGGCTTCACGCCGTCCGAGTCGACCGTGGGCGAGGCGATGAGAGACCTGTTCCGCGACCACCCGGATCGCAGGTTCATCGTCGCCTGCTTCGCCTCGCACCTCCACCGCGTCGAGCAGGTCGCCCGCGCCGCGCTGGCATCGGGTCGGCAGATCGCGTTCCTCGGCCGCTCGATGGCGCAGAACGTGACGATCGCGCGCGAGATGGGCCTCCTCGACGTGCCGGCGGGGCGTGTGGTCGACATCGAGGACGCGTCGCGGTTCGCGCCCGGTGAGATCTGCATCATCTGCACCGGGTCGCAGGGCGAGCCGCTCAGCGCCCTGTCGCTCATGGCCGCGCACGAGCACAAGTGGGTGAAGGTCAGCGAGGACGACATCGTCGTGATCTCCGCCCACGCAATCCCGGGCAACGAGGCCAACGTGTCCCGCGTCATCGACGCGTTCCACCGCACGGGCGCCGACGTCGTCCACGGCGGGACGTCACCCGTGCACGTCTCGGGTCATGCGTCGCGCGAAGAGCTCAAGTTCATGCTGAACCTGACGCAACCGGAGCTGGTTCGTCCCCGTGCACGGCGAATACCGGCACATGGTCCACCACGCCCGCCTGGCCCGCGAAGTCGGGTTGGCCGACGACCGCGTCGTCGTCTGCCAGGACGGCGACGTGCTGACGCTCGGGCCGAACGGCATGGACGTCGACCGACGGTCGGTGCCGGCCGGCTATCTCTACGTCGACGGCATCGTCGGCGACGTCGGCCACGGCGTGCTCCGCGACCGCCGCAGCCTCGCCGAGGAAGGCGTGGTCGTCGTGATCGTGACCGTCGACGCCACCACGGGCGAGGTCGTCACCGGGCCCGAGATCGTGACCCGCGGCTGGGTCTACGCCCCCGAGGCCGACGAGCTGCTCGAGGACGGCAAGGCCGCGGTGCTCGCCTCGCTGGCCGACGCGGCCGGGGAGGGCGCCACCGACTTCGAGACGATCCGCCGGCACGCGCGGCGCGCCCTCGGTCGGTTCATCAACGAGCGGACGAAGCGGCGCCCCGCGATCATCCCCGTCGTCATGGAGGTGTGAGCCCGGCCGTGGCCACGATTCGCGACTGGTCGAACTTCATCGCCGGGCGCGTCGCGGTCGTGACCGGCGGCGGCGGGGGAGTCGGTCGCGCCGATCTGCATCCAGCTCGCCCGCGCCGGCGCCGAGGTGTGGGTCAACGACCTGTACGGCGACCGGGCCGAGAAGGTCGTCCGCGAGATCGAGGAGGAGGGCGGCGCCGCGCACCCGGTCGTCGCCGACGTGACCGACCGCGACGCCGTTCCGGGGATGGTCCGCGAGACCGGCCCCGTCGACATCCTCGTGAACAACGCCGGCATCCCGCCCGAAGGCATCACCGTGAAGACCTTCGTCGAGACCGGACCCGACGAGTGGGACCCGCTCATCCGTCTCAACCTCGCCGCCGTCCTCGGCGTCACCCGCGCGTACCTGCCGGCGATGATCGACCGGTCCTGGGGCCGGGTCCTCACGATCGTCTCCGACGCCGGCCGGCGCGGCGAGCGCAAGCAGGTCGTGTACGGCGCGGCCAAGGCCGCGGCCATGGGCTTCTCGCGCGGCCTGGCCGCCGAGGTCGGCGCGCACGGCGTGACCGTCAACTGCCTGTCGCTCGGGACCATGAAGCACGGCCTCCTCGAGGAGGCGATCGAGCGTCAGCCCGAGCTCGAGCAACGCCTCGCCAAGGCGTATCCCGCCGGACGCATCGGTCGTGTGACCGATCCCGCGCCCCTCGCCGTCCTGCTGTGCAGCGACGCCGCCGAGTGGATCACGGGCCAGGTGTACCCGGTCGACGGGGGCTACTTCCCCGCGCTGTAGCCCGTCTTCGCTCGGCTCGTCGCTCGCTCCAGTGGCCGGGGTATCCAGCTGAGTCTGGTGAGGCTGGTGTTACTGTCGAGGCCCTATGGCTGCGCCCGCGCGCACGCGCCGTCGGAAGCCCGCCCCGAAGCGCCGTCGCAACACCCGCCGGCGCGGCTCCGGCGCGCCCGACCGCCTGGGAGCGGAGTCGCGAAGCAGCCGGACGCCAGCTGCGGGGCCACGGCGCCGACGCGCTCGCGGTCGCGCTCGTCGTCGTCGGCGTGCTCACGGTGCTCGGGCTCGCCTCCGACCTGGCCGGTTCGGTCGGGAGCTTCCTCGCCGACGGCAGCGCCACCATGCTCGGCCGGGGCCGGATCGTCTTCCCGCTGGCGTGCTTCGGCTTCGCGGTGCTGCTGTTCGCCGGGTACCGGCCCCACGGTCTCGGCGCCGACGATCTCGACGACGAGCGCGCGGACGAGGACGACGAGACGCGGGCGCCGGCGCCGCTGCGCATCGGCCTCGGGATCGTGCTCGTCGTGCTCGCCGTCGTCGGGCTCCTCCACCTCGCCGGTGGGAGCCCGTCGGTCGACTCGTCGGACGGCGCTGCGCGACGCCGGCGGTCTGCTCGGCGCCGCCGTGGCCTCGCCGCTCGCGGCGGTCGCCGGCGTCGTCGGCACGGCCGTCATCCTCATCGGCATCGGGCTGCTCGGGCTCCTGCTCGCGCCCGGAGTCCCGATGCGGCGCGTCTTCGACGCGATCGCGGCCGGGGCGCGCTGGGTGGTCGCGGCGCTGAGCGAGCTGTTCCAGTTCGGCAGCCACGAGGGCGGCGCGGCGGCGCACGAGGAGCCCGAGCCGCGTGTGGCGGTCGAGGCCGCCGACGACGCTCGACGAGGACGACGTCGACCCCGTGGACGAGCTCGAGCCCGAGCCGGAGCCCGACGAGGTCGCCCCCGCCGGTCCGACCGGCGCGCGACGACCGTCGAGTCCGACGGGCAGGTGGCGATCGACCTCGGCCCCGGGTACCGACCCGGCTCCTGGAAGCTCCCGCCCGCGAACGTGCTCAAGCGCGGCACGAAGCACGAGATCGACCGCCGCTTCGTCGAGGAAGGCGGCAAGGTGCTGGAGGCGACGCTCGCCGAGTTCGGCGTCGTCGCCAAGCTCTCCGGCATGACCGTCGGCCCCACGGTGACCCGGTACGAGCTCGAGCTCGGGTCGGGGGTCAAGGTGAACCGGGTGACCGGCCTCAGCCACGACATCGCCTACGCGATGGCGTCACCCGACGTGCGCATCCTCGCCCCGATCCCGGGTCGCAGCGCGATCGGCGTCGAGGTCCCGAACCGGCAGCGCCAGCTCGTGACCCTCGGCGATCTCCTCGCGACGGAGGACGCGAAGCAGGCCGCGCATCCCCTCGAAGTGGCTCTGGGACGCGACATCTCCGGGCAGCCGGTGATGCTCAACCTCACCGCGATGCCGCACCTGCTGATCGCGGGCGCGACCGGCGCCGGGAAGTCGAGCTGCATCAACTCGATCGTCTCGTCGATCCTGATGCGCGCCACGCCCGACCAGGTTCGCATGATCCTCGTCGACCCCAAGCGCGTCGAGCTCGGCGGCTACAACGAGCTGCCGCACCTGCTCACGCCGGTCGTCACCAACCCGAAGAAGGCGGCCAACGCGCTCGACTGGGCCGTGCGCGAGATGGACCTGCGCTACGAGCTCCTCGCCGACGCCGGCGTGCGCGACATCGCCGGCTACAACGCCGCCTTCGATCGCGGTGACCTCGCCACGACGGACGAGCCCGACCCGATGACCGGGCGCGGGTTCGAGCGGCTGCCGTACATCCTCGTCGTCGTCGACGAGCTGAACGACTTGATGATGGTGGCCGCCCGCGACGTCGAAGCCAGCGTGTGCCGCATCGCGCAGATGGCGCGCGCCGTCGGCATCCACCTCGTGATCGCGACGCAGCGCCCGTCGGTCGACGTCATCACGGGCGTGATCAAGGCCAACATCCCGAGCCGGCTGGCGTTCTCGGTGACGAGCATCGCCGACTCGCGGGTGATCCTCGACCAGGCCGGCGCCGACAAGCTGATCGGTCAGGGCGACATGCTGCTCGTCAGCGCGTCGTCGAGCCGGCCCCAGCGCATCCAGGGCGCGTGGGTGGACGAGGAGTGCATCCACCGGCTCGTCGCGCACTGGCGACGGCAGCTCCCGGAGCCCGACTACGTCGAGGGGATCGCGGGGGAGGACGCCGCCGGCGGGCGTGCCGGCGCCGAGGTCGACGAGGACGACGACCTCCTCGCCGAGGCGATGGAGTTGGTGGTGCGGAGCGGGCTCGGGTCCACGAGCATGCTCCAGCGCAAGCTGCGGGTCGGGTTCTCCCGCGCCGGCCGGCTCATGGACCTCATGGAGCGCAAGGGTGTCGTCGGGCCGTCCGAGGGCTCCAAGGCCCGGGCCGTGCTGATGACGGTCGAGGAGTTCGAGGAGCTCGAACAGCGCGTCTGAAATCTCGGGCGCGGGTGAGAGGCTGGAACGCGTCGATGGAAGCCCGCGGCCGCCGCCCACGGAGTGCGCTCGCAACCGTGTGGATCCTCGTTGCCTGCGCGGCGATCGGGACCGGGATCGGCCTCGTCGTCCGTCAGGTCCGCTCGGACGACGGGAGCGGACCGAAGCCGATCCGCGTCCGACCGGCACGACCGGGACCGCAGAGCGCGGCCGGGCTGTGGCTGTTCGGGGCGACGACGGTGCGCCTCGACCCGGTCACGCTGTCCGACCCGCGCGACGTCGGGTTCCAGGGCTTTGGCGCCGTGCTCGGCGGCGAAGCCACGGTGTACCTGTACGACCCGACGACAGGTCGCGTCGGCGTCATCGACGCCACCCGCAACGAGCTCGCCGGGCGGACGAACGTGCCCGTCCAGGCCGGCGTGTCGGCCGACGTCGCGCCCGTCCTCGCCGAGCAGCGCGACGCGCTGTGGTTGGTGACCGGGCCCGGACGCCTGACCCGTGACGAGCTCGCGACCGGGGCGACGACCGAGGTCTCGTTGCCCACCGACGTCGTGTCGGAGGCCGCGGCGGGCGGTCCACCGGCGCCGAGCGCGACGCGTGTCGTCGCCGACGACGAGGCGGCGTGGGCCGTCTACGACCTCGGCGTGACGGGCAACCCCGCGCTGCCGGCGGCGGTGCGCGTCGCCGATGACGGCACCGTCACCGCGCGCGCCGCGCTGCCCGACCGTGTCGACGGCGATCGGTTCGAGCCCCAGGCGGTCACGTTGGGCGACGGCATGCTCTGGATCGTCGGCGCGAGCGAGGTCGTCGGTCTCGACCCGGCGACGCTCGCCGTTCGTCGCAGCTTCACGCGTGCAGGACGGCGCGCCGGTCGATCTGCACGGGGCGGCCGTCGCCGGCGGCCTGCTCTGGAGCTACGACGCTCAGAGCGGCGCGCTGCTGGGCATCGGCCCCGACGCCGGCCGCGTGCGGCAGCGCGTCGTGCTCACCGGCGGCGCACAGACCCAGTTCCGCGCACCGGCCACGATCATCGGCGGCGGCGACGTGCTCTGGGTGCGGGCCCGAATCGGGAACCCGAACACGCTCGAGCAGCTGATCACCCGGGTCGACGCGCAATCGGGCGACATCACCGGACGCTTCAGCGCGCCGCCGCAGCTCGAGGTGGGCGAGATCGCGGTGAGCCGCGCGCCTGCGGGCGGCGGATAGCTCCGGACGCGACCGGGGCGCCCCGAAGGGCGCCCCGTCCGCACTCGTCGGGACGACCGGCGTCATTGGCGGTCGCGCCGCGGAGAGATTTGGTGACAGTTCGTCAGGCGGCTCGGCGCAACGGCCGGTGCTCGCCCAGCGTCTCGTCCCTGGTCGCGCGGTCGTGGGTCAGGTAGCCGAAGAGGGCCCGCCAGCCCACGGTCGCTCCTGCGACCATGAAGCCCGTGATCCAGACGCCGAGCGTCTCGTTGCGCACGGTGATGCCGAAGCCACGGAACAGCGAGTAGTCGAGCGCGACCACCACGCCGATCGCAGCGATGAACGTCAGCACCGACTTCCAGGCCCGCAACGGCGAAGCGTTGTCGGCGAGGAAGTCGACCACCTTCACGGTGCCCAGCGCGAGCAGGGCAACGATCGCGAAGTCATACATGTGCCACCTCCAAGGTGACCGGAGGGCTCCTCGCCCTCCGGCGGCTATGACTCCGGTGACGACGCGAAGGTGACGCGATTCACTCGAGGCATTCGTGCACCGCGTCGACGAGCGCCGACGCTCGCTCGGGCGCGTTCGGTCCCAGCTCCATCCGGTTCATGACGTAGCCGAAGCCGAGCTTGTGGTCGGGGTCTGCGAAGCCGAGGGAGCCGCCCGCGCCCGCATGGCCGAACGCCCGCGGGCCTGTCGACCCGAGGCCCGGCGGCAGGATGAAGCCGAGACCGAAGCGCATCGGGTACATGATCACCTTGTCGGGCCCGTCGGACTGCACCTCGCACGCGGCCGCGACCGTGTCCGGATCGAGGAGACGCACGCCGTCGACGTCGCCGGTCGTGGCCGCGTACATGCGCGCCACCGAGCGTGCGTCGGCGATGCCGTTCGACGACGGCAGCTCGGCCGCGTGCAACGGGCGCGTGTTCCACATGTCGTCGTAGGCGAACAACCCCGATGGGCCGGCCATGACCTTGCCGAGGAACGTGTCGGGGCCGGTCAGCTGCTCGACCAACGCGCGGGCTTCCGGATCGGCCGGCGGCTCGGGCGGCACCATCGTCGCCACGCGCGGCTCCTCCGACTCGGGAAGCCCGATCCAGAAGTCGAGACCCAATGGCGCCGCGATCTCGTCGGCGAAGAAACGTCCGGGCGAGCGACCGTCGACGCGCCGGATGATCTCGCCGACGATCCACCCGAACGATCGCATGTGGTAGCCGTGCGCCGTGCCCGGCTCCCAGTTCGGCCGTTGCGCGGCAATGGCGTCGACGACCGGGTCCCAAGCGAGTACCTCGTCGAGCGTGAGGTCGCCGTCGATGTGCGCGAGCCCGGCGCGGTGGCCGAGCACCTGCCGGACGGTGATCCGTCTCCTTGCCTGCGGCGGCGAACTCGGGCCAGTAGCGCGGCGACGGGGGCATCGACGTCGATCTCACCGCGCTGCACGAGCATGTGTGCGCAGATCGCGGTCGCGCCCTTCGTGGTCGAGAACACGACCGCCAGCGTGTCCGGCGACCACGGCCGTCCCATCCCGCGAGATCCGCCACGCCGCCCCAGATGTCGACCACCGGTTGCCCGTCGACGTAGACCGAGCACGCGGCGCCGACATCGCGACGCTTCTCGAAGTTCTCGACGAACGCGCCGACGACGGGCTCGAAGGCCGGCTCTGTCCACCCTCCGAGCTCGACCATCTCGGTGCTCGCAGAGCTCACGTCGGGGTTCATGGCCCGGTCAGTGTAGGGACGTCGCTTGTAGGCTCTTCGCGTGACCCTGGGCCCCGATCCCGAGATCCCGGCGCGTTTCTACGTCGAGACGCTCGGCTGCCCCAAGAACGCCGTCGACTCGGACAAGGTGACGGCCTCCCTGGTGGCCGACGGCCTCGTGCCGGCGCGCCTCCGCCGGAGGAGGCCGAGCTCGTGGTCGTCAACACGTGCGCCTTCGTCGAAGCCGCCCGCCAGGAGTCCATCGACGTGACCCTCGCGCTCGCCGAGGCGCGCAAGCCCGGCGCCAAGCTGGTGGTCACGGGGTGCCTGGCCGAGCGCTACGGCGACGAGCTCGCGACGGCCCTGCCCGAGGCGGACGCGGTCGTCGGCTTCGGCGGCGAGGGCGAGCTGGCGGACGTCGTCCTCGAGCGCAAGCCGGCCGGGGTGCGCGACCTGCTCGAGCTGCCGCGCCCGGCGCCGTCCGCTCCCTGGGCGTACGTCAAGGTCGCCGAGGGGTGCGACCGGGCCTGCGCCTTCTGCGCGATCCCGTCGTTCCGGGGGAAGCAGCGTTCGCGCGCGCCGGAGACGATCGAGACGGAAGCCCGAGCGCTCGTCGAGCGCGGCGCGGCCGAGCTCGTGCTCGTCGCCCAGGACCTCGCGTGGTACGGCCGCGACGCCGGTGAGCCCGGCTCGCTGGCGCCGCTCCTGCGACGCCTCGACGCGCTCTCGGAACACGGCTTGGCGCGCATCCGGCTTCTCTATCTCTATCCGAGCGAGGTGCGCGACCCGCTCGTGTCCACGATGCTCGAGCTGCCGACGGTCGTGCCGTACTTCGACCTCTCGCTCCAGCACGCGTCGGCGCCGCTGCTGCGGCGCATGAAGCGCTGGGGGAGCGGTGAGCGGTTCCTCGCGCTCATCGAAGACATCCGCGCCCGCGAGCCCGACGCCGCGTTCCGGTCGTCGTTCATCGTGGGGTTCCCCGGTGAGACCGAGCACGATCACGAGCAGCTGCTCGAGTTCCTCGCCGCCGCCGAGCTCGACTGGGCCGGGTTCTTTCCGTTCTCGCGCGAGGACGGCACGCCCGCGGCCGAGATGGACCGCGTGGTGCCCGACGATCTGATGCACGAGCGCCTCCGCGAAAGTGCCGAGGTGCAGGACCCGATCACGCAGGCCGCGCGCGACGCGCTGGTCGGCGCCGACCTCGACGTGCTGATCGACCGGGCCGACGACGAGACCGGCGAGCCCGTCGGGCGCTCGCACCGCGAGGCACCCGAGATCGACGGCGTGGTCCGCGTCACGGGCGCCTTCGCATTGCCCGGCGCGCGCGTTCGCGTTCGTGTGACGTCCGCGTGCGGGCCCGATCTGGTCGCGGAGCCGGCATGAACACGGCGCGCGAAGCCCGATGCCCGCCGACGCCGCGGGCGACTGGGCCGCTGCGGCGCTTCGGCGAGGGAGCGGTCGCGACCCCGGCGAACGCGATCACGGTGGCCCGCGTCCTGCTCGCCGTGCCCACGCTCGTGCTGATCGCGCAGCGAGGCGCGTCGTGGCCCGCGGTCGTCCTGTGGTTGGTGCTGGCGTGCACCGACGGCGTCGACGGATGGATCGCGCGGCGGGACGGCACGACCCGGTCGGGCGCGTTCCTCGATCCCCTTGCCGACAAGATCCTCGTCATCGGCGGGTTCGTCGCCCTCGGCGTGCGCGGCGACATCGGGTGGATCCCGATCCTGCTCGTCGTGGGACGGGAAGCCGGGATCCAGGTCTACCGGTCACTGGCGGGACGGCGTGGCATCTCGCTCCCCGCCCGCCAGCTCGGCAAGTGGAAGACGACGCTGCAGTTCGCCGCCGTCGGCGTCTTCCTCTTCCCACCGGTCGAGGACATGCCCTGGCTCCAGCAGACCGTGCTGTGGGTTGCGGTGGCGCTCACGCTGTTGTCGGCGCTCGACATGCTCCGGCGGGGGTGGCAGGAGAGCCGCGCGTGAGGTGCGAGGTGCTGGCGATCGGGACCGAGCTCCTCCTCGGCCAGATCGTCGACACCAACAGCGCCTGGATCGGCGAGAAGCTCGCCGACGCCGGCATCGACAGCTTCGAGCACCGGCAGGTGGGGGACAACCTCGACCGGATGGTGCAGGCCCTGCGTGAGCTGCTCGACCGGAGCGACGCCGTCATCGTCTGCGGTGGCCTCGGCCCGACCCCCGACGACATGACCCGCCAGGCGATCGCGGACGTCATGGGCGTCGAGCTGGAGCGGCGCGACGACCTCGTCGAGTGGGTGTCGTCGCTTGTTCACGTCGCGCGGGCGTGCGATGCCGGAGAACAACCTGCGCCAGTGCGACGTCCCCGTCGGCGCCGAGCCGATCCCGAACTCGGTCGGGACCGCGCCCGGGATCAAGGCGCCCGTCGGCGACAAGGTCGTCTACGCGGTGCCGGGCGTCCCCTACGAGATGCAGCTCATGATGAGCGAGCACGTGCTCCCCGACCTGCTGGCGCGGTCGGGGCAGCAGTCGGCGATCGTCTCGCGGTCGCTGAAGACGTGGGGGACGTCCGAGTCGGGATTGGCCGAGATGATCGCCCACCGCGTCGACGCCCAGACGAACCCGACGATCGCGTTCCTCGCCCGCGGGATCGAAGGGCTCGTCGTGCGGATCACGGCCAAGGCGTCGACCCCGGAGGAGGCGCGCGCCCTCATCGAGCCCGAGGAGCGGGCGCTGCGCGAGATCCTCGGCGACCTCGTGTTCGGCGTCGACGACGAGACGATGGAGACGGTCGTCCTCGACCTGCTCCGGAAGCGGGGCCTGACGCTCGGGCCTCGCGGAATCGCTCACGGGTGGCCTGGTCGCGTCGCGCCTCGTGAGCGTGCCCGGGACGAGCGACGTGCTGAAGGGCGGGGTCGTCGCCTACATGACCGACGCGAAACGGTCCGTGCTCGGGGTGACGGCCGAGTCGGTGGTGAGCAGCGAGTGCGCGCGGCAGTTGGCGGTGGCCGCCCGGCGCGTCTTCGGCGCCGACGTCGGCCTCGGGGTGACCGGCGTGGCGGGACCCGAGGAGCAGGAGGGCCAGCCCGCCGGCACGGTGTTCTTCGGGCTCGCCGTCGGCGACGAGCCGGCCGAGGCGGTCGGCACGCAGCTGCCGGGTCAGCGGGAGATGGTGCGCCAGTTCGCCACGATCTCGTTGCTCAACCTGCTGCGGATGAAGCTCGTGTCGATGGGGTGAGCGAGCCCGAGCTGGGCCGGGCCTTCGTGGCCGTGGTCCCGCCCGACGACGTCCTCGACGCCGTCGGCGCCGCCGCGGCGACGATCGAGGTTCCCTCGACCGGCGCGCCGCACCACGCGGCCGCAGTGGCACCTGACGCTCCAGTTCCTCGGGAACCGGGTCGACTTCGCGGCCGTGGCCGGCGCACTCGAGCCGCTCGCGGTGCGCGGGTCGGCGGTGCAGCTCGGGGCGGCCGGCGCGTTCCCCACCGAACGGCGGGGCCGGGTGCTGTGGCTCGGCGTCGCTCAGGGAGACGCGCTGCTCGTGCAGCTGGCGGCGGCGGTGGGCGCGCTCCTCGAGCCGGTCGGCTACCCGCCCGAGGCGCGGCCGTACCACGCCCACCTCACCCTCGCCCGGCTCAAGGCGCCGGCCGACCTCCGTCCCGTCGTCGCCGCGCTCGGGTCGGGCCCGGTGGGGCGGGCGTGGACGGCCGGGGAGGTCGTGCTGTTCCAGAGCAAGACGCGCCGAGGCGGCGCCGAGTACACGGCGCGGGCGCGCTTCCCACTCGGGTAGCGGATCCGGCGAAAGCCTTGCATCGAACGGGTGTTCGGGCTAAGTTACACGCGTGTCGTTCGGGTCCCTGCCCGGATGGCATCAGGCGTAACTGTCACACCCCAGCCGTAGGTTGCTCCCACGGCACTTCCCCCCGACCGCACGAACGCAGCGACGTAACGAGGAGGGTTCCATCGTGGAACGCGACGACAACGCCCTCGAGATGGCCGTCGGCCAGATCGAGAAGCAATTCGGCAAGGGCTCGATCATGCGGCTGGGGGAGCACGGCAACGTCGGCGTCGCCGCCATCCCCACCGGCGCGCTCGCGCTCGACATCGCACTGGGCATCGGGGGCCTGCCGAGAGGCCGCGTGGTCGAGGTCTTCGGCCCCGAGGCGTCGGGGAAGTCCACGCTGGCCATGCACGTGGTGGCCGAGGCGCAGCGCAACGGCGGCGTGTGCGCGTACATCGACGCCGAGCACGCCATGGACCCGGTGTACGCCGCCGCCATCGGCGTCAACGTCGACGAGCTGCTGATCAGCCAGCCCGACACCGGCGAGCAGGCGCTCGAGATCGCCGACATGCTCATCCGCTCCAGCGCGCTCGACGTGGTCGTCATCGACTCGGTCGCCGCCCTCGTGCCCCGGGCCGAGATCGAGGGCGAGATGGGCGACACGCACGTCGGCCTCCAGGCCCGGCTCATGAGCCAGGCGTTGCGCAAGCTCACCCACAACCTCAACCGCTCCCGCACGATCTGCATCTTCATCAACCAGCTGCGGGAGAAGATCGGCGTGATGTTCGGGAGCCCGGAGACGACGCCGGGCGGCCGGGCGCTGAAGTTCTACTCGTCGGTGCGGCTCGATATCCGGCGGGTGGAGTCGATCAAGGACGGCACCGAGGTCATCGGCAACCGGGCGCGGGTCAAGGTGGCGAAGAACAAGGTCGCGCCGCCGTTCCGGATGGCCGAGTTCGACATCATGTACGGCAAGGGCATCAGCCGCGAAGGCTCGTTGCTCGACGTCGGCATCGATCTCGGCATCGTCAAGAAGTCCGGTGCGTGGTTCACCTACGAGGGCGAGCAGCTCGGCCAGGGTCGCGAGAAGGCGAAGCAGTTCCTGACCGAGAACCTCGACCTGATGTTCGAGATCAGCGAGAAGGTCAAGGACGCCGTCGGCATCGAAGAGGTGTCGGCCGAGGCCGAGGCCGAGGCCGGCGGCGCGGACAGTGGCGCCGAGTCGACCAGCGGCAGCGGAAACGACAACGGCAACGGGAAGGCCAACGGCCGCTCGGGCAACGGCAAGCGCGCGAAGGAAGCTGCCGAGACCCTCGAGATCGACCGCTGAGGACGTAGACGCCGGAGGCACCCGTGTGGGGGGCGGTCGCGTACCGCCCCCCACACCACCTCACGTGTCCCAATCTTCAGATCACGCCGCGCACGATCGCAGCGACGCCCGCGATCGTGACGACGATCAGGACCGCGGGGCGGAGGCTGCGCTCGCCGACCAGACGGGTCACGAGCGTGCTGCAGGCGAGCCCGAGAAGCAGCGCGGGAGCGAGCGCCAGCGCGAGGAGCAACTGCCAGCCATGGATCTCTCCTGCCGCGGCCAGCCCCGTGAACGACATCGCCGCGCCGACCAGGAACGCGCACGCGAGCGTGGCGCGGATCGTGGGGCCGGGGTGACGTTGGTAGAGGAGCGCCAACGGCGGGCCGTCGATCGCGGCCGTCGTGCCGAGGACGCCGGCCGCCGCACCTGCGCCGGTCGCGGTCTCGCGGTTCACGGGCACATGGCCCGCGACCACGCTCAGCAGGACGCCTGTGAGCACTGCGGCGCCCGCGAGGGTCGACAGCAGGTCGCCGGAGACGAGGGTGACGATCAGCACGCCCACGACCGTGCCCGGCACCCGGCCGAGGACGATCCATCCCAGGCCCGGCCAGTCGACGCCGTGCCACTCGCGCGTCGCCATGGTCACGGTGAGCGGGACACCGAGCAGCGACGAGCGCGCCCGGGGACGGCCTCGGGCACGACGAGCGCGACGATCGGGACGAGCACGAGGTTCTGACCGAAGCCGATCGAGCCTTGCACCGCCCCGCCGGCGGCGGCGACGAGCGCAAGGAGGATGAACTCGGTCGCCGAGACGTGCACGGTCGGCGCTACCGCTCTGCCTGCGCGGCGTTGCGCAGCCAGGTGGCGCGGTCGAGTCGGTAGAGGACGTGCGGCTGGAGCGGGTCGCCCTCGGGCAGTTTGGGGTTGTCGAAGTCGTCGGCGGGATCGCGACGCATGCCGATGCGTTCCATGACCCGGCGCGAGCGCGCGTTCCCATGCGTCGTGAACGACACGATCTCGTCGAGCGCGAGGGCGTCGAAACCGAACGAGAGCGCGGCGCGTGCGCCTTCCGTGGCGTACCCGCAGCCCCAGTGCTCGCGAGCCAGGCGCCAGCCGACCTCGACCGCGGGCGTGAACGGCGCGTCGAACGTCGCCGAGTTGAGCCCGATGAAGCCGGCGAACGGCGCCGTGCCCGGGATCTCGACCGCCCACAGTCCCCACCCGCGCTCGTCGATGTCGGCCGCGATCCGGTCCGCCAGATCGTCGCTCTCCTCGCGGCGGAGCGGCGCCCGGGAAGTGCTCCATCACGACCGGGATCGGCGTTCAGCGCCGCGAACGGCGCTCGGTCCGTGGCCCGCCATGGGCGGAGGATCAGACGCGAAGTGCGAAGCTCGGGCTCGACCGGCACGACCTGCTCTGTATGCCAGGTGGGCTGCCCGGGGCAAACTCTTCCGGTCCGATTCGACGGGAGGTCGAGATGCCGGGCCGTGCGGGTGTGATCGTGGTGATGGGGTTGTTGACCGCGGCCGTCGGCTGTGGGGGCAGCGGCGACGACAGCTCGTCGAAGCCGAAGCCCCGAGCGGGCGATGTCGCGACCAGGGCGCGGCGATTCGCCGAGTGCGCCAAGAAATCCGAGTACAAGGTGGTCCGTCCCGAGCCTCCCAACGAGCGAGCCGACTTCCTCCACGAGGAGGGGTTCGAGTTCGCCGAGGTGGATCTCGAGGAACAGCCCTTGCTGTTCTTCGCCGCGATCGTCGACTTCTTCCCGAGCCGTTCCGACGCGACTCGGGCGAGAGGCAGCATCGGGTCATCCCTGGCGGGGCCGTCGACGGTGCGGAAGAACGACGTCGTCGTGCACTACACGGACGATCCAAGCACACCCAAGCGGCAGAAGGTCGAGGCCGTGGTGAACGACTGCCTGCGCCGCTGAATCCGCGAACGGGCCGTCCGTAGACTGTCGAGGATGAGCGAGCCCCGTCGCTTCTACATCCGCACGTTCGGATGCCAGATGAACGAGCACGATTCCGAGCGGATCGCCGGGCTGCTCGCCGCCGACGGGATGGAGCACACCGACGACGTCGACGAGGCCGACGTCGTCGTGTTCAACACGTGCTGCGTGCGCGAGAACGCCGACAACAAGCTGTACGGCCAGCTCGGGCGGTTGAAGAGCTTGAAGGAGCGTCGTCCCGACCTCCAGATCGCGGTGGGCGGCTGCCTGGCACAGAAGGACCGTGACCTCATCGTCGAGCGGGCGGGCCATGTCGACGTCGTGTTCGGGACCCACAACCTCGGCCACGCGCCGGCGCTTGCTCGAGCGGGCCCGGCTCGAAGGGCCGATCGTCGAGATCCTCGAGGAGCACGAGGCCTACCCGTCGGCGCTCCCCGCCCGGCGGGACGTGGCGCACTCGGCGTGGGTCACGATCCAGATCGGCTGCGACAACTCGTGCACGTTCTGCATCGTCCCGATCGTGCGGGGTCGCGAGGTCAGCCGGCGGATGGGCGACATCGTGCGCGAGATCGAGGAGCTCGCCGCCGACGGCGTCACCGAGATCACCCTGCTCGGACAGAACGTGAACTCGTACGGGCGCGACCTCGGCGCCGGCCAGTACGCACCGCGCTTCGCCGACCTGCTGCGGGCGGTCGACGCCGTCGACGGCATCCGTCGCATCCGGTACACGTCGCCGCATCCGAAGGACCTCCGCCCCGAGACGATCGCGGCCATGGCGGAGTGCGGCGCCGTGTGCGAGCACCTCCACCTCCCGCTCCAGGCGGGCAGCGACCGCACGCTGGCCCGCATGCACCGCGGCTACACCGCCGAGCGCTACCTCCGAAAGCTCGCCGCCGCCCGCGACGCGATCCCCGACCTCGCCGTGACCACCGACCTCATCGTCGGCTTCCCCGGCGAGACCGACGACGACTTCCGCCGGACGCTCGAGGTCGTCGACGACGCGGCGTACGACGCCGCGTACACGTTCGTGTTCTCGCCCCGGCCGGGAACGCCCGCCGCCGAGATGTCCGACGAGCTCGTCCCACCCGAGGTCGCGCAGGAGCGCATGCGGCAGCTGGTCGAGGTCGTGGAGCGACACGCCCTCCGACGCCACCAGGCGCGCGTCGGCCGGGTCGAGGAGGTGCTGGTCGACGGTCCGTCGAAGAAGGATCCGTCGGTGCTGTCGGGCCGGACCCGCCAGAACAAGCTGGTGCACTTCGCGGCGCCGGACGGAGCGAGCGAGCCCGGCGCGCTCGTCGACGTGCGCATCGTCGACGCCGCGCCGCACTGGCTGCGCGGCGACCTGGTGCGCGTCGTCGAGTCGCCGCGGCGGGCCCGGACCCGCATCCCCGTCGCGGTGGTGTAGCCACGGTCACGCACCTCGCCCTCGTCGGGCCCACCGCATCGGGGAAGTCGGCGCTCGCTCTCGGCGCCGCGCACGTGCTCGGTGACGTCGAGATCGTGTCGCTCGACTCCATGCAGGTGTACCGCGGGCTCGACATCGGGACCGCCAAGCCGACGGTCGCCGAGCGCGCCGCGGTGCCGCACCACGTCATCGACGTGGTCGAGCCCACCGAGGAGTGGTCGGCAATGCGTCACCAGGCCGCGGCGCGTGCCGCGGTCGCCGGGATCGAGGCGCGCGGCAAGCGCGCGCTCCTCGTGGGCGGGACGGGCCTGTACGTGCAAGCGGTCGTCGACGACCTGCGCTTCCCGGGCGAGGACCCCGACCTGCGGGCCGAGCTCGAGGCGACGACGGCCGAGCCGGGCGGCGTGGCGGCGGCGTACGAGGAGCTGCGACGACGGGACCCCGACGCGGCCGAGAAGATCGACCCGCACAACGCCCGGCGGATCGTCCGGGCCCTCGAGGTGATCCGCCTCACGGGGAAGCCGTTCTCCTCGTTCGGGGCGGGCCTCGACCAGTTCGGCCCCACGGCGTTCCCGGTGCGGATGGTCGGTGTCTGGGTGCCCCGCGACGTGCTCAACGCCCGCATCGCGGCACGATTTGCGGCGATGCGCGACGCCGGCCTCGCCGACGAGGTGCAGCAGCTGCTCGACGGTCCGTCGCTCTCGCGGACCGCGAGTCAGGCGATCGGGTACAAGGAGATCATCGGCGCGATCTCCGACCGGGGGTCACTGGACGACGCCTTCGACACTGCCGTCCGCCGCACCCGGTCCTTCGCCCGGCGCCAGCGGATGTGGTTCCGGCGCGACCCCCGGATCACGTGGCTGGGCGCCACCGACAATCACTGCGCCGTGCTCCCCGCCCTGCTGGCAACCTGGAGCTCATGAGCGGCACCCGCCTTCGGGTCTCCAAGCTGCACGGGGCCGGCAACGACTTCCTCGTCACGGTGGGCACGACCGACCGTGGCCCGGACGCCGACGTCGCCGTCCGGCTGTGCGACCGGCATCGCGGGATCGGCGCCGACGGCCTCGTCACGCTGCTCCCCGGCCGTGACGGCGCCGACTGCGCCATGGAGCTGCGCAACGCCGACGGGAGCCTGGCCGAGATGAGCGGCAACGGGATCGGCTGCCTCTCCTGGGTCGCCGTCCGCGAAGGCCTCGGCGACGGGAAGCGCCTCGTCGTCGACACGGGCGGCGGGCGCCGCGAGGTCGAGCTCGACGTGGACCGTGCGACGGGCGAGCTCGTCGGCGCCACCGTCGACATGGGCCCGGTCACGTTCGAGCCGTCCGAGATCCCGCTCGACGCGCCGAGCGCGCTGGACCTCGAAGTGACCTTCCACGGCGTGACGTACCACGGCGACGCCGCTGGCATGGGCAACCCGCACTTCGTGCTGCTCGTCGACGATCCCGAGACGACGCGCGTCGTCCAGCACGGACCTCACCTCGAGACCGACGACCGCTTCCCGCACCGCACGAACGTCGAGTTCATCGCCGTCACCGGCCGTGATGCGCTCACGATGCGGGTCTGGGAGCGCGGCGTGGGCGAGACGCTGTCGTGCGGCACCGGCGTGTGCGCGTCGGCCGCCGTCGCCCACCGCCGCGGGCTCGTCGGAGAGCACGTGACCGTGCGGGTGCCCGGCGGCACCCACGAAGTCGACCTGGCCGAGACGATCCGGCTCCACGGGCCGGTCACGCACGTCTTCGACACCGAAGTGAGCGTCGCGTGAGCAACCGAGAAGGACGCCAGCGCCGCCGGCTCACCGCCACCGAGGTCGACTTCGGTGTCGTCGAGCAGCGCGCGCTCCTCGTCGGCACGGGCTCGGGCACACATTCGCTGGACGAGGCGGAGGCGAGCCTGTCCGAGCTCGGCCTGCTCACCGACACCGCCGGCGCCGCTCCCGTCGAGTCGGTGCTGCAACGGCGTCCGTCGCCCGATCCCGCCACCTACATCGGCTCCGGCAAGGCCGACGAGCTGCGCGCCCTGGCGGATGCTCTCGACGTCGACGTGGTCGTGTTCGACGACGAGCTGACGCCCGCACAGCAGCGCAACCTCGAGAAGAAGTTCGGGCGCGACGTCGTCGACCGCGTCGCGCTGATCCTCGACATCTTCGCCCAGCACGCTCGGAGCCAGGAGGGCATGGTGCAGGTGGAGCTGGCGCAGTTGCGCTACCGGCTCCCGCGCCTCCGCGGCCGCGGCATCGAGCTCAGCCAGCAGGCCGGCGGCATCGGCACCCGCGGCCCGGGCGAGACCCAGCTCGAGGTCGACCGGCGGCGCATCCAGCGACGCATGAACAAGCTCGAGGGCGAGCTCGAAGCGCCTCGCCAAGACCCGGGCCACCCAGCGCAAGGCCCGCCGGCGCCGGGAGCTGCCGACGATCTCGCTCGTCGGCTACACGAACGCCGGCAAGTCGACCCTGCTGAACCGGCTGACCCACGCCGACGCGCTGGTCGAGAACCGCCTGTTCTCGACGCTCGATCCCGACGACCCGGCGTCTGCAGCTCCCGGGTGGCGAGGTCGCGCTGCTCAGCGACACGGTCGGGTTCGTGCGCCGCCTGCCGCACCAGCTCGTCGAGGCCTTCCGGTCGACGCTCGAGGAGGTCGCCCAGGTCGACATGCTCGTTCACGTCGTCGACGCCGGCGCGCCCGACGCCGAGCAGCAGATCGAAGCCGTCCGCGCCGTGCTGCGGGAGATCGGCGCCTCCCACCAACCCGAGCTGCTCGTCGTGAACAAGATCGACCTCGCCGATCCGGCTGTGGTCGACGACTTGCTGTCGTCACACCCGGACGCGATCGCGGTCTCGGCGACGACGGGCGAGGGCGTCGAGAAGCTCGACGAGGTGTTGGGCGCTCGGCTGCGGGCGCTCGACCCGGTCGTCGAGCTCGCCGTCCCGTACGAACGGGGTGACGTCATCGCGGCGCTGCATCGCGAGGGTGACGTGCTCGTCGAGGTGCACGGCGACCACGAGACCCGCGTGCGTGCTCGTATCCCCGAGTCGGGTGTCAGCCGCTTTCGCGAGTTCGTGGTGCCGAACGGCGAAGGCGGCGGAGCGCGGCCGCCGGATCGCCGAACGGGCCCGGGTAGCCTGCGACTCATGGCCGAGCCCGGGTTCGTCCCGCCGCCGTACCCGCACGACCGCCTGCGCGAGCTCCGCGTCGTGGCCGACGCGGTTCCCGGCGGCATCGTCGACTGCTCGGTCGGCACCCCGGTCGATCCGATGCCCGAGGTGGCGCGGCGCGCGCTCGGCGAAGCCGCGGCCGCCGCGACCGGGTACCCCGCCGCGATCGGCGCGCCCGCCTACCGGGAGGCGGCGGCGGCATGGATCGGCCGCCGCTTCGGCGTCGCGGTGTCGCCCGACGCGGTGCTCGCCTGCATCGGCACCAAGGAGCTCGTCGCGTCCCTGCCCCGGCTGCTCTCGCTCCGTGATCCCTCGCGCGACACGGTGCTGTACCCGGCCGTCGCGTACCCGACGTACGAGATGGGCGCCCGCCTGGCCGGCCTGCGCGCCGTTCCCGTGCCCCTCGACGAGCGCTGGCACCTCGACCTGTCCCGCATCAGCGAGGCCGACGCTGCCCGCGCCCTCGTCATCTGGGTCAACGAGCCCGGCAATCCCACCGGCGCGTCGGGCAGGCCCGCAGCATCTCCGGGCCGTCGTCGACTGGGCGCGCGGAGTGCGGCGCGATCGTCGCCAGCGACGAGTGCTACGCCGAGTTCACCTACGACGAGGCCGGCTCGCCCGCCGCCCCCGCCACCGTGCTGAGCGCCGGCCACGACCGGGTGCTCGCCGTCCATTCCCTGTCGAAGCGGTCGAACATGGCGGGCCTGCGGGCCGGCTTCCTCGCCGGCGACGCCGCCCTCGTCAGCTACCTGGGCGAGGTGCGCAAGCACGCCGGGCTCATGACGCCGGCGCCCGTGCAGGCGGCCGCTACGGCGGCGCTCGCCGACGACGCCCACGTCGACGAGCAGCGCGGCCGCTACGCCCGGCGGCGGACGCAGGCGGAGGAGGCCCTGCGGGAGTGGGGCCTCGTCCACGACGGCGGGCCGTCGACGTTCTACCTGTGGCTGCGCGCCGCCGAGGGCGGCGAGGACGGGTGGTCGATCACGCGCCGCCTCGCCGAGCAGGGGCTGCTGGTCGCGCCGGGCGACCTCTACGGCCCGGACGGTTCGGCGCACGTCCGCCTGTCGCTCACGCAGACCGACGAGCGCCTCGCGCTGGCGTTCGAGCGCCTGGCGGCGAAGGAGCGGGTGTGAGCGATCTCGCCGAGCAGATCACGCGGCTCTGGGACGGACGCGACGATCTCGCGGCCGTGATGTCGCCGTCCGAGGCGCGCGCCGTCGTCCACGAGGCGATCGAGCTGCTCGACCGGGGTGAGGCCCGCGTGGCGGAGGTCGTCGACGGCGAGGTCGTCGTGCACGAATGGTTGAAGCAGGCGATCCTGCTGCTGTTCCGTCTCGAGGGCCTCTCCGTCGTCGAGGCCGGCCCGTTCGAGTACCACGACAAGCTCCCGCTCAAGCACCACTACGCGTCGGCGCGCGTGCGGGTCGTTCCCGGCGGGTCGGCGCGGTGGGGCTCGTACCTCGGGCCCGGGGTCATCCTGATGCCGTCGTACGTCAACATCGGCGCCCGCGTCGGCGCCGACACCATGGTCGACACGTGGGCGACGGTCGGCTCGTGCGGGCAGATCGGCGAGCGCGTGCACCTGTCGGGCGGCGTCGGCATCGGCGGCGTCCTCGAGCCGCCCCAGGCCGCGCCTGTGATCGTCGAGGACGACGCGATGATCGGCAGCCGTTCCATGATCACGCAGGGCGCCCGTGTCGGTCAGGGCAGCGTGCTCGGCGAGGGCGTCATCCTCAACCCCGCGATCCCGGTGATCGACGCGCAGACCGGTGAGGAGGTCGCTCGCGGGGTCGTGCCGCCGTGGTGCATCGTCGTGCAGGCGACCCGCAAGCGCGAGTTCCCCGGCGGCGAGTTCGGGCTTCCGTGCGCGTTGATCATGCGCCGCCTCGAACCGGGGGAGCGCGCCGACAAGGCGAAGCTGAACGAGATCCTGCGTGAGCACGGCGTCGCTTCCTGATCTCCTCGCCGCGCCGGCGGACGACCTCCTGCTGTTGACGGCGTCGCTGGTCGCGGTGCCGTCGGTCAGCCGGCGGGAAGGCGAGCTCGCCGACCACGTCGAGCGGCGTCTCGCCCAGCGCGCGTCACAGCTCGCGCTCGCGCGCGTCGGGAACACCGTGATCGCACGCACGGAGCTCGGACGCGAGCGCAGGGTCGTGCTCGGCGGTCACCTCGACACCGTGCCCGCCAACGGCAACGCCGTGCCGCGGCTCGACGGCGACGTGCTCCACGGGCTGGGGTCCGCCGACATGAAGGGCGGGCTCGCCGTCCTCCTCCGCCTCGCCGAGGAGATCAGCGCCGGCCGTGAGCCGCGCTTCGACTGCACGCTGGCGTTCTACGAGGGCGAGGAGATCGAGGACGAGTTCAACGGCCTCCGCCACGTGTTCGACACCCGTCCGGAGCTGCTTGCCGGTGACTTCGCGGTGCTGCTCGAGCCCACCGGCGATCGCATCGAGGCGGGGTGCCAGGGGACGCTGCACCTCCGGGCGCATTTCGAGGGCGAGCGCGCCCATTCGGCGCGGCCCTGGAAGGGTCGCAACGCCATCTACGCGGCCGCCGGCGTCCTGCAGCGTCTGGCCGCGCACGAGCCGGACACGGTCGATGGTGGACGACCTGCCGTATCGGGAGTCGTTGCAGGTGGTGCGCATCGAAGGTGGTGTCGCCAACAACGTCGTGCCCGACGAGTGCACGATCGTCGTGAACCGGCGGTTCGCTCCGAAGTACTCCGTGGACGAGGCGCGGGCCCAGGTCGAGAAGCTGCTCGACGGGGCGGACCGGGTCGAGGTGATCAACGCGTCACCGGCGGCGCCGCCCAACCTGGGTCACCCGCTGGTGGCGGAGTTCGTGGAGGTCCTCGGTCTCGACGTCGAACCGAAGCTGGGCTGGACCGACGTCGCCCGCTTCGCGTCCCGCAACGTCCCGGCCGTGAACTTCGGGCCCGGCGACCCCGACGTGGCCCACACCGCCGACGAGCTGGTCACCCGGGCGTCGGTCGAGCGGTGCCACGCCGCGTTCGCCCGGTTCCTGGGCCTCGCCGGATGAGCGGCGTGGTCACACCGTGCGGAGAACGGTCACCACTTTCCCGTAGATGAGGACGTCGTCGGGGTCGTAGACGAGCTCGTCCATGGCCTCGTTGGCGGGCTTGAGGACGATCTTGCCCCGGCGGCGGGAGAAGGTCTTGACCGTCGCCTCCTCGCCGGGGATGCCGGCGACGACCGTCTCGCCCGGCTCGGCCGTCGCCCTGCTGACGGACGACGACGTAGTCGCCGTCGAAGATGCCGGCCTCGATCATCGAGTCGCCCCGGACCCGGAGCATGAACAGCTGGCCCTCGGCCGGTGAAGTCCTCGGGGAGCGGCAGGATCTCCTCGACGTTCTCGGCCGCGAGCACACCGGTGCCGGCCGCGACGTCGCCGACGAGGGGGACGTGGCGGACGGGCCGGCGGTCGACCGCGGCACCCGACGCCGGCTCGAAGCGGACCTCGATGGCGCGGGGCTTGGTCGGGTCCCGGACGAGGTAGCCCTTGTCCTGCAGCGCGGCGAGGTGGGCGTGCACGGTCGAGCTGGACGACAGGCCCACGGCCTCGCCGATCTCCCGCACGCTCGGCGGGTAGCCCCGGCGGCGCACCTCGGCGTCGATGAACTCGAGCACCTGGCGCTGGCGGGCGGTCAGGTCGGTCATGGTCGTGCCCTCCGGGTTGGACGATCTCTCTGGCGGGCTCCGCCCGCATGCGCTTTGGCGGCCTCGGCCGCACGCGGACGCCATCTGAGGCGCCCACAGGCACGGTAACACGATCAGGCGTTCGGGGCAAACATCTGTTCGCTTTTCGCCTTGACGGGAACACCCGTTCGTGGTTGGATGCGAACAGGCGTTCGGCCCACCGAGTGGATCTCCCCGGGTGGGCCGAGCCACGCCGGGGGGCGGTCCCGCTCCCCGGCGCAGTTCGCATCAGGCGCAGACGCAGCGCGAGTCACGGCGTAACTGTCATACCCCCGTGGTTCGCTACGGGGGACGCAACGGGCGGAGAGAGAAGGAGACACATCAGATGGCCGCCGTCATGACCACCCCGAGGATCGACATCGAACCCGCCGTGACACGCACGGTCCGGCAGGTCGAGCCCCGCTCCGTCGCCCGGCGCGGGCACCGACCCTCGGCCGCCACCTACTGGCGCCGGCGCGCTGTCGCCGTCGCGGTGGGCCTGGTGGTGCTGGTCATGGCGGGGAAGGCGGGTGCCGCGCTCGGGGGCTCACCCCTCGCAGTCCCCGAGCGCCGCCCGGCCGCCTCGCAGTCCGTCGTGCAGCCCGGCGACTCGCTGTGGTCGATCGCGGCGAGGCTCCGAGCCGGGGAGCGACCCGCGTCCCGTCGTCGACGAGCTCACCGCCGCCCGTGGCGGCGCGCCGCTGGTGCCCGGCGAGGTCGTGACCCTGCCGCGGTGACGGCGCCCGCGGCGAGGGAGGGGTATGTACCGTGGAGCAGTGCGCTGCCCGTACTGCCAGACGGCCGACGACAAGGTCGTCGACTCCCGCCCGTCCGACGACGGCGCCGCGATCCGGCGGCGGCGTGAGTGCCTGGCGTGCGGGCGACGCTTCACGACGTACGAGCGGCTCGAGGAGCTCCCGCTGATGGTCGTGAAGCGGGCGGGCGTGAAGGAGCCCTTCGAGCGGGCCAAGGTCGAGGCCGGCATCCAGCGTGCGGTGGCGCACCGTCCCGTCGACGAGGGCGCGGTGACCGCGATCGCCGCCGAGATCGAGGAGGAGCTGCGAGCCGAGGGCGCCGAGGTCAGGAGCGAGCGGGTGGGGCTGGCGGTGCTCGAGCGGCTGCGGGTCCTCGACCCCGTCTCGTACCTGCGGTTCGCATCCGTCTACAAGGGCTTCGAGGACGTCACCGATTTCGAGCGCGAGGTCGCCGTGCTCCAGAAGTCGACCGAGCCCAAGCGCCACCCGGCGCCGTCCCGCTGACCTCAGCAGAATCTCCAAGTACCCCGTCTGACCTGCGCCGACGGAGCCGCTGTCAGGCCCGACAGTGTTGACACGGCCGTAATTACGGTGGTGTAATGAGCCTCCGCATGTCGTGGTCGAAGGCACGACGACCGCAATATCTTGGGGTCAGTCGAGCAGCTGGGACTGGACGACCAGAGACACCGGACACACGGGACACCGAGACACCGAGAGACCGAGAGACACGGAGAAGAGGGGGAGTCAGTCGCATGGCCATGGCGCCGGAGCAGATGGGGATCGGGATCCGCCGGTACTTCACCGAGGCGGGCACGCACCCGTACGAGACGATCGAGTGGGAGCACCGCGAGGCCCGCATCCCCAACTACCGCGACGGCACCGACGCCTTCTTCCAGCCCGACGTCGAGTTCCCGGTCGGCTGGTCGCAGAACGCGACGAACATCGTCGCCCAGAAGTACTTCCGGGGGACGCTCGGCACGCCGGAGCGCGAGTCGTCGCTGCGGCAGGTCATCGACCGGATCGCCGACACCATCACCGACTGGGGCATCCGCGACGGCTACTTCGTCGACGACGACGAAGCCGAGACCTTCCGCGACGAGCTCAAGTACGTCCTCGTGCACCAGCGCGCCGCGTTCAACTCGCCCGTGTGGTTCAACATCGGCGTGCGCGGCGTGCCGCAGCAGGCCAGCGCGTGCTTCATCCTCGCCGTCGACGACACGATGGACGCGATCCTCAACTGGTACCGGGAAGAGGGGATCATCTTCAAGGGCGGATCCGGGTCGGGCATCAACCTCTCCGGCCTCCGCTCCTCGAAGGAGGGGCTCCAGGGTGGCGGCACCGCCAGCGGCCCGGTGAGCTTCATGCGCGGCGCCGACGCGTCGGCGGGCACGATCAAGTCGGGCGGGAAGACGCGGCGCGCCGCCAAGATGGTCATCCTCAACGCCGACCACCCCGACATCGAGGAGTTCATCTGGTGCAAGGCGATCGAGGAGCGCAAGGCACGCGCGCTCGGCGAGGCCGGCTTCGACATGGACCTCGACGGCAAGGACAGCCACTCGATCCAGTACCAGAACGCCAACAACTCGGTCCGTGTCACCGACGAGTTCATGCAGGCGGTGCTCGAGGACCGCGACTGGCACCTGCAGTCGGTCACGACGGGCGAGGTCGCCCGGACCGTGAAGGCCCGTGAGCTCATGCGCCAGATCTCCGAGGCGACCTGGGAGTGCGCCGACCCGGGCATGCAGTTCGACACGACGATCAACCGGTGGCACACCGCGCCCAACACCGGGCGGATCAACGCCAGCAACCCGTGCTCGGAGTACATGCACCTCGACAACTCGGCGTGCAACCTCGCCAGCATCAACCTGCTGCGGTACCTGGACGACGCCGACGAGTTCGACGTCGAGGCGTTCGAGCACACCGTCGAGGTGGTCTTCACCGCCCAGGAGATCCTCGTCGGCAACGCCGACTACCCGACCGAGAAGATCGCCGAGACGAGCCGGGCCTTCCGCCAGCTCGGGCTCGGGTACGCCAACCTCGGCGCCCTGCTCATGGCCCGGGGCCTGCCGTACGACTCGCCCGAGGGCCGGGCGTGGGCGGCTGCGATCACGTCGCTGATGACGGGCCATGCCTACGCGACGAGCGCCCGTACCGCCGGCCCGCATGGGCCCGTTCGCCGGGCTACGCCGACAACGCCGA
This sequence comes from uncultured Actinomycetes bacterium, assembly GCA_963737605.1. GTDB lineage: Bacteria > Actinomycetota > Acidimicrobiia > IMCC26256 > JACDBD01 > JALZAA01. The sequence goes on along the minus strand of CAVTTE010000012.1, from coordinate 70,777 downwards.
CGCGATGCTGAACGTGCTGCGCATGCACCGCGAGGAGGCGGCGAAGATCGACGAGGCGCTCGTTCCGCCCGATCTCGCTCGGCGGCGGCGCGCCACGCCTGGGACGACGCGACGTCACTCGGTGAGAGCCACGGGGTGCGCAACTCGCAGGCGAGCGTGCTGGCGCCGACCGGGACGATCGCCCTGGCCCTCGACTGCGACACGACCGGCATCGAGCCGGACCTCGCGCTCACGAAGGCGAAGAAGCTGGTCGGCGGGGGCACGATGCTCATCGTCAACCAGACCGTCCCCCGCGCCCTCCGCCGGCTCGGGTACTCGGGCGAGCAGGTGGACCAGATCGTCGCCTACATCAACGAGCACAAGTCGATCGTCGGCGCGCCCGGCTTCAACCCCGAGCACCTGCCGGTGTTCGCCTGCTCGATGGGCGACAACACGATCCACTACATGGGTCACATCACGATGATGGGCGCGGTGCAGCCGTTCATCAGCGGAGCGATCAGCAAGACCTGCAACGTCCCCGAGGAGACGACGGTCGACGAGCTCGAGCAGGTGCACATCGACGCCTGGCACCTCGGGCTCAAGGCGATCGCGATCTACCGCGACAACTGCAAGGTCGCCCAGCCGCTGGCAACCCAGAAGAAGGAGACCGCCGGCACACCGGCGGAGGCCGCCGAGCGACTCGTCGAGCACGTGATCACGGTCGAGAAGCCGGTCCGGCGCAAGCTGCCGAAGAAGCGCGACTCGAAGACGTTCTCGTTCCGGGTGGCCGACTGCCACGGCTACGTGACGGTCGGGGAGTTCGAGGACGGGCAGCCGGGCGAGCTCTTCCTCAAGGTCGCCAAGCAGGGATCGACGCTGGCCGGGATCATGGACGGCTTCGCGATCGCGGTGTCGCTCGGTCTGCAGTTCGGCGTGCCCCTGCGGACGTTCGTCGAGAAGTTCACGAACGTCCGCTTCGAGCCCGCCGGGATGACCGACGACCGCGAGCTCCGGTTCGCCACCAGCCTGCTCGACTACATCTTCCGTCGTCTGGCGGTGGAGTACCTGCCCGTCGACGAGCGCCGGGAGATCGGCGTCCTCACCGTGGACGAGCGGGTCCAGCCGACCCTGCCCGGCGTCGAGGAGGCGAGCACCGAGAACCACCCGGGCTCGACACGCTGCCGGTCGAGGAGCAGGCGCCGGAACCGGCGCAGCCGTCGGAGGCCGCGAGCACGATGTCGGCCACGATCGAGGGCGAGACCGTCATCTGCCACATCTGCGGCGACATCATGCAGCGGGCGGGCAGCTGCTACGCCTGCCCCAGCTGCGGCACCACCAGCGGCTGCTCGTAGCGCTCGCGGCTTGCCGACCGCCGCGCAGAGCCGGAGCTTGCGACGGCGCCAACAAGAAGATCAGCCTCGGCTGAGCGAGAAGACCTCGACGGGCGTGGCGAAGCCCTTGAGGGCGCGGCGGCCGGCGGGCTCGAAGGCGAAGGCGTGGTCGACGTCGTCCTTCTCGGCGAGGCGCTTGGCGTCCGCCGAGACGAGGATCTCGCGGGGGACGGCGATGTCGGCGAGGCGGGCGGCCAGGTTCACCTCGACGCCGTAATAGTCGCCGTCGCGGGTGAGCAGGTCGCCGGTGGCGAGGCCGCCGCGCGGGGTGACGGTGGCATCGTGCTCGCGGAACGCGTCCATGAGCGACAGTGCGATCTCGCAGGCGGCCTCGGCTTCGAGCACGACGAACATGATCTCGTCGCCGATGTGCTTCACGAGCTGCCCGCCGTGCTCGGCGACGGTCTCGAACGATTGGTCCTCGAACTCGTCGAGCAGGTTCCACAGGCCGGCCGGCGTGAGCTCCTGGGAGAGCGAGCTGAAGCCCACGAGGTCGACGAACCCGACCGCGAGCCGGGAGGTCGTGTAGTCGCCGGTGTACAGGCGCGCCGCCCGTCCCCGGTTGATGACGTCCCGCAGATGGCGGGTGAACAGGCGGGGGAAGCCTTCGGCGAGGCGGCGGGCGCCCTCGATCGAGACTGACTGCGCCCGAGCGTGGGCGATCACCGGCGCATCGTCGGCGACCAGCGGCTCCTCGACGGTTGCGATGTACGCCGCGACCGACGCGTCGGCGACACGGCGAATCGAGCTCCCGACGACTCGGAGCAACCGCAGCGCCGCATCCTCGTCGCCGAACAGCTTGAACATCTCGGCCCCTGCCGTCGCGGCGACCACGTCCTCCGTCGAGTACGAGCCGTCGCGCAGACCAAGGGCACGCAGGACCCGAGCGAGCTGCTCGGGCGTGAGCCCGGAGCGCTCCGCGAGCTCGTCGGCCGTCAGGTCGTCGCGGGTGGCGAGCAACGTCTCGGTCGTGACCTCCCAGAGGCCTTCCTCGCGGATGGCGTCGGCGACCGCGTTCGGATCGACGCCCTGCGCCTCGAGGAACTCGACGAGCTGGCGTTCGGTGTCCGCGTCGACCGGAGGCCATCGCGGGGTCGGATCTCGTCCACTGCCCTCGATTGTCCCGGCTGCTCTGGCCGGGCGCAACGTGCCGTCGGGCACTCGGTAGGGTCCTCGACGTGCTTGACGGACGAGGAGGTGCAGCGGGCGCTCGTGATCGTCGCCCATCCCGACGACGTCGACTTCGGCGCCGCCGGGACGGTCGCGACGTGGACCGAAGCCGGCATCGAAGTCGCCTACTGCATCGTCACGGACGGCGACGCCGGGGGCTTCGACCCGAGCGTGCCCCGCGCGCGAGATCCCCGGGATCCGCCGGGCCGAGCAGACGGCGGCGGCAAAGGAAGTCGGCGTCACCGACGTCACGTTCCTCGGCTACCCGGATGGCCGGCTCGTGACCTCCCTCGAGCTACGGCGCGACCTGGCACGGGTGATCCGTCAGGTGCGCCCGCAACGCGTGCTGTGCCCGTCGCCGGAACGCAACTGGCAGCGCATCTTCGCCAGTCATCCCGACCACCTCGCGGCCGGCGAGGCGTCGATGGCCGCGGTGTACCCCGATGCCCGCAACCCCTTCGCACACCCGGAGCTCCTCCAGGAGGGCTACGAGCCGTGGATGGTGCTCGAGGTCTGGATGATGGCCTCGCCGGCGCGCAACCGCTGGGTCGACATCACCGACGTGCTCCTGCGCAAGCTCGACGCGCTGCGTAACCACGTGAGCCAGCACACCGACGCCGACGGCAAGCTCGAGGAGCGCATGCGCGGTTGGGGCGCGATGGTGGCGCAGGAAGCCGGTTTCGCCGACGGCCGGCTGGCCGAGGGCTTCTTCGCGATCGACAGCGCCGGCTGAGCACGGTCACTGCCGATATGTCATGTGTGGCCGATCAGATCACATCGTTGTGGCCCACGCTATCTGCCTTCTTGTTGGTCGGTGTTCCACTCGCCGCGTTTGCTGGACCGGCTCTGCTTTTTCGACACAGCCGCGACATGGATCACCGGACGGCGTAGGGACACTCCTGTGCTGCCGTGGAGTCTGGCCGTTGACCACGTGTGCTGACATCTCTATCACCCCGTACATTTTTCGGGCGTGCTGCTCGCCCACCCTAAAATGTACCTGCAAAAAATAACGTGTGGCGCGCACACGCCACGCCGTGCTCACCCATATCGCACTGGTGGCGATCCCGTTGCTCCTTGCCAGCCTCGCTTATCGTCGGTGCTGCCGGTCTCGAACCTGACGACGCTCATCGTCGTAGACCGATTCGACCTGTCGGTGGGAGATGTCGTTGAACACTTCGCGTTGCCCAGCATCGCGGCGAGCGTTGCCGCATGCCGTTGATCTACCGACGCCGGTACCCGACGCGCCTCCTGAGCGTTCCGCCCGGCGCATATTGATCGACATGCGCTGACCGTCGGCGCGCTGGTCATCGCGGGATTGCTACTGGCGCTTCGTAGTCGGCCCTGCTACGGAGTCGCGTCCGTGGACGCGGCCGCGCCGATGTGGTCGATGATCGACGTGTCATCTGCCGTTCTCGGGATGTGCCGGTCGCGTATAGCCGCCGCGGTCGCTGCACTCGCGCGATTGCCGTCGGTCGTCGTTTCGCGACGCGTTGATGGCCTGCTCGCCCATAGGGCGACCGGCGGCGTTGGCGGGGAGTCGCGGTTCTCCGCGGCCGGGTTGGCGAACACGATCAACAACTTGCCTGCCCTGCTCGTCGCCCTGGACGGGTGCACCGCATGTCGTGGCGGATGTGGGCTTGGCTGCTGGGCGTGAACGCCGGCGCGGTGCTGTTGATGGTTGGTGCGCTCGCCAATCTGTTGCGGTCCCGGATCATGCATGACGAGGGTTTGCGAATCGGGCTGCGCCAGTACGTAGGCATCACCCTTCCGATTGCGCTTCCTGCATTCGCCGTAGCCGCGATCACACTCGGTGTGCGGGGGCCTTGTTCCGATAGCGCTGCGCCAGATCTGCCGATACGCGCTCGCACACGGCCCGCGGCTCGGTCAGGCGAGCTCAGACGATCACGCTGCGGATCACCTCGCCGGCCTTCATCGCCGTGAAGGCGTCGTTCACCTCGTCCAGCTTGATGTGGCGCGACACCATCGAGCCGAGGTCGAGCCGGCCGTGCTCGACCAGGCTGATGAAGCGGGGGAAGTCCCGCCGCACCTGCGCCGACCCGTACACGCACCCGAGCAGCCGCTTCTCCTCGTAGAACATGGCGAAGCCGGGCAGCGTGACCATCGAGTCCATGCGCGGCATCCCGACGACGACGGCGGTGCCGCCGCGGCGAGCCGACGAGAACGCCTGCGTGATCGTCTCGGGCAGCCCGATGACCTCGAACGCGTAGTCGGCGCCTCGACCGCCGGTGAGCGCCTGGACCTGCGCGACCGGGTCGCCCTTGGCCGGGTCGACCGTGTCGGTGGCGCCGAACTTCCTGGCCGTCTCGCGCTTCAGCTCGACGGGATCGACCGCGATGATGCGTGCCGCGCCCGCGATCCTGGCGCCCTGGATCACCGACTGACCGACGCCGCCGCAGCCGATGACCGCGACGCTCGACCCGGGCTCGACCTCCGCCGTGTTGAGCGCCGCCCCGACGCCGGTGGTGACGCCGCAGCCGAGGAGGGCGAGCTGGTCGTCGGGGAGATCGGTCTCGACCTTGACCGCCTGCGATTCGGAGATCGTCATCGCGTCCGCGAACGTGCCGAGACCGGTGAATCCCGGGATCGGCGTGCCGTCGGCGCCGCGTCGCCGCGGGGTACATCATCGACCGGGCCGGTCTGCTCGCAGAGGTTGGACTGGTCATGCAGTGCAGTACCAGCACGCGCCGCACGACGGGATGAACGTGCCGATCACCCGGTCGCCCTTCTTCACCTGGCTGACCTCGGACGCCGACCCAATCGATGGTGCCCACGCCCTCGTGGCCGAGGATCGTCGGGGGCGGGAGCGGCAAGGTGCCGTTGGTGGCCGACAGGTCCGAGTGGCACACGCCGCTCGCACCGATCTCGACCACGACGTCGCCCGGCCCGGGATCCAGGGGCGTCATCTCCTCGATGATCAGGGGCTGGTCCTGCTCGACGTAGACAGCTGCTCTCATGGAGTCCCCCTCTTGGCCATTCCCCGACGCTACCGTTCGGGTTCTTCGTCAGCCGTCCGTACCGAGGCTGATTGAAACACCCCGTCGGAGCCGGCGGCCGGATCGGTCGGACGATCCAGGAGTCGAAGCCGAGCTTCGCGCGGCCCCACGGCCGCCGGCCGGCGCTCCGAACGTCGTGGTGGTCGTCCTCGACGACCTCGGCTTCGCCCAGCTCGGCTGCTTCGGCTCCGACATCGACACGCCCGCGTATCGACGCGCTCGCCGCCGGCGGGCTGCGCTACAACCGCTTCCACGTCACGGCGCTGTGCTCGCCGACGCGCGCCTGCCTGCTCACCGGCCGCAACCACCACGCGGTCGGCATGGGCTTCCTCACCGACATCCCGATCGGGTTCCCCGGCTACAACGGCCGCATCCCGACGATCGGCGGCGCGCGCTGCCGCGGATCCTGCGCGACGCGGGCTACAGCACGTTCGCGGTCGGCAAGTGGCACCTCGCGCCGCGCTGGGAGCAGAGCGCGTCGGGGCCGTTCGACCGCTGGCCGCTCGGCCTCGGCTTCGAGCGCTACTACGGCTTCCTCGGCGGCGACACCAACCAGTGGGCGCCCGAGCTCGTGTCGCGACAACGGCTTCGTCGACCCGCCGCGCTCGCCCGACGACGGCTACCACCTCACCGAGGACCTGGCCGACCAGGCCATCCGCTATCGTCCAGCGACCAGCAGCAGGCGACGCCGGGCAAGCCGTTCTTCCTCTACTTCGCGACCGGGCGCGATGCACGCGCCGCACCACGTGCGCCGCCCGAGTGGATCGAGCGCTACCGCGGCCGCTTCGACGACGGGCTGGGACGCGTGGCGCGACGCGGTGTTCGCCCGCCAGCTCGAGCTCGGGCGTCGTGCCGGCCGGCACGACGCTCACCGAGCGCCCGAGCTGGGTGCGCGGCGTGGGACGAGCTCTCCGACCGACGAGCGCCGGCTCTTCGCCCGGATGATGGAGGTGTTCGCCGGGTTCCTCAGCCACACCGACGCACCAGATCGGGCGGGTCGTCGACGGCCTCGACGAGCTCGGCATCGCTCGACGACACGCTCGATCATGGTGCTGCTCCGACAACGGCGCGAGCGCCGAGGGCGGCCCGCACGGGCTCGCTCAACGAGCACCGGTTCACCCACGACCTGCATCGACGACCTCGACGACACGCTCGCGCGCATCGACGACCTCGGCGGGTACCGCGCCTACAACCACTACGCCTGGGGCTGGGCGTGGGCCGGCAACACGCCGTTCCGGCTGTGGAAGCGCTACACGTGGCTCGGCGGCGTGCGCACGCCGCTCGTCGTGCACTGGCCGCGACGGCATCGACGCGCGCGGCGAGGTGCGGCCGCAGTTCTGCCACGCGATCGACCTCATGCCGACGTCCTCGACGCGGTCGGCATCGGCGCGCCCGACGATCGTCGACGGCGTGCGCCAGCAACCGGTCGACGGCGCGCAGCCTGCGTCCCGACCTTCGCCGACGCCGACGCGCCCGACCCGCGCGACGACGCAGTACTTCGAGATGCTCGGCAGCCGCGCGATCTACCACGACGGCTGGAAGGCGACGACCGACCACGTCGGCAAGCAGCTCACGCGTCGAGCGCGAGCTGCTCGAGGGCAGCCGCGACTTCGACGACGGACCGCTGGGCGCTGTTCGACCTCGACGCACGACTTCTCCGAGGCGCACGACCTCGCCGGCCGACCATCCCGAGCGTCGTGCGCCGAGCTCGAGCAGCTGTGGTGGGCCGAGGCCGGGCGCAACCAGGTGCTGCCGCTCGACGACACGCTTCATCGGCCGGGCGATCGCGATGGTGCCGTCGCCGTGCGGCCCCGCGCGTCCGCGACCGTCTACCGGCCCGGTGGTGGCCCGGTCGCCGAGGACGCACTGCCCGCCGCTCGGCGCGCGGCTTCCGGCTGCCGGCCGACGTCGACGTCGGCGACGCCGGCGTCGAGGGCATCCTCGTGCGCGCTCGGCGACTGGAACAACGGCTGGGCCTGCTACCTGCTCGACGGCGCGCTCGTGCGTCGCGTTCAACCTCTTCGGCGAGCCGTACCGGGTCGCGTCCGACGAGCCGGTCGCGGCGGGAGAGCACACGCGTCGGCGTCGAGTACCGTGCGGCAGCCGCGACGGAGGCGGTCCGGTCGCGCTGCTGGTCGACGGCGCGGTCGGTCGGCGAGGGCGCAGCTGCCGGTCGACCTGCCGTTCCGCTGGCAGATCGGCGGCGCCGGTCTGCTCGTCGGCCGCGACCGCGGCTTCCCCGTGTGCGACGACTACGAGCCGCCGTTCCCGTTCACAGGGGTGCTCGGCGAGATCGTCTTCGAGATCCCGTCGCTCAGGCCGCGGGTGCCGGAGGAGGTGATCACTGCCGCACTCCGGCACGAGTGAGGGGGAGCTCCTCCCTCTAGCGTCATCGTCTCATGATCCGCCTGCTGCGCGGTGCCATTTGCCGACGTACGAGGTGCGGTAACCGGCGGCGCGCAGGATCGAACCGAGCGTCGGGATGGCGGGGTCGAGCTCGCGGTTCGCCGGGAAGATCACGTTGTCGGTCACACCGTGCTGCGGGACGTACCTCCCCGTGAGCAGGCTCGCCCGGGACGGCGAGCACGGCGACGAGTGCGTGTAATGACGCGTGAACTCGAGGCCGCCGTCGATGAGGCGCTGGCGGTGGGGGAGCGTGAGGCCGGGCGGGATCCATCCGCGCTGGCGCTCCTGGTCCGACACGACGAGCAGGATGTTGGGGCGGTCGGCCATCGGATGGCGAGCCTAGGCCGCTAGCGTCGTCACCCGTGCCTACCCGCCTGCTGCTCGTCCGTCACGGCGAGTCGACGTGGAACGCGCTGTCGCGCTGGCAAGGTCAGGCCGACCCGCCGCTCTCACCGTTCGGAGAGCGTCAGGCCGAGGATGCTGCCGCGCGTCTGGCCGAGCTCGCGACGATCACGGCGGTCTGGGCGTCGGACCTCGTCCGGGCACGGCGCACCGCGGAGCTGATCGCCGGCTCACCTCGGCATCGCACGCGTGCGCGAAGAGCCGCGCCTTCGTGAGCGTGACGTCGGCTCGTGGAGCGGGCTGACCCGGGCCGAGATCGAGGAGCGCTGGCCGGGGTATCTCGCAGCTCACCGCTCGCCGCCCGATTTCGAGGGCGACGACCCGCTGCTCGAACGCACGCGTGCGGGGCTGGCGGCGGCGGTCGACGGGAGTGACCCGGGCGACGTGCTCGTCGTCACCCACGGCGGTGTGATCCGCACGATCGAGCGCTCCCTGGGCGCGATCCCGGAGCGCCTCCCCAACCTCGGCGGGCGCTGGCTCGTCGCGGCGTCGCCCACGGACCTCTCGCTCGGGAATCGGGTCGTGCTCCTCGAGCCCGACGAGGTGACGGTCCCGCGCGGCCCGTCGGAACAGGACCCGGTCAGCCCGACAGACGCGACGCAGTAAACTGCAAAGTTCCCCCCGCAGGAGCCGCGCGTGCCTGACCAGTCCGATGGCGGCATCCGAGACCGCCGCGCCCATCCCGAGCTCGCCGCCGAGCAGCGGTACCTCGATCGGGCGTACGGACGCCTCGACGAGATGCGCAAGGCCGCCAGCCGGGTCGCCGAGGGCTACTCCGAGGTGCGGCGGGGCGGCACCCACCAGGCCCGCCTCGAGCGCGACGCCGCCGCCGCCCACACCCGCCGCCGGCTCGCCGCCCTGAACATCGGGAACGCGCCCCTGTGCTTCGGGCGCATCGACCTGGAGCCCCGGCCCGGCGAGGACGGGGAGGAGCGTGCCGACGACGACCGCTTCTACATCGGACGCACCTCCGTCACCGAGGCCGACCAGACGCCGCTGATCGTCGACTGGCGCGCCCCGGTGGCCGAGCCCTTCTACCGCGCCACCGGCGTCGAGCCCATGGGGGTCGTGCGGCGCCGGCACTTCCAGACCCACGGCCGGGAGCTGCTCGGCATCGACGACGAGGTCTTCGACGCCGCCGCCGCCGACGAGGCCGGCTTCACGATCGTGGGCGAGGCCGCGCTGCTCGCCGCGCTCGATCGTCATCGCACGGGCCGGATGGGCGACATCGTCGCCACGATCCAGGCCGAGCAGGACGAGGCGGTGCGCGCCGAGCTGGCCGGCATCCTCGTGGTCGCCGGGGGCCCCGGCACGGGCAAGACCGCGGTCGCGCTCCACCGCGCCGCCGTATCTGCTGTACACGCACCGCCAGCGGTTGGCGTCCCGCGGCGTGCTGCTGGTCGGGCCGAGCCCGATCTTCCTCCGCTACATCGACGAGGTGCTCCCGTCGCTGGGCGAGGAGGACGTGCAACTCACGACCGTCGCCGGGCTGAAGCCCCAGCTGCGCGCCCGGGCACCCGAGCCGACTGCGGTCGCCGCCCTGAAGGGCGACGCCCGCATGGCGCAGGTGATCGCGCGGGCGTTGCGCGACCGCGAGCGTCCTCTGCGCGACGACCTCGTCGTCATGCTGGACGGCCACGTGCTCCGGCTCCGGCGAGCCGACTCGGCTCGGATCGTCGAGCGCGTCCGGCGCCGGCGGGGCACGCACAACGAGCGGCGCCCGGCCGTGACGCGCATGGTGCTGGACCAGTTGCGGGAGCAGTACCGCCGGTCGCTCGTGGCGGCGTACGAGCGCGACATGCGCCGCATCGACCCGGACGCGGCGCTTCCGCTGTCGGCGACGGACGAGGAGACGAGCTGCTCGACGTGCCCGTCGCGGCGGCGCTGGCCCGGGGTGAGCGTGCACCGGAGGACTGGGAGGCGGAGCTGTCGGCGCGTCTCCGGCGCACGCCGGAGGTCCGCGCTGCGCTCGAACGCATGTGGCCGGTGCTGTCGGGCGCCGAGCTCGTGCACGACCTGTTCAGCTTCCCGGCGCTCATCCGCTCGGCCGCCCACGGCGTCCTCTCCCGGGACGAGTCCGAGCAGCTCGCCCGGCCGCGCTCGTCGAACGTGCGCGAGGTCGCCTGGACCCCGGCCGACGTCGCGCTCGTCGACGAGGCGGACGCGCTGCTCGGTCCTCCGGAGGCGGGGCGACCGCGCCGCCGGCGCCGGCGGCGAGGCGCATCCGACCGCGCTCTCGAGGACGCTCAGCGCGTCGTCGAGGAGCTCGGGTTGGGGAGCTACACGACCGCGGCCGAGGTCGTCGAGCGCTACGGCGGTGGAGCGGCGCCGAGTGAAGACGGCGTGGGTGAGCCGCGCACGTTCGGGCACGTGCTCGTGGACGAGGCGCAGGATCTCACCGCGATGCAATGGCGCATGGTGGGCCGGCGCTGCCCGTCGGGATCGATGACGCTCGTCGGCGACTTCGGGCAGTCGAGCCGGCCCGGTGCGTTGCACGACTGGGATGCCGTGCGGGCCCAGCTGCCGGGCGACGAGCCCGCACGAGTCGTCACGCTCTCGGTCAACTACCGCACGCCGGCGGAGATCATGACCCTCGCCGACCGGTTCGTCGCCGCCGCCGCGCCGGATGTCCGCCCGGCCCGGTCCGTGCGCAGCACCGGGCGGCTCCCGCAGTTCGTCGGCGCCGACGACTCGGGCGAGCTCGTCGCGCTCGTGGCCGACATGGCGCGAAACGGCGAGGGCGACGAGGGCACGACGGCCGTGATCGCTCCCCGTGACCTGCACGACGACCTCGTCGCGCGGCTCGCGGATCTCGGCGCAGTGGCGGGATCGGCCGACGCCATCGACGCGCCGGTCGCGGTCGTCGACGCCTCCGACGCGAAGGGGCTCGAGTTCGATCACGTCATCGTGGTCGAGCCGTCCCGGCTCGTGACCCCGGACGCCTCCGGTCTCCGGTTGCTCTACACCGCGCTCACGCGTGCGACGCAGACCCTGACGGTCGTGCACGCGGCGCCGCTGCCGGAGGCCCTCCAGCCCGCGACCACCTCGTAGTCTCGCAGCGGCGGGACGGCAGAAGGACGAGAACACCGATGGCTACGACGACCGACACCGACCTCACCGCCGCCGACGTCGCCTGGGACCTCGAGCCGCTCGTCGACGGCAAGGGCGAAGCGGGTGTCGACGAGCTGCTCGACGAAGCCGACGGCGTGGCGGCCTCGGTGGCGGAGCGGCGGGGGACCGTCGCCGAGCTCGACGCCTCACGGGCTGGCTTCGGTCATGCGCGAGCTGGCGTCGATCGCGGAGCTCGTCGGGCGGGCGGCGTCGTACGCGAGCCTGCGGTTCGCGGCCGACACCACCGACCCCGGGCGTGGCGCGTTGCTCCAGCACGTCGAGGAACGAGCCACCGCCATCAACACGAAGGTCCTGTTCTTCGAGCTCGAATGGGCAGCGCTGTCCGACGACCGGGCGGCCGAGCTCCTCGCCGACGAGCAGCTGACGTTCTGCCGTCACTACCTCGCGGCGGCGCGCCGCTACCGGCCGCATCTCCTCACCGAGCCCGAAGAGCTCGTGATGACCGAGAAGGCGGTCACGGGGCGCAGCGCGTGGAGCCGGCTGTTCAGCGAGCTGACGTCGACGATCGCAGTCGATCTCGACGGTGGACGCGTCAGCCTCGAAGGGGCGCTGTCCCGGCTGAGCTCGCCCGACCGGAGCGAGCGTCGCACCGCGGCCGAGGCGGTCACCGACGCGCTCGAGCCGGGTCTGCGGACGCGGGCGTTCGTGTTCAACACATTGCTGGCCGACAAGGCCGTCGACGACCGCTTGCGCAAGTACCCGCACTGGCTGGCGAGCATGAACCTCGACAACGAGGCCAGCGACGAGTCGGTGCGAGCGCTCGTCGCCGCGGTGCAAGCCCGGTACGACATCCCGCAGCGCTGGTACGCGCTCAAGGCCCGGGTGCTCGGGCTCGACCGGCTCGCCGACTACGACCGCATGGCATCGGTGGCGGACGAGGAGTCCGAGTTCGGGTGGCGCGAGGCGCGCGAGCTCGTGCTGGACGCGTACGGCTCGTTCTCCTCCGAGCTCCAGGGCGCGGCGCACCGATTCTTCGACGAGGCGTGGATCGACGCTCCCGTCCGACCCGGCAAGCGCCCGGGCGCGTTCTGCGCGTACACCGTCCCGTCGCAGCACCCGTACCTGCTGCTGAACTGGACCGGTCGCCGCCGGGACGTGTTGACGCTCGCCCACGAGCTCGGCCACGGCTTGCACGCGTACCTGGCACGGGACCAGGGCGTCTTCCACCAGTCGACGCCGCTCACGCTGGCCGAGACGGCGTCGGTGTTCGGCGAGACCGTGACCTTCGGCCGGCTGCTCGAGGCGACCAGCGATCCGTCGGCCCGGCTCGCGCTCGTCGCCGAGAGCATCGAGGGGCAGATCGCGACCGTCTTCCGTCAGACGGCCATGAACCGTTTCGAGGACCGCGTGCACACCGAGCGGCGCGAGGTCGGTGAGCTCAGCGTCGACCGGTTCGGCGAGCTGTGGCACGAGACGCAAACCGAGATGCTCGGCGACACGGTCGAGCTCACCGACGGCTACCGCACGTGGTGGTCGTACATTCCGCACTTCATCGGCACTCCCGGCTACGTGTACGCCTACGCGTACGGTCAGCTCCTTGCGCTGTCCGTGTACCGGACCTACGAGGAGCGCGGCGCCGACTTCGTGCCGCAATATCTCGAGCTCCTCCGCAGCGGCGGCTCCCGCACGCCCGATGAGCTCGGCCGCATCGTCGGCGTCGATCTCGGGGACCCCGGGTTCTGGGACGGCGGCCTCGCCATCGTCGAGCAGCAGCTGGAAGCGGCCGAGGCGGCCGCGGCCGAGGCCGGCCGCGTGCCGAAGTAGCGAGCGAACGCGTGCTCAGCACCCGACGGCGCGCTGCTCGCCGGCAAGGTCGCCGTGGTGACCGGCGGCGGGGGCGGCATCGGGCGGGCGATCTCGGAGACCTTCGCCGCTCACGGCGCGCAAGGTCGTCGTCGCCGAGATCGACGCCGAACGTGCCACCGACACCGTCGACGCGATCCGAGCCGACGGCGGCGAGGCGATGGCCCAGCCGGTCGACGTTCGCCTGCCGGAGGAGGTCGCGACGCTGGCCGACGCGACATTCGCCGAGTACGGCCGCGTCGATGCGCTCGTCAACAACGTCGGCCACTACCTCTACCGAGGGGCGCGGTTTCTCGAGACCGACGAGGAGCACTGGGACACGCTGTACGCGGTGAACCTGCGCCATATGTTCCTGTGCACGAAGGCGTTCGGGCCTCGGATGGTGGAGCAGGGCGACGGCGGCAGCATCATCAACGTCTCGACGGTCGAGGCCTTCCGCGGCATCCCGTTGATGGCTGCGTACTCGGCGTTCAAGGCGGGCGTGGTCCAGTTCACGAAGAGCCTCGCCCTCGATCTCGGCGGCGACGGCATCCGGGTGAACGGCATCGCGCCCGACCTGACCCAGACCATCCAGGTGCCGTACGACCGCTGGGTGTCCGCCGAGCAAGAGCATCTGATCCCGACGTGGGTGCCGATCGGCCGCTTCGGGACGCCCGAGGACATCGCCGGGGTCGCGCTCTTCCTCGCCTCTGACCTGTCGGCGTTCGTGACCGGCACGACGATCAACGCCGACGGCGGGAGCCTCGCCGCCGGCGGCTGGTTCCGCACCGAGCGCGGCGGCTGGACCAACCGCCCGCTGAACCCCTAGCGGAGCCGCACGTTCCTTTACGCGCCAGGCCTCGCCATCGCCGCGAACGCGGCCAGCTCGCGCGGGATGTCCGGGCCCATCGGCGCGTAGAGGATCTCGGTCGCGCCCGCCGCCTCGAGCTCGTCGAGCCGTCCGCGCAGCTGGCGTGACGATCCCGTCCACGTGAAGGCGGCGAGGGTGTGCCCGTCGAGGAGCGGCGCGTCGCGTTCGGTGACGCGCACGAGGTGATCCTCGTGCACGGTGAGATGGCGGACGCTCGCCGGGAGGCTCTCGAGCCTCTCCCGCCACTCGGGTCCGCCCGGGAGCGAGTCGACCGCGGCCGGGTTCGCCTCGTACATCCCGTGGTACACGACGGTGAGTGCGGGGCCGGCGGCTTCGAGCGCGCGCGGCGACGTCGGCTGCTCGCCCTCGTCGAGCACCGTCCCGAACGCGAGCACTGCGCACCAGTCGAACTCGGGCTGACCGGAGCCGATCGTCATGACACCGTCGCCGAGCTCCTTCGCCACCTGCAGCCCTCGCGGGCCGTTGGCGGCCACGAGGATCGGCACGTCGATCGGCCGCGCCGGCAGGAAGCCTGCGGGCGGGATCATGCTCACGACGGACCCGTCCACCTCGACCTGCTCGCCGCGGAGCAGGGCACGCAGCTGGCGTAGGTACTCCTCGACCGCGGTCCACGGCAACGGCTTCTGGCCGAGCGCCATGCGACCGGTGAACCCCGTGCCGAGGGCGGCGACGGTCCGGCCGGGGGCGAGGCTCTCGAGGGTCGCGATCGCCGTCGCCTGCACGAGCACGTGGCGAAGGCTGGGGATCAGGACCGCGGGACCGAGCCCGATGCGCTCGGTGCCCTCGGCGACGCGCGCCAGCGCCACCCACACGTCGGGGTACAGCGCGGGCGAGTCGTACAGCCAGGCCCGTTCGTAGCCGAGCGACTCCGCCACCACCGCGTGCTCGACCACGTCGGGCCCGGGCGGGAACGCACAGGAGACGTCCACGGCGTTACGCGCCCGCCAGCTCGCGACGGAGCTGTGCGAGCCCCATCGGGCCGAGGTTCAATGCCCGGGCGTGGAACGACTTGAGGTCGAACGCGTCGCCGGCTTGCTGCCGGGCGGCCTCGCGCGCGGCAAGCCACACGCGCTCGCCGATCTTGTAGCTGATGGCCTGACCCGGCCAACCGAGGTACCGGTCGACCTCGCTGCGCATGAAGTCCTCCGGCATCCGACCGCTGCGTTCCATCGCGAACGGCAGCGCAAGCTCGGGCGTCCACGTCTCGCCGGGGTGGTAGCGCTCGTCGGCGGGGATCGACAGCTCGAGGTGCAATCCGATGTCGACGACGACGCGCATCGCGCGCAGCGCCTGCGCCCGCAACATCCCGAGCTCGTACGCCGGGTCGTCGAGGTAGCCGAGCTCGCCCATGAGGCGCTCGGCGTACAGCGCCCATCCTTCGGCGTGGCCCGACCAGCCGGCCAGCGTGCGCTGGAAGCGGCTCAGCTCGCCGGCGAGGTACCGGACCTGGGCGATCTGGAGGTGATGGCCGGGGACACCTTCGTGGTAGCAGATCGACACTTCGCCCCAGAGCGGGAAGCGGGTCTTGCCGAGCGTCGGGTACCAGGTACGGCCGGGCCGGCTGAAGTCCTCCGAGGGGCCCGAGTAGTACATCGCCGCCGCGCCGCCGGGCGGGGCGATCATGGCCTCGACCCGCTTGACCGGGTCGGGGATGTCGAAGTGCACGCCGTCGAGCTCGGCGATCGTCGTGTCGAGCAGGTTCTGCAGCCACTGGCGGAACTCGTCGACGCCGTCGATGGCGCGGTTGGGATCGGTCTCGAGGTGGTCGATCACGGCATCGAGCGATTCGCCGGGCAGGATGCGCTCGGCCACCTCGCCCATGGCGCGTTCGATGCGGTGCAGCTCGTCCCAACCCCACGCGTAGGCCTCGGCGAGGTCGAGCTCCATCCCGTTGAAGACGCGGGCGAGCAGCCCGTAGCGCTCGGCGCCGACTGCGTCGCGTTCGACGGCGTGCGGCGCGTACTCGTCGGCCAGGAAGCGGCCGAGGGCGGCGTACGCCTCGGCCGGCGCGGTTGGCCCGGTCGCCGAGCGCGTCGCGCAACGCTTCGTTCTCGATGCCAGCTTCGTCGTAGCGGTCGACCAGCGTGAGGAAGAACGGACGGGCCTCGCCGTTGACTCCGCTCCACGTCTCGGCCTGGCGCGTGCACTCGACGGCCTGGCGCCGGGCCGCGACGAGTCCCCGGCGCACGCCCTCGGTCAGGCTCTGCTGGTACGACTCGAGGCCTTCGGGCACGAGCGCCATGCGAGCGGCGATCACGTCCCAGTCCGCCTCGGTCTCCGTCGGCATCATGTCGAAGCACATGCGCACGGCTTGGACGGGGCTGGCGATCACGTTCAGCTCGCGGAGGTGCTCGCCGGTGTCGTAGAGCTCGCTGCCGGTCTCGAGGGCCTCGCGCAGCACGTCGGCGGCGATGCGATCGCGATCGCTCTCCGGCTCCGCCGCCGTCAACGCCCGAAGCGTCGCCCGGTTGTGCTCGTTGCGCTCCTCGTAGCCGGCGGGCGAGAAGTCCGTCATCTCGTGATCGTGACCGGCCAGGCCTTCGAGGGTGGCGGACACCGGATCGAGGGCCGCGAAGCGATCGACGAACCGGTCGGACAGGTCGTAGATCTCCGACATGCGCCGCACTGTCTACTCGATGCGGCGGCCGGCGAGCGTCGGCGCTGCGGACGATCAGTCCGAGCACGGCGTGCGCGGCGGTACCGTCGCGCGGCGACGGCGGCTTTGCCGACCGGCGCCGCAGAGCCGGAGCTTGCGACGGCGTCAAGGAGGACAACGTGAGTGGCGACGGGACACGGCGGGAGAGCGACAGTCTCGGCGAGGTCGAAGTGCCGGCCGACCGGTACTGGGGGGCGCAGACGCAGCGGTCGCTCCATCACTTCTCGATCGGCGACGACCGCATGCCGAAGGCCGTCATCCGAGGGCATGGCCATCCTGAAGAAGGCAGCCGCGCTCACCAACCAGGACCTCGGCAAGCTCCCGGCCGAGGAGGCGAAGCTGATCGTCCAGGCCGCCGACGAGATCATCGACGGCAAGCACGACGACGAGTTCCCGCTCTACGTCTGGCAGACGGGCAGCGGGACGCAGACGAACATGAACGTCAACGAGGTGATCTCGAACCGGGCCATCGAGCTCGCCGGCGGCGAACGGGGCAGCAAGGCGCCGATCCACCCCAACGACCACGTGAACATGTCGCAGTCGTCGAACGACACCTTCCCGACCGCGATGCACATCGCCGCCGCCGAAGAGGTGGTGCACCGCCTGCTCCCGTCGGTCACGGCCTTGCGCGATGCCCTGGCGGTGAAGGCGGAGGAGTTCCGCGACATCGTCAAGACGGGGCGCACCCACCTCCAGGACGCCGTCCCGCTGACGCTGGGCCAGGAGTTCGGCGGCTACGTCGCCCAGCTCGACGCCGACATCGAGCGCATCCGGCTCACGCTGCCGGGCTTGTACCAGCTCGCCATCGGCGGCACCGCCGTCGGGACGGGCCTCAACGCGCCGCCCGATTTCGACGAGCGGTGCACGGCCAAGATCGCCGAGCTGACCGGCCTGCCGTTCGTGCCGGCGCCGAACAAGTTCGCCGCCCTCGCCGCCCACGACGAGCTCGTGTTCGCCAGCGGCGCGCTCAAGACCCTCGCCGCGTCGCTGATCAAGATCGCCAACGACATCCGCTGGCTCGCGTCGGGCCCGCGCTCGGGACTGGGCGAGCTCGTCCTCCCCGAGAACGAGCCCGGGTCGTCGATCATGCCGGGCAAGGTCAACCCGACCCAGAGCGAAGCGATGACGATGGTGGGCGCCCAGGTGATCGGCAACGACGCGACGATCGGGTTCGCCGGCTCGCAGGGCAACCTCGAGCTCAACGTGTTCAAGCCGGTGATGATCTTCAACTTCCTGCACTCGGTCGAGCTCCTCGCCGACGTGTGCCGCACGTTCCGTGAGTTCGCCGTCGAGGGCGTGCAGGCGAACCGCGAGCGCATCGCCGAGAACCTCGACAACTCGCTCATGCTCGTCACCGCACTGACGCCGCACATCGGCTACGACAAGTCCGCCGAGATCGCCAAGCACGCGCACAAGCACCGCAAGACCCTGCGTGAGGCTGCCGTCGAGCTGGGGCACCTGACCCACGAGGAGTTCGAGCGCCTCGTCCGCCCCGAGAAGATGGCCCGGCCCGAGGGCTAGCTGTAGATCCCAGGCACGTTGGTCAGGCGGCGGATAGCCGCGTGGCGGGTGGTCGGTGGCCGAGGGCGCTGTGGGGTCGTCGGTGGTTGTAGTAGTCGAGCCAGGCGCGGGAGGGCACGCGCGCGGTGGTGGCTGGTCTGGTAGCGTGGCGGCGTAGGCCCATTCGCGTAGCATGCGTCTGGATGAACCGTTCGGCTTTGCCGTTGGTGCGGGGCCGGTAGGGCGGGTGCGGACGTGCCGGATGTCGCAGCTCGGCGCACAGGCGCGGCGAAGACCTGGGCGCGGTAGCCGGCGCCGTTGTCGGTCATGACTGCGCTGCACGTCGACGCCTGTGGTCGGCGAACCAGGCGATGGCGCGTCGAGGAACCCGACGCAGGTGGCGCCGCGTTCGTCGGCGAGGATCTTCGACGTAGGCGAGGCGGGTGGAGTCGTCGACGGCGACGTGCACGCAGTCCCAGCCGGCGCCCGGTCAGCGTGACGCCGTGCCGGGCTCGGCCGGTGACGCGGTGCCCGGGACGGCGGAACCGGCCGAGCTTCTTGATGTCGATGTGCACGAGCTCGCCCGGGTGGCGGCGCCAGTAGCGGTTCGGCGGCTCGGGCGGCTCCAGGCGCGACAGCCGGTTCAACCCGAGCCGCGCCAGCACCGCGCCCACGGTCGAGGCCGCCATGCTGCAGCTCGGCGGCGATCCGCGTCGAGGTCATCCGCAGCCGACGCAGCCGTTCGATCAGCGCCTCGACCGCCGCCGGGCGTGCGCCGCGGCACCCGCCGCGGGCGCCGACGACCGGTCCCGCAGCTCGCCGATCACCGGCCCGCCAGCGAGCCAACCAGCGATACACCGTCCGTTCGCTGATCCCGAACGCCGCCGCGACATCGGCGACCTTCCAACGCTCCTCGAGCACCCGTCGCACCAACAGACGACGCGTCGACGGAACGAGCTTGGCGTTAGCGTGAATCTGCACCGGTGCCCTCCTTGGGACTGTTGGCGTCGAGCACCCTCAGTCTCCAAGGAGGCCCGGGCTGACGAACGTCTTTGGGATCTACAGCTAGCCCTTCGCGTACCGCTGGATGTCGGACGAGAAGTCGAATGCGATGCAGGGCTCGTTGCCGACGATCCACGCATCGTGACCCGGCGGAGCCACGAACACGTCGCCAGGTCCAAAGTCGAACTCGGTGCCGTCATCCATCACCAGGTGCATCCGACCCGACTCGATGTAGCCGTTGTGGTGCACCTCGCAGCTGTCGGTGCCTGCGACCGGCTTGAGGCATTCCGACCACTTCCAACCCGGTTCGAACGTCGCCCTGCCGAACACCACGTCCCCGAGCGTCACGAGATCGACGTGGCCCTTGTCGAACTCTCTCGTTTCGTCGGGCGATCCGATGCTCTTCTTCACTGCTCTCGCCATCCCTACCCCTCTCGTCACGAACGTGTGCGAACAGTGACACACGTGCCCGGCGACCTCGTCAAGTTCGACGAAGGCATTGTCCTCCGCGTAGCGGCGACCCTGGACGTTCAGGAGCGTAGACGGCTCCGCGCCGACCGGGAACGGCCCCCAGTGCCACGTGCCGCGGTGCAGGACGAAGCACGCCAGCGGCTCGAGCCGGAACGCGCGCACGCTGTCGAGGTGCGCCGGGTCCGAGAAGTCGGCGTCGCGGGCGCGACCGCGACCATGACGGGCAGTTGAGCGGCATCAGCGCCTGCGTGTGGGTGTCGTGGCGGTACAGCCGGCTCGACGACGAGCCGTCGCCGGTGTGCTCGACCTCGTCGGGACGCGTGGGCGATGACGTTGAGGTGCGGGTCGCCCCAGCTGAACTCGAGCGTGTGGATGCCGTCGGCACGGATCGGTGTCGGCGACGGGCAGCCAGCCGAACGGCGCCCAAGCCTCGGCGGTGAGGGGCTCGGCTCGATGGTGATCGTCACGGCTCATGCCGCGTTCCCTGCCGTGATTACGCTCGACGAGCACGTCAGCGTACGGCGAGGGAGGGACCGATGGACGTGCGGTCGATCGAGGATGTCGCGCCGGTCGTCGAGCACAACGGCACCGTGCCGGTGTGGTGGCTCGTGAACCCGCGCGAGATGAAGGACATCACCGACGGCGGCTACCTCGAGCTCGTCAGCGAGTTCGAGGTCGCGGGCGGCGGGCTCGTCGACCCGCACTCGCACCCGACCCACGAGTTCTATTACGTCACCGCGGGCCGGGGGATCATGACGATCGACGGCGAGGAGCGCGAGATCGGCCAGGGCGACCTCGTGCACATCCCGCCGAACCTGGTGCACAGCCTGCGCCCGGTGAGCGACCACGCGCCGATCCACTGCTTCTGCTTCGCGGTCGGCGTCAAGGACGCGCGCGCCGGTCGACTACACGGACCACTGACGCGCGCTTGGCGCGCGTCCTCGTCACCCGCCGGCTGCCCGACGGCGGGCTCGACCCGCTGGTCGACGCCGGCCACGAGCTCGTCGCGCCGCGACGACGACACGCCCGTTCACGCACGACGAGCTCGTCGACGGCGCGTCGGCGACGTCGACGCGATCGTCTGCCTGCTGACCGACCGGATCGACGCCGCGGTGCTCGACGGCGGGCGCCGCCCGGCTGCAGGTCGTCGCGAACGTCGCGGTCGGCTACGACAACATCGACGTCGCCGCGGCCGACCGCGCTCGGCATCGCGGTGTGCAACACGCCCGGCGTGCTCGACGAGACGACCGCCGACCTCGCGTTCCTGCTGATCCTCGCGGCGTCGCGGCTCGCGTCGCGACGCCGAGGCCGACCTGCGCGCCGGGCGCTGGCACGGCTGGGGCATCAACCAGTACCTCGGGCGCGACGTGCACGGCGCCGTCGCTCGGCCTCGTCGGCTTCGGCCGCATCGGCCAGGCCGTCGCCCGGCGCGCCGCCGGCTTCGGCATGGAGGTGCTGCACCACACCCGCCACGACACCGGCATCGCCGGGCTGGCGCGGCGACCTCGACGACCTGCTCGGCCGAGAGCGACGTCGTCTCGCTCCACGTCCCGCTCACCGACGCGACCCGGCACCTGATCGACGCCCGCCGGCTGGCGCTCATGAAGCGCGACGCGGTGCTCGTGAACACGTCGCGCGGCCCGGTCGTCGACGAGGAGGCGCTCGCGGTCGCGCTCGAGGAGGGCACGATCTTCGCGGCCGGGCTCGACGTGTTCGAGCGCGAGCCCGAGGTGCACCCGCGCCTGCTCGCCGCGCCGCGTACGGTGCTGCTCCCGCACATCGGGAGCGCCTCGCTCGCGACCCGCACGCGCATGGCGCAGGTCGCGGCCGAGAACGTGGTCGCCGTCCTCGCGGGCGAGCGCCCGAAGAATCCCGTCACAGGAGGTTGAGATGCGACGAGTCGTGACCGGCCAGACCGGCAGCGGCAAGTCCGTGTTCGTCAGCGACGATCAGATCGAGCCGATCAGGTTGTCGCTCATGCCCGGGCTCGAGTTCGCCGGGTGTGGGGCGGTGACGAGACGGCGTCGCTGCCCACCGACGGCACGCCCCCGGGTGCGCCCGCCTTCTTCCCGCCCGAGCGCGGCTTCCGCTTCGTCTTCGTCACGATCCCGCCCGAGGGGTCGGCGACGCTGCCCGAGGACCTCGACGTGGCGGGCGCCTTGGCCGAGGTGAACGAGAAGCTGCCCGGCATGCTCGAGCACAACGAGGTCGAGAACCCGGGGATGCACACGACGGACACCGTCGACCTCGACCTCGTGCTCTCGGGGGAGATGGACCTCGAGCTCGACGACGGCGCCGAGGTCACCTGCGGCCGGGCGACTGCGTCGTCCAGAACGGGACGCGTCACGCCTGGCGCAACCGGACGTCCGAGCCGTGCACGATGCTGTCGATCCTCGTCGGCGCCCGAGCTCGTAGACGCGCGCTACCCGTCCTCGCCCTCGTCGATCGGCGTCGGGTCGAGGCCGAGCAGCTCGACGGTCGTCTTGCCGGCGCGGAGCGCGTCGAACATGGCCTGCTCGCGCTCGGCGCGGGCCGTGCCGGCGGCGAGCACGTCGTCGAGTTGCTCCGCAGGCACGACCGTGACGCCGTCGACGTCGCCGACAGCCAGTCGCCCGTCCGGACGGCGACGTCGCCGACCTGGGCCGAGCCGCCGGCCGCGCCGGGCAGCTGCTTCGTCGCGCCCCGGAGCGCGACGCCGGTGCTGAACACCGGGAACCGTGCTGCCTGGAGCGCGTCGACGTCACGCACGCAGCCGTCGATCACGAGGCCGGCGATACCGCGGGCCTGCGCGGCCGTGGTGAGCACCTCGCCCCAGTAGCCGAGCTCGCGCTCGATGCCGACGTCGACCGCGAGCGCACTCCCGGCCGGGCGCGCGCGCCGCGGCCACGTGGACGGCGAGGTTGTCGCCGGGCGTGCAGCGGACCGCGAAGGCGGGCGCCGCCAGCCGGGCGCCCGACCAGACGGGCCGGATCCGCGGCGCCATCGGCCGGCCGCCCGATTCGCCGAGCGTCGCGGCCCCCAGGGCCATGAGCTGCTCGGCGGGATCGGGCATCGGAATCGTCCCTCGGACAATGGCGGAGGGAGAGGGATTTGAACCCTCGAGGGCGTGAGCCCCCTACTCGCTTAGCAGGCGAGCACCTTCGGCCGCTCGGTCATCCCTCCGGGCATGTCACTGTACCGGCGGGTCGCCGCGGTCCCGCCTGCGATCAGGCGGCGTCGCTTCCTGTGACGTGCGCGGCGAGGCGCTCCAGCGTCCGGGTCATCGCCTGCTCGGCCCGCTTGGGCCAACCCGTCGCGACGATGTACAGGCGAGTGCCGAGGATGGCCGTCGACCAGTCGTACGTCTCGCGCACCGGGTGCCGGCGCCGGCGGGCTCGAGCTCGTACCGCCACCGGTGACCGCCGAAGTGCCGCCACGCGATCAGGCGGTTCTCGTCGAACTCGACCACGGTGTTCGTGATCGCGTACGGGATCCCGAGGCGCATCGACATGCCGAACTTGGTGCCCAGCGCCAGGCGGGACGGCTCCTCGCCGCGGGTGTGCTTCACCGTGCCCGACCCGTCGATCACGGGATGCTGGGACGGGTCCGCCAGGACGTCGAAGATCTTCTCCGGCGGCGCCGCGATCACCCGCTCGACCGAGACCGCACTTCGCATGCTCTGTCCATGCGGCGGAGGGTACCGTCGCAGCCATGGACCCGGTCGAGGCGCTGGACGAGGTCGCGACGTTGCTCGAGCGGGCGCGGGCCGCGACGTACAAGGTGCAGGCGTTCCGCCGGGCGTCGGACACCATCCGCGAGATGCCCGCCGACGAGCTCCAGGCGCTCGCGGAGCCGGGGGCGCCTCCAGGACCTGCCCGGGCGTCGGCGAGCAGCACGGCGGGCGTGATCGAGCAGGCGCTGGCCGGCGAGGTGCCGGAGTACCTCGCCCGCCTCCGGGCCGAGGACGCGCCCGACGCCGGGCCCGGCGCGCCGATCCGGGCCGCGCTGCGCGGCGACCTCCACCTTCACTCCGACTGGTCGGACGGCGGGTCGCCGATCGAGCGGATGGCGCGCCACGCCGCCGAGCTCGGCCACGAGTACATGGCGCTCACCGACCACTCGCCCCGCCTGAAGGTCGCGAGCGGGCTCACCGCCGAGCGGCTGCGCGAGCAACTCGACGTCGTCGCGGAGCTCAACGAGGAGCTGGCGCCGTTCCGCATCCTCACCGGCATCGAGGTCGACATCCTCGAGGACGGGACGCTCGACCAGGACGAGGACCTGCTCGCCGAGCTCGACGTCGTCGTCGCGAGCGTGCACTCCAAGCTGCGCATGCCCGCGCAGCCGATGACCGACCGGATGGTCGCCGCGCTCGCCAACCCGCACGTCGACATCCTCGGCCACTGCACCGGCCGCATGGTCGTCGGGACGCGGCCGGCCCGAGTCGGAGTTCGACGCGCCGCTCGTGTTCGCCGCCGCCGCGCACTTCGACAAGGCGGTCGAGATCAACTGCCGGCCCGAGCGCCTCGACCCGCCCATGCGCCTGCTCGAGCTGGTCGTCGACACCGGCTGCAAGGTGTCGATCGACACCGACGCCCACGCGCCCGGGCAGCTCGACTGGCAGCCGTACGGCTGTGCGCGCGCCGCCGAGGCGGCCGTCCCGTTGGAGCGCATCGTCAACACCTGGGAACGCGACGACCTGCTCGCGTGGACCGCTTCGCACGAGGCGGCCTGATCGTCGTGGCCGAGGCGGCGGCCACCCCGACGCCGGGCGAGGTTCACCTCCCGCCGATCACCGCCAAGGCCATCCTGCTCGGCAACGGCCCGCGCTTCGCGCGCGACGCGTTCGGGCCCGTGCTCGCGTTCTACGTGCTGTGGAAGCTCTGGGGCCTCGTCCCGGGGATCGTCGCCGCCACGGTCGTCGCGCTCGTCGCGTACCGCTACGAACGGAAGCAGGACCGGCCCGCGCTCGTCGTCCGGATCGCGCTCCTCTTCGTGCTGATCCAGGCGGTGGTCGGGCTTGTGGACGGGCAGCGCCGAGATCTACCTGGCCATCCCGGTCGTCGTGAACGTGGGCTACGGCCTCGTCTTCATCGGCTCGACCGTCATCGGGAGGCCCCTCGCCGGTGTCTTCGCGGAAGAGATGCTGCCGCTGCCCGACGAGGTGAAGGCGTCGCGCACCCACCGGCGGATCTTCGGACAGATCTCGCTCGCGTGGGGGGCGTACATGGTGTCGCGCTCCGTGTTGCGGCTGATCGTGCTGGCGGCGTTGGGCGTCGACGTGTTCGTCGCCGTCGGCTTCGTCACCGGCTTCCCGGTCACGATGGCGTTGATGTCGTGGTCGATCTGGTACGGCGTGCGCGGCTTCCGCCGCAGCGACGAGTGGGGCCCGGCGATCGCGGCGATCGAGGAGGCCGCGCTCGAAGCCGAGTTCGACGCCGACGAGGACCGGCGCGACGAAGAAGCGCCGGCGTAGCGCACTCCCCTCCGATCTGAAGGACCTGGCTCGTGCTCGACGACTTCGAAGCGTTCGACATCGCCACGACAGGCACGACCATTCACGGGCGTCGGGGGGGCAACGGTCCGCCGGTTCTCCTGCTCCATGGCATCCCCGAGACGCACGTCATGTGGCATCGGGTCGCGCCGCGCCTCGCCGAGCGGTTCACGGTTGTCGCCACCGACCTTCGCGGCTTCGGCGACAGCGGCACGCCACCGAGCACGCCCGACCACGCGCCGTACAGCATGCGCGAGATCGCCCGTGACCAGTTCGAAGTCATGCACGCGCTCGGGTTCGACCAGTTCGGCGTCGTCGGACACGACCGAGGCGCACGCTGCGCCTACCGGATGGCTCTGGACCATCCAGACGCCGTCACCCGCCTCGCCGTGCTCGACATCGTTCCCACCGCCGAGGCGTTCCGCCGCGCGCGACTTCGACTTCAGCTTGGGCTTCTGGGTGTGGTCGTTCCTCGCCGCCGACGAACCGGTACCCGAGCAGCTCATCGTCGGCGCGCGCCCGACGTCCTGGTCGATCACATGCTCGACGCCTGGTCGGACGACGTGATGTCTTCTCGGCCGAGGCCCGCGACGAATACGTCGCCAACTTCCGCGACTCCCGAGCGGATCCATGCGATCTGCGAGGAGTACCGCGCCGCGGCCACGCTCGACTACCAGCACGACGAGGCCGACCGCGGGACACGACGGATCACCTGCCCGACGCTCGCGCTCTGGAGTGGTACCGGCGCAGTCGCCGCCTGGTACGAGCCGCTCGACGATCTGGAAGACCTGGGCCGACGACGTCTCCGGCGGTCCGATCCCGGTCGGGCACTTCATCCCGGAGGAAGCTCCCGACGAGACGACGCGCCGTCTCGTCGAATTCCTCGCCTAGTTCAGGGCTGCGCCTCGTCCAGCCAGACGACCGCGCCTTCCCACGGGCCGAGGGACAACGATCCCCCGACGCGCTCGCCGTCGCGCTCGCTGCCGGGTGCCGATCCGCACCATGCCGTCGGGCACGTCGAGCTCAGCCGGGTCATCTCCGAGGTTCAACGCCACCACGACCCGCTCGCCCCGGCGCCATGCCCACAACCCGCCGTCGGCGGCGTGGCGCGTGTACCCACCGGTGCGCAGCTCGGGGACGGCGGTGCGCAGCGAGATGAGGTCACGGCACAGCGAGAGCACCGAGCCGGGATCGCGCTCGTTGGTCCTCGACGTTGCACGCGGCGACGTCGCCGAAGGGCAGCCATGGCTCCACGTTCGGCGCGGTGAACCCCGCGCCCGGTCGCGGCGCCCACGGCATCGGCGTGCGCTCCGGATCGCGCCCGTACACCGGGAAGAGCCGCTTCCCCACCGGGTCCTCGAGGCGCGCCCTTCGGAACCTCGGTGTCGGGCATGCCGAGCTCGTCCCCGTAGTAGAGGAACACGCTCCCGGGCAGCGTGAGGAGCATCATCAGCGCGCAGCGGGTCTTCGCCGGGTCGCCTTCGGCCCAGCGGCTCGGGAACCGGTACATGTCGTGGTTGCCGCCCGTCCACACCGGCCACGAATCTGCGGGGATCGCCGCCATCGTGTCTTCGACGACCTTGCGCAGCGCGTCGGCCTCGAAGCGCGAGTGCAGCAGCAAGAAGTTGAACGCGAGATTGAGCTCGTCGCCCCGGCCGTAGAACGAGACCATGGCGTCGGTGTCGAACACGTGGGTCTCACCGACCAGGATGCGCGGCGGGTCGTACGAGTCGGCGATCTGGCGCCAGCGACGGATGACGTCGTGCACCTCGGGCCGGTTGCCGTTGTAGACCTGCCGCTGGCCCGTCAACTGGACCATCCAGTGGTCGTCGTCGGTCGCGGGCGGGTTGTCGCGCAGATCGCGGTCCTTCACGACCATGTGCACGACGTCGATCCGGAAGCCGGCCACGCCGCGGTCGAACCAGAAGCGGAGGATGTGGTCGAACTCGGCGCGCACCTCCTCGTTCCACCAGTTGAGGTCGGGCTGCTCGGCGAGGAAGTTGTGCAGGTAGTACTGGCCCGTCGTGTCGTCGAGCGTCCAGGTCGGGCCGCCGAAGCTGCTCTGCCAGTTGTTGGGCGGCGAGCCGTCGGGCTTCGGATCGGCCCACACGTACCAGTCGCGCTTGGGGTTGTCGCGCGACGACCGCGACTCGACGAACCACGGGTGCTCGATGCTCGTGTGATTGGGGACGAGGTCGAGGATGACCTTGATGTCGCGTTCGTTCGCCGCCGCGATCAGCGCGTCGACGTCGTCGAGCGTCCCGAGGACGGGTTGCACGCCGGTGTAGTCGGCGACGTCGTAGCCCCAGTCGGCGTCGGGCGAGACGGTGACCGGGTTGAGCCAGATGCCGTCGACGTCGAGCCAGGCGAGGTGATCGAGACGGTCGACGATCCCGCGCAGATCGCCGACGCCGTCGCCGTTCGAGTCGGCGTACGAACGCGGGATAGATCTGGTAGAGGACGCCTTCCTTCCACCACCGGTCCGCGTCGTCGGGCACGGGACGAGAGCGTACGCGGGGCGAGGAATGGAGCCGCCGAGCGTGGGGTTCTTCCCGACATGACGCGAAACGAAGCTTCGACCGAGGTGACCATCGCGAGGGGAGCGGATCGCCCACGAGGTGACGAGCTGGCCGGGGATCACGACCGATTCCGGCGAGTTCGGAGAGACCGAGTTCCTCCTCGACGGGCGCGCGATCGGGCACGTGCACGGGAGCCACATGGCGGACATCCCGTTCCCCCGCCGGGTTCGTGACGAGCTCGTCGCCGAGGGTCGCACCGGCCCACACCACGTCCACCCGGATTCCGGATGGACGACGAAGTACATCCGTGACGACGCCGACGCCGACGCGGTGATCGAGCTCCTCCGGATCAACTACGACCGGATCAGCGAGCGCCGCAAGCGCTGACCTACAGGTTGCGCCCGGACTGCACGGAAGGCGCCGACAAGCACGCGAACCGCCCGACGGTGGGCTGGCTGCTGACAGCCTCCTAATATCTGGAAAGGCGCTACGGCAGGAGTTCCGTCCATGCAGTACCAAGTCCTCGGCGCAGATTCGGGTATTGCGTGCCGGGACTCCGATTCACCTTGGCGGGCCGATGGCGCTGCGGCTACTCGTCGCCTTGCTGGTGGACGCGCCGCGGGCGGTGGAACGGGACACCCTGATCGAGCGTCTGTGGGGGGATGAACCGCCGGCGACGGCGACCACGGCCCTGCAGGTTCATGTGAGCCGCCTGCGGCGGGTACTGGAGCCCGGCAATCGAGGCGGGGAGAGCTCGGTGCTCCGGACGACCGATGACGGCTACGGGTTGGCGATCGAGCGGGCCCAGATCGACGCCGAGCATTTCGAGTCCTTGGTACGAGAGGCCGAGGACCTCGCGGTGTTCGGAGCCAGAGCGGGCCTTGGGCGATGTCGAGTCGGCGCGCGCCTTGTGGCGGGGTCGCGCCGTGGGGGGCGCTCGCCGACGAGGTGTGGATGCGCGGTGAGGTGTCGCGGCTCGAGGATCTGCGGCGCCGCGCCGATGAGCTGTGGGCCGACGTCCAGCTGGCGCTGGGTCGCCACGATCTGATCGTCGACTCGTTGGCTCGCGCGGTCGCAGAAGAACCGTTGCGTGAGCACCGCTGGGAGCAGCTCATGATGGCGCTCTATCGATGCGGCCGGCAGACCGAGGCGCTGCGTGCGTTCCAGGATGCCCGCCGCGTCCTGACCGACGAGTTGGGCATCGAACCCTCGCCGGCGCTTCGGGCACTCGAGCAGGCGGTGCTGGTCCACGACCCGGATCTCGACGCGCCACCTCGCGCCAGACCGCAGCGCCCCCGGCACAACCTGCCTGCCATGCTCACCGGACTGGTCGGCCGCGACGACGACGTGATCGCAACGCGCAAGGCGCTGGAAGGGTCCCGCCTGGTCACGGTCACCGGCACGGCGGGGTGCGGGAAGACACGCCTGGCTTTGGCAGTCGCCGACAGACTCGTCGACCGCTTTGACGACGGCGCCTGGTTCGTCGACCTCACTGCCGCCGCGAGCGGCGACGTCGTGGCGACCCATATCGCCACCGCGCTCGGGCTCCGAGAGAGCGACGAGCACGGCCCCGGCAACCCCCTCGCGCTCCTGCAGACCTTCCTGCGCGATCGCGAGGTGCTCGTCGTGCTCGACAACTGCGAGCACGTCATCACCGACGTCGCCGCGGTGGTCGGCTCGCTGCTCTCGTCGTGTCCGGGTGTGCGCGTGCTGGCGACCTCTCGCGTCGTCATCGGTCAGGTCGGGGAGAGCGTCCAGCCGCTGTCGCCCCTCGCGACGCCCGAGACCGATGTCGCAGTCGAGGAGGTCACGTCGTCGCCCGCGGTCCAGCTGTTCCTCGAACGGGCCGAGCGACGCCGGCGCGTCCTTCGACCGGACCCCCGAGCAGCTGACCACGATCGGTGAGCTGTGCCGCTTCCTCGAAGGCGTGCCGCTGGCGATCGAGCTGGCCGCCATGTGGACGGCCATCCTTCCCCCTTCGGAGATCCTCGAACTTCTCGGCAACCGGCTCCTGCTGATGGCCACCGACGAGAGCCTCCCCGAACGCCAACGGGCGCTGCGGACAACGATCGAATGGAGCTACACCCTCCTCAGCGACACCGAACGCCTCGCGTTCCGCAGACTGTCGGTGTTTCCCGCCGGCTTCACCCTCGGCGGTGCCGCCGCCGTCATCGCCGGCGATCCCGATGCAACCGGCTCCGTCATCGGAACTATCGCGCGTCTCGTCGGCTCCTCTCTCGTGCGCACCGACCAATCCGCAAGTCCCCGACCCGCTACCGGATGCTCGAAGCGATCCGAGAATTCGCCGCCGAACAACTCCATCGCAGTGGCGAAGTGGATCAGACGCGTGCCCGTCAGTTCGACTACTTCGTCGCCCTCGCCCGGAACTCTCGCCGCGACGAATTCTTCGGCCCCCCGAATTCCGAGACCATGGCCGCCCTCGACGCCGAGCACGACAACATTCGAGAGGCCCTCGACCGCCTCATCGCTTCGCGAGACGGCGAACGGGCCGAGCTCCTTGCCGGCGCGATGGGTACCTACTGGGCCGAGCGCGGACACTGGGGGAAGGCCAGCGGTGGCTCACCCGCGCACTCGAGCTCCCCACCGACTCACGCTCGCTCGAGCGCGCCCGAGCATTCATTGCGCTCGCACAGACGACGTCCAGCTTCGCGGGCATCGCGACGTGCGCCGACGAGCTCGAGCAGGCAGTCGAGATCTGCCGAAACCACGAAGCGCCGAATCAGCTGGCCGCCGCCCTCATGTTTCTCTCGCTCGCACGCGCGTGGCGACGCGAGTTCCCCCTGATGCGAGCCGCGTTCGGCGAGGCAAAGCAGATCGCGGCGCACCTGGGGAGCCGATGGGTCGATACGACTCTGGCGGTCTACGACAGCCTCGCCCTGGTCCTCGAAGGGGACCGCGTCGAGGCGCACAAGGGTCTCCTCCAGGGGGCCGCTGCACTCCTCGACCTGGGCGACGAGTCTCTTGCCGCCCGCACTCTCATGTATGCAGGCAACGTCTCGCGACTGATCGGTGATCTCCCCGCGGCCCGACACGAGCTCGAGCAAAGCATGGAGCTCGCACGCGCCCAAGAGATGCCCGGCACCTACGCCCATGGGACCCTCGCGCTCGCGCAGGTCGCGATGGATCTCGGGGACACCGAC
This sequence comes from uncultured Actinomycetes bacterium, assembly GCA_963737605.1. Lineage (GTDB taxonomy): Bacteria > Actinomycetota > Acidimicrobiia > IMCC26256 > JACDBD01 > JALZAA01. Next base: position 39,830 of record CAVTTE010000012.1, on the reverse strand, counting down.
GCGCCATCGCTGTTCGTGGATTGCCTCGCGGCGTTGGAGGTGATCGGGGACGTCCGGTGCACCGGCGTGTGCCAGCGCTCGCTCGGGAGCCTCGCCCTCGACAGGGATCAGCTCGACGAGGCGCTGGTATTTCTGCGGCAGAGCCTCGAACCGCTCGCGGCGCACGACCAGCGCACGCTTGCCATCGCCATCGCCGACATCGCCACGATCTACCAGCGCCACGGCGATGTCGGGGACGCCGCCGGGCTTGCAACCGCGGCACTGGTTCTGTCCGAGAAGCCGGGTATGCCGCTCACAGCGGACGAGCGCGCCCGCATCGACGCCGCCGTCGCGGCCACCAACACCGAACTCCACACGAACGGTGCCGAGTCTCCGAAGAGGGACGATGCCGTCGACCTCGCAGCGATCCTCGCGATCGCACGCAACCGGCACCCAGGAACGGACTCTGATCGCGCGGACGCCTTCTGAGTCCTGAGGCTTACGCCAGACGGAGGGGCCTGTCTCCGGCCTGCCGCTCGGCCCAGGCGATGAGCGCATCCCGAGGCCACACCAGCGAGTAGCACACGGGGAGGTACTTGCCTTCCTCGTAGAGCTTGCGGCGGGTCTCGGACGTGAGCGTGGCCCGTTCGGTGTGGATCGCTCCCCGTCCGTGGCGCACGAGGAACGCGCCGGCGTCGAGCGGCCGTTGCTGGAGATACGCCAGCCGCGGGCTGATGGCCGGGAGCGCGGGGTCGTAGTACCAACTCGTACCGACCATGCCCTTGACTTTGGGATTCCGGAGCAGCAGCTCCGCGATCCGCAGGTAGCAGCGATCCCACCCGTCTGCGTTGAACTCCTCGAGGTAGCGCTGGTCGAGTGTGGATCGAGAACCACCCGGACCCACCCATGCGCATCACCTTCACCCCGGTCCGCAACGCGCGACGTCACCATCGTCTTGAGCCCTGACTTCTTCGAGATCCGGCCGACGAGATCGATGTCCAGCGCGCCCCGGGCACCGTGTAGCCCGCCGCGATGCGCAGATCCTTGAGGAAGGGATCATCGCCGATCCAGTACGTCGAGAGGTCCGCCGATCCGAGGTAGGCGGCCACGCGAGCGAAGGTGGCGGGGTACAGGTCCAACACCGAGGTCGGAAGGGTCGACCGCTCGAGCAGCGGGGCCCGTCGGAGGCACAGCTCGGCGACGAGCGCCGCGGCGTAGCGCCCCCGCCCCGGGACGCCGTGAGCTGCCTCGACCTCGGCGCCGATGGGCGCAAGAGAACGCGCCGGCAGCTCGAGATCCGCCGCCGCCTCGGGCGTCGGAAGCAGGCGGATCGCCGCGTCGATGAGCCGTTCGCTCTCCGACGGCGCCAGCGTCAAGTCGAACGCAGCTCGGACGGCGCGGAGCTCCGTCAGGGTCTCCTCGGGGATCGTCACCGCAATCGTTTGACCGTACCGACGACAGTGCGCCGCAGCCGCGCGGTGAGCGGGGGCTCCCGATGCACGAGATCGGGAATCGTGTCGGCGGTCCACGCAGTCGTGTAGCACTCACGTGGGATCATCCACCCGGAACGCGGAGCACGCCCACTATCGCTCGTAAACGCGTTCCGGACACCGGACCGCCTCAGGTGGTTGAGCACCCGACGGTCGTAGCTCCCGAACGGGATCGCCACCTTGTCGACGGGCGCAGCCAGCGTCTCGGCGAGCACTTCGCGCGCGCTGTCGATCTCACGGGCCAAGGTCTCGTCGTCGGTAGCCCGCCAGTCGACGTGCGACCAGCCGTGGCTCCCGATGCCCATTCCGGCCGCGGCCAACTCACGGATCGCTGCGGCGTCGAGGTACCCGCCTTCGCCGATTCGTCCCCGCGCACACGAAGAAACTCGCCGTGAGGTCGCGGTCGCGCAACAGAGGGAGCGCCACCTCGGTGTCGCTCGCGTTGCCGTCGTCGAAGGTGATCTCGATCCTGAGGTCCGTCGACTGCATGAGCGCGAGTATCGAGTCGAGTGCTGAGACGAACTGATCCGTCTCGCACCAGAACGGCCGCTCCGCCGCGCCGACGGTGTTGGGAATACTGCCGAGCCCGTGGAAGTTGAGGACGAGACGGTCCCTCCGCCCGGCAGGGACCCGTTCATGAACTGCCATCAATGCGCTCCGGAACCGTGGAGTCCGTCGCTCTCCTTTCGGTACTCACCCGCGCACTGGTCGCAGCGCAGCTCGTCGTCGACTCGGCCACCGCACAGACAGATCCATCCCGCCTGTCGTGCCGGGCTACCGCGCACGATTGCATGCGCCGGCACGTCCCGTGTGACGACGCTGCCCGCGGCCACCAGCGCGTGTCGACCGATCGTCAAGCCACACAGGATCGTCGCGTTCGCGCCCAGCGTGGCCCCGGTGCGAACGAGCGTCGGCAGCCAGGCGTCGGCCGGGGTGCGATACGGCGCCGCGCGCGGCACACGATCGTTGGTGAACACGACGTTGGGACCGGCGAAGACGTCGTCCTCGAGCGTGACGCCGGCCCAGACCGAGACGCCGTTCTTCACGACGACCCGATCGCCGAGCACCGCACCTCCTTCGACGAACGACCCGTCGCCGAGATTGCAGTCTTGACCGATGATCGCGCCGTCCAGGACGTGCGAGAACGCCCAGACTCTCGTGCCTGAGCCCACGTTCGCGCTCTCGCACAGCCCGAACTCGTGCACGAAGACACCTCGAGGCGCGCCGCCGACCACCGGCTAGGCCGCCTCGGCCACGGCGGCGACGAGAACGTCGACCACGCGCTGCTGATGCTGCTCGGTGAGATGTGGATGCATCGGGAGCGACAGGACATGCTGTGCTGCGCGTTCCGCGACGGGAAAACTGCCGGGACCCTGGCCGAGATCTGCGAACGCAGGCTGAAGATGGATCGGTTCGGGATAGTGGACGCCCACGCCGATGCCCTCACGCGTGAGCGCCGACAGGACGCGATCGCGCTCGGAAACCTGCACGACGTATAGATGCCAGACATGCTCGTTCCCCGGCACAGTCTCGGGTCGGGTCACGCCGTCGACGCCCCCAAGCAACGTGTCGTATCGTCGGGCGGCCGCCGCGCGCGCCTCGTTCCAATCTCGCAGGCGGCGCAGCTTCGCCAACAGCACGGCCGCCTGCAGCGTGTCGAGGCGGCAGTTCCAGCCCCGGACCTCGTGGCGGTATTTCGTCTCGGACCCATGGTCGCGCATCGCCCGCACGAGCCGGGCCGACGCGTCGTCGTTGGTGAGCACCGCCCCCGCGTCGCCGTACGCGCCGAGATTCTTACCCGGATAGAAACTCGTCCCGGCGGCCCGGCCAATACCTCCCGCGGGACGACCCGCCTGGCGTGCGCCGTGCGCCTGCGCCGCGTCCTCGACCACGACGACGTCGTCGCGCCTCCTGAGGACGTCGGCGAGTGCCTGCATGGGCGCCATCTGTCCGTAGAGGTGCACCGGCACCACCGCCCGAGTGCGAGGAGAGAGTCGCTCCTCCACCTCCTGCGGGTCGATGAGCAGGCTGGTTGAGTCGACGTCCGCGAAAACGGGGATCGCACCGATCCGAGCGACCGACTCCGCGGTGGCCACGAAGCTGTTCGCCGGCACGAGCACTTCGTCGCCGCTCTCGACGCCGCAACTGCGCAGCGCAAGCTCGAGAGCATCGGTTCCGTTCGACACACCAACGCAGTGGCGAACTCCCACGAACTCCGCGTACGCGGCCTCGAACGCCTCGACCGCCGGCCCATTGATGAATGCGGTCGAGCGGAAGACCTCTCGGAACGCGGCATCGACCTCGTCTGCGACCTCGGCGTGCTGGGCGGCGAGATCGACGAGAGGGATCGCCTCGTCAGTCATCGGCGCCACTTGCAGATGACGGCGGAGGTGATCGCCACGCCGGCGCCACGCTCCGCAAACGAGTCGCCGAGCACCGGCTCTTGCATCGTGACGTCCATCCCGCGATCCCTTCCCGTTGCGCCCGCGCCCGCTCTTCGCTGCGCTCGCCGCGAGTCGTTGAGGTTACGTGACGGTCCTGCCGGTGCTGCCGGATCCGTCGGTGGTGGTTCTCCACGCGGTTGCCGCGTGATCACTACGTGCGGGTTGACACCAGCGACTACTCCGTCAACCCACGATTCCGCGGTGTGCAGGTGGTGTTGCCGTCGATGCGGTAGATGTGGACGGCGTTGCCGTCCGCGAAGCGGTCGGTGAATCTCCCGCCGGTGACCGGGATCGTGCGTCCCTCGTCGAGCACGGTCGCGGTCCCGTCGCCGGTACACGCGAGCTCGAACCCGGCCTTCGTCGCGGCATTCCGCCGCGCTCCGGCGAACACGTAGTAGGCGTTGCCGTACAACTTGGCCATGACGTCGATGGGGCTCGAGGTGCTCGCGTACCCGTCGGCGAAGGGGGCGTTCAACACCGGCGCCAGCCGGGTGATGCGGGCGTTCAGGTCGGTCACGGTGGAGCGAATGTTCGCGTAGCACGGTTCCCGCAAGATGTGTTGGGACTGGCAGGGGCCACCGAAGCTGTGGTTGAAGTAGATGATGCCGCGGGCGCCGTGGATGAGCGAGCTCCACACCGCCGCGTTGACCTGGGGCCGGGTGATCGAGGGTGCGGTGTTCTCGCTGGCCGGGTGCCCGAGCTCGACGAAGGCCCACACCGGCTTGGAACCCGCGGGTGAGACGAGGCCGCGGAGTCGGTCGACGGTTCGCCCGTAGTTCGACGCCCGCCGGCACTCCGTACCGGACAGCTGGCGTCCCCCGAACCACGAGCCACCCTGGGACGGCGAGCAGATATCAGGGTCCGTGAACCAGTAGTTGTCCGCCGACACCACATCCTGAAACCGGTTGACGAAGACTCTCGCTTCCCCACGACGTTCCCAGAAGGTGACGCCCTTCCCGTAGTTCGAGTAGAGCAACCGATTGTCCGTTCGAGCACGGGCAAGGCTCTGCTGCACCGTGTAACCACACTGACCGCCGTCACCGGTGGAGCATGCGCGGCCCCACGAGTACGACCCTGTCCAGGGGTCCCATCCGGGTCCCGCCCACATGTCGGCTTCGTCCGAGAGCAGCCAGCCGACGGTCTCGGGCCCGACGCTCGGGACCTCCGACTGGATCGCATACATGCCGCCGTTGCGGATGAGTGACAGGTCCGAGTTGCTCGTGACCTGCACGTATGTGTTCAGCCCTGCCGCTTCGTCTCGGTCGATGTCACGTTGTTGCGTCACGCTCTCGAACCACACGCCGATCGGGAAGAACGACGGATCCGATGGAAGCGACGGCACGAACCGCCCATAGTAGCCGATACCGCCGTCGACCGGCCGAAGTCGAATCGGCGACTTGGGCGTGGCAGCGAATGTCGCCGGGACGCCGACTTGGGTGACGCCGACGAACATTCCGAGCGCGAGCGCGATACCCGTGATCGCTCGGCGTCTTGACCTCGTGCGCATGCTCGCCATCCGCACAGGTCCCTTCAGGTGACTCACAGGGAAGCCCTTCGGACTGGGATGCGGGTCGCCGTCGCGGCCGCGGCAGGGTGCGACCGGCGGAAGCCGCGGAGCCCGTGTTGCGCCGCTCCGTGAAGACGTTCGTGGGCGCGATCCGCGCCTTCAGCCGACAGCGGTGGCCACGAGTCCTTCGCGGAAGCGCGGGAGGTTCTGCAACGGAGCTCCCAGCAGGGCGAAGATGCGATCGCTGCGCCGCACCGCACGATGAGGGTACGCGCAGCGATCGACCGTGAACGCGCTGAACCCTGCCTGCGACAACTGCCACGACAGATGCTCAGCGGAGTATTCGATGACGTGGCCGGCACCGTGCTCGCTCGGCGAGTCGAAATGATCGAAGATCGGGCGGCCGAGCGCGAGGTACACGACGTTGCGGAGACGGTAGAGGTTCGGTGTCGAGCACACGAGAACTCCCCCGGCTTGAGCATCCGCCGGACCCGATCGAGCGTGACGTGACCCGGGAGCGCAATGTGCTCGATCACCTCGGACATAAACGCGGCGTCGTACGAGCGGCCTGCGGGCGGGTCTCCCGTCGCAAGGTTGTACCGGAAGGTCTCCACGTCGTGGGCGCGAAGGAGGGAGAAGCAACCGTCGTCGATGTCCGCCACAGTCGCGCGATCGTTCCACAGGTACTGTGCCAGCAGCGCGAGTTGTCCGCCGCCGATTTCAAGGACTTCGCAGGGCTTCGATGGCGCCGCGAGCGCGTAACGGCGCAGTACGGCTTCGTAGCGAGACCGGTACCGTGAGTAGTACCCGTCATGCTCCTGCCACGATGAACCGGCGATGATGTCCTCGAAGGCAGCCTCGAACGCCCGTCGGTCGAAGTCACGCATGACCGTTCCGAATCGTTCGAGCGACGTCCATGAGCGCCCGACGGCGCACCTCGATTGACGTACGCGACTTGGCCGAGATCATGACTGCCACCTCGTCGATCGACAGCTGCATCGCGAATTCGCGAGCGGAACTCGTGTCGAGCGGCTCCGTGTCCCAGTAGCAGAGACAACTGGAAGAGCTGGTCATGAGGAACGGGTCGAGCCCGAGAACCTCCTCGGCGAATACTCCGTAGAGGATGAACTCCGAGAAGTTGACCCTTCGGCCTATGGCATCGATCCAGCTCTCGCCCGCCGTGTTCTCGATGCGGTTCTGAAGTGCACGGACGACATTCGCATCCCAGACATTCAGCGGACTGATGAAGTCGGGCAATGGCGGCGTTCGAGACGACAAGCCGAGTAGCTCTCGGCTGACGTCGTGCCAGGCGGAGTGCTGTGGGAGGCGGTCATCGACGGCGTCGGGCATGCGATAGAGCTTGAGCTCGCCGTTCCGGAGCCACGTCTCTGCTGTCATGTGCCTGACCAACGAGACATCGGAGTCGGCGAGGACCACGACTTCGGAATCGAGGAGAGGGGTAACAGCGAGCTTGACGATTTGCTGCATCACCCAACCGCGAATAGGCAGCAACGGATGTCGTGTGTTCAGCCACGCGTTCACGGCGGGGAGCTTCCTGATCCGGCGGGGGAGGAGCTCGCTGACCTTCCAGATCCGGCACCTTCCGCTCCGGAGCACCGCGAAGCGCTCAGCGTCGCCGTCAGGGGTGACGATGTGGTGCACCACCTCCGGGTCCGTGTGCTCGAGCACCGTGCGATGCAGGTCGGAGCACAGTTCGAAGTCTGGTGCGTAGCTGGGCGTGAGCACCGCCAGTGTCCCCATCACACTCCTCGTTCTCATCAGCCGGTCCTGGTCGGGCACGGCGAGTCGCGGTTCCACGCCTCTCGGTGGTAGAGGCATCATCCAGCGATTTCGTACGGCAAATGAGAAGTATCCGATCCGTGGGGCCTGTCGGAGCCTGGAGCGACCTATTTTGCTCCGAGGTCTCCTGCGAGCAGCTCGGGCGGAACCGGCGCGTCTCCGTGATTTCGGGCCGGGGAACCGAACCAGAGCTGGCCGGCCGGCACATCACGCGTCACGACCGAGCCCATGCCGATCATCGACCACGCGCCGATGGATACGCCCTCGCGCACAAGCGCGCCCGCCCCGATGTACGCCCCGGTCCCAATGTGAACCGTACCGCCGAGCCGAACACCGGAGGTGATGGTGGCATAGTCCTCGATGAGATCGTCGTGGGTGAGTACGACTCCCGGCATGATCGCCACGTGGTTGCCGATGCGAACCGACGTCGTCGTGACCGTGCCTGCGAGCACGACCGTGCCGGCGCCGATCGTCGTGGAATCCGAGATCGACGCATCCGGATGCACGATTGACGCATATCGGTCCCTCGGCAGGCCGAGGCGCCTGACGATGCGGAGCCTGCTGGTGTAGTTGTCCGGTCGACCCGTGCCGACGACAAGTCTGGTGTCGGTACGCGCTCGGACAGTCTCGATCGGTCCGAGCACAGAGAGGCCGTCAATCGTCGTGTCGGTGCGACCCGGGTCGTCGTCGACGAAGCCCAGAAGCTTCCAGTGTTCGCCTCGGTCGATACACGCGTGGACAGCGTCGGCCGTTTCACGCGAGAACCCCCCGCGCCGACGAAGATGAGTGGCGTCGAGGCCTGGTTCGATCCCATTAACACGTCCTTTGCGGTCGGGGTGACGGTGACGCTAGTGGTCCGACCGGTAGGATCTCGGCGGATTCGGATCTACCCACGGCCCGCGCGGTGGTTCGCGGTTGCCGAGGCACACGACGAATAGGGCGGAACCAGTGGACCACATCAATATGCCCGGCAAAGCGTCCGAACTCGGAAGCACCTATGGAGCCCGACCGGCACGGGCGCGCAGCGTGCTTCAGGGTTACCCGAGAAGGGCGCGCCGTGGCTGACGTCGCTGTCGTCACGGCATCGTTCGGCGGTAGACTCCCTCACGTGGCGCGGTCGAGCAGACCGTCGATGCTGAGTGGTTCGCGTTCACCGACGATTTCGGCGCGGTCGAGGCCCTACCCGGAGCCGTGGAACAGCGTCGGCGTTGTCTCGCACGATCCGCCGGCGAATCCTCGGATGACGGCGAAGGTCTACCGGATGACGCCGTGGGACGTTCTGCCCGCCGCGTGTCGCGGGCGCGCGAGCGCGACTACCGGTACATCGTGTGGCTCGACGGGCATGGAGGTCATCAGCCCACGGTTCCTCGAGGAGGCGACCACGTCGTTAGGCGTCGTCACCGACGGTCACGACCGGTGGCTCCCCTCGCTGCGTGGACAACCGCGTCGAACGCGCTTCGAGAGCTCGATTGGTCGTTCCTCGAGGCGCCCGAGAAGTACGAGCCGCACCGTAAGGCAATGGAAACGCAGGTCGCAGACTACGAACGCGACGGTTTCCCGGCGCACGCCGGGCTGTACGCGACGGGGACGCTGTGTGGAACCTCGAGCGCCCGTGCGCGGGCGAGCTGGGGAAGGCGTGGCTCGAGGACGCCCCGCACGTCGATTCAGATCAGCTCTCGCTCCCGTGTCGGTGGCGGGTCGGCTCCCGATCGCGACGTTCCCGCACGATCAGACTCCGCCGCGCCGCTTCGTCGTGCGCGCGATCCGTTCACTCGTCAGGCGATCCGCCACGTCGCCGGGTGCATCGAGAACCGAGGTCCGGATACACCCGCACTCGAGGTCGACGTGATAGTCGATGCCTTCCTGTAGTATGCCGACGAGGCGGACTGCGTAGCGATCCGACTCGCTGAGTCGGCCGGCTCCGCTCACCGGTGAGGCATGTCGCCGTCCGGGCGAGACCGGACGTTCCAGGCTGCCGGCCTCGAGCTCGAACCCGGCCGCCGGTGGGCCTCAGTAGCTACATCGTCATTCAGGCACTCGAGGCCGACTCGTGGGACCGCGAGGCTTGCGACGTAACGCGATCGCTCGTGCTGTCCGCGCTGACGGAAACGTCAGCGACGACGACGTCGTCATCGTCTCCGACGCCGACGAGATACCGAACGCTGACGCCGTCGCCTTCGGGCTCGAGCGGCTCGACCTCCCGTCGGTTCGCTCGCTCGGTACCGAACTCGTCGACATCGCAAGCACCCCGAGAGCGTTCGCCGACGCCGTCACGCGCCGTGCGCTCGAGGGTCGAGCCCCAGGACTCACTTCTGCGAGGCGCGTGTTCGCCGCGCAGCACAGTTGGGCGCAGCGCGCCCAGGACTTCGCTGAAGCCGTGGGCCTTGCCTGAAGAAATCGAATCGAGGGTTTGATGTGGTCACTCGGAAGCCTTGGGGGCGTGCGACGTGTTCTCGAGATGAGATGAGACCAACCGATCAGCGCCGCCGCTCCAAGACGGTGACGCTGTGGATCCAGCGCCAGGGTTGGCTCACCCTCGCACGCCCCGCGCGCGTTATGCTTGCATCCAGTTCCTCGTCGAAGCAACGGTCCTGCCGTGTGACATCGAGGTACGGGACGCTCATGTCGGCTTGTTTGGTCTGCTCTCGGTGTGCCTATGCGGTGAATCGCACCTCGCGCCGCCCAGGCCCGTCCCGCCGATGGGTGCCCGTCACCATGGATTGCCACGGCCCACGGTCTGGCGTTGGCTCCCTGCGTCACGAACACCTCACAGGGCGCAGAGCGCCATGAGCGGGACCCAGCAGCCCGATCTCGGAGACGAAGTACGCCTGGTCGCTCGGCTCGACGCGCCCCCTGAGGAAGTCCGCGAGGCGGCACGCAATGCCTACTCCGGGCGGGAACGGGATTCCCTGGTTCTCCCCCTTGTCTCGGACTGGCTGATCGACGGCGACGGCGACTCGATCGCCGCGTGGGAGCCGCGCGTTCTCGTCTTCAAGGACGCGGGCATCCGGGTCGACCTCCGAATCGGAGGCGGTGAGGAAGGCCGGCGACTGATCGCGAACGTCGACGGCGCGCGTGTGCTGACCGCTGAGATCCGCACCCCCTCGGAGAAGCTGGTGCTGGCCTCCGATGCGCAGAACCGATTCGCCCGGGAGGGCGTCCCCCCAGGGCCGGTCACGCTTCTCCTCGAGGTCGAAGGAACACCTCCGAGCCGCCGGCACACGGAGTGGACGGTCATCTAGCGAGGGACTTCGCCCGCACGAGGCCCCGATCTATCTGCCTTCCACCGGTCGCAATTGTTCGACGGGATACGTCGACGCCTGATCGTCCGGGGCGGTGGATCGAGTCGGAAGTCGATTGACGACGAGCTTCTTCGCCATCATCTCTACCGTTGCCAGGATGATGCCGAGGTCGAGTCCGAGCGACCAGTTCTCGACGTAGAAGAGGTCGAGATGGCGGTACATGCGGAAGGAGGGGTTGTCGCGCGCCTCGACCTGCCACAGCCCCGTGATCCCGGGCCGCATGCGGAACCGCTCCAGCAGCTCCTCGTCGAACTCTTCCACTTCGCGGGGGAGCGGCGGGCGTGGCCCGACGAGGCTCATCTCCCCACGCAAGACGTTCCACAACTGTGGCAGCTCGTCGAACCCGGCGCCGCGCAGGAGGCGACCGATCTTGGTGATACGCGGATCCTCGGCGATCTTGAAGAGCGGGCCGGTCCGCTCGTTCTGGTCGTGCAGCAGATGCAGTTGCTTCTCGGCATCCGCGTACATCGTCCGCAGCTTGAGCACGTGGAACCGTCGTCCGTCTCGCCCGACGCGCACTTGCCGGTAGAGGATCGGCCTTCCGTCGGTGAGCACGATCGCGACCGCGGCGAGCGCGATGATCGGCATCGCGGCAACTAGCGCAAGGGCTCCCACGACGACGTCGAACAGACGCTTCATTGCGAGTCGCGGGCGCTGCGGCCTCGCGGGTTCCACGAAGAACGTCGGCTCGTGTGCGACCGGAACCGCGCGCAGCCGACGGCAGTCGACGCGCTCGAGCCCGATCGAAACCTGTGTGTCGACTCCGCCACCGGGCAGTGTCCGAAGCAGGGTATTACGCACGTCGGGGTCCAACGCCGTCACGACGAGGATGACGCCACCGATGCCACCCGCTCGAGCGTCGCCAGGATGTCGCTGGACGGGCCTAACCATCCCACCGGGCAGTCCTCGGGCATCTCGTCGCGATCACAGAAGACCCCCGCGACGCGGTAGCCGAGGTCAGCTTCGTCGACGAGCAGGCCGATCAGTGAGAGGGCGTCGTCGTTCATGCCGACGACAGCCACGGTCCGGATGTGACGGCCGCCCGCAGCGCTCGACCCGCAGCCACGAGCGGAACACTCCACGTCCGGCGACGAGGAGCGCGAACGCGAGGCCCGCGTGCAGCGCGACAGGAACAGGAGCGATATCGGCGTGCAGCGCCCAGCCGGCGAGCAGGCCCGCCACCGCGGCGAGCACTGCAACACGGCCGAGGCGCACGACTTCGAGCGAACGGACGGCGCACGTGTGCGCGCGGTAGAGGCGCTGCCACATGAGCAGAGCGATCGACACCGCGATGATGACGACCACGACGAGAGCAGTGCGTAGCTCGAGCTCCGGTGCTGCGGACAACGGCATTGTGCACCACGCACCGAGGAGCGCCGCGCAATCGAGGAGGACGAGCCGACGCCGAAGGCGCCGCCGAACGTCGCCCTCGTGATCGGCGGTCGTGTCCGGCAGTGAGCCACGTAGCCGCGCCGGCTCGCTCTCCTCGTGACTGTGCTGAGAAACAGCTGTCATGACTCTCTCGGCGCCCGGTTCTTCGACGCCGCTGGCTCGAGACCTCGCGTCGATTGCTCGTATGTCGGGGGGACACCTCACCCGGCATGGATGCGTCGCTGATCGTCCGCACCCATGGGCGAGAGACGTCCTCTTCGATACACGAGGCACCGATGCCAGCGGTGATACGAGCTCTCGAAGGTCGACGGAGTGGGCGCAGGCTCGCTGCAGTACGTGCCCGTTCGCATTGGTTCTTTGTACGAAATCGTCGGCTCTGCCCTCTTGCTCTCGAAGGGCGACCGACGAGACAAAGGGCGAGGGCTCGATGCTTCAAAGCGCACTCCGTTGCACCGTCATGGGTGTGGACATCGACTGTGTGACGGAGCATGAGGTGTCCGATCGCGTGATCGAAAGACTCGAGACCGGCAGTGGGGGCCGGATCGTGACTCCGAACGTCGACATTCTCCGGCAGATCGTCCGACAGCCGCAGCTGCGCGAACTCATCGAGTCGGCGGAGATCGTCGTCGCCGATGGCGCTCCCATCCTTTGGGCGAGTCGTCTGCAGGGAACGCCGCTTCCCGAGCGCGTTCCGGGCTCGGGCCTCATTTGGTCGCTCAGCGCCGCTGCGCGCGACGCGGGTCGATCGATCTTCCTGCTCGGAGGTCCGCCGGGCGCCGCCGAAGCGGCTGCCGACCGACTCCAGAGCGCCTATGAAGGACTCGTCGTGGCGGGCTGCTACTGCCCCCCGCTCGGCTTCGAGCACTCGGGGTCGAGCTTGCGAGCCTTGCGGGCTGCACTCGACGCGGCCGAACCCGATATCACATTCTGCGGCTTCGGCTTTCCGAAGCAGGAGCACTTGATGTCCGACCTTGCGCGGACACATCCGCGGACCTGGTTCGTGGCGGTGGGTGCGGGAATTGCCTTCGCCGCCGGCACCGCCCACCGCGCGCCGGAATGGATGCAACGGTCCGGCTTGGAATGGCTCCACCGGCTGATCCAGGAGCCGCGGCGCCTGTTTCGAAGGTACGTGGTCCACGGCTTGCCCTTCGCAGCCCAGTTGGCTGTGCGTGCGATCCGCGACCGGCGCACCGGCGGAACGGCTGGGCTCAGGGTGTATCCCACCGTGCCCGCACCTGATGAGGTCGATGTATCAGCCGCCAGGTCCCGCGTCTCTGTGTAAGAGGTGGTGAAGAAGCTCGACGCAATTTGCGCGTCGGCTCGCGCCGGTGAACGTCAGGTGACCAGATGACCAGTGTCGGAGCTGGACGATGAACAGGTTTGGCGACGGGACGAGCGCACGCGCGTTCGAGCGAGCAGCCGCGGATCGCGGCTGCCGTGATCTGGTGTTCGACCGCGATCCAAGGTCTCGAACATCACGTCATGTACCGCGTCCGGGCGCGCTCGGCACCTGCCGCGGCCCGCTCGGCGAGTTCGCCCGACCCGGCCGACCCGGTAGCACGCTTCACCACCTTGTTCGCGACGCTCTCCGACACCAGCGTCGTGGGCTCCGCTGCCGGGAAGGCCAGGTCGGGTGCTTGCGGGTCCACGACGGCGGGAGACGCGCAGCATGAGCGGCAACATCGCCGCTCCGGTTTCGGTTGCCGTCGTCGGCGCCGGCTACTGGGGCCCGAACCTCGCCCGGAACCTGCTCGGCGCACGCGGCGACCGACCTGCGCTGGGTCTGCGACCTCGACGCTCGACCGGGCCCGAGATGTCGTCGGCGCGACGCACGGCGGTGTCGGTGACCGACACGCTCGACGACGGTGCTCGACGATCCGCACGGTCGAGGCGGTCGCGATCGCCACCCCGGCCGCGACGCACGTGGCGATCGCGCTGGCCGTGTCTCGAGGCCGGCAAGCACGTGCTGGTCGAGAAGCCGCTCGCGACCTCGGTCGCCGACGGGCGAGAAGCTCGTCGCAGCGGCCGAACGCTCAGGCCTCGTGCTGATGTGCGACCACACGTACTGCTACACGCCGGCGGTGCAGCACATCCGCGAGCTCGTCGCACGCCGGCGACGCTCGGCGACGTCCAGTTCGTCGATTCCGTGCGGATCAACCTCGGGCTCGTGCAGCCGCGACATCGACGTGTTCTGGGACCTCGCGCCGCACGACCTCTCGATCCTCGACTTCGTCCTCCCCGGCGGCGTGCACGCCGGTCAGCGGTCGCGGCCCAGGGCGCCGATCCGATCGGCGCCGGGCGTGCGTGCGTCGGCTACCTGACGCTGCAGCTCGACGAGCGGCGCGATCGCGCACGTCCACGTGAACTGGCTGAGCCCGACGAAGATCCGCACGACGATCGTCGGCGGGTCGGCGCATCGCTCGTGTGGGACGACCTCAACCCGACCCAGCGGCTCAGCCTCTACGACAAGGGCGTGGACCTCCGCGGCGACCGACGGACGCAGCACGCGGCGACAGGCGCTGATCTCCTACCGGACCGGCGACATGGTCGCCCCCGCGCTCCCGAGACGGAGGCGCTGCGCGGGCGTCGTCGGCGAGTTCGCCGCCTCGATCCGCGAGCGCCGACCCGCCGCTGACCGACGGCCGCGGCCGGCGCTGCGCGTGCTGCGGATCCTCGAGGCGGCTCGGACGCAGCCTCGACGCGACGGCGGTGCGCTCGGTGGCCGCTCGCCACGGAGGGCGAGTGACCGAGCGATGCAGCCGCGGGCGCAGTCCTGATCACGGGCGGCGCCGGCTTCGTCGGCTCGACGATCGCCGACCGAGCTCGTCGACGGCGGGCGCCGACGAGATCGTCGTGCTCGACAACTCTCGTGCGCGGCCGGCCGGAGAACCTCGAGTGGGCGATCGCCAACGGCCCGGTCACGCTGTCGTCGAGGGCGACATCCGCGATCCGGAGCGCTCGGTGCACGGTCGACGCGCGGCATCGACGTCGTGCTTCCACCAGGCCGCGATCCGCATCACGCAGTGCGCCGAGGAGCCCCGGCTCGCGCTCGAGGTGATGGTCGACGGGCACGTTCAACGTGCTCGAAGCCGCGCGTCGCCGCCGGCGTCGGCAAGGTGGTGGCCGCGTCGTCGGCGTCGGTGTACGGCATGGCCGAGGAGTTCCCGACGCCCGAACGCCACCACCCGTACGACAACCGGACGTTCTACGGCGCCGCCAAGCTCTTCAACGAGGGGCTGCTGCGCAGCTTCCACGACATGTACGGGCTCGACTACGTCGCGCTGCGCTACTTCAACGTGTACGGCCCGCGGATGGACATCCACGGCGTCTACACCGAGGTGCTCGTCCGGTGGATGGAGCGCATCGCCGCCGGCGAGCCGCCGCTGATCCTCGGCGACGGGACGCAGACGATGGACTTCGTCTACGTCGACGACGTCGCCCGGGCCAACCTCCTCGCGGCGCGCAGCGCGGTCGACCGACGAGATCGTCAACGTGGCGAGCGGGCGCGAGACGAGCCTCCTCGAGCTGGCGCAGGCGCTGCTGCGGGTCATGGACAGCGACCTCGAGCCCGAGTTCACGGCCCGGAGCGAGCGGTGAACCCGGTGCCGCGGCGGCTGGCGGACATCGGGACGGCGCACGCGAGCTCCTGGGCTACGAGCCGCGGTCGAACTCGAAGAAGGACTGGCGCGCCTCGTCGACTGGTGGCGCGCAGAACGAATGTCCTCCGATGAACTTGCCGAGGTGGCGCGATGACGACAATGACTCTGACCGGACGGCGACCGCGACGCCACCGCCGACGATCCCGGTCATGCGTCCGGCGCTGGGCGCCGAGGAGGCGCAGGCGGCAGCCGAGGCGGTGCGCGTCCGGGTGGGTCGCCCAGGGCCCCCGGGTCGCGCGCGTTCGAGCGAGCGTTCGCCGACACGCGTCGGCGCCGCCGCACGGCGTCGCCATGTCGTCGTGCACGACTGCGCTGCACCTCGCGCTCGTGCTCGCTCGGTGTCGGGCCGGGCGACGAGGTGATCGTGCCCGTCGCTTTCGTTCATCGCCACCGCCAACGTCGTGCGCTACGTCGGGGCGACGCCGGTCTTCGCCGATGTCGACCGGGCCACGCTCGGACCTCACCGCGGGAGACGATCGCGGCCGCGATGCACGCGTGCGCACGCGCGCCGTCATCGTGGTGCACCAGGGCGGCACGCCCGCCGACCTCGAGGCGATCCACGCACTGTGCGACGAGCGGGAGATCGGCGTCGTCGAGGACGCGGCGTGCGCCATCGGGCGCGACGTATCGCGGCGAGCGATCGGCTCACATTCGCGATCTGGTGGCGTTCTCGTTCCACCCGCGCAAGGTCATCACGACTGGTGAGGGCGGCATGCTCGTCACCTCACGACGCCGGACTGGGCGAACGCGAGCGCGCCGGCTGCGAGAGCACGGCATGAGCGTGAGCGCAGCCGAACGGCACGCCAGCGCGCGGCCCGATCCTCGAGCAGTACCTCGAAGTCGGCTTCAACTATCGGATGACCGACATCCAGGCCGCGATCGGTCTCGTGCAGCTCGGGCGTCTGCGACGACATCGTGGCGCGTCGCCGGCAGCTCGGCGCGCGCTATCGCCGGCTCCTCGCTCCGATCCCCGGCATCGAGATGATCCAGGACCCGCCCGACGCCACGACGAATTTCCAGTCGTTCTGGCTGCTGTTGCCCGAGAGCTTCCCCGTCGGTCGCGACGAACTGCTCGCGCAACTGGGCGAGGTCGGCATCTCCGCTCGGCGAGGCATCATGGCCGCGCACCTCGAGCCCGCGTACGCCGGGCATCCGTGCGCGCCCCTGCCGGTCACGGACTTCGTGACGCGTCGCTCGTTGATCCTTCCGTTGTTCCACGACATGACCGACGACGACCAGGACCGCGTCGTGAGTGCGCTGCTCGACGCCGCTGGTGTCTGAATGGCTTCGATGGCTTCGTCACCCGATCTGCATCTCGTCGCCGCTACCGACTATGGCGCACTGCAGGACAGCGCGGCAGTCGATGACAGTGTCATCCTCCTCTCGGATGTCACGAAGCGCTACGAGCCGACGCCCCGTTGGATGCGCCCGTTCGTGCGGAGCCACATCAGCACACCGGTACAAGCCCTCGACGGTGTCGACCTCGCGGTGCGCGCCGGCGAGATCTGTGCCGTCGTCGGACCCAACGGCGCCGGGAAGACCACGCTGTTCCGCATCCTCGTCGGTCTGACCACTGCGTCGACAGGCTGTGCAACCGTGCTCGGGCTGGACACGGAGCGCGAGTCAGAAGCCGTTCGCCAGGTGACCGGATGGATGCCGTCCGAGGACCGCAGTCTCTTGATGCGCGCGACCTGCAAGGAGAACCTCCATCTGCACGGGCGGCTGCAGGGCTTGTCCGCGAAGGAGCTCGGGGCGTGCATCCCGGAGATGCTCGCCGTCGTCGGTCTCGAGCGGCAGCACGACAGCATTGTCGCGAGTCTCTCCGCTGGCATGAGGGCACGTTTGCGGTTGGCGAGAGCGCTGTTGCCCGAGCCAAGCGTGCTGCTGCTCGACGAACCGACTGGAGCGATCGATCCGATCGCCGCGCATGCCCTGCTCGGGCTCATCACCGATCTCACGCGTGATCGCGGCCTTGCGGTGCTGCTCTCGTCCCACCGCTTGGAGGAGATCGAAGCGCTGCAGTCGTACGCGCTGCTCCTCGATCGAGGCCGTGTGCGCTATTCGGGCGAGCTCGACCGGTTGCGCGATTCCCTGGAACGGCCCGTGGTGGAGATCGAGTTCAGCGGTACCGCACCTGCACTCAGGGTGGCGGCGACGCTCGTCGCTATGGGTATCGAGGTAGCGACCGAGGAGGCGGTGGTTCGCTTCAGCGTCGAACGCCGCACCGACGTCGGCGGGCTCCTCGCCGCGCTCGAGCGTCGTGACCAGCGCGAGGTGCGGAGGATCCGAGAGCTTCCCATGCCGCTACGGGATCTCATCGCGCGCATGTACTCAACTGAGCCTGTCAACGAAGGTCGGGTCTCGTGAGCCTCGACACTGGTATCGCGCTCCGGCGACGTCCGAGGTTGCGCAAGCTCCACGACATCTTTGCGGCGTTTCTACGGATCGACATCATCGAGGACAGGATGTTTCCCCTGAGCACGGCATTGCGATACATCGCGGTGCTCGTGCCGGTGGTGATGTACTTCTTCCAAGCCGACTATCTCGGCACGCAGTCGCAGTATGCAGTCATGCTCGTTGGCATCAGTTGTGCCGCGGGCCTGCAGGACGCGCTCACCGGTTTCTCCACCCGACTGCAATTCGCGGAGGAGCGGGGCACACTCGAGACCTACCTGGTGGAGCCGGTGTCTTGGCGCTTCATCCCGATCGCGATGAATGTCTGGCGCAGCATCACCGGCATGTTCGTGAGCGTATTGATGCTGGGGGTCGGCTGTCTGCTCGGCGCCGACATCAACATCAGCCGGTTGCCTCTCTTCATCCTGATCCTCACCCTCGGGATGGTGGCGTGCAATGCGGTCGGAGTGTTTGCTGCCAGCTTCTTGGTGCTCTTCAAGCGCGGGGAGCCGGTGATCACCATCTACGGGCTGGCTGCAGCCTTCCTCGGTGGGAGCCTCTTCGCGATCACCGTGCTCCCGGGGTGGATCCGTTGGGCGAGCTATCTCGTCCCCCACGTGTATGTCATCAGTGCGGCACGGTCGGTACTCGTCTCGAACGCGCCGCCGGGCGGCATCGGACCGGTCGCGGCGTGCGTGGCGCTCGTCGTGTTCAGCGTGGTGGCGTTCACGCTGGGGCTAAGGCTCTTTCACATGACCTTGCAATTTGCACGGCGGTCGGGTGTTTTGAGCACGTGACTGGCTGCAATGTGGCATGGGAGGCGCACGAGGGACGGACGTTTGCCCGTCGGACGTGCGCGCAGCTTACGGGCGCATGGCCACTACTTCTCAGCGAGGCTCCGTTTGAAGTCGTGCGTCGGAGGCGGTCAAGCTCGCGTCCCATCGTGCGATTGACGCCCCAGAGGCAGCCGGTGTCAACCCGCGGTTTTTGGACAAGAGTGATGGCAACCGTCGACGTTGTGATCCCCTGCTACAACTACGCGCGCTACCTGCGCTCAGGCGTTCGTAGCGTGCTTTCGCAAGCTGATGTCGATGTTCGCATCCTCATCATCGACGACGCCTCGACCGACGACACACCTCAGGTCGCAGCCGAGTTGGCAGGCTCCGATCCGCGCGTCGAGGTCCGGCGGCATGACGTCAACAAGGGCCATATCCAAACGTACAATGAAGGCCTTCTCGGGTTGGCGACGGCCGACTCATTGCGTGCTCCTGTCGGCCGACGACCTGACTTGTCCCGGGCTCGCCTCTCGCGTGCCGTTCGAGCCATGGAGGGCGATCATCGGATCGGTATGGTCTATGGCCACGCGGACGAGTTCACGAGCGAGCAGGACCTGCCGAGCTTCCCGCCAGTCTGCGCGGCTACAACCGCTGGTCGGGCGCACAGTGGTTGAGGCACAGGTTTAAGGCTGGCCACGATGTGGTAGCCGTGCCTGCAGTGGTGGTGCGCACGGCGATCCAACAAGGTCGGCGGCTATCGGCCCGAGCTTCCCCATGCCGGGGATCTGGAGATGTGGCTGCGGGTCGCCTCAGTGTCGGACATAGCCTACGTCAAGAGCACGCCTCAAGCATGCTATCGCCTGCACGCGACGAGCATGATGACAACCAAGTACGACACTCCCCTGATCGATCTCTGCCAGCGACGCGACGCTATCGATCGTTGTCGAGCACCAGCGCGAGCACTGGAGCGTCCGGACGAGCTCTTCGGAGTCGCCACCAGAAAGCTGGCCCGCGAGGCGTTGACTCGCACCTGCGCCGGCTACGACAGGAATGAGGTCGAGCATTTCCGCGTCGACGAGCTCGTCGAGTTCGCCATCACCACCTACCGGAATGCGAGAGCGCTTCCGGAGCATCGCGCTATGGGCCGGCTCGGTTCTCGGGGCCACCTGCTTGCAACCGAACACAGCTGTTTGCCTTCCCTCGCGCCTTCCATCGCATCGAGCGGACGATATGGCGATATCGCTGGCGCCATCGCGGCGTCTAGAATCAGCCTACGTGCCGCCTCCCTTGACGCAAGTCGTAATGGCTGCGTACTTCGGCGCACATCTCGTCGACCGTGTTCCTATCTTGTGCACTGTGCTCGGCATGTTCGTCTCACCGTTCGTCCCGTCACCGCTGCCGCTCGTGATGGGGACGAATTCGCTCGCCGATGAGGCACGAGCGATGCGCGATGGTCCCGTGTGGACCATCGAGCCACCAATAGACACCGACGCCGATCACCCGAGCGTCGATGGCTCAGCCTTCCGCCGTCGCCATCACGTGCTGCCCGACGAGCTACTCGTCGTGACGGTATCCAGACTGGCGATCGACTTGAAGCTAGACGCGCTTGTGCACGCCATTGACGCCGTCGACCGTCTGGCAGACCGGTATCCGGTGCGGCTCGTCGTCATAGGAGACGGCGAGGCTCGCGACGCATTGGTCGCACGTGCGACGGACGTCAACCGTCGTAGGGGAAGAGGACTGATCAAGCTGGCCGGCGCTGAGCCTGATCCCCGTGAGGCTTACGCGGCCGCCGACATCGTGCTGGGTATGGGGAGCTCGGCGCTACGCGCGATGGCAATGGGTAAGCCGGTCGTGGTACAAGGTGAACGAGGCTTCGCGCGGGTCTTTCAACCGTCCACGTTGCCGCTCTTTTTGCGCCAGGGCTTCTGGGGAATCGGCGATCGTGATTCGAGGGAGAATGCCGTCGCGTCATTGTTGGTACCGCTCCTCGAGAGCCCCGCGCTCCGTGGCGTTCTCGGCGTGTTCGGTCGGCAGACCGTCGAGGAGCGCTTCAGCCTTGTGCGTGCCACCGAAACGCTCCTCCATCTGTACGACATCGTTGTGCAACAACAAGTCCATCGCCACCAGGTCCACGCGGTAAGCGTGGCCGCTAGAGCGCTCGGTCAAGAGATCGACAACCACCGCCCCACACGGAAGCGCCAACTGGCCAAGCAGTGCGGGAGATACTCAGCCAAGCGCGTCTTGTGAACCGTCGGAGAGGCGTGTCAACAGTACGTGACCCGGTACCCGGTCGGCCGCGGGCGATCGCCGAGTCTGTATCGGCTGTCGAGGCCGGTCGAAATTCGCGCGGGTCAGCGTCGTTTCTGTGGGGTGGGCTCCTCGGTTCGGTCCTTGAGCCGGTGCTGTCGCCTTGGAGGACGATGACCTCGGCGTGGTGGACGAGGCGATCGACCGTGGCTTCGACGGCGGTGGCGTCACCGAAGGTCTCGGCCCAGGCGGAGAAGTTCTTGTTGCTGCTGACGATGAGGCTGGCTCGTTCGTAGAGGGATGAGATGAGCGAGAAGCTGCCGAGCGCGCGGTCACCCGACCCCGGAGACGACTACCTGATCGCGCTCGCCGAGAGCCGCGCAGGCCATGATCGTCTCCGGCGATCGCCATCTTCTCGGACTCGCAGGCCAAGTGCCGGTCTTCTCGCCAGCTAACTCCCTCGCCGAACTCGACAGCCGGCCCCTGATCGCCGCCCCGTGCCCGCCGCGACGAAGCCACCATGAACGACGCAGTTCTGCGCGGGCATGCACCACACGTGCACCACAACGGAAGGTCAAAGACGGTCAAACACGGTGACCCTTGGCACCGCGAAATATGGCGTGGTGTGCGAAAACACATGAATGTGCTGATGTGCGAGCCCAGCCGATTTACGTTCGCAACGTAGAAGTCGTGGGTTCAAGTCCTATCACCTCCACGCTGTGCGACTGACGGTCACTGCTTACGCGGGGTCGCCGTTCGTTGCCGGAGTCTTTCATAGGGGGTGCGCCGAGGGCGCCGGGGGTCGGTCGTAGTGGTAGAAGCGCTCCCATTCGTCGAGGCGTTGGTTGAAGACCTGGGTGTCGTCGATGACGCCGCCGTCGAGGAGCCGGTAGAACTCTTCGGCGTCGATGCGGTGCGAGCGTTCGACCTTGCCGTTGAGCCGAGGGTGCGCGGCTTGATGTAGGTATGGCCGATGCCTTAGTCGTGGAGGTGCCAGTGGAAGCTGGCACCGAACTCGGGCCGTTGTCGGTCTGGATGATCTCGATCCGGAACGGGAGCTTCTGAGCGGCATAGTCGACGAACTGGATCGCGGTCTTTTGGTTGTGCGCTCGTAGATGCGCAGCACCCGCAGTCGGGTGCAGTCGTCGATGGCGGTGAACTGGTCAAGTGGACCGGCGACGGTATCCTGGCCGTCTTTCCCGATCCCGCGGTGGCGCTCGCGGCCGCACGCGAGCTCGACGCGAAGTCACAGGAGACGGGGATCGCTGTGCGCATCGGCCTGCACACGGGTCGCGTCACCGTCGCTCACGACGACGTCGCCGGGCTTGCGGTGCATATCGCGGCGCGCGTGATGGCCGCGGCCGGTGGCCACCAGATCGTCGTCTCCCGGACCGTCCGCGACCTCATGCTCGGATCCGGCTACCGCTTCCGCGACCTCGGTACTCGCGAGCTCAAGGGCGTCGAAGGGGCGTGGGAGCTCTACGAAGTGCTCGGGTGAGCGGGTTCGGACACCGCTGAGCGGCTCGCACGGTAGCGATGCCGGCGAGCTGCTCGGAGAAGCGGCCTCTCCTACTCGCGCTGCGTCATCAGCCCGCGGCCGAGGGGCAACCCTCGCACGGATAGTTCGGTGGTTGATCGCTCGCGGGGAGCGTGGTGACGTCAGCCCCGGTGATGGTGCCGTTGATGTCGAACCACTTGGGGTTCGGCCTTCGGTAGTGGTCGAAGCGATAGCGCTTCGCTCCATCGACGCAGCGGTACAAGCCCTTCCCGATGCTGCCTGCCAGTTCGTCGGGACCGCTGGCCTCCGCCTCCCACCACACCTCGACGACGTCGTCCTGGACGAAGTAGTCGACGGAACCGAGCAGTCCGCCGTTCCTGCCATAGGAGTCCCTGAACCGTCGTGATGCAGCCGCAGGCGCGCCCTCCCGAGCGCGGATACGCGAACATGCCGTCGCGAAACGTCTTCGGCGTCAGATCGGGCCCGACCATGTGGATGCCGAGAGAGACTCTCCAGCCATCGCAAGTGAAGCCGCTCGGAATCGCGTTGTTGTTGCCGAACGCGGCGCTCGTCACCGTGATCTCGGCCGCGTCGAATTGATCGACACGGGTTCCGCGTGGTCCTGGATCATCGGGCCGTCCATCTCGTCTCTCTCGCACGCGCGTCGTCGGGTGCCATGCCCTCACGAGCCGCAAGTGGTCTGGTCGTTTCGGGATGGCCTGATCGACTCGTGTGGGTATGCCTCTGCGGCTTGACACGCCGAAACATGCCCACGCCCGCCGATTCCGTTTGCCCAAAAGCTCTGCATTATTGGCGGCGGGCGAGGGCATGGCACCCGGAGCGCACAACCCGTTTACCGCGGCTTGCGGAAGAAGTACGCCTCGCGCCGTCGCCGCCGGCTTCCATCTTCAGACCCGGGTGCTGGGCGACGAATTCATCGACGGCCTTCCGGCAGCCGCTGAACGCGTTGTAATCGTCGAACTGCATGATCCCGCCGGGCGAAAGCGCCGGGTACCATTTCTCGAGGCATAGCTTGGTCGGGTCGTAGAAGTCGCAGTCGACGTGGGCCAGCGCGACCTGCGGCACGTCGACCTTCGGGAACGTCTCGTTGAACCAGCCGCGGTGGAAGTTGACGCGCTCCTTGGCGATGCCCAGGTTCTTCATGATCGCGATGACGCGCGGTCGGGCTGCCGACGACCTGGCCGGTCCACGCAGCGGCCTCGGCCCCGTCCTCGGCGGTCGTTTCCGGCAAACCTTCCCAGGCGTCGAACAGGTGCACGGCGCGCGTCGGCTTCGAGTCCGCGCGTGGCCCAGGCCATCAGCGCGGCGGTGCCGCCATCCAGCACGCCGCACTCGACGATCGCGCCGGGGATGTTCTCCGCGTCGAGCAGGTCGCCGAGGCGCACCAGGTCCTGCTGCCGCACGGGGTGCGACTGCGTGTACGGGAAGACCGACCTATAGGGTTCCTCCAGCTGCATGAACATCCGCTGGTAGCGCTTGCGCAGGCCGCGCAGCGCCGGCTGGAGACGCTTGTTGTGCGTGCTCCATCTCGAAGCTCCTTGTGGCGGTCGATCTTGAATAATTACGGATCAGGCCGACGCGGCGAGCGGTTCGGTAGTGACTCGCTGATCCCTCAGCTGCATCCTCAGCAGGTAGTTGGGCCGGTGAGGCTCGATGAACTCCGCCACGAAGGCCGGTTCGGGCGGTAGTAACTTCACCGACACTTTCGCCGACGGCAACGCAGTGCACATCTACCGCATCGACGCCGACAGCTCCTGCGTGCCAAGCCCCTCGCGCGCGCCCCGCACGGGGACCGGTGCGACCGACCGCCGATGGCGAAAACGACAGCTGCACCTGACTTGCCGCGGGCGTCAGCGATGGCTCCGCGTCCGATCGCCCCCGTCGCGTCCTTTGCTCGAGGTCACGCGACGCGGTCCCCACGCGAGGCCGGCTTCGGGAGGATGAACCGGCGAGTGTTGGTCGGGGGCCGTCCTCCAGTGGACGTTGTTCGATCGTTCCGTGCGGAGGCTACGGATCGCCTCCCCGATCGATACGGCGACAAACAAGAGCACCAACCCGGCACCCAGCACACCCAGGAGCGACCGCAAACGACTCGACTCCTTGAGCTGGGCTCCCTGCACCGCCTCCGTTTGAACGGCTTTCACCCTGTAACGGTCATCGACGAGCTGCGCGCTCTGAATGTCGTGCACCTCTTTCTTGAGCCGGTCCCCGACCAGGTCCGCCGTCTTGACGGCCGATGCCGCGGTCGACCCGACGCCGGTGATGTCAACAGTCGGGCTCGCCACACCGTACGCACCGCCCGAAGCGATCTTGTAACGCGGATCGGCCCCTTCGGCGGTCAATGCCGCACGGGCTCGAGGGCCGCCCGCACGCTTGACGATGATCCCAACGACGACGGACGGATCGACGCGAGCATACGGATTGTCCGCGTGGACCTTGGCGAGCGCCGGGTCCTCAGCGATTTCACTGGCCTTAGGCGCGGCCGGCGGCTCGAAGACTATGTAACCCGAGGTGGCCTCGTATGTTGGCGAGGAGAAGAAGTACACCCACACACCACCGACCAGCATCAGAAGTATGACCGGGATTGTGAAGAGACGATTGCGAAGCACAGCGCGGAACATCGCGAGCAGGTCCATCAGCTCGCTCCTCTCAGTGAGTTCGTGGTTTGTTGCAGACGCCAGACTGCGCCGATCAAGCCGATGACAAGCGCGCTCACACCTGTGAACATCGGAAACGAAAAGGAATCGAACGTCGCGGAGCACACAACCGCCGCTGCCGCCGCGCCAGCGAGCGCACCGCACAAAGTACGAAGGTCAGGGTCGCTCGAGCGACGGTGTACGGCGACTGCGATGATGACCGGCATGCCGAAGTAGAGGATCACGACAACGAGTCCGACGAGCCCGAGCTCGATCGCCGTCTTGTAGTACTGATTGTCCAAGATCTCGAGAGCATTTCGTGCGAAGTACGTGCCTCCACCGCGTCCCCAGAGTGGTGCGTGGCTGACGAACCCCTCGACGAGCGAGAGATCGTCGACGCGGGTCGAGACGGAGCGATCGCTTGTCCCTGCCGCAAAGAGCGACGTGAGCGTACCGATGATGCCGGGCGCCGCCATGAAGACCATGGCCAGGGCGAGAGGCGCGAAGAGCAAGCCCACGACACGCCGGATCGGTGGGAGCATCACCAGGAAGAACGCGATTGCGATCACGACCGCTATGACTCCCGACCGAGACACGGACCCGGGAATCGCGACGAAGATGCCGAGCGCGGGGACCCACCGCCGCAGTGGCGATCGTTCTCTGTCGTAGAGCGCGAGATACAGCGCGAGAGGAAGCAGCATGCCGGCCACGACCCCGAGCTCGATGGGATGGATCGCGGCCCCCGCGACTCTTGCATGGGCGTCGCGGGCGGTGATCGCGGCCGTATCGGCGTTGAGCGAGAAGCCGGGCAGCGACCGAAGGTACGACGAAAGGTCGAGACGGAACCAGAATTGGAGTGCCGCGATCGCGCCGCACACCGCTCCTCCCGTGACGAGCGCGCGCAGGACACGCTTCACGTCGTCCAAGGAGCCCAGGAACTCTGCCGCGACGAAGATGACGCCCGTCACCGCGGCGAGTTGGATCAGCCAGCGATCGGCCGACAAGACCTCCGCCACGCTTCGGTCTTGGCGATTCATCATCATGTACGAGACGAGCGAAGCGAGCCAGAGCAGGCTCACACCGACGCGAATCGGAGACCGATACCGTCTTGGATCGTGGAAGCCCAGGATGATCGCGACGACCCACAGCCCGAATGCCGTGAGCGCCACGAGCGAGGCAACGTAGCCGTTGGCTCCGATTGGCTTGATGACCGTATCGGAAGGGAACAGCATGATCGTCAACGCAAACAGCTGCAACACGATGACCGCGGATGCGGTACGCCGCGCGCCTTGGCGCTCGACGACGAGACCCGCGGTCGTCATCCGACCCTCGAGCGCTCGTCGCGCTCCCAGCGCACGGGCCGCGCGACCCTGGACCTGAGCCGCCCGACGGTCGCGAGGCCCAGGTACGTACTCGCGTCGAGCGCAGCGGCGGGGCTCGACATCGCGGAGCGCAAGACGCCTCGCAGCGTGGAACCAGTCGTGGAGTAGCCGTGGGCCCAATCTGTTGATCCGTGCTCGCGGTTGCCTCGGTTCAGGCGGCGCATCACTCGAACGAGATCGCGTGGCGTGCGGGGTGTGGTCACGATGGCGGGCGCGCAGTCCACGAGCTCGATCTCGGAAGCGTTGAACAGGCCGTCGACGAACAGGTCGTCGGCCACGAGGTCAGGGAACTCCTCGAACCGCGCGCGACCCGACGACGACAGGCCATAGACACCCGCGCCCCAGAGCGACGACATGACGGCCGTGTTGCGTGCTCGCGCTCGGTAGTAGCTCCGCACCAGCCCGGACGCCTTGCCGGTCTCGTAGTGGATCGGCGGACGCGCCGCGAGCGATCCTTCAGCTCGGAGACGGCCGAGCACGGCTCGGACCGACGAGGCTGGGAGCACGACGTCGGCGTCGAGATACAGCCTTGGAAACGCGTCCACGTGTCTCTCACCAGCGCGGAGTGCTGCCGGCTTCGACGCAACCTCCAGTGATACGACCGTCACACCGGGTCGCCTTGCCACGTCCGCGGTCCGATCGTTGCACCCATTACAAACGACGACGATTTCCAAGGCGCCAGGATCGAAACCCATCAAGAGCGCAGTCAGGCACTGCCCGATCACTGTTTCTTCGTTGTGCGCCGGAATGACGACGGAACCGAGGACTGCCGTCATGGTGCGCCCCTCAGCGATTCCATCAGCGCGGTCCAACGAGATCGGCGTAGCAAGATAAAAAACGCGCGTCGATCCGCGGGATCCGATGATCGGAATAGCTCGTGCAACGCCACAAGCGCTCTGAACACTGCTGCAGCGGCCCGGGCGTGACGGCGCTCGAAGTAACGGACGCGATTGATTGCCATAAGCGCGATGAGCACATCCGCGCGCCCACCCGATCCTCCTTCGCTGTGTCGCGCGATCGCGTCTGGAACGAATCGCACGTGGAAGCCCGCGGCCCGCGCTCGCGCGCAATAGTCGATCTCCTCGGAGTAGAGGAAGAAACTCTCATCCCAACGGCCGAGGGCCGCTTCGCAACGGGCGGAGATCAACACGACCGCGCCCGTCGCCCAATCGACGGTGCGGTCGCTTCGGTACGCCGAGTTGTCCCAGACGATCTCGCTCAGGAAAGAGGGCCGCGCTCGGAACTTTCCGCCGAAGAGCGCGTCGCCCAAGGCTCGGAGGAGGGTCGGCTCTCTCCGCAGAGAGGGGGAACAGCGTCCACACGCGTCGATCAGCTGCGGAACGACCACACCCACTCGAGGGTCGGCGAAGGCGTCCAAGAGCTTGCCCATGCAATCCGGCTCGAGCACAACGTCGGGGTTGAGGACGAGCAATGCCGCATGCTTGCGGCAGGCGCGGACCCCCGCGTTGATTCCGGCTGCGTACCCAGAATTCTCACCCTGCGCGACGCAGCGGACGCCGGCGGCGCGCGC
The DNA here is from genome assembly GCA_963737605.1 of uncultured Actinomycetes bacterium. Lineage (GTDB taxonomy): Bacteria > Actinomycetota > Acidimicrobiia > IMCC26256 > JACDBD01 > JALZAA01. Next base: position 11,769 of record CAVTTE010000012.1, on the reverse strand, counting down.
GATGTCGACGGTGTCATCGGAGGAGGCATTGTCGACGACGATCACCTCGAAGGTATTTCGAGCCTCGTCGGCATCGAGTGACCCGAGAAGGCGCGGCAGGTCGGCAGCGCTGTTGTGGGTGACCACCACTATGGCGACATCGACGCCGGGAGCGCCTTCGGCGCGGGCCGAATGATCGCGACGCGATCCCGCCGCGCAAGCACGCGCGCCTTCGTCCGGACGCGCGTGCGTCCGGCGCCCGATTTCCGACACCTTTGTGCGCGACACCTACGCACCTCCTCTGAGATCAGAGAGGCAGAACCGGCCCGTGATACAGCTCTTCAGGCGACCGCCCGCATCGCGCGCACCGGCGACGATGCTCAGAGGCACGCCCAGTCGGTGGTGAGGCACTCCGGACGTTCAGCACCCCCGAGCTCGATATGCACCGTGAAGGGATTTCGAGGTACGTCGCGGCATGCGAAGCGACCGCGCTCGTCGACGCGAAATGGGACGACGGTTCCGGTCGTCACGAGCATCCCGGCAACGCTCCGCACGGGCCAAGTGCGTCCGCGGACGTGGCTCGACCACCGCGAGACCGGCGTCACCTCCAGGTCGACCGAGATTCCGCGGCGCCAAAAGCTGAGCCGCCAGCCGCCCCTCGCCTCCGCCCAACGGTCGTCGTCGAAAGCACCGGTGCCTTCGATCAGGGGTATCGGCGCGCTGGTGGCCAGCCGCCTCGACCCGGCAGCTAGCGCCGACCGCACCACACCGGTCGAGATTGGCTGGACTCTCGCGATCAGATCGCGGAATGCGCCTTCGAAGTCGCCGTCGCCGCCAGGCAAAGGTCCGAGTGCTTGCAACTCACCGCCAAGTGTCCGCCGCCCTCCCGGTTGGGTTCTCTACACAGAGCACGAGTCCTGTGCGGAGATACCAAGAGCTTCCACGCGCTCTCGGAGATCGGCGAGAGTTCTGGCTCTCGTCGGACCGATGCTGCCGATGGGCATTCCGAGTGTTTCGGAGATCTCATGGTACGAGAGCGGCGGATCGGCCACCAGGAGCAATAGCAGCAGCGTCCTCCCCCGTTCTGGGAGGCTGGCGAACGCGCGCCAGACGAGCGCGTCACGCAAATCGACGAGGGCAGGCATGTCCGCCGCAGGCGACTCGACCAGACGGTCGCTCTTCGCCGTCTCAACGTCGTCGACGGGGACCATTCGGCCGGCGAGCCGCTTGACTCGCATCGACTCCCGACGGGCCGTTGTGGCCAGCCACGCGCCCACGCGCTCGGGTTGCTCGATCCGGTTCAGATTCTCGGCGAGGCGCAACCAGACGGTCTGCGAAACGTCGGCAGCGTCGGCGTCGCCGAGAGCGAAGCTTCGGGCGATGTACCACACCAGGCCAGAAAAACGATCGACGAGCGAAGCCCAGCACTGCTCGTCGTCTGTCGCGGCACCGCGTACGAGTGCCGCGACGCGGTGTGCGTCGTCGAGTCCGCCCATTTCCCTGCCCTACCCCTCCGACTTGGGTCATCCGTTTGTGCACGCGTGGCACGCCAGCGCGGCCACGCGTCTGAGGACCCAGTCTCCAGAACTCCAACTGCGATTCCGAGAGCAAGAAGCACAGTTCTGACCTAGCGCGAACGCGTCCCACATTTCGGATGACGGTGCGCAAAACGGTCGTTCCTCGCGGGAAATCTCGGGGAGATGGTCGTAACCTTTTGGTCCGTTGAAGGTGCTGCTCGTCGACGACCACCGGATGTTCACGGAGCTGCTCACCCAGCAGCTGAGTGAGCATCGCGACATCGTGGTGACGGGCGTCGCGCACACGGTGGCCGAGGCCCTGTCCGCGGTACGCGACGATCCGCCCGACGTCGCGGTGCTCGACTATCGGCTGCCCGATGGCGACGGCGCCGCCCTGGCGGCCGAACTGCACTGCGACCATCCCGGGCTTCGGATGGTGATGCTGACCGGCTACCAGGACGAAGCGACGCTACGGCAGGCGGTCGAGGCCGGCTGCTGCGGATTCGTCTCGAAGGATTCGGCCATCGACGAGCTCGTGGACAGCGTGCGCAGTGCCCATGCGGGCAATGCCCCGATTTCTCCGTCACTCCTCGCGCGCCTGCTGCCCAGCTTGTGTCGGGACGGCGAAAACGTCAGAGCCAGCCTCACCCGGCGCGAGCTGGAGGTCATGCAACTCCTCGCCGAGGGCGCCTCGAACCAGGCGATCGCCGAGCGGCTCTTCATCAGCCTTCACACCGTGCGGAACCACGTGCAGCGGATCATCACCAAGCTCGGCGTGCATTCCAAGCTCGAGGCGGTGGCGGTAGCGACCCGTGTCGGGTTCGTCAGGCCTCCGGAGCCGTCTCACGGATCGGCAGGGTGAAGGAGAACACGCTCCCTCCACCCGGCCGTGGCTCGACCCAGATCCGACCGCCGTGGCGCTCGACGACCCGCTTGGCGATCGTCAGACCTTTCCCGGTGCCGTCGCGGCCGCGCCGCGGTTGCGCCCGCTCGAAGGCCTCGAAGATGCGCTCGGACTGCGACGCGTCGACGCCGATCCCGTTGTCAGCCACCGAGAACAGCCACGCCCCGTCCGACCACGCCGCCGAGATCTCGACTCGAGGGCCATCTCCATCGCAGAACTTGAGGGCGTTCGAGAGCAAATTCTGGAACACCTGACTGAGCTGCCGCCGGTCTGCCTGCACGTTGGGGAGCGGGCGCACGATCACCTCGGCGCACGCGTCCGCGATCGCCGATGCCAGCGACGACTCGACTTCCTCCACCAACGCATTCGTGTCGAGGGTCTGCATCTGCAGCTCGCCTCGGCCGATGCGCGAGTAGGCCAGGAGGCCATTGATGAGGTCCTGCATGCGCGAAGCCTCGTCGACGACGTAGCCGAGGGATTCACGAGCCTCTTGGTCGAGCTTGTCGCCGTGGCGGCGCTGCAACAGCCGCGCGAACCCCTTGATCGTTAGCAACGGCTCCTGGAGATCATGCGACGCGACCAAGGCGAACCGCTCGAGCTCCTCGTTCGAGCGCTTGAGCTCATCCGCCAGCTCTCGAAGACTCCGCTCCAGCTCCAAACGATCGGTCATGTCACGGGCAGTGATCACGACTCCTTGCACGTTCGGATCCTCGATGAGGTTGATGGCCACCATCTCGAGGGTGTGCCACGACCCGTCGGCGGCTCGCACCCGCGCCACGATCGGGCCCGCATAGCCGCTCGTACCGGCCAGTACGTCGTCGAACCTATCCCGTATCTCGGGAAAGTCTTCGGGATGCACGACGTCGATGAAGGGAATCTCAGACCCGGTCTCACCGCTCGGATGGCCAAGCAGCCTGGTCGCCGCCGCACTCGTCCACCGTACGTGCGCGTCGGGGTCGAGAACGGAGATGATGTCGGACGAGTGAGCGAGCATCGCCCGGAAACCGGCTTCGGCGTCGAACCGTTCCGTGAGCTCGCGCGCCGTGATGACGATTCCCCGTACGAGAGGGTCGTCCAGCATGCCGTAGATCGAAAGTTCGACCCACCGCCACGTTCCGTCGCCGTGGCGGACGCGAAGCACCTTGCGTGGGAGTGGTCCCGAACCAGAGGCGGGCGCTTGGTCCAGGGCCGCCGCAGCATCGCCCAGATCGTCGGGATGTACGAAGTCGAGCGCGCTTCGCCCGATCTGCTCCTCGGGATCGAACCCGAAGAGCCACTCGGCCGACGCGCTGGCGAAGCGGATCGTCCCATTGGCATCCAAGACCACGACGACGTCGTTCGCGTGGTCGAGGATGGCGCGGCGCAATTCGGGCATCGACCCTTCTCTGCTCTCCCGCAACGCGGAACGTGCCGCTTGCTTCCCCGGCGGACAGCGCACGGCTCGCCTGCCGCTCGAGTTTGTGCGCACCCCCCGCCCCTTCCCTTCTTGCGCGGGTACCGAGGGAGTGTCGCAACCGTCACCAAACGCTGGCTTACAAGACGTGAGCCTTCGGTTCAGGCGGCAGAGTACCGATTTCTCGCGCAGAGCCCCAGCTGGAGGAGGAAATACTCACCCTTCGCGGCAAATTTCAGGAAGAATCTCGCTCGTTCGCGCGTAACGCGCGATGATATGGCGCCGAGTGGTTGAATGAGGGGCGTCCGAGCGGCGTCAGGGCCCCGCCGAAACCCGAGCGTTGGGCTTAGTCGTCGTTACACGCTGAACCAAGTCACCCCAGGATTTCGCCCGCTCACGCGCCCAGGTGCGACAGAGCGCACCTCCCGATGTGGTGACATCTGCGCCCGCCATCTCGAGGCTTTGCACGGGTTCGCACGTCGACGTCCTCGCGCGTGCGCGTCGGACGCGGTGCCCGTACCGTCGCACGCTTGTCCGAGCAGTGAGCACTGCCGCGTGCACTTCCGACGTGGAGCGGTCAGCCATCCGACTCCACGTGGAGTCCGTCGCTCTCTTTTCGGTACTCACGCGCGCACTGGTCGCAGCGCAGCTCGTCGTCGACTCGGCCACCGCACAGACAGATCCATCCCGCCTGTCGTGCCGGGCTACCGCGCACGGTTGCATGCGCCGGCACGTCCCGTGTGACGACGCTGCCCGCGGCCACCAGCGCGTGTCGACCGATCGTCAAGCCACACAGGATCGTCGCGTTCGCGCCCAGCGTGGCCCCGGTGCGAACGAGCGTCGGCAGCCAGGCGTCGGCCGGGGTGCGATACGGCGCCGCGCGCGGCACACGATCGTTGGTGAACACGACGTTGGGACCGGCGAAGACGTCGTCCTCGAGCGTGACGCCGGCCCAGACCGAGACGCCGTTCTTCACGACGACCCGATCGCCGAGCACCGCACCTCCTTCGACGTCGCAGTGGTCGCGGCCACTGCGGTATCGGCTGCGCTCGGGCTGTCGGATCAGATCGCGACTGTCGGCTCGCTCCCGCACGGCGTCCCGAGGCCGTCGATACCCTGGACTGACCTGAGCGACGTCGGGCCGCTGCTGATCGCCGCGATCGGCATCACGCTCGTCTCCCTCACCGACACGATCGCGACCTCGTCGGCATTCGCGGCGCGACGCGGTGACGAAGTGGATCCGAATCAAGAGATGATCGGCATCGGTGCCGCGAACATTGCCGCGGGCTTCGTGCAAGGGTTCGCGGTGTCGACGAGCGGTTCGCGGACTGCGGTTGCCGAGCAGTCCGGCGCGAAGAGCCAACTTACCGGCGTCGTCGGCGCGGGCGTGGTCGTCGTCCTCCTGCTCTTCCTCAACGACCTGCTCGCCGATCTGCCCCAGGCCGCGCTCGCCGCGGTGGTGATCGCCGCCGCGCTCTCGCTCCTGAATCTCGGTGTGCTCCGGCGCTACTGGTCGGTCCGTCCCTCTGCCGTCGTGCTTTCGCTGGTGGCGTCGCTGGGCGTGATCTTCTTCGGCGTGCTCCAGGGCATCGTGATCGCGATCTTTCTCGCGGTCCTGCTGTTCTTCCGCCGGAGTTGGTGGCCGCATGGTGCGGTGCTCGGCGAAGTCGAGGGCCTCGACGGCTGGCACAGCGTGGACCTGCACGACCGCGCGCGTGAAGCCCCCGGCATCGTCGTGTACCGATGGGAGGCGCCGCTGTTCTTCGCGAACGCAGGAGCGTTCCGTCGCCAGATCCGCGACCTTGTACGCCAGCGGAAGCCGCGATGGGTCGTGGTGCAGTGCGAGGCCGTCACCGATGTCGACCTCACTGCCGGGGCGATGCTCGAGCAGCTCGACAAGGAGCTGAACGCCGAGGGCGTACACATGGCGTTTGTCGAGCTGCGCAGCCGTCTCCAGGATCTCGTGAAGCGGTACGGGCTGTTCGAGACGCTCGACCGCGACCACTTCTATGCCAGTGTGGACGTCGCGCTGGCAGCCATCCGGGAGGACGAGGAGGAGGAGCGATGAGCGTCACCGCCACCCGTGTGTCACTGCGCCGTCGGCTCGCTGCGTGGTTCGCGCTCGCGGGGACGGTGGCGCTGGCCGTCACACTCGCGGTGATCCTGTTCAACCACGGCGTGAGCATCCTCATCGGGATCGTGGGATTGTTCCTAGCCGTCGCCGGCGGCTGGTGGCTCGTCACCGAGCCGATGCCCCGACGGGCGATCGGGATCGCCGGACTCGCGGCCGGCTTCGCGCTGATGGTCGCAGCGCTGGCGAACGCGCTCGGAGATGCCGACCGAATCGCGTTCCGAGCGGTGCTCATCGCCGCGCTGCTCGCGATCACGCTCGCTTGCGCACGCGCCGCGATGCTGCGTGACCTGCACCAGGTCGACATCCACGTACGTGCCGGGGGTCCGCCTCGACATCCGGTGCTGCTCTGCAATCCGTGGTCCGGCGGCGGCAAGGTCGAGCAGTTCGGCCTCGTGTCGCTTGCCCACGATCTCGGCGTGGAGACCGTGATGCTCGACCGCGGGCTCGATCTCGAACAACTCGCGCGCGACGCGGTCGCACGCGGCGCCGACTGCCTCGGCATGGCCGGCGGCGACGGCTCCCAGGCGCTGGTCGCGTCGATTGCCGTCGAGCACGGGCTCCCCTTCGTCTGCGTGAGCGCGGGGACACGCAACCACTTCGCCCTTGACCTCGGGCTCAACCGCGACGACCCCCGCGAATCGATGTACGCGTTCCGCGACGCGGAGGAACGCAAGGTCGACTACGCCACAGTGAACGATCGGTTCTTCGTGAACAACGTGTCGCTCGGCGTGTACGCCAAGATCGTCCAAGAGGAGTCGTACCGGGATGCGAAGGTCGAGACGACGAAGTCGCTCCTCCCCGAGATGCTCGGACGGCAGGCCGAGCCGTTCGACCTCCAGTTCACCACGCCGGACAACGAACGACGTCGACGGTGCCATCCTGGTGATGGTGTCGAACAACCCGTACGTGATCGGCGCGTCGCCCGACAACGCGCAGCGGCGGCATCTTGATCGCGGTCGTATCGGCGTGTTCGCGGTGACCACGAGCACCGGATCGGAAGCGGCGCGCCTCTTTGCCGCGACCGCGCTCGGACAGCGGGCGCGGAGCGCATTCTGGAAGGAATTCACCGCGACCGAGTTCGAAGTGCGGTCGCGCTCGGGCACCGCGTTCGCCGGGATCGACGGCGAAGCGCTCGAGTTGCCCACACCACTGCGGTTCCGGATCCACCCGCAGGGGCTCACCCTCTTGGTGCCGAAGGGGAACATCGAGGCGGCCGAGAAACGCAGGGCGCGCGACGTACGGATCGGCGACCTGGTCGCGGTGGCAGCGGGCCGCGATCCACGGGATCTCACGTGACAGCGTTTTCCGCACCTCCTCTCGGCCCGATCGGCGCTATGAGCGCTGTGGACGCGGGGTCGGGAGGAACATCGTGGCCCCGAGCCCGATCGATCCCGATGAGTGCCAGGACGATCATCGCGGCGGCATACGACCGGTCTCCGAGGCTGGAGACGAGGATGGTGCCGGCGACCGCCGTGCCGAGGGACGAGCCCAGATTGGAGACGCAGCGCGACAAGCCCGAGATCTCGCCCTGGAGCTCCTCGGGGAAGGCGGATTGCACGACGTTGACGGAGGGGGTCAGCATCACTCCGACCCCCAGGCCGATGAGCAGGAGTCCGGGCGCGAACGCCCAGGCGCTGGGCGAGCCCTTTCACCATGGCGAGCAGGACGCCGATCCCGGCGATCGTGGCGACGAAGCCCGCCATGATGAGCGTCCGCTGCGAGTACTTCTTGGCGAGTCGCTCGGCAGCAAGCGACGACACCAAGATGCCGCCGGTCGCCGCGGTGAAGATCACGCCCGTCTGGATGGCGTTGTAGCCACGAACGACCTGGAGGAACGCCGAGACGACGAACGCGGTTCCCATGAGCAGCAGCCACTGCACGTTCTGCGTGACCAGGCCGAGGTTGGAGGTGCGGTTCCGGAAGAGCCCGGTGGACAGCAACGGCTCCTCGCCTGCTGCGTTCCAGGGCGCGAATGTGGACGAAGAAGAGGCCGAGGACGAGGGCTCCGACAGCCAACAGGACCGCCATGAGCAAGACGTTGTTGTCCGCCTGCGAGGATCCCCATCACCACGAAGACCAGGCCGGCGGCCGACAGGACCGCTCCGAGGCTGTCGAAGGGACGAGTCGGATCGGGCGCCACGGGGTCGACGATCGAGCGGCTCAGGAAGACGATCACCACGACGATCACGGCTTGGAAGACGAACGCCGCCCGCCAACTGATCGCCGTGGTGATGAGGCCTCCGATCAACGGTCCCGCCGCGGCTCCGACGCCTCCCATCCCGGTGATCACACCGAAGGCCCGGGCACGCGACGTGACATCGCTGAAGAACATCGTCGTGAGGATGTAGACGGGCGGGATCAACAGAGCGGTGCCGACACCTTCAAAGATCGAGTTGCCAAGGATCAAGACGCCGAGACCCGGAGAGACCGCGCTCATCAGGGCGCCGATCCCGTACACGATGAGGCCGACCGTGAAGCACCGCTTGCGGCCCCACCGGTCGGTCAGCTTGCCGGCGGGAATCATGAGCGCCGCCATCACCAGCAAGAAGACGGTGATCGCGGTCTGCACACCCTCCACGGTCGTGTCCAGGTCCTTGCTGATGTCGGTGATCATCACGTTCATGTTCGAGCCGGCGAAGCTGCAGATGAACTGCGCGAGCGCGAGCGGAACGAGGATCCTCCGCAGAGAACCCGACGGCCGTCCCACGCCGACACCCTCAGCCACGTCGCGCCGCACCGTCTTGATCGCTGGATCGGCCTCGCCCACGCGGGGCGTGCCTCGGCTTCTTGCGACCGATGCTACGAGGGCCGCTCGATCCCTCCGCGGCCTCGCAGTTCTACTTCGCGGCGCCGTGCGCGAGACTCACGTCCGCGCGGTCCAGACCGTTCGAACAGAGAGGCGGGTCAGGCGATGCCGGACGAAGCGGACGAGATGGGACCGATCAGCTACCTGATCGCTCAGTTTCCCGGAAACAAGATGACCGGTGAGGGATTCCCGATCCTCGTCGATCTCGTCGACCGGGGTCTGATCCGGATCCTCGATCTCGTGTTCGTGACACGGGACACGGATGGTTCGATACGAAGCGTCGAGCTGAGGGACATCGATCGCGACGGTCGTCTGGATCTTGCCGTGTTCGAGGGAGCGGCGTCGGGATTGCTCGATGACAGCGATCTCGCCGACGCCGCATCTGTCATCGATCCCGGCTCGTCCGCCGGAATCCTCGTCTTCGAGAACCGATGGGCGACCTCGTTCACGCAGGCGCTGCGGCGCAGCGGCGCCGAGCTCGTCGCGGCCGGATACATCCCCCAGGACGCCCTCGTGGCGTCGCTCGACGCAACTGATCGCTAGCCCAGCCCAAAGGAGGACATGACAATGCCCGGACTCCTACGAGGTGTCGCTCGAACGGCGGTCGTGGCGGGTACCGCGACCGCGGTGTCGAATCGCGTGTCCCGCCGGCAGGCCAACCGCTGGTCCCAGCAAGAGGACCAGCAATATGCGCAACAGCAGTACGCGCAAGCGCCGCCACCGGCGCCCGCCGCCGCGCCCGACACGGTCACACAGCTGAAGGAACTGGCAGACCTGAAGTCGCAGGGGATCCTGACCGACGCAGAGTTCGAAGCGCAGAAAGCGAAGATCCTCGCTTCGTGAGTCAGCCATAGCGACCGATGCTGTTCCTCCTTCGGCCTCGTCAGACGTGGATGCCCTACGCGCCGCCTCGAAGTCGTGATCAGCAGGACATCTACAACCAGCAGCTGCGCGAGGCGTACGCCTCGACCCATCGCGTCGCACCGTACGTTGGCGACCCTCTGGCGGCGGTGAAGGAGCTGGCGGAGCTCCGCCAGTCAGGAGTTCTGACCGACGCGGAGTTCGCGGCAGCGAAGGCCAAGGTGCTCGCGCTCGACAAAGGCTCGACGTGACGTCGAATGCCGCGCGTGCCGCCGTCCTGACGAGGGCGCTGTTCGCGAGCATTCATCACGATCGCGGTGCCGCCGGCGACGTCTACACGGACGACGTGCGCGCGTGGACACCGGCGATCTCGACCTCTTCACTCGCCGAGCTGATGGCTGAGTTCGACCGTCGCGACGACGCCTTCTCTGACATCAAGCTGGACGTTGCGCCCCTCGAAGTCGGCGGCGACTACGCCTGCGCGGAGTGGAGCGTCACGATGACGCACACCGGTCAACTCGCGGTCGATCGCGGGAGGATCGTGAAGCCCACCCGCGTGCGCGTGACCCTGCATGGGATTACCGTCGCCGAGTTTCGCGGCGACCGGATCTGTTCACTCCGCCAGTATTGGGACGAACTCACCGTCTTCGATCAGCTCGGCCTCCTCCACGGCGACGGAGACCCCGACGAGCTCCGAGGAAGATGACCGGATAGCTGCGCGCCTCGAGCGCAGTTCGGAGCGCTCGTGTCCCACACTCAGCCACGTCGGTCCGCGCGGCGCTCCTGACGGCGACGGTGACGACGCAGGACGCCCAATCCGAACCACGTGAGCGCTCCGACCAGCGCCATCACGAGGCACAGAAGCCAGAGCGCCCAAGTAAAGCTCCAGAACAGGAAGTCGAGCTTGACGTCGTCGGTGTTCTGGACCATGAAGATCACCAGCAGCCCCGACTCCGGAGAGCGACGCGATCGCTCCGCCCGTGAGCCGACGCGTGCTCGTGCCTCACCCGGACTCCGCTCGACCATGAATGCTCCCCCCGATTGGTGACGGTCTCGCCGAGCACAGATTGCTCTGGAAGGACCCTGCCCGTCTACAGCCGCAAAGAACACCGGACGCCGGCACCGTCAGCGTGGCACCAGATCCGGGTCTGAACGGCAGCCGTCGGAGTATCGGCGATGGCGCCAAGCCAGCGGTGGGAAATCTCGAGCCTTAGCGTGGGAAGCGTGTGTGCGCACTTGGCCGAGAGAGGTAGACGGCGCCAGGGCAAGCGAGTTCTGTCGGTAGCCCACCGGGTAGACGCGAGGGAGGCCACGTAGAGTCGGGTCGTGGTCCACGCGATCGTCCTCATCACCGCCGAGCCGGCGCGGATCGCGGCGCTGGCGAGCGACATCGCCGACCTCGACGGCGTGAGCGCGGCGTACTCCGTCGCCGGCGACGAGGACATCGTCGTCGTCATCCGTGTCTCGGACCACGAGTCGCTCGCCGACCTCGTCACCGGCAGCATCGCAGCCCAGCCTGGCGTGCTCCGGACGCGTACGTTGATCGCGTTCCGGGTGTACAGCCAGGCCGACATGGAGTCGATCTAGCCGGACGAGCCGAGGCGGTCGAAGGCGAGCGCGAACAGCAATGCCGTGAGCGACAGGCCGTCCGCCACCTGATCGGCCGCGATGTCGCCCCGTACGCTCCGCCGGCGTTCGCCACTCGATGCGCTCGGCCTCGCCGAAATCGACCGGATCGCCCTCACGCTCGGCGCCCGTCGGCGAGGAACACGTTGAATCGCTGGTCGGACAGGCCGTTCGACGGCTGGTAGGTGACCAGGTGCTCGACCGGCCCCGGCCGCCACCCCGTCTCCTCCCGCACCTCGCGCGCAGCGGCCTCTGCGGGGGTCTCGCCGGCGTCGACGGCGCCGGCGGGGATCTCCCAGCCCCAGGTGTCGGTGATGAACCGGTGCCGCCACAGCAGCAGCACGCCCCGGTCCGGGTCGTGGACGATGCAGCCCGCCGCCTCGCGCGGCACCCGCACGACGTGGTGCTCGAACCGCTCACCCCCCGGGATCTCGACGTCGGCCAGGCGCAGGCCGACCCAGTCGCTCTCGTAGAGGGAGCGCTCGCCGTGGACGATCCAGCGCATCGGCCGATCGTACGGGGGCGGGCCGGACGCCCCGACCCCGCGTT
>CAVTTE010000011.1:0-297968 GCA_963737605.1 uncultured Actinomycetes bacterium | reverse complement strand
CTCTACATCATCTCGGTGGCGGCGGAGCTGGCCGGCGTCCACCCGCAGACGCTGCGGATCTACGAGCGCAAGGGCCTCATCGAGCCGAAGCGCACCGAGGGCCGCAGCCGCCGCTACTCCGACCGCGACATCGAGCTGCTCCAGCACATCCAGGAGCTCACCAACGAGGGCGTCGGGCTCGCCGGGCGTCAAGCGCATCCTCGAGCTCGAGGCCGCGCTCGACGACGCCGCCGACGAGATCGAGCGCCTGCGCGCCCAGGTGCGCAAGGCCCGGCGGGACGTCGCCGAGGCCGAGGAGCGCGTCCACCGCCAGTACCGCCGCGACCTCGTGCCCGTCAGCAAGGCCGTCGTCCGGGTCCGCCGGAGCTGAGCGACCGGGGAATAAAGTTGATAACAGCGTTGTCAACTTTGGCAGAACGTTGACCAAACCGAGGTAGCCGTATGCCACTCGACCCCAACCGATTCACCCGCAAGACGGGAGAGGCCCTCCAGTCGGCCCAGGCCCTGGCGCGGGAGCAGAACCACAGCCAGGTGACGCCCGAGCATCTGCTCGCGGCGCTGGTCAGCCAGCCCGAGGGCGTGGTCCTGCCGGTGCTCGAGCGGGTCGGAGTCCCGGCCAAGACGGTGCGGGACCGCGTCGAGGAGGCCCTGCAGAACCTCCCCAAGGTGTACGGGCAGACCGCCCAGCAGGCCCAGCTCTCGCAGGACGCGTACCGGATCCTCGAGGCCGCCGACCAGGAGCGCACCGGTCTCGACGACGACTATCTCTCCACCGAGCACGTCCTCCTCGCGATGACCGAGGTGACGGGCGGCGTCGGTGACCTCCTGCGCGGCCTCGGCGTCAGCCACGACGCCGTGCTCGCCGCGCTCAAGGACGTGCGCGGCAGCCACCGGGTCACGAGCGAGAACCCCGAGGACCAGTACCAGGCCCTCGAGCGGTTCGGGCGCGACCTCACCGAAGAGGCGCGCAAGGGCAAGCTCGACCCGGTCATCGGACGCGACGAGGAGATCCGGCGCGTCATCCAGGTGCTGTCGCGCCGGACCAAGAACAACCCCGTGCTCATCGGCGAGCCCGGGGTCGGCAAGACCGCCATCGTCGAGGGGCTCGCGCGGCGCATCGTCGAGGGCGACGTGCCCGAGGGCCTGCGCAACAAGCGCGTCGTCGCGCTCGACATCGGCTCGATGGTCGCGGGCTCGAAGTACCGCGGCGAGTTCGAGGAGCGGTTCAAGGCCGTCCTCAAGGAGATCGCCGACGCCGAGGGCGAGATCATCAGCTTCATCGACGAGCTCCACACGATCGTCGGCGCCGGCGGCGCCGAGGGCGCGGTCGACGCCGGCAACATGATCAAGCCGATGCTCGCCCGCGGCGAGCTCCGCCTGATCGGCGCGACCACGCTCGACGAGTACCGCAAGAACATCGAGAAGGACGCCGCGCTCGAGCGCCGCTTCCAGCCCGTCTACGTCGGAGAGCCGCAGCGTCGACGACACGATCGCGATCCTGCGCGGGCTCAAGGAGCGCTACGAGGTCCACCACGGTGTCCGCATCCAGGACGCCGCCGCTCGTCGCGGCGGCGGTGCTCTCGCAGCGGTACGTCAGCGGTCGGCAGCTCCCCGACAAGGCGATCGACCTCGTCGACGAGGCCGCGTCCGCGGCTGCGCATCGAGATCGACTCGATGCCGATCGAGGTCGACGTGGTCGAGCGCCGCATCCGCCAGCTCGAGATCGAGAAGGCGGCGCTGGCGAAGGAGACCGACGAGGTGTCGAAGCAGCGCCTGCAGGCGATCGAGGCCGAGCTGGCCGAGTTGACCGAGCAGCGGTCGGCGATGGTCGCCCACTGGGAGAACGAGAAGCGCGCCATCACCGAGATCCGTGACCTCAAGGAGCAGCTCGAAGGTGCGCGCAACGAGGCAGAGCGCGCCGAGCGCGAGGGCGACCTCGAGCGGGCCGCCCAACTCCGCTACGGCACGATGCGCGAGCTCGAGCAGGAGATCGAGGCGAAGACGCGCCAGCTCGACGAGCTCCAGGGCGAGCAGCAGATGCTCAAGGAGGAGGTCGACGAGGAGGACATCGCCGAGATCGTCTCCAAGTGGACCGGCATCCCCGTGACGCGCCTCATGGAGGGCGAGATGCAGAAGCTCGTCCGCCTCGAGGACGTGCTGCACGAGCGGGTGATCGGCCAGGACGATGCGGTGACCGCGGTCGCGAACGCGATCCGGCGGTCGCGAGCGGGTCTCTCCGACCCGAACCGTCCGATCGGCTCGTTCCTGTTCCTCGGCCCGACCGGGGTCGGGAAGACGGAGCTGGCCCGCACGCTCGCGGACTTCCTCTTCGACGACGAGCACGCCATGGTGCGCATCGACATGTCGGAGTACCAGGAGAAGCACAACGTGTCGCGCCTCGTCGGCGCGCCGCCCGGCTACGTCGGGTACGAGGAGGGCGGACAGCTCACCGAGGCCGTTCGGCGCCGCCCGTACGCGGTGATCCTCCTCGACGAGATCGAGAAGGCACACCCCGACGTGTTCAACGTGCTGCTCCAGATCATGGACGACGGCCGTCTCACCGACGGCCAGGGCCGCACGGTCGACTTCAAGAACACCGTGCTCATCATGACGAGCAACCTCGGCGGCGGCGCCGACGAGGCCACCGTGCTGGCCACGATGCGGAACCACTTCAAGCCGGAGTTCCTCAACCGGATCGACGAGATCGTCGTGTTCCACCGGCTCGACGAGCGCCACATCGAGCAGATCGTGGGGCTGCAGGTGGCAGAAGCTCGAGGAGCGGCTGGCCGAGAGGAACCTGACGCTCTCCTTGACGGACGCGGCCCGGGCGCACGTCGCCCGCGTCGGGTACGACCCCGACTTCGGGGCCCGGCCGCTCAAGCGGGTGCTCCAGCGCGAGGTCGCCGACCCGATCGCGTTGAAGCTCCTCTCGGGAGAGTTCCGCGACGGCGACACGATCGTGGTCGACGCGTCGCCCGACGGGCTGGTCTTCACGAAGGGCGAGCCCGCCCGCGTGGGCTGACGAGCTGCGCAGTCCCGGGGGCCCGGTCCCGACAACGGCGTTGTGGGCGGGCCCGAAACCGGGTAGGACGAGGCTTATGGAGCGCGACGAGGTGCCCGAGGCGGACGCCCTCGAGCAGGAGCAGGACGCCTTCCCCGAGCCCGACGACGACGAGGACGAGGCCGACCGGGTCGACCGGGTGAGCGACGACCCCGAGGCGCCCGAGGCCGACGCGCTCGAGCAGGCCCAGCCGGTCGACGGCGAGGACGACGAGCGCGAGTAAACAGGTCCCGCTTGTCGGATCCGGCCGTCACCGAGACCGAACGCTGGTTCCTGAAGCGCGGGCTGCCGCACTTCATCGCCGACTACAGCCCGACGCGGGACGTCCTGACGCGTGCCGTTCCCCTGCTCACCCTGATCTTCCTCTTCGAGGTCGCCAACGCGCCCAAGCGCGACTTCCCGATCTGGCTCGACGTCGTGGCCGTCGCCGTCGGTTTCGGCATCCTGCTCGGCGCGTGGATGCTGGCGAACCGGCTCCGGGGGCGGCCGCTGTTGGCGCGTCCCGTCAGCGTCGGCGTGTTCGAGGTCGCGGTGTTCGTGCTCGCGCCGCCCGCGATCCCGCTCCTGTTCGGCGGCCAGTGGCGCTCGGCGCTCGCCACCGCGATCGGGAACCTGTTGCTGCTGGTCGTGATCTTCCTCGGGAACGAGCTACGGGGTGGTGCCGATGACCCGGTGGGCCGGCGCTCGAACCGCGCGGGAGCTCGAGCAGGTGATGAGCCTGCTCGTGCGCGCGCTGCCGCTGCTGATCCTGTTCATCACGTTCATCTTCCTGCAGAACGAGGCGTGGCAGATCACCGCCGAGCTGCACGGGCCGTACTACTGGATCGTGCTCGGCCTCTTCGTCGTGATCGGCGTCGGCTTCTCGGTCATCCGGCTGCCGCGCGAGATCGGCCAGCTGTCCGACTTCGAGTCGTGGGACGTCGTGGCTGGTCGCGTCGACGGCACACCCGCAGAGGCCTGTGTCGCCGAGGTCTCCCGACGGGAGCGCGCCGACACGCCGCCGCTGTCCAAACGGCAGTGGGGCAACGTCGCGCTCGTCTTCCTGTTCAGCCAGGCCCTGCAGGTCGTGCTCGTCTCGGCGATGGTCTTCGTGTTCCTGCTCGTCTTCGGCGTGCTGGTCGTCACCGAGCCCGTCGCGCGTGGGTTTCGTCGACGCGCAACCGAATGTCCTGGCGAGCTTCGAGCTCTGGGGGCGGCGACCTCGTGATCACCGAGGAGCTGCTGCGGGTGACGGGCTTCCTCACCGTCTTCGCCGGCCTCTACTTCTCGGTCACGGCGGTCACCGACGAGTCGTACCGGAGGGAGTTCATCGGCGAGATCCTCGAGGAGATGCGGCGATCGCTCGCGGTTCGGGCCGTGTATCTCGCGGCGCTGAACCCCGAGTCGCGTCCGGGGCGGGGTAGTACGATCTCGTCAACGTGATCGCAATCGCGACCGTTGAGAGGTTCCCGTGCCCGGCACGGTGATCGTCGGCACCCAGTGGGGCGACGAGGGCAAGGGCCGCTTCACCGATTACCTCGCCAAAGAGAGCGAGCTGGTCGTCCGCTACCAGGGCGGGCACAACGCCGGCCACACCATCGTCGTCGACGGTGACGTGTTCGCGCTCCAACTCGTCCCCAGCGGCGTCCTCTACGACTACGTGACGCCCGTCATCGGCAACGGCGTCGTCATCGACCCGGCCGTGCTCGTCGACGAGCTCGACATGCTCGAGCGCAAGGGCATCGACACCCGACGCCTCCGGGTGTCCGGCAACGCGCACCTGATCATGCCGTACCACCAGGAGCTCGACCGCGTGACCGAGCGCTATCCTGGGCAAGAACAAGCTCGGGACCACCAAGCGCGGGATCGGGCCCGCCTACGCCGACAAGGCGCTCCGGGTCGGGCTGCGGGTGCAGGACCTGCTCGACGCCAAGATCTTCCGCGAGAAGCTCGAGCTCGTGCTGCGGGAGAAGAACGGCGTCCTCGCCAAGGTGTACAACCGGCTGCCGCTCGACGCCGACGAGATCTGCGAGCGATACCTCGGGCTGGTGCCGCGCCTCGAGCCGCTCATCGCCGACACCGTGCACCTCGTGCACGACGCGCTCGACGCCGGGCAGCGGGTGCTGTTCGAGGGCGCGCAGGCGACCTACCTCGACCTCGACCACGGCACGTATCCGTTCGTCACCTCGAGCAACCCGGTGGCGGGCGGAGTGTGCACGGGCGCCGGCGTCGGCCCCCGCGTGATCGACCGCATCGTCGGCGTCACCAAGGCGTACGTCACGCGGGTCGGCAGCGGGTCCGTTCCCCACCGAGCTCCACGAAGGCGACGCCGACGGCGACCTGCTCGTCGATCGCGGCGGCGAGTACGGGACGAACACCGGCCGTCGCCGCCGCCCTGGTTGGCTCGACGCGGTGATGCTCCGCCACGCGGTGCGTCTCAACACCTGCACCGAGATCGCGATCACCAAGCTCGACGTGCTCTCGCCGTTCCGGAGGTGAAGGTGTGCGTCGCCTACGAGGGCGACGACGGCACCCGGTACGACGCACGTGCCGTACCACCAGTCGGTGCTGCACAAGGTGCGCCCGGTCTACGAGACGGTGCCGGGCTGGGGCGCCGAGATCGACGGCGCCGAGCGCATCGAAGATCTCCCGGCGGCTGCGCGTGACTACATCCGCTTCGTCGAGGAGCTCGCCGGCGTGCCGCGTGAGCTTCGTGTCGGTCGGTCCCGGTCGCGAGCAGACCGTCGTGCTGCCGCGGGCCGCGTAGAACCGCCGGTGCGCGTCCTCGTTCTCGGTTCTGACGGGCGGGCCCACGCGCTGGCGTGGGCGCTCGACAACTCCGCCTCGGTCGACGAGGTCGTCGCCGCTCCGGGCAACCCCGGTATCGCGGCGATGGGAAAGCGGTGCGTCCCCGTCGACGCCAACGATCCGGCTGCCGTCGCCCGTCTCGCCGGCGAGATCGCTCCCGACCTCGTCGTCGTGAGCGCCGAGGAGCCGCTCGTGCACGGCGTCGCCGACGCCCTCCGCACCCACGGGACGCTCGTGCTTCGGCCCCGGCGCCGACGGCGCCCGCCTCGAGGGCTCGAAGGCGTGGATGAAGGCGGTCCTGGCGGAAGCGGGGGTGCCGACCGCCCGCCACGCCGCCTTCACCGCCGACCAGGAGGACGAGGCCCTCGCCTTCCTCGATCGGCTCCCGGGCTTCTACGTCGTGAAGACGGACGGGCTCGCGGGCGGGAAGGGCGTCATCGTCACGGAGTCGATCGACGAGGCGCGCGACGCCGTGCGGGCCTACCTCTCGGGACAGGCGTTCGGCGACGCGGGCCGCACGTGCGTCATCGAGGAAGGCCTGACCGGGCCCGAGCTGTCGTTGCTCGTCGTGTGCAACGGCTCGACCGACGGCTGGCCGTTGGCGCCGGCGCAGGACTTCAAGCGCATCGGCGACGGACGACCGCGGCCCCAACACCGGAGGGATGGGCGCGTACTCGCCCGTTCCCGTCGCCGGCCCCGACGTCGTGGCCGAGGTGATGGAGCGCGCCGTCGGACCGACGCTGCACGCGCTCGCAGCGCGCGACATCACGTACCGCGGCGTCCTCTACGCCGGGTTGATGCTCACGCCCGAAGGGCTCAAGGTCCTCGAGTACAACGTGCGCTTCGGCGACCCCGAGGCGCAGGTCGTGCTCCCGCGTCTCGCGAGCGACTTCGGCCAGCTCTGCCAGGACGCGGCCGCAGGCCGCGCCGACCTCGACACCCGGTTCCGGGACGACGCCTGCGTGACCGTCGTGCTCGCGACCGAGGGTTACCCGGCATCGCCCGCGCAAGGGAGACGTCATCGAGGGCATCGACGCCGCCGAGGAGCTGTCAGGTGTGACCGTGTTCCACGCCGGCACCAAGCAGGCCGAGGGCCGGGTCATGACCGCCGGTGGGCGCGTGCTCGACGTGACCGCGGTCGCGCCGACCCTCGCCGAGGCGCGCGAGCGCGCCTACGAGGCCGCCGGTCGCATCTCGTGGCCGGGGATGCAGTACCGGCGGGACATCGGGGCGGCGGCCGTAGAATCAGAGGGAAAGGAGCCCGCGTGATCCCCCGGTACGCCCTGCCCGAGATGGCCGAGCTGTTCACCGACGAGGCGCGGCTCGCCACGTGGCTCGAGGTCGAGCTCCTTGCGGTCGAGGCGTGGGCCAAGCTCGGCGTGATCCCGCCGGCCGACGCCGAGGCGATCCGCCGGCGGGCGTCGGTCACTCCTGCCGCCGTCGAGGAGCGCGAGCGTGTCACCGACCACGACGTCGCCGCCTTCGTCGACGTGGTCCAGGAGTCCGTCGGCTTCCCCGCCGGCGCGTGGGTGCACCACGGGCTGACGTCGAGCGACGTCGTCGACACCGCGTTGTCGGTCACCCTCGTCCGGGCGTGCGATCTGCTGCTCGACGCGGTCGACGACCTCGAGCGCGCCGTTGCGGCGCGAGCGCGCGAGTTCCGCGACACGCCGATGGCCGGACGCACGCACGGTGTCCACGCCGAGCCGACGACGTTCGGGGCGAAGCTCGCGCTGTGGGCGCTTCAGCTGCGCCGCGACCGCGATCGCCTCCGGCGGGCCCGCGACACCGTCGCCGTCGGCAAGCTGTCGGGCGTCGTCGGCACGTATTCGAACGTCGACCCCGAGGTGGAGGCGTTCGTCTGTGAGCAGCTCGGGCTGACACCGGTGCCGGCGACGCAGGTCGTCGCCCGCGACCGTCACGCCGAGTTCCTCTACGCGTGCGCCACGGTGGGCGCGTCGGTCGAGAGCTTCGCCCTCGAGATCCGCCACCTCCAGCGCACCGAGGTGCGCGAGGTCGAGGAGCCGTTCCGCGAGGGCACGCAGAAGGGCTCGAGCGCGATGCCGCACAAGCGCAACCCGTGGCGCTGCGAACAGCTGTGCGGGCTCGCGCGCGTGCTGCGGGGCAATCTCCAGGCCGGCCTCGAGGACATCGCCCTCTGGCACGAGCGGGACATCTCGCACTCCTCGGTCGAGCGCATCGTGCTCGCCGACTCCGCGCAGCTCGCCTACTACGTGCTCGTGCAGTTCGGAAAGATCGTCGAGGGCATGCGCGTGCACCCCGACCGCATGCTCGAGAACCTCGACTCGTCGTACGGGCTCGTGTTCAGCCAGCCGGTGCTGCTCGCGCTGGTCGACGCCGGCCGCACGCGCGACGACGCCTACCGGATCGTGCAGCGCGCCGCCACCCGCACCTGGGAGGAGCGGCGCCCGTTCCGATCCGTGCTCGCCGAAGACCCCGAGGTGCTCGACACGCTCTCGCCCGAGCGTCTCGACGAATGCTTCGAGCTCCGCCGTGCTCTCGCCCACGCCGGCCGGGCGGTGGATGCCCTGGACACCCCGACGCCGCGTCCGTGACGGGCATCGCACTTCCGCACGCGTATACGGGCAAGGTCCGCGATCTCTACGACGTGGACCACGAGCGCATGCTGATCGTCGCGTCCGACCGCATCTCGGTGTTCGACGTCGTGCTCGACGACCTCGTCCCCGACAAGGGCCGGGCGCTCACCGCGCTGTCGACGTTCTGGTTCGAGGAGACCGCCGGCCTCGCGCCGAACCATCTGATCTCCTCCGACCCGACGGACTTTCCCGAGACGGCGGGTTCCGACGTCGCGGGGCGGGCAATGCTCGTGCGCGCCACCCAACCCGTCCGGCTCGAGTGCATCGGCCGGGGATACCTGTTCGGCTCGGCGTGGTCCGAGTACGAGGACCGGGGCACGGTCTACGGGCGGACGATGCCGTCCGGTCTGCGGCAGGCCGAGCGACTTCCCGAGCCGATGTTCACGGCCACGACCAAGGCCGAGTCCGGCCACGACGAGCCGCTCACCGACGCCGCCGCCGCCGAGCTGGTGGGCGGCGAGCTGCTCGCGCAGATTCGCGACATCACCTTGCGCGTGTACGGGTTCGGCGCCGCGCTGGCCGAGTCGCGGGGCCTCATCCTCGCCGACACGAAGCTCGAGTTCGGGACCATCGGCGGCGAGCTCCTCGTGATCGACGAGATGCTCACGCCGGACTCGTCTCGGTACTGGCCGGCCGACGAGTACCGCACCGGCGTCTCGCCGCCGAGCTTCGACAAGCAGTACGTGCGCGACCACTACCTCGGCACCGACTGGGACCACACTCCGCCGGCGCCGCGCCTGCCGAGCGAGGTGATCAGCGGGACGCGATCCCGGTACATCGAGGCGTACGAGCTGCTGACGGGACGCAGCTTCGACGAATGGCACCGTCCCGAGGAGCCGAGAGGCACCGAAGACCGCCGGTACGATTGATCGCATGAAGTACGAGGCGCGCGTCGAGATCACCCATCTTCCCGGGATCGCCGACCCGCAAGGCGCGACGGTGGAACGGTCGCTGCCCGCGCTCGGCTACGAGAACGTCTCGCAGGTGCGCGTCGGCAAGAGCATCAGGCTCGTCGTCGACGCACCCGACGACGCCGCGGCTCGCGCGCAGGTCGACGAGATGTGTCGTCGATTGCTCGCCAATCCCGTCATCGAGGCGTACGAGATCGAGCTCAGCGAGCTGGCGTCGACGTGAGCACCCGCGTCGGCATCGTCCTGTTCCCGGGCACGAACTGTGAGCTCGACGTGGCGTGGGCGGTCGAGCAGCTCGGCGGGACGCCCGAGATGCTCTGGCACGCCGAGGCCGAGCTCCGCGGGGCCGACGCGGTCGTCGTCCCCGGCGGGTTCGCGCACGGCGACTACCTGCGCACGGGCGCGATCGCACGGTTCTCGCCCGTGATGGACGCGGTGGCGCGCTTCGCGGCCGCCGGCGGCCCCGTCGTCGGCATCTGCAACGGCTTCCAGGTGCTGACCGAAGCCGGCTTGCTGCCCGGGCGCGCTCCAGAAGAACGCCGGCCTGACCTTCCTGTGCGAGACGGTTGACTGCCGGGTCGAGACGAGTCGCTCGCCGCTCACCGCGCTGGCCGCGCCCGGGAGCGTGCTCCGCCTCCCGATCAACCACTTCGAGGGCAACTACGTGTGCGACGAGACGACGCGCCGTCGCCTGCGCGACGACGATCGCGTCGTGCTGCGGTACGTGCGCAACCCGAACGGCAGCCTCGACGACATCGCCGGCGTCTGCAACGAGCAGCGCAACGTCGTGGGGCTCATGCCGCACCCCGAGCGGGCGTCCGACGCGCTCCTCGGATCCACCGACGGCGTCGTGCTGCTCCGGTCGCTGCTCGCGAGCGCGTCCGAGGGCGCCGCCGTCGCCTAAGTATAACGAGCACGTTATCCTTGGCGGATGGGCTGGGTGATCCACCAGTGAAGTGAGCCTCCTTGCGAGGTTGTGGGTCTTGACGAACTCACATCTCGCAAGGAGAGCTCGTGGTTCACGTTAGAAGCCAGCATCCGAACACATGCTGACCCCGGCTGGTCGCCGGCGATGGTGGATTGTGTGCTGGAGAAGGGTTGGACGGTCGAAGCGACCGCGGAGCAGTTCCAGGTCGACGCCAAGACTGTGCGCAAGTGGCGCGACCGGTTCGCGCAGGAGGGCGACGTCGGGCTGCTGGACCGCTCCAGTCGCCCGCGACGCTCGCCGAACCGGACCGCGAGGGGTTGTCGACGACGTGTCGTGCAGCTGCGCCGCCGTCGACGGTGGGGCGCGGACCGGATCGCGCACGACGTCGGCATCGCCGCCTCGCGGCCCAGTCCATTCTTCGCAGTGCTGGGCTGGGCGGGCTCGATCGTGGTGACCGAGCCGCCGGTCGAAGCAGCCGCCTCGCCGCTACGAGCGGGAGCGCCCGGGGAGCTCGTCCACGTCGATGTGGAAGACGCCCCGACCGATCCCGGCCTTCCGGAGCACCTCGGGCGAGACGCCGAGCTCACGCCACGCCGCGTACGAGATGCCCTTGCGCTCGGCGTAGCCCTTGGCCACCTTCACGAAGTCGCGCTCGAGGCCGCTGAGGTCGTCGGCGGCGTCGATCCGGTCGAGCTCGCGTTCGAGGTCCATGCGCTCCTGGACGAGCTGCAGCCGGTGTAGCGGCGCGGCGTCGGCCAGCTCGGATTCGACCGCCTTCAGGCGCTTCTCGATCGACGCCGGCGTGCGCGGGCGACCGCGCCGCGGGCGGTTCTGGTCCAGCGCCTCGAGGTAGGAGCGCACGGCGCGTCCCTCCGCCCGGCCCTGGGCCAGCGCCCGCTTGTGCTCGGCGGTCATCGTGCTCTTTCGAGCTGCGGCCATTCGGCGACCCCTTCTTTTACGATTTCACGCTTTTGCGATTTCACGAGCAGTCTATTTCGGTATTGGCTGCAGCTCCATTTCGGGCACGGAGACCGCCGATACTCTGGCCGCATGGAGCCGCTCCACCGTCAGCTCGGCCTCACCGACGACGAGCTCGCGTCCGTGGTCGAGCTGCTCGGGCGCGACCCGACCGACCTGGAGCTGGCGATGTTCGCCGTCATGTGGTCGGAGCACTGCTCCTACAAGTCGTCGCGTGCGCATCTGCGCGACCTGCCGACCGAGGCGCCGTGGGTGCTCGTCGGCCCCGGGGAGGGCGCCGGGGTCGTCGACGTCGGCGACGGCCTCGCGGTGGCGCTGCGCATCGAGAGCCACAACCACCCGTCGGCCGTCGAGCCGTACGAGGGCGCGGCGACGGGGGTCGGCGGCATCATCCGCGACATCTTCTCGATGGGCGCGCGCCCGATCGCGCTCATGGACCCGCTCCGCTTCGGTCCCCTCGACGACGCGCGCACGCGGTACCTGTTCGAGGGCGTCGTGTCGGGGATCAGCGGCTACGGCAACGCGGTCGGCGTGCCGACCGTCGGCGGCGAGGTCGTGTTCGACGACTGCTACCGCGAGAACCCGCTCGTCAACGTGCTGTGCCTCGGCCTGCTCCCGCACGACCGACTCGTGCTGGCCCGCGCCCGCGGCGCCGGGAACCTCGCCGTGCTGCTCGGATCGTCGACCGGACGCGACGGCATCGGCGGCGCCAGCGTGCTGGCGTCGGCCGGGTTCGAGGAGGGCGCCGAGGAGAAGCGGCCCTCCGTGCAGGTGGGCGACCCGCTCGAGGAGAAGAAGCTCATCGAGGCGTGCCTCGCGCTGCTGGACGCCGGCCTCGCCGTCGGCGTGCAGGACCTCGGGGCCGCCGGCCTGTCGTGCGCGGCGTCGGAGACGGCGGCGAAGGCCGGCGCGGGGATGGACGTCGACGTGGCGCGCGTGCCTCGCCGCGAGCCGGGCATGAGCGCGGTCGAGGTGATGACGTCCGAGAGCCAGGAGCGGATGCTCGTGATCGTGCAGCCCGACGACCTCGCCGAGGTGCTGGGGCTGTGCGAGCGGTGGGAGATCGACGCGTCCGTGGTCGGTCGGGTGACCGACAGCAGGCGGTTCCGCGTCTTCGACGGGGTGTTCGACGCTGCCCGGCGACGGCGAGCGGGCACCGGTGACGCCGAGCCGCTCGCCGACGTCCCCGTCGAGAGCCTCGGCGACGGCCCCCTGTACGACCGGCCCCGGGCCCGGCCCGCGGGGCAGGACGCGCTCCAGGCCGCGGACCCGGCGCCCGAGCTCGCGGCCCGGTTCCCTGCCGGCGCCGACCTGTCGGGCGAGCTGCTGGCGCTGCTCGGCACGCCGACGATCGCCGACAAGTCGTGGGTCTGGCGGCAGTACGACCACCAGCTGTTCCTCAACACGATCGCCGGCCCCGGCGCCGACGCCGCCGTCCTGCGGCTGAAGGGGACCGACCGCGCCCTCGCCCTCACCACCGATGGCAAGGGACGGTTCTGCCGCCTCGACCCCCGCACCGGCGGCCAGCTCGCGGTGCTCGAGGCGGCGCGCAACGTCGCCTGCGTCGGGGCCCGGCCCGTCGCGCTCGTCAACTGCCTGAACTTCGGCAACCCGGAGCACCCCGAGGTGATGTGGCAGTTCACCGAGGTCGTCGACGGCATGAGCGAGGCCTGCACGGCGCTCTCCATCCCCGTCGTCGGCGGCAACGTCAGCTTCTACAACGAGTCGCTCGGCCACGACATCGACCCGACGCCGGTCGTCGGCGTCCTCGGGATCGTCGACGAGCTCGACGACCGCCCGCCGCCCGCCGCGCTCGCCGGCGGGACGCGCATCGTCGTGCTCGGCGAGACGGCGAACGAGCTCGGCGGGTCCGAGTGGGCCGCGGTCGTCCACGGTCTCGACGGCGGCATGCCACCGCGCGCCGATACCGCCGGCGCGCACGCGGTGCACGAGCTCGTGCGCGGCGCTCGTGTCCGGAGGCCTGGTCGACGGCGTGCACGACTGCTCCGACGGTGGTCTCGCGGTCGCGCTGGCCGAGATGGCGATCGCGGGCGAGTGCGGGTTCGACGTGTCGATCGGCGGCGCGCTCGAGTGCTTCTCGGAATCAGCGTCGCGTGTCGTCTGCGCCGTCGACCCGGTGCTGGTCGACGAGGTGCTGTCGCGCGTGGGCACGGCCGGTGTTCCCGCCGCCGAGATCGGCGAAGCGCGGGGAGATCGCCTGATCGCAGCGGGCGCGTTCGATGTCGCCTTGTCCGACGCCACCCGCGCCTGGCGCGACGCGATCCCGAACGCGCTCGGCGCCGAGGTCGCCGCGCGTTCAGGCGCGGCGCGCCTCGAGCTCGGTCAGGTATTCGTCGGCGACGCGTAGGTCGCCTCGCCCGGTGCCGATCGACAGGCCGGGCTTGTTCTCGCCGTGGTAGTCGGACCCGCCGGTCGGCGCGAGCCCGTGGCGCTGCGCGAGCTCGTGGAACGGCGCGCGCTCCTCGGGGAGGTACGCCCCGTATTCGCATTCGAGGCCGTCGAGCCCGGCATCGGCGAGCTCGCCCACGAACGCGTCCAGCGCGTCGTCCGCCAGCCCCAGCGATCCGGGATGCGCGATCGCGCACACCCCGCCCGACGCGTGGGTCAGCGTCGATCGCGTCCTCGGGACCGAGGCGGTCGCGCTCGAAGTACGCGGGTCGGCCCTTGCCGAGCCAGACGTCGAACGCCTCCTGGATCGACGCCACGTGGCCTTCCTCCATCAGGACGCGTGCGATGTGCGGACGGCCGACCGAGCCCGGCCCCGCCTTCGCGAGGACGGCCTCCACCGTGATCGGGACGCCGTGCTCGTTCAGCGCTTCCACGATCTGAACGTTGCGCTCGTTGCGCGCCGCCTGGAGCTCGGCCAGCCGGTCGCACAGCTCGCCCGGCGCGTCGTCGACGAAGAAGACGAGCAGGTGCATGGTCCCGGGGGCTCGACCGGCGAGCTCGCAGGAGATCTCGCAACCCGGGACCAACCGCAGCGGGTAGGCGCCGGCGGCGGCGCGGGCCTCCGGGCACGTGGTCGAGGGTGTCGTGGTCGGTGAGGGCCAGCGCCGACAGCCCGGCCTCGCCGGCGAGCTGGACGACCCGCGTCGGCGAGTCGGTGCCGTCCGACATCGTCGAATGGCTGTGCAGGTCGATCACGAGCGTGCTTCCGCCGCTTCGGCCCGCGGCGCCGGCCCCGTCAGCCCGACGCCCTCGAGGTACTCGATCACCTGGGCGGCCGACGCCGACGAGTCGCGATCGTGCGTGACGACCCGCACCTCGGGCGCCGCCGGCGGCTCGTACGGATCCGACACGCCGGTGAACTCGGGGATCTCACCCGCACGCGCCCGCTCGTACAGCCCCTTGACGTCGCGCTCCTCGCAGACCTCGATCGGCGTGTCGACGAAGACCTCGACGAACGAGTCGATCTTCGCCCGCACCTCGTCGCGCACCGACCGGTAGGGCGAGATCGCCGCCGTCACCGCCACGACGCCGTTGCGGGCGAGCAGCGCCGCGACCCAGCCGATGCGCCGGATGTTCGTGTCGCGATCGGCCTTCGAGAAACCGAGGCCCGCGGACAGGTTCTCGCGCACCTCGTCGCCGTCGAGCAGCTCGACGCGATGCCCACGCCGGCGGAGCTCGTCCACCACGGCGGCCGCGATCGTGCTCTTCCCCGAGCCCGACAGCCCCGTGAACCACAAGCAGAAGCCCGTGTTCGCCACGAATGGAAGTTACCGGAGGGTGAACATCCGTACGGCATACTTGTAGCGAGATGGAGCAGCGTCTCGGCCACGCGTGCGGTGTTTTCGGCGTCTACGCCCCCGGGCAACCGGTGGCCCACCTCTCCTACCTGGGGCTGTTCGCGCTGCAGCACCGGGGCCAGGAGTCGGCGGGGATCGCCGTCAGCGACGGCGAGACGATCACCGTCGTCAAGGACATGGGCCTCGTGACCCAGGTGTTCGACGAGCGACGCCTCGCCCCGCTCGAAGGCCACCTCGCCATCGGGCACAACCGGTACTCGACCACCGGGTCGAGCAGCTGGCGCAACGCCCAGCCCGTCTACCGCTCGGTGGGCGACGCCGGCTTCGCCCTCGGCCACAACGGCAACCTCACGAACACCGTGCAGCTGGCGGAGCGCGTCGGGATGCTCCCCGGCATGACGGCGCCCGAGTTCGACCTCGACTCGACCACCGACTCGGCCCTGGTGGCCGAGCTGGTCGCCCAGGAGTACTCGCCCTCGCCGCGCTCCGACGGTCGTGACCTCGAGGTCGCGCTCGAGAAGGTGCTGCCGCGCCTCGAAGGCGGCTTCTCCTTCGTCCTCATGGACGACGCCCGCCTCATCGGCGTGCGCGACCCGCACGGCTTCTGGCCGCTCACGCTGGGCCGGATCGCCGGCGGCTGGGTCCTCGCCAGCGAGAGCGCGGCGCTCGACATCGTCGGCGCGCACTACGTGCGCGACGTCGAGCCCGGCGAGATGGTCGCGATCGACGCGTCCGGGCTGCGTTCGCACCACTTCGCCGAACCGACACCGAAGCTCTGCTTGTTCGAGTTCGTGTACTTCTCGCGTCCGGACACCAACCTGTACGGCCAGAGCGTGCACGCGGCGCGCCAGCGGATGGGCGAGGAGCTCGCCCGCCAGGCCCCGGTCCACGCCGACATGGTCATGCCGGTGCCGGAGTCCGGCATCCCCGCCGCGCAGGGCTTCGCGCGCGCTTCCGGCATTCCGTACGGGGACGGCGTCGTGAAGAACCGCTACATCGGCCGCACGTTCATCGCGCCGACGCCCGAGACGCGTGCTGCCGGCGTCCGGCTCAAGCTGAACCCGATCCGGGAGAACATCGCCGGGAAGCGCCTCGTGGTCGTCGACGACTCCATCGTCCGAGGCACGACCCAGCTCACGCTCACCCGCATGCTGCGCGAGGCGGGCGCGGCGGAGGTGCACCTGCGCGTGACCTCGCCGCCGTACCGGTGGCCGTGCTTCTACGGCATGGACACCGGCCGCCGCCCCGAGCTCCTCGCCGCCGACCTCCAGGTCGGCGAGGTCCGCGAGTACCTCGGCGTCGACTCGCTCGCCTACCTCGACCTCGACCGGCTCGTGGCCGCTACCGGTTCCAATGCCGAGTCGTTCTGCACGGCCTGCCTCAGCGGCGAGTACCCGGTCCCCGTCCCGGACGCCGACACCAAGCTCGCCCTCGAGGTGGAGAAGGTCCGCACCCCAGAAGCCGTACCCGAGGCGTCCGCCCGCGTCGAGCCGTGACCGCGGCGCGACCGGGAGCGCGACCCCCTCACCTACACCGACGCCGGCGTCGACACCGCCGCCGGCGAGAAGGCCGTCGAGCTCATCAAGGAGCACGTCCGCTCCACGTTCCGGCCCGAGGTGATCGGCGACGTCGGCGGCTTCGGCGGGCTCTTCGCGTTCCCGGACGACCGATTCCACGACCCGGTGCTCGTCGCGTCCACCGACGGCGTCGGCACGAAGGCGGTCGTCGCCCAGCTCGCCGGCCGGTACGACACGATCGGGATCGACTGCGTCGCGATGTCCGTCGACGACGTCGCCGCCAACGGCGCCGAGCCACTCTTCTTCCTCGACTACATCTCGGTCGGCAAGCTCGTCCCGGAGACGATCGACGAGATCGTCGCCGGCGTCGCCGACGGTTGCCGTCAAGCGGGGTGCGCACTGCTCGGCGGCGAGATGTCCGAGCACGGCGGCGTCATGGAGCCCGGCGAGTTCGACCTCGTCGGCTTCGCCGTCGGCGTGGTCGAACGGTCACGAGTCCTTCCCGCGAACGTGCAGCCCGGCGACGCGGTCGTCGGCTTCGCCAGCGGCGGCCTGCGCTGCAACGGATTCTCGCTGGCCCGACGCGCGCTCCTCGACGTCGACGGGCGGGAGCTCGGCGGCCCGGCGTGGGCCGGCGCGTCCCACTCGCTCGCCGACGAGCTGCTGCGCCCGAGCGTGGTGTACGCGCCGTCGATGCTCGAGCTGCGCCGCCACGTGGACGTGCACGCCTACGCCCACGTCACCGGAGGCGGCATCGTCGGGAATCTCGCCCGCGTCCTCCCCGACCACTGCGACGCGGTCGTGCGCCGGGACGCCTGGGAGCGACCGCGGATCTTCGCCGAGGTCCAGGCCGCGGGCGCGGTGGCCGACGCCGAGATGGAAGAGGTGTTCAACCTCGGGCTCGGGATGCTGGCGGTCGTGCCGGGCGACGCCGCGCACGCCGCGGTCGACGGCATCCGGTCCGCCGGCCACGAGGCTTGGGTCGTCGGCGAGATCACCCCTGGTCACGGTCATGCCCACATGGGGTGACCCGACCGAGGGGGCACAGACCGGGACGAATAACTAGTCCCATCGCGATGGACATTTGGTCCCGATGGGCTATCCCCTCCGGATAGTTCGCAGGTTACCCTCATTGCACGATTCGGACACGGACAAATCGGGTAGGTCGCACAAAGTGGGGCCTCCAGGACGCCGAGGCTCCGAGCCGCAGAACGGGCAGGGAACGCGAGCAAGAGAGTGAGGAGCCAGCGATGGCGATGGATGCGAGTTCCGAGCACGAGGCGCTTTTGACCCCGTCAGAGGTCGCCGCGATGTTCAGGGTCAACCCCAAGACGGTCACCCGCTGGGCCCGAGCCGGAAAGATCTCGGCCATCCGGACCCTCGGCGGCCACCGGCGCTTCCGCGAGTCGGAGATCCGCCGGTTCTTGGAGCAAGTCGAGGAAGGCTCCGAGCTCTAAGTTCGGCAACCTTTTTGGCAACGACCCGGGCGCAGGCCCGGGTCGTTTGCTGTGTGGCTCGGTTCGTGGCCGGGGACGGCGTCGATCCGTCGACCCCACGCTTTTCAGGCGTGTGCTCTGCCGACTGAGCTACCCGGCCGAGAGCGGGCCGCCCAGGCGGCCCGCCGGCGGTCCTGACGGGATTTGAACCCGCGAGCTCCGCCTTGACAGGGCGGCGTGCTAACCAGACTGCACCACAGGACCATGTCTCCGACGCTCGACGTTCGCGCCGCCGGCGCCTGTGCCCCCAGGGGAATTCGAATCCCCGCTACCGCCTTGAAAGGGCGGCGTCCTAGACCGCTAGACGATGGGGGCCCGTAGCTCCACCGGGAGCATCGCATCGTATCAGCAGCGCTTTTCCGTCCCGCCCGCCGATGGTGCACGACAAGGTGGCAGTAGGGTTCGAAGCGTCTCGGCAGGCAGGAGGAGAGATTTGCACCGGTTCCGGATCGTGGTCGCAGGGACGCTCGTCTCGGCGATGACGCTCGTGACGTACCAGGTCGCGCCGGCGAGCCCGACGGGGCGCCTGCGCAGTCGTCGTCGGCGTTCTGCACGACGGCGCAGAGTCTTCAGAGCGAGATCCAGAGCCTCGGCGACATCGACCTCGAGTCCCTGAGCGTCGCGGAGCATCAAGGCGATGTACCGGCGCGACGTGCGCCTCATCAAGCAGCTCCAGAAGGAGGCTCCGCAAGGAGCTGAAGGACGCGTTCAAGCGGCTACGCCGCCTCTACCAGCGAGGTCGTGGACGGAAAGCTCAAGCTCGGACAGTTGCCGAAGCGCGATCTCGACAGCCGGAGACGACCTCTCGACGATCTTCACGTACCTCGAAGACAACTGCGGCATCACCTTCGAGACGCCGACGACGACCTGATTGCAGGCCGGTCCGTCGTACGATCGCACTCGGGCCGCTAGCTCAGTTGGCAGAGCAACGGACTTTTAATCCGATGGTCCGGGGTTCGATTCCCCGGCGGCCCACCTGGAATCCGACGAGACGCGCGAGCCGCCGCCTCGTGACGAGTCAGGTCGATGACGTGCTGCCTGCGCCGCCGCTCTCCAAGCTGACGATCACGTAGGTGGTGCCTTCGTTGCTGACGACGACGGTGTTGCCGGTGTAGGCGCCCGAGAACTCCACGGTTCCGACGAAGGCGCTCCCGGCGCCGGCCGAGGTCGAGTTGTCGACCGTGTACGCGCTGCTGGACTTGTAGAAGTTGAACACGTCTTCGGGCTTGCTCGTCGCGCTGTACACGCCGACGAGGACGGTCGTGTTCGTGTTGCCCAGCGAGCCCGAGCCGGCCTTCTTCGTGTCGGGGGCAACCGGGAACCCGGAGGGCCAGCCCGGCGGCAGCTGCCCGTCGAGCGACAGCGACGCCTGACCGTCCGGTGTGCTCACCTGGAAGCTCTTGCGACTGCTCTTCGAGGTCGTGGTCGAGGAGGACGACTTGTTCGAGTCGTCGCTCGAGCAACCCACGGCGACCGCGCCGATCAACGCTGCGAGCGCCGCTACCCCTGCCAATTTCCGCATTGTCTTCACGGTTCCCCCTCTCAAGCGCGCGTGGCGAGGCTATCCCTCGCTGGCGGCAGCTTGATCTTCGCGGTGAGCACTCCGTCGGCAACGGACGGGTCCGGTGTGATCGTGCACGGGAACGCGTTGTCCGACGTGGTGCACGTCACCTCGGGCCGCTTGCCGGTGAGCTTCACGGACAGGTCCCACACCACCGGAGCGCCGCCCGGGCGCGGGAGCTCGAGGCGCGCTTCCGAGCGACATCCGCCCGGCGCCGGGTCCATGCTCGCCCAGTTGATCGACTGATTCTCGGGGATCTTCTCGCCGAGCACGAGCTCGGGATCCCACCGGTCACCCTTGTCCTTGGCCGCGGTCGTGACGTCGACGTCGCCCATCCCCGTCAGGTTCTGCACCGTCGCGTCGCAACGCGCGGACGCCGGCGTCGGCGAGGTGGGCGCAGGCTTCTTCGTCGGTCGGCGTCGACGGCGGTGCAGGCGTCGACGGCGATCCCGGCGCCGAGGTGGGCGGTTCCGAGCGCGGGTTCACCAAGAAGGTGGTCTGGATGCGGTACGTGGTACCCCCGGCGTTCGTGATGAAGACCGGGGCCCACTCGGCCGCGGTGGTCAGCTTGCCGTTGAGGACGATCCATGTGTCGTTGTCGGTGGGCCACCGCTTCCACGAGGTCTCCGGGGGGAGCTGCCCCTCGACCGAGACCACCGGCAACGGCCTGCCATCCGACGTGCAGATGTGGAAGTCCTTGAGCGTGTCACCGACCTTCGCGGTGCTGTGCGGCACGCATTCGAGGGCCGGCCCGGGTGGAGGCGGTGGCGGCGGGGGACCGACTTCGTACGAGATCTTCACGCCGGGCTCGCCGGGAGCCGGGGTCGCCGTGGTCGTGACGTTCGGCGCCACGTAGCTCGAGCCGGCCCCGCCACCCCCGCCGGATGTGTCGGCGCCGGCCGCGCCGCCCCCACCGAAGTAGCCGCCGCCACCCCCGCCGCCCCCGGATCGGAGCTGGGGCAACACACCGGGGCCGCCCTTGCCTCCGCCGTACCTCCCGCCGCCGTGGCCGTCCGGAATGAGCGGGTTCTTGTTGTGCCCGCCGGCGCCGCCGGCGCTCAATGTGCCCCCGCCCCCGCCGCCGCCGTCGCCCGAGACGCCATAGCCACTCGTGCCGTTGAGTGACGCGCCGTTCGGTCCTCCGTGGCCCGCGCTCGGTCAGCCCCCCGCCCCCGCCGCCACCACCGGCGGCCTGGACGAGCACCTTGTTGCTCGGACTCGAGACCACCTGCGTGAACCCGCCCCCGCCTCCGCCTCCGGAAGTGGCACCGGCGTCGCCGCCGCCGTTGAAGCCGCCGGTGCCGCCGCGGTCCTTGCTGATCCCGCCGTGCTCGCCGTTGCCACCCACCAGGACCTGGATGTCTCGCTCCGCTCCGACCTGGATGTCCTTGGCCGTGACCTGGATGCCGGCGCCCCCATTGCCGGAGCTATAGGCGCCCTTCCCACCCTTCCCGCCGGCGGCGACGATCGTGATGCGGGACACACCGGCAGGGAGTGTGAGGCCCTCGGCGTGCTTGACGTACTTGAACTCCTTGGTGACGACCTCGTTGGTCTGCGCGCCGGCTGCCTCGGGGCGGGTGGACGCCAGCACCAGCAGGGGGAGCGCGAGACCGATCGCCGAAGCGATCGCGACCGCGTAGGTCGAGCACTTCCGTGTCATGGCCCCTGCCCTTCGACCCACACGTCCTTGAAGCCCGACGATATTGAACAACGTTCAATTCGTCAAGAGTTCACGGCGGGGGACCGTCCCGATGTCCGGCTACGGGCGAAATGGTGGCGCGTCGCGCGCGGCAGAGCAGTCGATCGGCCCTATTGCGTGACACGGGGGTCCGTGAGACTACCCGCCGATACATACCAGGGCGGGTGTTCGCGTCCGCGGGTGCCCCCAGAAATTGAAAGGCGAAAATCATGGGCAGTTTCAAGCTCTGGCAACTTCCGGTTGTCGGACGGCTGGGGGTGCAGCACGGCCTGCTCGTCGGCTGGTTCCTCCTCGTCGGTGTGCTCGCAGTGCTGCTGCTGCCGGGCCCCGCCGGGAGCGCGACCGCGCCGGGGTCTCTCGTCGAGGCCCAGACCGTCGACTTCGGCGGGCAGTCGCATTGCGGCGTCGTGTTCGGGATCGGTGCCAGCTTCGGCGGCTCCGGGAGCGGCGATGCCCGGTGCACGAGCGTCGAAGCCGGTGGCAATGCACAGGTGAACACGGAGGGATTCGGTGATATCGGATTCCAGTTCCAGAACTCGCCGATCGGTGCCGCCATCTCGAACTCCACATCTCGAACGAAGGCGACAACAACTCCAACAACTCGATCATCGGGAACTCCGACCTGATCATCAACGGGAACGTCGGCGCGTCGGCGAACGTCTTCCCGCCCGTCGGGGATGCCGCTGCGGCAGCTCTGCCGGCGGCCGTCGACCCGCCGGTCGCCGCGCTCCCGGTTGCGGAGCCGGCGCCCCAGGCGTCGGCGGTGGACCTCGGCGGTCAGTCGCACTGCGGCGTGGTTGTCGGGATCGGCGCCAGCGGCGGTGGTTCCGGGAGCGGTGACACCCGGTGCACCAGTGTCGAAGCCGGTGGTGACGCGCAAGTCAACACCGACGGGTTCGGTGACATCGGGATGCAGTTCCAGAACTCGCCCGTGAACGCGCCCATCACCAACGTTCACATCTCGAACGAGGGCAGCAACAACTCGAACAACACGATCGTTGGTGACAACAACGTGATCATCAACGCCAACTTCGGGATCACGATCAACGTCTGATACCCGTCGGGAAGTGGCGCCGGGGAGTCGAGTCGCCTTCTCCCCGGCGCCGGCGACGATCAGCTGAGCGTCAGTCGAGGCGGGCCGCCACCGGTGTCGGTGGGCCGGTCGCTTCGACGCGCACGCGTTCGGGTCGACGCTGACGCACGACCATGACGACCAGAGCGACGATGATCGCCAGCTCGAACAGCACCAGCGCCACGTTCGACGCGAAGATCGCCCGGTAGGGCACGGATGCGGGGATGCCCTGGCGGTACTGGTACGCGATCAGGTACAGCGCGGACTGTGCGAGCACGAGGCGCGTCAGGCCCGAGCGCCATTCGAGCACGAGCACCGGGAGCGCCCACGCCGCGTACCACGGCAGCACGTATGCACCTGCGAGCAGGTAGGCGGCGACGGCGCCGCCGACGACCAGCGCCGGTGTGTTGTCGCGCAGTCGGCCGGCCACGAGCACGGCGGCGAGGACGATGACCGTGATCGTCGACAACGTGGAGGCGGTCTGCAGGAAGTCGTGCGAGAACTCGTGGATGCGTCCGAGCCCGAACAGGTTCGTGCGCCCCTCCGAGTTGGTGAGGAGCCAGATGGAGTTGCGGCTCATCTGGAGCCGCGCGTCTCGGAGGGGCGTGAGCGCGTCGAGGCCACCGCTGAGCGCGTACCCGGCGGCGAAGACGCCGCCACCGACCCCGGTCGCGATCGCGGCCGGGCGCACACCTCGCTTCCGCACGATCCAGACGATCAGCGCCACGAACCCGAGCAGGGCCACCAGCTTGACCAGCGCGCCCAACGCGATGGCCAAGGCGGCGAGTTTGAACCGTTCTCGGGACGCGAAGAGCACACCGACGAGCAGCGCCAGCCCGACGAGCGCGTCGTTGTGCCCGCCGTTCACGACGTCGTAGATGACGAGCGGGTTCAAACCGATCAACGCGACCGCGGCGGGGCTCCGAGTCCGGCGAGCGATCAGCAACACGGCAAGGAACACCGACAGCGCCGCCAGCGCCTGGAACCAGATCCGCGTCGACAGCTGATGGGTCTGTGTCACCGACACGACGCCGGCCGAGACCCCGTTCCACAGAGGCCCGTACACCGAGCTGGTGTTCTGCCACGTGGGCTTCACCCGCCGGATCGCGTGATCGTTCGAGTACTCGACGGGGACGTGGCGGTACGGGCTCGCGCCGTAGTGGCTGACCATCCGGCCGTACGCGGCGTAGGACCAGATGTCGGACGAGTCGCGTGGCCAGCGGGCGACGCCGACGACCAGGAGCGCGGCGGACAGGGCGACGACAGCCGGCATGCGGAGCGCCCGGCGCCATCGACCCACGAGCAGCGCCAGCGCGAGGGCGGCGAACGCGAGCGCCAGCAACCCGGCTCGGTTTGCGGTGGAGAACCGCCGGGCCGTCACCAGCGCGGTCGCGCCCACCGAGACGAGCACGAGCGTGTAGGCGACGGCGCGGTCCGCGGCGGTGGGCGCGTCGCCTCCACCCGGGTCGGACGCCACGGCGAGGAGTCTGCCCCAGCGCGGATGAGACTTGGATGAAGGCGCAACCAACGCCTAGGGAACGATTCGTGCCGCGGCGGCCTCGACGCCCGTCACGACATCGAACCCGTCCCGACAGCTGAGCCAGTCCCGATTGCTTCGGTGCAGTGGGTCGTGCTCGTCGAAGCGGTTCAGCACCACGATGAGCCGTCGTTCCCCGAATGCTGCGACCGACATGCGCACCGCGTTGATGGTGCCGAGGCCGGCGTCGGCGACGAGCAGCACGAGGTCGGGCGCGATGGCCGACGCCAACGACACGTTGTCGCCGTCGGTGGCGATCGGCGACCGAGGCCCGCCCGCTCCCTCGACCAGCCCGACGTCGACGCCGTCGGGCCAATGCAGCTCGTCGAGCAGGTCACCGACGGTGAACGGCGGCGCGCCGAGTGCGTCGGCGGCCATCGGCGGCGCGAGCGCGCGCGCGTACCAGCGATGCGGTGGGCACACGTCGTGCGGCGGCTCGCCGGTCGCGGCGGCGAGCACGTCCGCGTCGGTTGGCTCTTCACCGGCGTCGAACGACTGCGCGGGCTTGCGGGCGCCGACCCGCAGGCCCGCGTTGCGGAACCGCGCCAGCACGGCGGCCGCCGTCCACGTCTTGCCGACCGCGGTCCCGGTGCCGGCGACGAAGACGAGGCGCGCCGGGCGCGTCGTCACAGGCCGGGCGAGCGCCGCCGCCAGCGCGTCGACCTGCGACGGCGCGTGCGCGGCCGACAGCGCGACGCGCAGGCGGGAGGTGCCGGGCGGCACGGTCGGCGGCCGGATGGCGGGTACGAGCATGCCCTGGTCGAGCAGCGCGGCCGCCGCCGCCAGGGTGCTCGCCTCGTCGCCGAGGACGACGGGGACGATGGGCGACGGGTGCCCGGGCCGGAGCCGCTCGACGTTGGCGCGCAGGCGCGTCGTGAGCTGGCTGCCCTCGGGGGAGCGGATGACGCCGACGGCGGCGAGGGCGGCGGCGGTGTCGGCGGGGGAGAGGGCGGTCGTGAAGATGTAGGAGCGGGCCCGGTTCACGATCAGCTCGGTGAGATGGGCGGGACCGGCGACGAAGCCGCCGAGGGCGCCGACCGTCTTCGAGAGCGTGCCGATGCGAACCGCTTCCCGCCCGGTGAGGTCGGGATCGGGGCCGAGCACCGCGTGCGCCTCGTCGAGCACGAGCAACGCGCCGCGGCGGGCGCACAGCTCCGCGAGGGCGTCGACGTCGGCCACGTCGCCGTCCATCGAGAACACCGTGTCGGTGACGACCACGGCGCGCTCGGCGGGGACGGTGGTGAGGAGGTGCTCGACGTGATCGAGGTCCCGGTGGCGGAACACCTCGACGTGGGCGCGGCTCAGGCGGCATCCGTCGATGATCGACGCGTGATTGAGCTCGTCGGAGCAGACGAGCACGCCGCGCCCTCCGAACGTCGTGAGGACGCCGAGGTTGGTCGCGAACCCGGTCGGGAACAGGACGGCGCGCTCGGTGTGCTTCCAGTCGGCGAGCGCCGCCTCGAGGTCGGCGTGCACGGGGCGCGAGCCCACGATCAGCCGAGCCGAGCCGGACCCGGCGCCCCACCGGTCGAGCGCGGCGTGCGCCGCGGCCACGACCGTCGGGTGCTGCGTCAGACCGAGGTAGTCGTTCGACGCGAACGACACGACGGGGCGGCCGTCGGGGGCGAGCTTCCCCTCGGGCCCGGCGGCGTCGAGGTCGCGTGGCTCGCGCCAGCGGCCGGCCTCGCGGATGAGCGCCCGCTTCGGCGTCGGCCCACTCGCGCCAGCTCACGCCGCCGCCACCTCGTCGATCGCACCCGACAGCGCGTCGACGATCCGGCGCAGCTCGGGCGACGTGATCGTGAGCGGCGGCATCACGACCACGACGTCGCCGAGGGGACGCAGCAGCACGCCCCGCTCGACGGCGGCGGCGCAGACCCGCCGGCCCCAGCGCAGCCCGTCGCGCGGCGGCGCGAGCTCGATCCCGCCCATGAGCCCCTGGAGCCGTACCTCGCGAACGGCGCGGTGCGGCGCGATGCGTTCATCCAGCATCGCCTGCAGCTCGGCGGATCGGGCACGCACGTTGGCGAGCACGTCGAGCTCGTCGAGGAGCTCGAGGTGACGGCGGGCGACCGCGCACGCGAGCGCGTTCCCGCCGTACGAGTGGCCGTGGTACAGCGTCTGCTCGGACAGGTCGGGCCCGAGGAACGCGTCGAAGACGCGCTGGCTGGCAACGGTCACGGACTGGGGCAGATAGCCGCCGGTCAGGCCCTTGCCGAGGCACAGCAGGTCGGGACGCAGCCCGCACTGCTCGGAAGCGAAGAGCGTGCCCGTGCGTCCGAACCCGGTCGCGACCTCGTCGCACACGAGCAGCACCGCGTGCTCGCGGCATGCGTCGGCCAGCGCGGCGAACGCCGACGGCGGCGCCACCTGCATCCCGGCCGCACCTTGCACGAGCGGCTCGACCACGACGGCGGCGAGCTCGTGAGCGTGCTCGGCGACCATGCGCGTCGCCACCTCGAAGCATCGGGGATCGTCGAACCCCGGCGCACGCCGGACGGGAAATCGCAGCGGGTCGAAGATCTCGGTGCCGAACCCGCCGGCGCCGAGCGAGAGCCCACCCACCGTGTCGCCGTGGTACGCGCCGCCGAACGCGAGGTACGACGTGCGTCCGTCGACGCCCCGGTTCACCCAGTACTGGAACGCGATCTTCAGCGCCTGCTCGACGGCGGCGGCGCCGTCCGACGCGAACAGGAAGTGCGGTCCGTCGACCGGCACGACGCGCGCCAAGGCCTCGGCCAGCTCGATCGCGGCGCGGTTCCCGTTGCCGAGCATCGTCGAGTGTGCGACCCGGTCGAGCTGGTCACGCACCGCCTGGTCGAGCTCGGGCACGCGGTGGCCGAGCGTGGTGACCCAGAGCGACGAGATGGCGTCGAGGTAGCGGCGCCCGTCGACGTCGATGAGGTCGTGCCCCTCGGCCGACTCCACGATGACCGGCGCGTTCTCCGCGTAACAGGCCATCTGCGTGAAGCCGTGCCAGACGACGGCCGCGTCGCGCTTCGCCCACTCCTCCGCCGAGCCCACGGACGGCGATGTTAGGGGCCGATCCGGCGTGGGCGTCGGGCTCGATCCAGCATTTCTCGGCAGCGAAACGCTCGCCATACGACCGTTTTCCTGCCGAGAACGGGGAGCGGTCACTCCGCGACGCCCTCGGCGCCGAGGTCGCGCAGGGCGGCGCGGATCTGCTCGGCTGCCGCGTCGAGCGAACCCTCGGGCGGGTTGTGGTCGGCGTGCGCGAACGACAGCTCACCGGCCGAGTTGATCGGCACGACGTGGATGTGGGTGTGCGGCACCTCGTCGCCGACGATCATCACGCCGATGCGGCGCGGCTTGAACGCTTGCTCCTGGGCCTTGCCGATGGTCTGCGCCACCGTGAACAGGTGGCGCGCCAGGACGGGATCGAGGTCGATCCAGTGGTCGACCTCGCGGCGCGGCACGACGAGCGTGTGACCGGGGTTCATCGGCGCGATCGAGAGGATCGCGACGCACTGTGGATCGCGCCACACGAAGACGCCCGGGATCTCGCCGTCGATGATCTTCGTGAAGATCGAGGGCACGCGCGTGGAGGCTACCCAGCGGCCGCGGCGCGCACCGCCGGCGCCACCTCGGCCATGAACCGCTCGAGCGTGGCGGTGGCACCGAAGTCGTGGAACTGGAGGACGAAGCCGCGCGCGCCGAGGTCGACGTCGGCGACGAGCGCGCCGGCGACCTCGTCGGCCGTGCCGGTCACGACGCCACCCCAGCTGCCGAACCGTCGCTGCGTCAGTGCGCTGACCTCGTCGCGGTCGGCGTCGCCGGCGGCCAGGCCGACCGGGTGCTGCACCGACACGCGGGCGTCCCCGGCCAGCTGCCGCACCTCCGCCAGCCGGTCGGCCGCGTACGACGGGCAGTTCCACCAGTCGGCGAACTCGCGCACGAGCGGCATCGTGAGCTTCGGGCCCGCGCCGCCGATGTGCACCGGGATGCGCGGCTGCACCGGGACGGGACGCCCGACGGCGCCGGCCAGCCGGTAGTGCGCGCCCGCGTAGTCGAACGGCTCGCCCGCGAACATCCGCGGGAGGATCTCGAGCGTCTCGCGCAGACGGGCGGCGCGCTCCGGCGCCGGGCCGGCGTCGATCCCGAAGGTGCGCAGCTCGGCGTCGACCGAGCCCCAACCGAGGCCGAGCTCGAGCCGTCCGTCGCTCAGCACGTCGACCGTCGCCGCCATCTTCGCCAGCACCGCCGGGTGGCGGAACGGATCGCACGTCACGAGGTGGCCGAGCCGGATCCGGCTCGTGCGCGTCGCGAGCCCGGCGGCGAGCGTCCAGCCCTCGAGCGTGTCCCATTCGGGCGCGGCGGGAGCGGCGAGGTGGTCCATCAGCCACACCGAGTCGAACCCGGCCGCTTCGGCTGCCAGCGTCCGCTCGAGGATCGTGTCGAACGACATGCGCAGCTGCGGGAGGAACAACCCGAACCACACCCTGACGTCGCTGTCAGCCGGCACGGCGGGACGTTACCGTGACGCCCGTGGACCTCGACGGGAGCGTCGCCATGATCACGGGCGGCGCGAGCGGCATCGGCGCCGCGACGGCTGCACGACTGCGCGACCGGGGCGCCCGAGTCGCCGTGCTCGACCTGCAGGCGCAGGAGGGACAGGGCGATCTCGCCGTGAAATGCGACGTGGGCGACGAGGACGACGTCGTCGCCGCCGTGCAGCAGGTGGTCGACGAGCTGGGCCCGCCCCGCGTCGCCGTGCTCGCGGCCGGGGTCGGCGGGATGTCGCCGATCCTGCAGATGAGCGCAGAGGAGTGGGACCGCGTCCAGCGCGTGAACATCCGGGGCGTGTTCCTGTGCCTGCGCGAGGCGGCGCGCGCCATGGTGGCGGCGGGCCGGCCCGGGGCCATCGTCGCGACCGGGTCCGTGTCGGGAATCGTGAGTGACCGCGGCATCGTCAACTACTCGACGTCCAAGGCCGCGGTGCACCAGCTCGTGCGCGTGGCGGCCGGCGAGCTCGGCCATCACGGCATCCGCGTCAACGCGATCGCACCCGGGTGCACCGACACGCCGATGTTCGCGGCCACCGACCAGCTCCCGGGCTACCGCGAGCTCGTCTCGGAGCGGGCGGCGCTCGGGCGCTTGGGAACTGCGGACGACATCGCCAGCGCGATCGTGGCGTTGGTCGAGCTGGACTGGGTCACCGGCCACGTGCTGGTCGCCGACGGCGGCATCACGTTGCGGAGCCCGCTCGATCCCACCGACATGCTCGAAGGCGCCTGACATGGCGCACGTCCACCACAGCGCGGTCTACGCGCGCGACGTCGACGCCAGTCTCCGCTTCTATCGCGACGGGCTCGGCCTCCAGGTGCTGATGGACCACGAGTTCGACGGCGACTGGCGCACCCTGTTCGACGCGCCCGGCGACCGGCTGCGGTCGGTCTTCCTCGGCGATCCGGATTCGCCCGACGCCGGGATCGTCGAGCTGGTCGCCTTCGCCGGGGACGGCACCGGCGCCGATGGCGCCGCGCCGACGCCTGCCCCGCCCCGTCCGGGCTTCTTCCTGCTGTCGTTCTTCGTCGACGTCGACGCCACGCTGAAGCGGCTCGCAGCCGTCGGCCTCGACGGGCCGGCGCGGCGCATCAAGGTCCCCGCCCCCGGCGGCGACGTCGACATGGCCACGCTCCGCGACCCCGACGGCGTGCTCGTCGAGCTCGTCGGGATCGGCTCCTAGCGACTCACGCGATCGTCGTGCCGCCGTCGACGGCGATCGTCTGCCCGGTGACGTCGGCGGCCGCCTCCGAGAGCAGGAAGGCGGCCACCGACGCGATCTCCTCCGGCTGCGCCACCCGCTGCAGCGGTACCGAGCGCTGGATCCGCCGCTGCGCCTCGGGTGTGCTCCACGTGCCCATCGTCATCGGAGTGTCGACGCTGCCGGGACAGATGCAGTTGACCCGCACGCCCTGCGGCCCGTACTGCACCGCGGCGATCCGCGTGAGCGCCGCCACCCCGCCCTTGCTCGCCGTGTAACCCGGGCCGTACCCGTGGCCCTTGAGGGCGGCGGTCGACGCGATCGTCACGACCGCGCCCCGGCGTTCGACGAGGTGCGGCAGGGCGTGCTTGATGGCGAGGAACGTGCCGACGAGGTTCACGCGCAGCACGAACAGGAAGTCGTCGAGCTCGACCTCGCCGAGCGGGCGAAGGTCGTCGCCGTGGAAGACGCCGGCGCTGGTCAGCACACCGTCGAGCCCGCCGAAGGCGTCGACCGCGGCCGCGACCGCCGCCTCGACCTCGTCCTCGTTCCCGACGTCGGCGGGCGCGGCCAGCGCCGCGCCGCCGGCGTCGGTGATCTCGCGCGCGACGTCGCCGGCCGCGTCGGCGGCGCGGTCGACCACGGTGACCGACGCGCCGTCGCGCGCGAGCAGGTGCGCGGCGGCGCGTCCCATGCCGCTCGCGCCGCCGGTGACGAGCATGCTTCGAGCCATGAATCGCGGACGCTATCCCGCTACGGTGCGAAGCGTGAGCGACCCGCCGCTGGTCGGCATCATCCGCATCTACCAGCTGGCGTGCAGCGGCATGGGCTCGCCGTTCTACGCCGACGCTCCTCGAGCGCATGGCCGCCGACGTCGTCGCCGGCGGACCCATCGGTCGATTCCTCGCCGACCAGCTCGACTCGACCTACGAGGACGCGGTGCCGCTGCGGTTCCTCGGCGGCGTGCACCGGCTCGTGCTCGCGGGGCAGGCGCCCGAGCTCGCGGCGCGCTTCCCGTCGGTCGGCGGCGACGGTGACGCGGCCGCGGCGTGGCCGGCGTTGCTCGCCGCACTCGACGCCCACGCCGACGCGATTCGCGACGCGCTCGACCAGGCCGCCGCAGACGAACGAGGTGGGCGGTCGGCCGCGCTCGTGGGCGGGTTCCTCGTCGTGGCCCGTGACACCGGGCCTGCCGCTGCGGGTGCTCGAGGTCGGCTCGCAGCGCCGGGCTCAATCTCCGCTTCGACCGCTACTGGTACGAGTCGGACGGGGCCGGGTACGGCGACCCGGCGTCACCGGTGCGCTTCACCGACCTGTGGGACGGAGGGCCATCCGCCGTTCGACGCGGCGGTGACGATCGCCGAGCGGCGCGGCTGCGATCGCGACCCGATCGACGCCGGCACCGAGGACGGCCGCCTCACGCTCCTGTCGTACGTGTGGCCGGGCCAGACCGAGCGCTTCACGATGTTGCGTGCCGCGCTCGACGTTGCGCGCGACGTCCCGATTCGCGATCGACCGGGCCGACATCCCGGACTGGCTCGCGGCGCCAGCTCGACGAGCCCGTACCCGACCGCGCCACCGTCGTGTTCCACTCGATCGTGTGGCAGTACCTCACGGACGACGAGCGCGCCACGGCCGAGGCGGCGCTGGCCGACCGCCGGCGACCGAGCGACCAGCGACGCGCCGCTGGCATGGCTGCGGCTCGAGCCGTCACCCGACCTCACGCACACCGAGTTGCGCGTCACGGCGTGGCCGGGCGGCGAGGATCGGCTCCTCGCGCGCGGCCACTACCACCTCGGCCCCGTGCAGTGGGTGGCCTGAGGCTCAGACTGCAGTCGCCGCGCCCGACCCGCGCAGCATGACGATCCCCACCACCAGCATCCACAGCACGAACAGCGCCAGCGGGATGAAGAACAGACCGCCGAGGAGCACGATCACACCCACGATATAGCCCGTCACCACGAGCCAGCGCGGAAGCAGCGCCACGCGGCCGCCCGCGACCGACGTCGTGATGATGAGCAAGCCGGCTGCGGCCGCGCCGAACAGGACCAGCGCGCCGATCCCGAGGCTCTCGAAGGTGCGGAGGACGTCGGCGTCTCGAACGACCGGGGCATCGCCGAACTCGACGCTGGCGGAGACGGACGCGGTTCCGAGCGCCGCGACCGCCAGCATCGCCACGAACAGCAGTCCGCTCGCGAAGGCGGTCGTCCCGACCCATTCGGCACCGGTCGCAGCGTTCCGTAGACGCTCCCGCAGGACGCCGAGGAAGACGAGGAAGGCGACGGCGGCGAGCGCGAGCACGATCGCCCCGATGACGATCATCCTGCGGTTGTCGCTGTCGGCGTAATACCGGAGCCACTTGAGGTTCGACTCGTCCCCCTCCGGCGTGTCCGAGACGAACAGGAATCCGACGACGAACAGCACCGCGAAGACGATCGCCGCGATGCCACCCGCTCGCAGCCCGCTGCGTGT
The DNA here is from genome assembly GCA_963737605.1 of uncultured Actinomycetes bacterium. Classification (GTDB taxonomy): domain Bacteria; phylum Actinomycetota; class Acidimicrobiia; order IMCC26256; family JACDBD01; genus JALZAA01. The sequence goes on along the minus strand of CAVTTE010000011.1, from coordinate 265,839 downwards.
GCTCCCGACCGACGTTGCTGCCATGAACCCTACCCTTCTCTCGGCCGAAGCCCCCAGCCCCGGCGACCTGAATCGTCTACTCCGACGCCTGCTCGTCCGCAAGGGTTACGCGCCGAGCCCGTCGAGCATCTCGGTGAGCCGATCGATGCTGCGCCGGCACGCCGAGTCGTAGCCCTCGTCGTCGATGCGGGGACCGATGAGCTCGAGGTCGAAGCAGCCCGTGTAGCCCGCGGCGAGCACCTGGCCGAGGATGCGTTCGAGCGGGATGTCGCCGTCGCCGGGGACGAGCCGGTTCGGCGTCGACAGGGTCCCGACCGCGAAGTCGCTGACCTGGACGAGCCGAAGGCGGTCGGCACCGGCGGTGATCGTGTCCGCGAGGCCACGCTCGGCCCAGCAGGCGTTGACCTCCATGCACACGCCGGCGTCGAGCCGGCGGGCGAGGTCGATGGCGTCGCGCCAGCGTGTGCACGAAGCCGACGTCGACCCGCAGCGAGTTCGTGTGCTCGATCGCGAACGGCACGCCGCGGGAGCGGGCTTCGGGCAGCACCGGCGCCAGCGCCGCCTCGAGCGCGTCGGCTGCCTCCTCCCACGGGAGCGGGCCGGCCGGCCCGGTGGTGAACACGAGGCACTCGGCGCCGCACCTCGGTCGCGGTGTCGAGCGCGCGCACGACCCGCTCGCGCTGCGCCCCCCACCGGTCGGGCTCGGCGAGATGGAACGGGCCGAGCCCGATGAGGTTCGTCGACCCGCAGGCCGGCGTCGACCACGCGGCGCGTGCCCTCCTCCCACCCGAACCGCTCGAGCTTCGCCACCGAGATCCCGACGTTGGTGATGCCGGCGTCGGCGTAGAACGCGAGGTCGGCGTCGAGCTCCCAGGAGAAGGTCGAGATGGCGCTGAGCGAGACCCGTCGGATGCATCGGCGCCCGTCAGCCGAGCGTCAGGCCGCGGGCGGCGCTGCTGCCGCCGTCGAGGGGGAGGTTGACGCCCGTGACGAACTCGGACTCGCGGCTGGCGAGGTACACGGCCGCGAGCGCGACGTCGCCGGCTTCGCCGAGCCGGGTCAGGTGCATGCCCTCGAGTCGGGCTGCGGCGCTCGTCGGAGAGGTCGGCGTCGCGCCGCTCGTTCAGCACGTAGCCGGGGCTGATCGTGTTGCACCGGATGCCGCGCTCGGCGTAGTCGACCGCGATCGACCGGGTGAGCGCGTTGAGGCCGCCCTTGCTCGCGATGTACGCGGCCAGCCCCGGGCTGGCCCGCTCGGCCTGGCGCGGACGAGATGTTGACGATCGACCCGTGGCCGGCCTCGACCATGTGCGGGATCGCGGCGCGGCCAGCCACATCGGCGCGGTGAGGTTCACCCGCAGGCTCGCTTCCCAGCTCGACGTCGTCATCTGAGCGACGGGACCGTCCGTCTCGTCGACCGTCGACCCCACCGCGTTGTTCACGAGCACGGTGACGCCGCCGAACCGCTCGACGGTGGCGGCGACGAGCTGGGCGCACGCCGCTTCGTCGGACAGGTCGGCGGCGTGGAACGCGGCCTCGCCCCCGGCGCCGGTGATCGCGGCGACGACGCCGCCGCGCCGCGCTCCGCGTCGCGCCCGGTCACGACGACGCGGGCCCTTCGGCGGCGAACGCCGTCGCGATCGCCTTCCCGATCCCGGAGGTGGAGCCGGTGACGAGCGCGATCTCCCCCTCGAGACGCACGGCCGGACCGTACACGGCGGGTGTCGGGCCTCCGTGGCCCGCGATTGAGCGGACGGGCGAGCCCCGTCTAGCGTCGAGGCCCATCTCTGGGTCGAAGGGCGGTCGCCGAGGCGGAGTCGGCGCGGCTGGTCTGGCGGGCGTGGTCGGCGCTCGTCGTGCTCGCCGGCGTGTCGATCGCTCCGGCGCCCGCGCTCGCAGGCCCGGCTCGGATCCGCAGAAGGCATCCGACTCCGCCGCCGCCGCCTACGAGGAGGCGCAGGTCCGGGTAGGCGAGCTCGACGCGCGAGATCCGGCAGCTCGAGCAGCAGATCGCCGCGCTCGAGAGCCGTCGCGCGCAGCGACGTGCCGTCGAGCGCGTACAAGGACACCGGCTCGGGCGCCGACCTCTTCACCGCGAGCGACGCGCCGCTCGACGCCGCCCGGCGCGAGAAGCTGCTCGACGAGGCCAACGCGAGCGACAACGACGCCGTGATTCGTCTCGCGGCGGCGCTGCAGGACCGCGAGCTCGAGCGCGCGTCGAGCCGACGCAGCAGGCCGCGCTCGACAAGTTCCGCGAGCAAGCCGCCCGCCTCGCGGCCGCCGCAGAAGGCGCAGGCCGGGCTCTGCGCGCGACAACAACCCCGTCGCCCGCCTCGGCGTCCGGCGGGCTCATCTGTCCCGTGCACGGGCCGGTGTCGTTCGTGGACTCGTGGCACGCCCGCGCGCCGGTGGCCGGCCGCACCAGGGCGTCGACCTCATGGCCCCGAGGGGCACGCCCAACGTCGCCGTGGTCTCGGGCTCGGTGACGATGAAGCGGGCGGCACTCGGGCCTCGGCGTGTACCTGCACGGCGACAACGGCGACCTCTACTACTACTTCCACCTCGACGCCTACGAGGGCGGCGCGCGCCAGGTCGCGCAGGGCGAGGTGATCGGCTACACGGGCAACACCGGCGACGCGTCGGGCGGCGCGACCGCACACGCACTTCGAGATCCACCCCGGCGGGGGCGGCGCGGTGAACCCGTACCCCGCGGTCGTGGCATCTGCTGACGCCGCTCGCGGACGTCCGTCAGCCGGGGCCGGAGCAGGGCGCCGGCGTCGTCCGGGGCGCGGCCGCGGCGCAAGGGCGCGGCGATCGACGTGGCGGCGAACAGCGCCACCGCGACGAGCACGATGGCGCCGCCGGCCGCGAGCGCCCACTGGCGGGCCGCGGCCAAGCCGAGCACGACGGCGACCATGCCGACGGCGCCCGCGCCGAGCGTCGTGGTGCGGAACGACCGCGCCACGACCCGGCTCGTGGCGACGGGCAGCACCATGAGCGCGGCGACGAGCAGCACGCCGACGACGCGCATCGCCGCCACCACCGTGACCGCGGTCAGCACGGCGAGCAGCGCGTTCAGCGCGCCGACCGGGATGCCGGCGACGCGCGCCGCCTCCTCGTCGAGCACGATCGCGAACAGCCCGCGCCGCGTGAGCGCGATCGCCAGCGATGATCGAGCGCGCCCAGCGCGAGCGACCGTGCAGACGTCGTTCTCGGTCACGGTGAGGATCGAGCCGAAGAGGTACGGCTGCAGGTTGCGTGTTGGTCGCCGGAGCGTCCGGCCAGCACGACGCCGGCCGCGATGCCGCCGTAGAAGAACAGCGCGAGCGCGAGGTCGCCCGACGTGCGCCCGCGGCTGCGCAGCCACTCGAGCGCGAGCGCGGCGACGACCGCCACGACCAGGGCCGTCCACATCGGCCACATCCCGAACAGCAGGCCCGCGGCGACGCCGGCCACGGCGACGTGGCCGATGCCGTCGCCCAGCAGCGACAGCCGCTTCTGCACGAGGAACGTCGCCGATGAGCGGCGCCGACGCGCCGACCACGAGCCCGGCGACCAGCGCGAGCTGCATGTACTTGCGGTCGAACGGCCACGGCAGCGGCCACGGCATCCCGGGCATCACGTCCCGCCGTTCTCGGAGAGCTCCTCGAGCCAGGCGGGAGGTCGTCGGGGTGCACGCCGAGGCTCACGCCGGTGGCCGCGAGGTCGCCCGGCGTCCCGTCGAACAGCACGCGTCGCCGCATCACGACGACGCGATCGAGATCGTCGGCGACCGCGCCGAGCTCGTGCGAGACGAGCAGCACGGCGGCGCCGTGCTCGCGCAGCAGGTGCACGAGCGAGTCGCGGAACAGCCGCTGCGCCTCGCGCGTCGACGCCGGCGATCGGCTCGTCGAGGATGAGCAGCTCGGGCTCGCTGGCCAGCGCCTTGGCGATCAGCACGCGCTGCTGCTGCCCGCCCGAGAGCTCGACGACCGCGCTGCGTGCGCAGCCCTTCGAGCGCGACCGACTCGAGCGCGTGCTCGACCGCGTCCCGGTCGGCCGGTCGCGCCCGGCGCCACCACCCCTGCTTGGCGAGGCGGCCGGCGGCGACGACCTCCTCGACCGTGGCCGGCAGGTCGGGCGCCAGGCGCGGACGCTGGGGCACGTACCCGAGGCGCCAGCGGTCGGGGAGACGCCGGGGCGAGGCGCCGAACAGCTCCACGCGGCCCGCTTGCGGCGCCAGCAGCCCGAGCACGATGCGCAGCAGCGTCGACTTCCCGGCCCCGTTCGGGCCGACGAGGGCCGCGAACTCGCCCGGGTCGGATCTCGAGGTCGACGTCGTCGAGGACGCGATGGGCGCCGAAGGCGAACGAGACGCCCTGGACGGAGAGGAGGGGATCGGCGACTGAGGTCTTCATATGAGATCGATTCCCATCCTAGGCTCCGACTGTGATAAGACTCATTCTCATTATGCGGCGCTGGTTCCTCCTCGTGCTCGCGGCCGGCCGTCGTCGCCGCCACCGTGCTCGGCGTCGAGCCCGCGGGTGCGTCCCGCAGCAAGGTGAGCGTGGCGGCCTCGTTCTACCCGGTCGCCTTCGCGGCCCAGCGGGTCGGCGGGACGCGCGTCGATGTCACGAACCTCACCCCGATCGGCGCCGAGCCTCACGACCTCGAGCTGAACTCGGACCAGCTCGACCGGCTGCTCGAAGCGAAGGTCGCGTTCGTGCTCGGCAGCGGCTTCCAGCCCGCGGTGGAGAAGGCGGCCGACCGGCGCGACGGACCGACGGTCGAGCTCTTGCCCAAGCTCGTCGACGCCCGGGGAAGAAGGTCGCCAAGGAGGGGCAGAGCGGCGGGCTCGACCCGCACGTGTGGCTCGACCCGGTCCTCATGTCGCAGCTCGTCGGCGAGGTCGAGCGCGGCCTCGCCGCCGCCGATCCGAAGGGCGCCGCCATCGTACGAGAAGAACGCGCAGGCGCCTCCAGGACCAGCTCTCCGCGCTCGACGCGCGGTACCGCGAGCGCCTGACCGGCTGCGCCCGCGACCTGCTCGTCACCTCGCACGAGGCGTTCGGGTACCTCGCGACCCGGTACGGGCTCCGGCAGGAGGGCGTCGCCGGCCTGTCGCCCGACGCCGAGCCCGACCCGGCGCGCCTCGGCGAGCTCGCCGCAGCTCGCCCGCGACCAGGGCGTCACGACCGTGTTCACCGAGGAGACGGTCTCGCCGCGCATCGCGCAGACGCTCGCCCGCGACGCAGGCGGGTTGCGCACCGAGGTGCTCAGCCCGCTCGAGAGCCTCACGCAAGCGAGAGCGCGCCGACAAGGCCGACTACTTCACGCTCATGGACGCCAACCTCGGCAAGATCGCAACCGCGCTCGGCTGCCCCTAACGCTCGTACCATCGAGCCCGTGGCGCACAGTCACGGGGATGGGCACGGGCACGATCACGCCACGCCGACGGGGCGGGCGGGTGCGCGCTACGCCGGGCGGCTCCGGTCGCGTTCGTCCTCGCGGCGGCCTTCCTCGTCGTCGAGGCGGTCACCGCGTTCCTCGCCGGGTCGCTCGCGCTGCTGTCGGACGCCGCCCACCTGCTCACCGACGCCGTCGGCATCGGCATGGCGCTGGCGGCGATCCGCCTCGCCGACCGCGCCGGCGGCGACCGGTCGCGCACGTTCGGGCTGTACCGGCTCGAGATCCTCGCCGCGCTCGCCAACGCCATCCTGCTCTTCGTGGTCACCGGCTACGTCCTCGTCGAGGCGGTCTAGCGCCTCGATTCGGAGCCGTCCGGTCGAGGCGGGCGCCGATGCTCGTGGTCGGCCGTCCTCGGGCCTCGCTCGTCAACGTCGTCTCTGTCGGCTGCTGCGCAGCGGCGCCGGCCAGAGCCTCAACGTCGAGGGCGCCTACGTCGACGTGCTCGCCGACTCGGTGGCGTCGCTCGGCGTCATCGTCGCCGGCGTCGTCATCGCCGTGACGGGCTGGGAGCTGATCGACGCCATCGTCGGCGCCGCGATCGGCGTGTGGATCCTGCCCCGGGCGTGGCGTCTCGCCGGCGAGCGCCGTGCGCATCCTGATCCAGGCCGCGCCGGCCGGCTTCGACGTCGGCCGCCTCCAGGCCGACCTCGCCGGCGTGCCCGGGGTCGTCGACGTGCACGACCTCCACGTCTGGACCCTCACCTCCGAGATGGACGTCGCCAGCGCGCACCTGATGGTCACGGCCGGCACCGACGCCCACGGCGTGCTCGACCGGGCGCGCGACGTCCTCCGCGAGCGCTACGACATCGCGCACGCCACGCTCCAGGTCGAGCCGGACGACCACACCGGCTGCGCCGAGGTGACGTGGTGACGCGCGGGAATCCGGCTCCGGGATTGTGATCGACTGAGAGTCGTGCGCTCTCCCGACACGCTGACCTCGCCCGCCACGCGCCACCGGATCCCGCCGCAGTGGTGGCCGTGGTGCTCGACGGTCGCCCGCCTCGTCCTCGCCGGGGTGTGGGCGTGGGCCGGCGTCGCCAAGGTCGGCGATCCCGACGCCAGCGTGCGGGCGGTGCGGGCATACGAGATCCTGCCCGAGGCGTTCGTGAAGCCGTTCGGCTGGGGGCTGCCGTTCGTCGAGCTCGCGCTGGCGGTGCTCCTGCTCCTGGGGCTGGCGACGCGACCGGCGGCATGGGTGTCGGCCGGGTTGCTGCTCGTGTTCGTGGCCGGGACCGCCGCCGCCTGGGCCCGCGGCCTCCAGATCGACTGCGGCTGCTTCGGCGGCGGGGGACAGGCGGCGGCCGACGGCGCCCGCTACCTGCGGAGATGGGCCGCGACGGGTTGTTCCTCTGCCTGGCGATCCTGGTCGCGGCGGGGGCGCAGAGCCGGCTCGCGCTCGACAACCTGGCGCGGGACTGAAGCGCGCCGTGCCACCGCAACGATCCCGTACAACCGGAGCCGCTCGCGCGTGTGGATGTGGTGGGTCGTCGGCGCCGTGATCGTGGCGGCGGTGGTCGTCGGCGTGCTCGTGCAGCGCAGCCGGTCCGAGACCGAGCACGCGAGGTCACCCGACCGGCGAGCGCGGTCGGCCGAACGGCGGCGTGCTCGTCGGCGACAAGAACGCGCCGGTGACCATCACGGAGTTCGGCGACTTTCAGTGCCCGGTTTGCGGCGAGCTCCACCAGCTGTGGGAGCCGACGCTCGAGCAGCTCATCCAGCAGGGAAAAGTGAAGTTCGAGTTCGTCGGGCTCGAGTACCTCGACCAGGGCACGACCGAGTCGCTGCGCTCGGCGGCCGCCGCGGTGTGCGCGGCGGACGCCGGGAAGTTCACCGACTACTACAACGCGCTCTACAACCAGCAATCGCGCACGGAGAACTCCGGATTCCTCACGAACGACCAGCTCCAGCGCTTCGGTAGCGAAGTCGGGATCACGGATCCGGCGTTCGCGCGTTGCGTGAGCTCCGGCCGGTTCACCGGATGGGTGACGAAGAACACCGACACCACGTCGCAGAAGGGCATCACGGGCACGCCCACCGTGCTGGTGAACGGCAAGACGATCAGCAACTCGGTGGCAGCCGATCCCGAGCGCTTGACCGCGCTCGTCGACCAGGAGTCGAGCTAGCTCAGGCGCAGCGCGCGCACAGCCCGACCAGGTCCACGCGGTGGCGCTGGGTGTGGAAGCCGGTCGAGCGGGCGATCTGGTCGGCCGCCGTGTGCACGGACTGCTCGAGCCCGGCGGACGCCGGCACGTCCTCGACGAGCCCGCAGTTGGCGCAGATGAGGTGGTGGTGGTGCTCGGTGAGGTCCTCGGCCAGCTCGTAGCGGGCGAACTCGCCGTCGGTGACGATGCGGTGGACGAGCCCGGCCTGCTCGAGCACGACGAGGTTCCGGTAGACCGAGCTCTGCGCCAGGCCCCGGCCCGCGGGCGACTCGAGGATCTCCGGGATCGTGAGCGGGCGGGGCGCGGTCGACGAGCGCCTCGACGATCGCCTTGCCGGTTGGCCGTCACGCCGCTGGTTGGCACGCCGCAGACCGCGTCGACACGGTGTCGTGCAGACCGTCGGAGAGGCCGTCGGCGTTGCCACCTGCCATGCGCGCAGTGTACGGGCGGACCGCCCCGGTCTCGCGGGCGGTACCTCGGCCGGCGACGTGGACGCGACGGGAGGAACGTGGACGCGACCGAGCGGTTCACCGAGCTCGTGCGCCGGCCGCCGGACCGAGGTCCCGCTCGACGAGGCCGCGCTCCTCATCGCCAAGCACGCGCACCCCGATCTCGACCTCGCCGGACCGCTCGCGCGAGCTCGACCAGCTCGCCGACGCCGTGCCCGGGGCGACCGCGCGACGACGTTGCCGGCGCGCTGTTCGGCGAGGGCGGGCTCGCCGGCAACACGGTCGACTACGGCGACCCGCGCAACTCGTACCTCGACGACGTGCTCGCCCGCCGCCTCGGCATCCCGATCTCGCTGTCGGTCGTCATGATCGAGGTCGGCCGCCGCGTCGGCGTCGCCCTCGACGGCGTGGGCATGCCCGGGCACTTCCTCGTGCAGCCGCGCCGGCGAGCTCGACGTGTGGTTCGACCCGTTCCACGGCGGGCGGCGTCTCGACGAAGCCGGCTGCCGCGAGCTGTACGAGCAGATGCGGCTCGAACCGCCGTTCACGCGTCGACCTGCTGCGCGCCGGTCGGCACGCGCGAGCATCCTCAGCCGGATGCTGGCAAACCTCCAGCAGACGTTCATGCGGCGCGACCCGGCGTCGCTCGCGTGGGCAGCGCGGCTGCGGCTGCGGATCCCCGAGCTGCTCCCGGGCGAGCGGCGCCAGCTCGCGGGGCTGCTCGGGGGCGTCGGCCGTTTCCTGCGAGGCGGCGGACGAGCTCGAGGCGGTGGCGACGGAGCTCGAGGGCGACGATGCCGAGCAGGTGACACGCGACGCCACCGCGCTCCGGTCGCGCGCCAATTGACGGGCGCTGCGGCGGTACCGTGCCCTCGTGCGAGGCGGACGCGCACTTCCGATGTTCCCGCTCGGCAACGTGCTGTTCCCGCACGCGCGCGCTGCCGCTGCACGTGTTCGAGCCGCGCTACCGCGCGCTCGCCGAGACGTGCCTCGCCGGCGACGGCGAGTTCGGCGTCGTGCTCATCGAGCGGGGCAGCGAGGTCGGCGGCGGCGACACCCGCTTCTCGGTCGGGCACCGTCGCCCGCATCGTCGCGGCCGGGCGGCTGCCCGACGGCCGGTACCTCCTCGCGACGGTGGGCACCCGCCGCCTGCGCGTGCGCGAATGGCTGCCCGACGACCCGCTCCCGCGCGCCGAGGTCGAGCTGCTCGACGAGCCCGGGCCGCCGAGCGAGGCCCGCGCCACGCGCGACGACGTCGAGCGCCTGCTTGAAGCGCGTGCTGGCGCTGTCGGCCGAGCTGGGGGACGCGCCGCAGTCCATCGACGTCGTGCTCGACGACGACCCGGCGCAGGCCGCCTTCGAGGCGGCGGCGGCGGCGCCGATCGGGCCGCTCGACGCCCAGCGCCTGCTCGAGATCGACGACCCCGGCGAACGCCTCACCCAGCTGCAGACGCTGCTCGCCGACCAGGCCGAGCTGCTCGAGCTGCGCCTCTCGGGGACATAGCGACGGGCGGGATTAGCCTTCGCGCGGCAGCGGCGGCTTTGCCGACCGTTGCCGCAATAAGCCGGAGCTTGCGACGGCGACCAGGAGGGGCTGTGAGCGTCGATCCCGAACAGGCGCGAACGCGTGATGGACGAGAAGGCCCGCGTCGAAGGGCTGATCCACAACCTCAAGGACGGGCTCGGCGACGAGTCCGAGAGCGACGAGCTCTCCGAGCTGTCGGACTACGACCAGCACCCCGCCGACACCGCGACCGAGACGTTCGAGCGCGAGAAGGACGTCTCGATCCTCGAGCAGCTCGAGGAGGAGCTCGCCGAGCTGCAGGCGGCGCTCGAACGCATCGACGACGGCACGTACGGCATCGACGAGGTGACCGGCAAGCCGATCGCGCCGGAGCGCCTCGAGGCGCTGCCGACCGCGCGCACGAACGTCGACACCGAAGGCCAACGCGAAGCTGACGATAGGCTGCCGCGCGGCGGCGCCGGAGACCCCGAGGAGTACTGATGCAGTTCGCCATCGACAAGGTCGGGCAGTGGTCCGACGAGCAGGACTTCAAGGTCGAGGCGGAGCGGATCAAGCAGTACGCCGCCGCCACCAACGACCCGATCCCGGCGCACGCGAACGGTGAGCTCGCGCCGCCGGTGTTCTCCGTCGTCCCGGTGTGGGACGCGATGGGCGGCGCGGTGGGCGAGGTCACGCCGGCCGAGGCGTTCCCGTTCGTCGTCCACGGCGAGCAGGACATGTACTTCCACAAGCCGATCGTCCCCGGCGCGGTCCTGCGGTCACGGGCGGCGCCGATCGGCATCCACGTGAAGCAGTCGGGCACCACGGTCGTCAGCCGGATGGAGACGCGCGACGAGTCGGGCGAGCTCGTCAACGAGCAGTACTCGGTGACGTTCTTCCGCGGCGTGACCGGGGGCGAGGGCAAGGGCGAGACCGCCCCCGAGCATCGCTTCCCGGAAGAGCTTCGGAGCTCCGACCCCGCCGCGGTGGCGGAGCAGACCTTCGACGCCGACCAGACGTACCGGTACTCGGCGGCGTCCGGCGACAAGGTGCCGATCCACCTCGACGAGGAGTTCGCCAAGTCGGTCGGCCTCCCCGGCATCATCATCCACGGCCTCTGCACGATGGCGTTCACGAGCTGGGCGGCGATCGGCGAGCTCGCCGCCGGTGAGCCGAAGCTGCTCAAGCGGCTGGCGGTGCGCTTCTCGAAGCCGGTGCTCCCGGGCGAGACGATGACGACCCGCTTCTGGACCGCCGGCGAACGCGACGGCAAGCACCGTCTACGCGTTCGAGAGCACCAACCCCGCCGGCGACGCCGTCATCAAGGACGGCGTGGCGGAGATCGCGATCTGAGCGTCCGGCTGCGGCTGTTCGCCCAGGCGCGCGACGCGGCAGGCCGCGCCGACGACACCTTCGAAGCCGCCACGGTCGGCGAGCTGATGGCGGCGGCGGGATCGGTCTACGGCGCGCAATTCCGGGCCGTGCTCACGTCGGCGCGGGTGTGGGTGAACGGCGACGAGCCCGAGCACGGCGACGACACAGCCCTGCGCGACGGCGACGAGGTCGCGGTCATCCCACCGGTGAGCGGTGGCTGACAGTCGCGTCGACCCGGTCGAGTTGGAACGCTCGGTCTGTACGACCCCGACGACGTGCACGCTGCCGAGCGCCTCGAGCTCATCGAATACCTGCTCGGGCTCGGCGCGAGCCGTCGAGGATCTCGTCGAGTCCCGGGATGAGCTCCCGGTCGTGGCATCCGTCGTCGCGCTCCGCCCCACGGGCGAGCGGTTCACGCTCGCCGAGGCTGCCGCGCGAGCCGGCATGACGATGGAGAAAGCGGTCCGGATCTGGCGGGCGGGCGGAATTGCCGAGCCCGGACCCGACGACCGTGTGTGCATGGAGGAGGACGTCGACGTCTTCCGCATCTTCGCTGCCGGCGAGGAGCTGATGGGCGAGGAGGTCGTGATGCAGATGGCCCGCGTCGTGGGCGCGGCCATGGCGCGGGTGGCCGACACCGCAATCTCGGCGTTCGCCGTCCAGGTCGGCGCGCCGTCGCTGGCCGAGGACCCGACGGGACTTGCGCTTGCGCACGCGAACAGCACGGCCTCCGCCCTCGTGCCCGGCCTCGCCCACGCGCTCGACGTCATGCTCCGACGCCACTTCCAGGTCAGCCGGCGCCCCCTCGACGCCGACAGCGGGCTGGTACGGGGGTACGACAGCCAGAACCTCGCCGTGGGCTTCGTCGACCTCGTGGATTCCACGCGCCTCGTGCAGCAGCTCCCGATCGGGGAGCTCGCGCCGCACTCACGGCGTTCGATGCCTGCGCCCTCGACGTGGTCGTCGCCGGCGGGGGCCGGCTGGTCAAGCTCATCGGGGACGAGGCGATGTTCGTAACCCGCGACGCCGACGCTGCATGCTCGATCGCCTTCGACCTTGCCGACCGCCTCGCCTCCCACCCCGTCCTCCCCGCGGCCCGCGGTGGGTTGGCCGCCGGGGAGGTGCTCAGCCGCGAAGGCGACTACTTCGGTCCCGTCGTCAACCTCGCGGCACGCGCGGTCAAGCTCGCGGATCCCGGCTGCCTGCTCGCGTCCGAAGCGCTCGCGCGAAGCCGCCGGATACCGCTTCTCGCCGATCGGTGCGCAGCGGCTGAAGGGCTTCGACGAGTCCGTCGAGCTGTTCCGGCTCGGATCGCGCGTCGTAGCCGCTACAGCAGCTTCAGGCTCTGTGCGTTGTCGAAGCGGGCGGTGACGTCGGGCCAGTTCACGATGTTCCAGAACGCGTCGACCCAGTCCGCCTTCACGTTCTTGTACTGCAGGTAGTACGCGTGCTCCCACATGTCGAGCACGAGGAGCGGCGGGGCGCCCTGCCCGACGTTGCTCTGGTGGTCGTAGACCTGCTCGACGATGAGCCGTTGCGCGACCGGCTCCCACGTCAGCGCGCCCCAGCCCGAGCCCTGCACGTTGAGCGACGCCTCGGTGAGCTGGTTGCGGAAGCCCTCGAAGGTGCCGAACGACTCGTCGATCGCGGCCGCGAGCTCGCCGTCCGGCTTGTCGCCGCCGTGCGGGCTCATGTTCTTCCAGAACAGCGAGTGCAGGACGTGGCCGGACAGGTTGAAGGCGAGGTTCTTCTGGAGCTGGTTGATCGTGCCGAACTCTTCGCTCTCGCGGGCGGCGGCGAGCTTCTCGAGCGCGGTGTTGGCGCCCTTCACGTACGTCGCGTGGTGCTTGTCGTGATGCAGCTCGAGGATCTGGGCGGAGTAGTGCGGCTCGAGCGCCGCGTAGTCGTAAGGCAGGTCGGGCAGCGTGTACTCGGGCATCGCTCCTCCTCGGGGGTCGGGGCGCGAAGAAATGGAAAAAAATCCGGTCCGGTCGTCGTCGCCACCTCGAACCTGCCAACGTCCTTCCCCGGCCAGGGATTCCGAAAACCTCCTGGTCAGGCGCGAGGCCATTGCGGGCGGCGGGCGGGGCTGACTAGCGTCCGCCCCCGATGCGAGTGGGCCAACTCGGGGCGGTTTGTCGCGTTCTTCTCGCGGTCGTCGTTCGCCGCGATCGCCGCGATCCCGCTGGCGACGCAGGCTCGGCCGGCGCTCAACCCGCACCCGATCCGCTCGCCGAGATGAACGACATGAAGCAGCGCGCCGACCAGGCCCGGAGCGAGGCCAACGACGCCGCCGAGCGGTACACCAACGCCCAGTCCTCGTTCGAGGACCTCGGCAACAAGATCGCCGAGATCGAGCAGAAGATCGCGGCGGGCGAGGCGCGCCGCGAGGAGCTGCGAGGCATCGCAGAGCGCCGTGCCGTCGTCGCCTACAAGACCCAAGGCAGCGACCGCGCCGCGATCTTGAACGCGCAGAACCCGGGCGAAGGTATGCGGTCGTCGGAGCTGCTCAACCGGGCCAACGCGGCCGACAACGCCGCGGTCGCCGACCTGGCAGCCGTCAACGCCGATCTCGCCGCGCAGCGCGACCAGCTCGCCGAGGATTCCAAGGACTACAACGCGTACCGCCAACGCCTCGCCGACGAACGCAAGCTCCTCGATGCGAAGGTCGCCGCGGCCGACATGGCGGTTCGTGAGCTCCAGGCGAAGCGGGTTGCCGAAGGCCTCGGCGTGTCCGTGATCGACGGCCTGGTCTGCCCGGTGCCCGGCGCCGCCTTCAGCAACGACTTCGGGCAGCCGCGTACCGGGCACTCCCACCAGGGCAACGACATGTTCGCCCCCATGGGGACACCCAACCTCGCCGTCGTCGGCGGCAACATCACGTACGGCCCCGGCGGCTCGGGTGGCAACGGCGCGTATCTCGAGGGCGACAACGGCGTGACGTACGTCTACTACCACCTCTCGGAGTACGTCGGTGGGCCGCGCCGCGTCGCGCAGGGCGAGGTGGTCGCCAAGCTCGGCATGACCGGCAACGCGGGCGCGCCGCACACGCACTTCGAGATCCGCCCGGGCGGGCGCACCGCGCCACGCGATCAACCCGTACCCGATCGCTTGTGAAGATCTGCCAGTAGCGCGCTGGTACCGTTGCCGCCATGGGCGAGCGCCGACGCCGCATCGACAAGGTGCTCGATCCGAGTTCCTCGCCGATCTTCCTGAGTGGCCGCTCGACGAGCTGCGCCGCCGGCAGGCCGAGTGCCTCGAGATCGAGACCGAGGTGTCGTACGTCCGTCGCATGACGCAGGCGCGCATCGACATCCTCGAGGCCGAGATCGACCGGCGCGCATCAGGCGGCTCCGTCGGTGACCTCATCGCCGCCCTTCCGGAGATCCTCGCCGACGAGGGACCGCGCGCCCCGGTCGAGAAGAGCCGCCTGACCCGCCGCCTCGCCCCGTCGATGGACATCCAATGGAAGCGGGGCCGCGAGCACCTCATCACCGACGACACGCTGGCGAAGCTGCCCAACCTCGACGACGACGAGCTGCAGTCGACGCTCCGCGAGCTCGGACAGCTGGAGCAGCAGGTGTCGCAGCAGCGACGCCAGCTGCACCGGGTCATCGACCGCATGGAGGCCGACTTGGCCGCCCGGCACAAGGTGGGCCAAGCGTGATCTCGGCCCGCGAATGACCCCCGACCTCGAGTCGAGGCTGCGCGATCTCGGCGAGTTCATCCGCGATCAGCGGCGCACGGCGCGCCTCTCACTGCGGAAGCTGAGCGAGCTCGCCGGGATCTCGAATCCCTACCTGAGCCAGATCGAGCGCGGCCTGCGCAAGCCCAGCGCCGAGATCCTCCAGGCGATCGCCCGCGCGCTGCGGATCTCCTCGGAGACGCTCTACGTGCGCGCCGGTTTCCTCGAGGAGCGCGACACGGACGAAGACCTCGTCGGCGACATCCTGCGCGACCGCACGATCACCGAGGGACAAAAGCAGGCGTTGGTCGAGATCTACCGTTCGTTCCAGCGCGAGCAGGCCGAGGAAGAGGAAGACGGGTCGCCGCAGGCCGACTCGGGTTGAACGGCGCACAATCCCCTCGCCGGTAGGCTCTCCATTCGATGTCGGTCCAACGCGTCGCCATGCTCAGCGTCCACACGTCCCCGCTCGCACAACCCGGCGCGGGCGACGGTGGCGGCATGAACGTGTACGTCCGCTCGCTGGCCTCGAATCTCGCCCGGGCCGGGGTCGCCTGCGACGTGCTCACCCGCGCCGACCATGCCGAGCAGCCGCCGGTCGTCGAGGTCGAGCGCGGCTTCCGCGTCGTGCACCTCGCTGCGGGGCCGGTTGCGCCGGTCCCGAAGCATGCCCTGCCCGAGCTCGTCGACCCGTTCGTCGACGCCGCGCTCGGGTTCTTCGCCGCCGAGGGTGCGTCACCCGACGTGCTGCACGCGAACTACTGGATCTCGGGTGCGGTCGGGCACCGGCTCAAGCACGAGCTCGACCTGCCCCTCGTCGCCACGTTCCACACCCTCGATCGCGTGAAGGCGGAGGCTGGCGTGGGCGACGATCCCGAGACCCGCGCCCGCGTCGAGGGTGAGATCGTCAGCTGCGCCGACCTGATGATCGCCGCCACGGACGAGGAGCGCCGGCAGCTCGTCACGCTGTACGGCGCCGAGGACGACCGCATCGAGGTCGTCCCGCCCGGCGTCGACCACCGGGTCTTCGTTCCCGGGGACCGCGGCGCGGCACGGCGCGAGCTCGGGCTCGACGCGGACGCGCGGGTGCTCCTGTACGTCGGGCGGATCCAGCCGCTCAAGGGAGCCGACCTGGCGGTGCGGGCCCTCGCCGAGCTCGACGACGACGTGTCGCTGCTCGTGGTGGGCGGCCCGAGCGGGGCCAACGGCGCCGCCCAGGTGGTCGCCCTGCGGAAGCTCGTCGCCGATCTCGGCCTCGACGACCGGGTGCGCTTCGTCCCGCCGCAGCCCCACGACCGGCTGGTGGCCTACTACCAGGCCGCCGACGTGTGCCTCGTCCCGTCGCGCACCGAGTCGTTCGGCCTGGTGGCGCTGGAGGCCGCGGCGTGCGGGACGCCGGTCGTCGCCGCCGACGTCGGGGGCCTGGGGTCCGTCGTCGAGGACGGCCGGACGGGATTCCTGGTCGAAGGTCGCGCCGCCACCGACTACGCGGCGCCGGTCGATGTGCTGCTCTCGAGCCTGGAGCTCGCGCGGGAGCTGGGCGCCAACGCGCTCGGCACGTTCGAGCCGGTACATGTGGAGCATCGCGGCCGCCCGGTTGCGCCGGCTGTACGGCGACCTCGCGACCCGGGCGCCGGTGGAGTGCTCGTAGCCGCCCGTGTGACCCTCGACGAGGCGCACGAGCTGATCAGTGGACACCTCGAAGGGCCGGTGGCGGCGGCCGAGTACGTCCAGCACGTCGAGTACGACCCCGAGCTCCGCCGTTGGTACGTCCGGTTCGGATGCGACGGGCGCGACGCCACGACGATCTACTTCGACCTGCACGAGCGGACGCTGCGCTACGAGGTGTACTTCCTTCCCGACCCACCGGCGAACCACGTCGAGCTCTACCGGTACCTGCTGCGTCGCAATCACACGATGTACGGCGCGCGCTTCTCGATCGGGCCCGACGGCGACCTCTATCTCGTCGGTAGGGTGGCGCTCGAGCACTTGAGCGTCACCGAGCTGGACCGCATCATCGGCGTGATCTACGAGACCGTCGAGACCTGGTTCCAGCCCGTCGTGGGCATCGCGTTCGGGCGCCGGCGTTCGCCGCAATCTCAGACTGTCTGAAGATTTCGCATCTTGCGCCAGAGGGCGTGAGGGGGTACCGTCGGGTCGTCCGGGCCCGAGGTGCGGGACGGTCGGCCTCGTTCGGGGAAGTGCGAGGCGGACCCGAAGGTTCCTCGGGCCTGGCCGCGCCACCGTTACCCTCCGACCTGTGATGCAACTCGCGCTGCTGGGCGGCGGTCGCATGGGCGAGGCGTTGTTGGCCGGCCTGCTCGACGCCGGCTGGGATGCCGACGCCCTCGCCGTGGCCGAGGTCGACCCCGAGCGGCGCCGGCTGGTCGAGGAGCGGTTCCGGGGCGTGCGCGTCGTGCCGAGTCCCGCCGTGGGCCGTGGCCGAGAGTGACGTCGTGGTGCTGGCGGTGAAGCCCGGCGACGTCGGCGCCGCGCTGGAGCAGTGCCTCCCCTCGCTGAAGACCGACGCCCTGGTGCTGTCGATCGCCGCGGGCGTCACCCTGGCCACCCTCGAGGAGGCGGTTCCGGACCGACCGGTGGTGCGGGCGATGCCCAACACCGCGGCGCTCGTGCGCAAGGGCGCCGCCGCGATCGCCGGCGGTCGTCACGCCACCGACGCGCACCTCGACGAGGCCGAGCGCATCCTCGGCTCGGTCGGCGTCGTCGTGCGCGTCCCGGAGGAGCTGCTCGACGCCGTCACCGGCCTGTCCGGCTCGGGCCCGGCCTACGTGTTCCTGGTCGCAGAGGCGATGGTCGAGGCGGGCGTCCTCGTCGGGCTGCCGCGGGAGACCGCGGCGACGCTCGTGCACCAGACCCTGGTCGGCGCCGCCGCCCTGCTCGTCGACGGCACCGAGGGCCCGGAGGCGCTCCGGGCCGCGGTGACCTCGCCGGGCGGGACGACCGCGGCCGGGCTGGCTCGCCTCGAGGCCCACGGCGTCCGGGCTGCCTTCCTCGAGGCGGTGGAGGCCGCGACCCGCCGCTCCGAGCAGATCGGTCGTCCTCACCGCTGAGGGCTCGCGCGTCCCGCTGTCCACAGACTTGGACACGGCCCGCTCGGCTCACGCTAGACAACAGGGGCACCGCCCACCTACGCTCAGAATCCCAGCGGGCTGGAGCCAAGGGGTGTTGACCGTGGCGGAGTCGTTCGCCAAAGCGCGCTTCCTGACAGTGCAGGAAGTCGCCAAGCTCATCAGGGTGTCTTCCATGACGGTCTACCGCCTGATCAAGGCGGGGGACCTGCCGGCGGTGCGCGTCGGGCGCTCGTTCCGAGTGCGCGACGTCGACGTCGACGCCTATCTGGAGTCGCGGTACACGCAGGCCGGATAGGCGCGACTCGGTCAGGGTGACGCTCGCCCGGAGGTTCGTCTCGTTCCTGTCCGACTACGGCCACACCGACGAGTTCGTCGGGGTGTGCAAGTCGGTGATGCTGAGCCTCGCCCCGGACCTCCAGATCGTCGACATCACCCACGACCTGCCCGTTCACGACGTGCGCGCCGGCGCCCTCACCCTGGTGCGGGCGGCGCAGTACCTGCCCGACGGCGGCATCGTCCTGGCGGTGGTCGACCCCGGTGTCGGCACCGACCGCAGGCTCGTCGCGGTCGAGGTCGAGCAGGGGATCCTGCTCGGCCCCGACAACGGCCTGCTCGCCCCGGCCGTCGCCATCCTGGGCGGAGCCCAGCGTGTGATCTCGCTCACCAGCACCGAGCATCAGCTGCCCGCGCCGGGCCCGACGTTCGCGGGGCGCGACGTCCTCGCGCCCGCCGCCGCCCACCTCGCCGCCGGGGTCGACCCGTCGGAGTTGGGCGAGGAGGTCGACGCGGCCGGGCTGGTCCCCGGGCTCGTGTCGCTGCCCCGGCACGACGAGGGGGGCGCGATCCACGGCGAGGTCTGGTGGATCGATCGGTTCGGCAACTGCCAGCTCAACATCGACCCCGACGAGCTGCGCGCCCACGGCGCCGAGCCGGGCGCCTCGCTCGAGGTCCGACTTCGGCGATCAGGTGCGCTCGGTGCGTTGGGTGCACACGTACGCCGACGCCAAGCCGTCCGAGCTCGTGCTCCTCGTCGACTCGTACGGCTTGGCCTCGCTGGCCCTCGACCGGGGCTCGGCCGCCGCCGAATGCGCGCTCGAACCGGCGTCGGCCGTCACGCTGGTCCCGCCCGGCGCCACCGTCACCGGCACCGACCAGGGACCGTCGTAGCCGTGCGCCCGGGAACCACGATCGCCATCGCCGTCCTGCTCTTCATCATCCTCGCGGCGGCCTTCGCCCAGTTCGTGCTCCGCCTCGGGCCGTGACCTCCGGCGGCACGGCCGCCGGCGACGCAGCTCGGATGCCCGATCCGTGGACGCCTGGGGATTTCCTCCCCTGTGTGCGTCGAGTCACTCTGCGTGATACAAAATCACTCAAGGCGCGTGGCGGCCCGGTCGATGCCTCGCGCGATTCGGGGTTCCGGTCCGTGGGTGTGGGGGCCGCGGGCGCCGCGCTGTCATGGGGCGGCGCTCGTGGAACAGCCTCCCAGCCCGCCCCAAGCACCACACCCACGGCCGGGGCCCCCAATCCCAGTCCGGGCTGCTTCGTGAGCGCGCGGCGGAGAGACCGGCGGTACCTTCCCGCTGTGCGCGTGCCCGAGCGTGAAGCCGACGTCCTGGCCGACGCCGACGTGGTCGTGGCCGGCGGTGGCCCGGCCGGCCTGGGCGCGGCGCTCGCGGCCTCCCGCGCCGGCGCCCGGGTCGTCCTCTGCGAGCGGTACGGGTTCCTCGGCGGCAACCTCACGGTGGCCAAGGTCGGGACGATCTGCGGCTTGTACGTCGGCGGTGACGACGCGGGCGAGTTCGACTTCGTCGTCGGCGGGATCGCACGGGAGATCGCCGAGGCCCTCGCGAGCGACGGCGCCGGCGTCGGTCCGGTGCCGTTCAAGGAGACGGCGGTCTTCTTGTACGTGCCGTGGGCGGTCAAGCGCCTCGCCGACCATCTCGTCACCGAGGAGGACACGCTCGAGGTGCTGCTCCACTCGCTCGTCGCCGACGTCGTCGTCGACGACCAGGGCGGGGTGCAGGCGCTGGTGCTGGCGACCAAGCGCGGCCCGCGCGCGGTGACGGGCAAGGTCTTCGTCGACTGCACCGGCGACGCCGACGTTGCGACGTTCGCCGGTGTCCCCACCGAGCTCGGCCCGCCCGGCTCCCGCCAGTTCGGGTCGATGCAGTTCGTGATGCAGCACGTCGACGCGCCGGCCGCGCTGGCAGCCGTTCCAACGCTCGGCGACCTCATCGGCGAGCACGGCGCGCACCTGTCGCGTGACGGCGGCGCCATCATCCCGACGTTCCGGCCCGGTGAGTTCGTCGGCGCGATGACGCGTGTCCGCAACGCCGACGGAACGCCGGTCGACGTGACCGACGTGCGTCAAGCGACGTGGGGTGAGCTCGAGGGACGCCGGCTCGCCGAGGAGGCGGCCGCGTTCCTCCGGGCGCACGTTCCCGGGTTCGCCGACGCGTTCCTCGACGACACCGCGACCGCCCTCGGCGTGCGCGAGACGCGGCGGGTCGTCGGCGACTACGTGCTCACCGGCGACGACGTCACGAGCGGCGTGACCTTCGACGATGCCGTCGCGCGGGGGCGTGGCCGCGCGAGTACCACGTGCGCGGCCGGACGACCGAGTACGAGTTCCTGCCCACCGGGGTCAGCTACCAGGTGCCGTTCCGCAGCCTGCGACCCCGGGGCGTCCCGAACCTCCTGGTCGCCGGGCGCTGCCTGTCGGCCGACCACGACGCCCTCGCCTCGATCCGGGTCATGGGCCCGAGCCTGGCTCTGGGGCAGGCGGCCGGCACCGCCGCCGCGCTGGCGGCACGCGACGGTGTGCCCGTCGGCGAGGTCGCGGTCGACGAGCTCCAGGCGTCGTTGTCGAAGCAAGGGGCGATCCTGTGACGAACCTCGCGGATGTGCTGCTCGCGCCGGCGCAACGAACGCCCGACGCGATCGCGCTGCGAGCCGGCGTCCGACGTCATCACCTACCGCGAGCTCGAGTCGCGCGCGGCGCGCGTCGCGGGCGCGCTCCGTGCCGAGGGCGTCGATCCGGGCGACCGCGTGACGATCGAAGGTCACAACACGATCGCGTTCGTCGCTTCGTACCTCGGGGCGCTGCGGGTGGGGGCGGTCGCGGTGCCGCTGAACCCGCAGGCGCCCGACCCGGAGCTCGACCGCGAGCTCGCGGCGGTCGAGCCGGCCGTCGTGCTCGGGCCGCCGCTCGAAGGCACCGGTGACGCCGAGCCGGCCGCCACCGTGCCGCGCGACGACTCGGACGTCGCGGTGCTGCTGTTCACCGCGGGCACGGCGGGCGCGCCGAAGGCGGCCATGCTCACGCACGGCAACCTGGCATCGAACATCCGTCAGGTGCTCGACCATCCGGGTCTCGCGTTGAACCCCGGCGACGTGAGCCTCGGGGTGTTGCCGCTCTTCCACGTGTTCGGCCTCAACGCGGTCCTGGGCATCGGCCTCGCCGCCGGCGCGTCCACCGTCCTGCTCGACCACTTCGACGCCGCCGCCGCGGTCCGGGAGGTGCGCGAGCACCAGGTCTCGGTCGTCGCCGGCGTCCCGGCCATGTATCACGCGTTCCTCGAGCTCGACGACGCCGCCGCGCCGGCCGGATCGTTCGAGTCCGTCCGCCTGGCGGTGTCGGGCGCGGCGCCACTCGACGGGGAGCTGCTCGACGGGATGCGCAAGCGCTTCGGCGTCGTCGTGCACGAGGGCTACGGCCTCACCGAGGCGGCCCCGATCGTGACCACGTCGGTGATCGGTCGGCGGGAGCCGGCCGCGGGATCGATCGGCCCACCGCTCCCGGGCGTCGACGTCCGCCTCGTCGACGCCGACGGCGGCGACGTGCTCCCGGGCGACCCGGGCGAGATCTGGGTCCGCGGCCCCAACGTGTTCCCCGGCTACTGGCACGATCCCGACGCCACCGCCCGCGCCCTGACCGGCGACGGGTGGCTCCGCACCGGTGACGTGGCGGTGAGCGACGACGACGGCGAGCTCAGCCTCGTCGACCGGGCCAAGGACCTCGTGATCGTGTCCGGCTTCAACGTCTACCCGGCCGAGGTCGAGGAGGCGCTGCGCGAGCATCCCGACGTCGCCGAGGTCGCGGTCGTGGGCGAGCCCGATCCCCGCACCGGCGAGGCCATCGTGGCGTTCGTCGTGCCCGAGCCCGGCGCCCGACCGGACCCCGCCACGTTGCTCGCCCACTGCGCCCGTTCCCTGGCCCGGTACAAGTGCCCGACCCGGGTGGAGATCGTCGACGCGCTGCCCCGGTCGTTCGCCGGCAAGGTCCTCCGGCGGGAGCTGCGTCCCTGAGCCTCGCCCATTCCCGCCCGGGGACTTTGAGAACAATTGCACAAGCGCGGGGTATCCTCGATCGACACCCGGGGTCGGCCCGGGGCCGGCGGAGGCGGCGGCTTTGCCGACCGTCTCCGCAGAGCCGGAGCTTGCGACGGCGCCGAGGTAGGAAGAGCAGGGAAGCGAACGCAGTGCCCTCCGCCCGACGAATCCCCGAGGCGACGGTCGCCCGCCTGCCCCTCTACTACCGGGCCCTGCTCGAGACCGCCGACCAGCACGTCGGCACCGTGTCCTCCGAGCGCCTCGCCGCCCTGGCGGGCGTCAACGCGGCGAAGGTGCGGAAAGACCTCTCGTACCTCGGCTCCTACGGCACCCGGGGCGTCGGCTACGACGTCGAGTTCCTCCTCCATCAGATCTCCCGCGAGCTCGGCCTGACCCACGACTGGCCCGTCGTGATCGTCGGCGTCGGCAACCTCGGACACGCGCTCGCCAACTACCGGGGATTCGGCGCCCGCGGCTTCCAGATCGTCGCCCTCGTCGACGCCGACCCGGCCAAGGTCGGGACCCGGATCGGCGACCTCTCCGGTCGCCGCGCTCGACGACCTGCCCCGGGTCGTCGCCGAGTGCGGCATCGCGATCGGGATCATCGCCACCCCGGCCGGCGCCGCGCAGGAGGTCGCCGACCGCCTCGTCGACGCGGGCGTGACCTCGATCCTCAACTTCGCGCCCGCCGTCGTCAGCGTGCCGCCCGGCGTGTCGCTCCGGAAGGTCGACCTCGCGATCGAGCTCCAGATCCTGTCCTTCTACCAACAGCGCAAGGTGCCGGGCGTCGACGGGCAGCGCGGCGACGTGCCGCGCGCCGCGGAAGGCGTGGGGTGACCACGACGCGGCGCTCGCTGCTCGGCTACCCGGTGAACCTCGTCGTCGCCGGGCGTCGCTGCGTGGTGGTGGGCGCGGGACGGATCGGCGCGCGCAAGGTCGACGGGCTGCTCGCGGCGGACGCCGACGTGCACGTCGTGGCGACGCGTCTCGGGGACCAGGTCCGGGCGTGGCGGGACGAGGGCCGCATCACAGCCGCCGAGCGCTCGTTCGAGCCCGAGGACCTCGACGGCGCGTGGCTGGCGACCGCAGCCACCGACGACCCCGCCGTGAACCACGCCGTCTTCGAGGCCGGCGAGGCCCGGGGCGTGTGGGTCAACTCGGCCGACGACCCGGACAACTGCTCGTTCACGCTCATGTCGGTCATCCGGCGGGGCGACCTCGTCGTCACCGTCGGCACCGGCGGGCGCAGCCCGGCGCTGGCGACGTGGCTCAAGGAGCGGATCACCACCGAGATCGGTCCCGAGTACGAGACCCTGGTGGAGCTGCTCGCGGAGGCCCGGAATGCGATGCAAGCCGACGGGCGTTCCACCGAGGACGCCGATTGGAAACGGGCTCTCGATTCCGGCATGCTCGATCTCATTCGCGCCGGCCGGGTGGATGACGCCAAGGAGCTGCTGCGGTCGTGTCTCTCGTCGTCATTGGCCTGAACCACCGCACGACCCCGGTCGAGCTCCTCGAGCGGATGGCCGTGCCGTCACCCGAGCTGCCCAAGGCGCTGCACACGCTGGAGCGCAGCGAGAACCTCGCCGAGGTCGCGGTCGCTCTCGACGTGCAACCGCACCGAGGTCTACGCACGCTGCACGCGCTTCCACCCTGCGGTGGAGGACGTCCGCAACTTCCTCACCGACCAGTCGTCGCTCGATCCCGACACGATCAGCGACCACCTGTACACGTACCACGACGACGCCGCCGTCGCGCACCTGTTCGGCGTGGCGGCCGGCGTCGACTCGATGATCGTCGGTGAGGGCGAGATCCTCGGGCAGGTGCGGGAGGCGTGGCGGGTCGCCGAGCACGAGTCGATGATCGGACCGCTCGTGTCGCGCGTCTTCCGTCAGGCGGTGGAGGTCGGCAAGCGCGCCCGGACCGAGACCGCAATCGGCCGCCACGCCGTGTCGGTGCCGTCGGCGGCCGTCACCGTGGCCGGCGAGCGGCTCGGCGGACTCGAAGGCCGGCGCGTGCTCGTGATCGGCGCCGGCGACGTCGGCGCCGCCATGGCGGTCGCGCTCAACGGCGCCGGCGTCAGCGACATCACGGTCGCCAACCGCTCGCCCGAACGGGGCGCCGAGCTCGGCGGCGCGCGTCGGCGGCCGTGCGATCGGGCTCGACGGTGTGATCGACAACCTGATCGAGACGGACGTGCTCCTGGCCTCGACGGGCGCGTCCGACGTGCTCCTCGAGCGCGGCGAGATCGAAGCCGCCATGTCGCGGCGTGGCGATCGTGCGCTGTTGATCGTCGACATCGCGGTGCCGCGCAACGTCGACCCCGGCGTGGGTCAGGTCTTCGGCGTGACGCTCCTCGACATCGACGACCTCAAGGCGTTCGCGGAGCACTCTCTCGAACAGCGCCGGCAGGAGATCGGCAAGGTACGGGAGATCATCACCGAGGCGCTCGACCGCTTCCGGCTCGAGCGCTCGGCCCGTGAGGTGGCGCCGCTGGTGTCGTCGCTGCGCGCCCGGGCCGAGGAGCTGCGCGCCGCCGAGCTCGACGCGGTTCCGATCGCGCCTCGCTGCGCTCGATCCCGCCGCGCAGGAAGCCGTCGACGCGTTGACACGCGGGCTCGTCAACAAGCTGCTGCACGATCCGACGGTGCGCGTCAAGGAAGCCGCCGGCACCGCGCAAGGCGACGCGTACGCCGACGCGCTGGCGGCACTGTTCGGCCTCGAGGACACCACCGAGCCTGTCGATCCGCCCGACGCGACGGGGCTCGTCACGATGCCGCCGCCGCTGCGGGTGGCGACGCGCGCGGCGAGCGCGCTGCTCGCCCGCTGGCAAGCGGAACGGATCGTCGAGCTGCTCGGCGTCGAGGCGGAGTACGTGATCGTGTCCACCCGGGGCGACGAACGCCGGGACGTCCCGATCCACGCCATGGGCGGAACCGGCGTGTTCGTGAAGGAGGTCGAGCAGGCGGTGCTCGACGGCCGCGCCGACGTGGCCGTGCACTCGGCCAAGGACCTCCCTGCGGACACCGCGCCCGAGCCTCGTGCTCGCCGCCCTGCCCGAGCGGGGGGACCCTCGCGACGCGCTCGTGGGGCGGCCGCTCGACGAGATCCCGACGGGCGGGCGCGTCGGCACCGGATCGGTGCGGCGGAGGGCCCAGCTCGCGGCGCTGCGACCCGACCTCGGTTTCGCGGAGCTGCGCGGCAACATCCCGACCCGGCTCGAGAAGGCGGGCGGCTTCGACGCCGTCGTCGCTCGCGGCGGCGGCGCTCGACCGGCTCGGCCTGGCCGACCACATCGCCGAACGCGTGGATCCCTCGGTCGTGCTGCCCCAGGTCGGGCAAGGCGCGCTGGCGGTCGAGTGTCGCGCCGACGACGACGGGACCCGCGAGCTCCTCGCCGGCGTCGACGACGCCGCGGTGCGCGCCGCCGTCACCGCCGAACGCGCCTACCTCGCCGAGCTCGGTGGCGGCTGCAACCTCCCGTGCGGCGCGCTGGCCGAAGCCGACGGCGACGGCGGGCTGCGGCTCGAGGCGCTGCTGGGGTCGCTCGACGGACGGATCTCGTTGCGGGCGCTGCGTCGACGGCCACGATCCTGTCGCGGTCGGCGTCGAGGCGGCCCGCCGCCTCGTCGACGAGGAAGGCGGGCGCCTCGTGCTCGACGACGAGCTCGTCGGGCGACAATAGAGATATGACCGTGTTCCTCGTGGGGGCGGGGCCCGGTGACCCGGGACTGCTCACCGTGCGCGGCGCCGAGGTGCTCGGCTGCGCCGACGTCGTCGTCTACGACCGGCTCGTGCACCCGTCGCTGTTGGAGCTCGCGCCGGCCGACGCCGAGCGCGTCTACGTCGGGAAGGCGCCCGGCCGGGCCGAGATCGAGCAGGCCGACATCAACGCGCTCCTCGTCGAGCACGGGCGTGCCGGGCGCGCCGTCGTCCGGCTCAAGGGTGGCGACCCGTTCGTGTTCGGGCGTGGCGGCGAGGAGGCCGAGGCGCTGGCGGCGGCCGGTGTGCCGTTCGAGGTCGTGCCCGGCATCACCAGCGCCATCGGCGCGCCGGCGTACGCCGGAATCCCCGTGACACACCGCGGGACGTCGACGCATTTCACGGTTGTGACCGGCCACGAGGATCCCGCCAAGGGGAGCTGCCGACGTCGACTGGGAGGCGCTCGCGAAGGCCGGCGGCACGCTCGTCATCCTCATGGGCGCGGGCCGTGTCGGCGACATCGCGGATCGCCTCGTCGCCGGCGGCCGTCCGCCCGAGACGCCGGTGGCGGCGGTGCGCAACGGCACCCGCGCCGATCAGGAAACCGTGCGGGCGACGCTGGCCACGATCGCCGACGCCGGCGTCCGGGCTCCGGCCGCGATCGTCGTGGGCGAGGTCGCCGGCATCGACCTCGCGTGGTTCGAGACGCGCCCGCTCTTCGGCCGTTCGGTGGTCGTGACCCGTGCCCGCGAGCAGGCGAGCGAGCTGCGCCGCCGCCTCGAAAGCCTCGGCGCCGAGGTGATCGAGCTCCCGGCGATCGCGATCGAGCCCCTGGCGTTCGACGTGCCCGACCTGGGCCGCTACCGCTGGCTCGTCTTCACGTCGGCGAACGGCGTGGCCGCGTTCTTCGACCGCGGCCTCGCGCCCGCCGGGCTCGACGCCCGCGCCCTGGCCGACCTCCGGCTCGCCGCCATCGGCCCGGGGACTGCCGCCGCCCTCGCCGAGCGCGGGTTGCGCACCGACCTGCTGCCCGAGCGGTTCGTCGCCGAGTCGCTGTTGGAGGCGTTCCCGCCGCCGGCAGCCGACGGCGAGCGCGTGCTGCTCGCCCGGGCCGAGCACGCGCGTGACGTGCTTCCCGCCGGGTTGTCGGAGCGCGGGTACGCGGTCGACGTGCTGCCGGTCTACCGGACCGTGACCGCGTCGCCGGACCCGGACGTGCTCGAACGGGTGCGCCGGGGCGAGGTCGACGCGCTGACGTTCACGTCGTCGTCGACGGTGACGAACCTGTGCGACCTGCTCGGTGATCCTCCCGTGCCGCAGCCGGTCGTCGCTTCGATCGGCCCGGTCACCTCGAAGACGGCGTTGGAACGCGGCCTGCGCGTCGACGTCGAGGCCGAGCGAGCACACGATCGACGGCCTCGTGGATGCGCTCCTCGGCGCACTCGGCGATCCGGGACGCGCCTAGGGGATCCCCGGGAGACGCCGTCCGCAGACAGCGGCCCCTGTTGATTCGAAGTCGGACCGCGCGTGTCGGGCGGTACCCTTGCTGCGTGGCGTTCCCCGAGCATCGGTCGCGGCGATTGCGGCGTACGCCCGCGTTGCGGCGACTCGTCGGTGAGACACGCGTCGACGTCGACGATCTCGTCGCACCCCTCTTCGTGAAGGAAGGCATCGACGCGCCCGAGCCGGTGGCGTCGATGCCGGGCGTGTTCCAGCACACCCAGGAGAGCCTGCGCAAGGAGGTGCGGGCGCTCGCCGACCTGGGGATCCCCGCCGTGGTGCTCTTCGGCGTGCCGGCGGCGAAGGATGCGACCGGGTCGGGTGCCGATGCCCCCGACGGCGTCGTCCAGGTCGCGTTGCGTTCGCTGCGCGACGAGGTCGGCGACGACCTCGTGCTCATCGCCGACAACTGCCTCGACGAGTACACCGACCACGGTCACTGCGGCATCGTCACCGCCGACGGCGAGGTCGACAACGACGTCACGATCGAGCGCTACGCCGAGATCGCCGTCTCGCAGGCCGACGCAGGCGCCGACGTGGTTGCGCCGTCCGGGATGATGGACGGACAGGTCGGCGCCATCCGCGCCGCCCTCGACTCCGCCTCCCACAACAGCACTGCGATCCTCGCCTACTCGGCGAAGTACGCCTCCGCGCTGTACGGCCCCTTCCGCGACGCCGCCGAGTGCGCGCCGCAGTTCGGCGACCGCCGCGGCTACCAGATGGACCCGCGCAACGCCCGGGAAGCCGTCGACGAGACCGCGCTCGACGTCGGCGAGGGCGCCGACATGGTCATGGTGAAGCCCGCGCTCGCGTACCTCGACGTCATCAGCGCGGTGCGCGACACCTTCGACGTACCCGTCGCCGCGTTCCACGTGAGCGGCGAGTACGCCATGGTGAAGGCGGCGGCGCAGCTCGGCTGGCTCGACGGCGACGCGGTCGCGTTCGAGCACCTGGTCGCGATCAAGCGGGCCGGCGCCGACTTCGTGCTGACCTATCTCGCGCGCGAGGCCGCCGAGCGGCTGCGCCGGATGGCAGGCGCGTGAAAGGGGCACATGCGGCAGGGGCCGGGGTTTCCCCGGCCCCGGATCGAGACGATGGTTTGCTGGAGCACGTGCGCAAGCACGTGCGACCAGAGAGCTAGTGGGAGAGTCGCTGTTCGACCGGGCGCTGGCGCGCATCCCCGGCGGTGTGAGCTCGCCGGTGCGCGCGTTCGGCGCCGTCGGCGGGGAGCCGTTCTTCGTCGCCCGGGGTGAGGGCGCGTACCTGGTCGACACCGAGGGGCGCCGCTACGTCGACTACGTGCAGTCGTGGGGCGCGTCGATCCTCGGGCACGCGCATCCGAAGGTCGTCGAGGCAGTGCAACGCGCCGCGGCCGACGGGACGTCGTACGGCGCGCCGACGGCCCGCGAGGTGGAGCTGGCCGAGACGATCTGCGCGCGGGTGCCGTCGGTCGAGAAGGTGCGCCTCGTCTCGTCGGGGACCGAAGCGGCGATGACCGCCGTACGCCTCGCCCGTGGCGCGACCGGCAGGGCGAAGATCGTCAAGTTCGCCGGGTGCTACCACGGTCATCTCGACGCCTTGCTCGTGGCGGCGGGAAGCGGCGTGGCGACCTTCGGTCTGCCCGGGAGCGCCGGCGTCACCGAAGGCACCGTCGCCGACACGGTGGCAGTGCCGTACAACGACATCGCTGCGGTCGACGAGGTGTTCGCGCGGCACGGCGACGAGGTGGCGGCGGTGCTCGTCGAGCCGGTGGCGGCGAACATGGGCCTCGTCCCGGCAGACGACGCCTTCCTCGCCGGGCTCCGCCGGCGCTGCGACGAGCACGGCGCCCTGCTCGTGTTCGACGAGGTGATCACCGGGTTCCGGGTCGGGCCCGCCGGCGCCCAGGGCGTGCTCGGCATGGCGCCCGACCTGTCGCTCTTCGGCAAGGTCGTCGGCGGCGGGCTCCCATTGGCAGCCGTCGGGGGGCGAGCCGACCTGATGGACGAGTTGGCACCGGTCGGCCCCGTGTACCAGGCCGGCACGCTGTCGGGGAACCCGCTCGCCACCGCCGCCGGCCTCGCCGCGCTGTCGCTGCTCGATGCCGACGCCTACGCCCGCCTCGAGGAGATCGCGGCCCGCCTCGCCGACGGGCTCGTCGCCGTGTTCGACACCGCCGGCGTCACCGCGCAGGTGCCGCGGGCGCACACCCTGGTCGGGCTGTTCTTCTCCGACCACCCGGTGCGCGACTACGACGATGCGCGCGCCGCGAACCACAAGGCGTACGCGTCGTTCTTCCACGGCCTCCTCGATCGCGGTGTGTACATCGCGCCGAGTGGCTACGAGGTGATGTTCCCGAGCCTCGCCCACGGCGACGTCGAGCTCGCGCACACACTCGCCGCCGCCACCGAAGCGGCGAACGCACTCCCGGGGTGAGGACAGGCGCGGCGTTCGAGGTGATCTGACCGGTTTCAGGCGGTAGACGCGGGCACAGCCGCTGGCCCATGATCCCCAGGGCAGTCCGCGACGGATCGAGGCCGATGTGGACGGCGGGGCGCGCGTCTTGATCGTCGACGACCACGTCATGCTGCGTGAATCGATGCGCGTCGCCTTGGAGCTCGCCGGCAACGACGTCGTCGGCGAGGCCGGCGACGGGAACGAGGCGCTCCGGCTCGTCGAGGAGCTCCATCCGTCCGTGGTCCTGATGGACGTGTCGCTTCCGGCGGTCCCGACGGCATCGAGGTCACGCGGCGGCTCTGTGCACGCGATCCCGAGCTGCGCGTCGTCATGGTGACGATGCACAGCAACCCGGCGCTGGTTGCGCGCGCCGTGCGGGCGGGCGCCTGCGCCTACCTGACCAAGGACTTCTCGATGCAAGAAGTGGTCACCGCGGTGGAGAAGGTCGCGGCGGGCGACGTCGTGCTCTCGCCCAACCTCGCGGGCTCGATGCTCCGAGAGCTCACGGCTCCCGACGAGGTCAGGCACGATCTGATCACGAAGCGCGAGGCGGAAGCACTCCAGCTCGTCGCCGACGGGTACTCCACGGGGGAGGTCGCGTCACGCCTCCTCGTGAACGACCGCACCGTCTCCCGCGACCTGTCGTCGGCCTACGGGAAGATCGACGCCCGCGACCGCACCGAAGCGATGCTCAACAGCGTGCACTGGGGCATCATCTCCCGCGAGGTCTCGTCGACCGCGGGACGAGACCGCTAGCGCTGCTGGTCCTGCTCCCGCTCGCGGCGACGGCGGACGCGGTCCATGGCGAAGAGGACCGCGAACGTCAGGCCCACGAGCACGGTGAACAGCACGAACGCCAGCGCGCCGCCGCCGTTCTCCTTGCCGGCGTCGACGAGCTGCTGGGCGCCGGCGGGGGAGGCGGTCACTGCGAACGCCGCCACCGACGACACGATCAGCACGACGACGTCACGCAGGCGGCGAGTCACGTCAGATCTCCTCACGTCCGGGCCGGGACCGGCGCCGGGCCGCCCGCCTCCTGTTGCTTTGCCCGCTCGGCTTCGTCGCGCTCGCGCCAGTGCAGGCCGAGCAGCCCCAAGCCGAACAGGATCGACGAGCAGATCAGCGCAATGATCGGCGGGAGGCGCAGCTGGCCGAGGTCACGCGACAGGATCACGAAGCCGTTCTTGTCCGAGGTCGGATCGCACACGGGCTTCGGAGGCGGAACACCGAACGGCGTGTTCTGGGGTTGCACCGCGCACACCTCGACGACCGCGACGAGCGGCTTGTGGGTGAACTGGAAGTCCAGGAACTCGGGATCGCTGCCGCCGATCTCATAGGTGTTGACCGTCTGGTAGTCGGTCACCTTGTCGAACTTGGCGAACTTGTTGTCCTCCGGGGTGGGCTTCTCGATCGCGGTCGGCTGCACCGTGACGAGGCGGGCATCGACTGCAGCCTTCACGTTCGACGCCTCGATCGTGTCGACCTTCTCCTTCTTCGTGACCTTCTTGGCCTGGGGATACTTGGACTGGTCGAGGTTGCTGACGTACTGCTGGACGTTCCACTCGGGGATGCGGCCCTTCAGCGTGTTCAACGGCGACTGGGTCGTCACCCACAGGATGGTCAGGATCACCATGAAGCCGGCGAGACCGGTGAACGCGACGAGGAACCCGAGCCGGGCGCCGAGGTTCGTCCCGAGCAGCAGGTAGACCGAGCCGCAGAACAGCACGATCCCGGCGACGACGACGAGGATGCCGAGGATCGTCGGGTACCACAGCGTCTTGTCGATCTGCTCCTGCGCCAAGACCAACGACGCTCATCACAGGCCCCGCTCGTAATCGACGATCGCCTGGATCTGCTCCTTGGTCAGGGTGTTGCCGAAGTGGGGCATGCGCCCCGACGAGATCCCGCGCGTGCCGTACAGCTCGTTGGCCGGCTTGCCCGTCGTGACCCAGTCGATCTGGTCCTGGACCCCCTTCGGGCCCGCGAACTGGCGCAGCGTGTCGCCGCCGGTGAGGTTGGGCCCGTAGGCGCCACCGCCCTGCGGACCGGGGGGCGGGCCCACCGGCTTGTCCGGGTCGAAGAACGACCAGTTCTTCGTGTGGCAACGCGCGCACTGCAGCTGGAACAGCAGCTCCCCGTCGCTCTTGCCGGGCTGCTCCGCCCGGGCATCGACGAGCTGCTTCGTGAACCGCTCCTTGGCCTTCTCGGGCGTGATCTGGATGCTCTGGACGTAGTTCACGAGGTCGCCGATGCCCTGCTCGTTGAGCACGCCCTTGCCGCTCGCGATACCCCATGGAGGCATCGGCGTCCCAGGCCGCCCGAAGGTGATGATGTCGTGGACCTCTTTCTTCGAGTACCGCAGCATCTCGACATCGAGTGGCGGCGCCTGCCACGTCACCTGGACCGGCAGGCAGTAGCTCGGCGTCTCTTCGGTCACCGCCGCGGTCGGGTCGCAGCGCGGGTCGTCCGACTTGATCGTGAAGTTGGTGCTGCCGCCCTCACCCTTGACGCCGTGGCAGTTGGCGCACAGCAGCGAACGCGTCGGGTCGTACTCCTTGCTCTGGTCGTTGGCGAAGAGGATCGCACCGCGCTCGACCGACCGTTCGTGGAACTGCTTCTCGGCCGATTCCGACCGGGACGGCTCGAACACGTAGTAGGCGAACAACGTCAGGGCGATGAGCGCGGTCGTGAGCAGTGAGATCCCCAGCACGCGCTCGAGCTTGCGGCCCTCGAGGTCCTCGTCGGGCAGGAACGGCGTCAGGTTCTGCGGCGGCTTCGGCTCGGGGTTCCGGCGCAGGCTGAACACGCGCCACAGGATGATGATCCCGATGGTCGCGAAGGCCGCCAGATTGACGAGGATGATGACGAGACGGAGGTTCACCGGGTGTGGACCTCACACACAGGGCGCCCCCTCGGCCGTCTGCCCTGTCGTGTCCGTGCCGATCGGGGGGCCCTGGACCAGCGAGCTCGCGGCGGTGTCGACCGTGATGTCGCCGCCCGACACCTCGAGCACGAAGCGGTCGAGGCCGCGCGGCGCAGGCCCCCCCTTCTTCTCGCCGACCCGGTTGTACTTCGACCCGTGGCACGGGCATTCGAACCACTGCGACGTCTCGCACCACGGCACGCGACAGCCGAGGTGCACGCACTTCTGGTACAGCGCCACGTACCCCTTCTCCATGCCGGCGACGATGCGGGGGTCGTAGACGGCCTTCGCCTTCGCGATGTCGTCCTTCGGATAGGGCTGGATGTACGTGCGGGCCGCGGCGTTGTAGAAGGGCAGCTTCTTGTCGAACTGCTGCTTTGCGTCGTCCTCGGACCCGACGACGATCTTGGCGCCGAAGCCGCCCGCGCTTCCCGGCCACAGGAACCCGAGCATCGCCGCGCCCATGCCGGCGGCGAAGATGCCGAGCCCGGTCAGGATCCCGCGGTTGAAGAACTGGCGGCGTGTGAGCCCCAGCTCCTCTTCCTCGACCGGGACGTACTCGACCGGGGCCCGGGCGCCGACGGGCTCGAGCGCCTGGCGTGACTCCTGCGCCCGGGCGCGCGCTTCCTCGTCGAGCTCGGCCAACTCGGTGCCGGCGGGCTCGGGCGGGGGTGCTTCGGTCGCCGGCAACGACCGGTCGCGCTTGCGCGTCTCGCGGCTGAGCCGGCCGGTGGTCGACCGGCGACGGCCCTCGGCCACGATCGCGACCGCCGCCAGGATCAGCAGCGCCGGAATGGCGACGATGAGAACGGTTGAGGAGTCCACCTATTACAAACGCCCTACAGGTCGAAGAAGATCCCGTTGTTCCACGGGAACACGAAGTTGAAGCCCGGCCCGCGGAAGAACGAGCCGATGATGACGAGCACTGCCCAGAGCATCAGGAACAGTGTGAAGATCGAGATCGCGAACTTGCGGTCGGTCGGCGCGTGCGACGGGTTCTTGTCGATGAACGGCGCCACGCCCGAGCAGGAACAGACCCATGCCCGGGATCGTCACTCCCGCGACCATGGGGTGGAACATCGTCAGCAGCTCCTGCAGGCCGAGGAAGTACCACGGCGCCTTCGACGGGTTCGGTGTCTTGTTGAAGTCGGCCAACCCGAGCAACGGCGCGCGCACGAGCGCCGAGAAGACCAGCATCGCCGCCGTCACGACCAGCACCGCCGCGAACTCGATGACGAGCAGGTGCGGCCAGACGTGCACCTTGTCCTGCGCCTCGGCGCGGGTCTGCTGGATCGAGCCCGACTTCACGACCGTCAGCAGCCGCTGCGTGTGACCGCCGGGGCCGGTGGCCGTCGGCGTCGGCTTCGGCGCCGTCGCGGTGGCGGTCGCGCCGCCCCCGGTCGTCGCAGCGGCGGCCGCCGCCGGTTCTGCCGCGCCGCCGTCTCCGCCGTCCCCGGTGAGCTGCGCCCGGCGCCGCTTCGACCGCTCGAGCAGGTGGGCGGGAACGCCGCTCGCCGCCGCCGCTGCGGCCATGTCCTCGCCCTCGCCGGCGGCCGGCGCGCCGGTGGCGGCAGCGGCGGGCGCCTCGGCCGGCTGCTCGCCGGCCGCGGGGGCCTCTGCCGCCGGCGCGGCTTCCTCGCCGCCCTCGCCGCCCTCTTCGCCGGGCACGGGCAAGCCGAGCGCCTTGCGGCGCTCCCGGCTGCGGCGGAGCAGGTGCTCGGGAACCTCGGTCATCGATCTCTTCTCACCTTTAGAGCGGCCCGGACAGGCCGCCGTCCTTGCGGACGCGCCAGAAGTGGACGGCCATGAAGATCACGATCACGAACGGGAGTAACAGGACGTGCAGCGTGTACCAGCGTAAGAGGGTGTCGTTGGATATCTCTGATGAACCCAGCAGCACGAACTTCACCTGCGAGCCGAAGACCGGCGTGTAGCCCATCATGTTGGTGCCGACGGTCACGGCCCACAGCGCCAGCTGGTCCCACGGCAGCAGGTAGCCCGTGAACGAGAGCAGCAACGTCAGCGTGAGCAGGATCACGCCGATGACCCAGTTGAACTCGCGTGGCGACTTGTACGCCCCGTGGTAGAAGACCCGGCTCATGTGCAGGAACACCGTGAGCACCATGAGGTGGGCGGCCCAGCGGTGCATGTTCCGCACGATCGACCCGAACGTCACGGCCGTCTCGAGCGTCTGCACGGTGTCCCACGCCGACGCGGCCGTGGGCCGGTAGAAGAACATCAGGAAGATGCCGGTGATGGTCAGCAGGATGAAGAGGAAGAACGAGAGGCCACCCAGGCAGAGCGTGTAGGAGACCTTCACCGCGTGCCGCTTCACCTTCACCGGGTGAAGGTGGTACAGCACGTTGTTCATGATCACGTAGGAACGGTTCCGGGGGCTGTCCGTGTAGCCGCGACGGAACACCGACCCGGGCCGGAAGATGGACGTCCACGCCTGCGAGCCGCGGACCTTCTGGTCCGCGGTCTCGAGGACCTTGGCGAGCCGCCGCTCCCCGTTCGCTCCGTTGCCTTGCCGCTTGGCCACGAACCCTTCTCCTCGGGACTACTTCGGTGCCGCGCCGAACGCCGGACGGTCCATCAGAACCTCACGCCGTAGCTGTAGCCGTGGCGGTCGGTGCGGGTGTGGGGGTCGCCTTCGGCGATCTGTTGGGAGATCTTGCCGAGGATGATGACGCCGGTGGGGCAGCGGTCGACGCACAGGGCGCAGCGGGTGCAGACGTCTTCGTCGACGATGAAGGCGACGTTGTCGGTGGGGTCTTCGCCGGGTTGTTCGGTGTCGGTGGCATCCGCGATGGCGTCGACGGAGACCATGTGGATGCATTTCCAGGGGCAGATGTCGACGCAGCCTTCGCAGAGGATGCATTCGGCCTGGTCGATGTGGAGGAACTGCTTGGGCTTGACCGCCGAGGTCAGGAACGCAGGGTCGACTTCTTGGAGCTCGTAGTCGGTGACGAAGTCCGGCATCGGCGGGTTCGCATCGGTCTTGGCCATCGCGCTACGCCTTCGACTTCACGGGTCGGCCGAACCGCGACGTGCGCACGACCTTCCCCTCTTCGACCGCCGGCTCCGGCTTCGGCACGAGCCGCCCCTGCCACAGCACCCAGAGCCTGAGGTTGAGGAGGAAGAAGACGCCGTAGATCACGACGACGACGAGGTCGCGCAGCTGCTGGTAGTTCGGCTTGATGGCGTACGTCTCGAGGACGATCTTGTCGGGCGTCCACTGGAGGTACTTGTCGGAGAAGGTGATCCACTCGTGCGGGATGATCCCGTACGCGAGCGTCATGAGGAAGAACACCCCGACGGCCCCCGCCATCGCCTCCGCCCACGTGGTGGGACGGTCCTGGGGACGCGGGTCGCGCGACACGACCATCGCCAGGGCGAGGGCGACGACGCCGAAGACGATCGTCCAGACCATGAGGATCTGGACGGCCGGGAAGAACCCGCCGACGATGTAGCAGCCGATCGTGAGCCCGATCGCCAGCGGCACGCCCTGCTTCGGCGTCAGGATCTTGCGCGGGAGCGGCGGCCGGATCAGCGCGAACACGAACGCGAGCCCGATCGCCATCGCGAGCAACGCGAAGATGAGCCGCCCGGCCGGGTGCGCCCAGCCGAAGAACCAGCGGTCGAGGACGCTTTGAGGAATCAGGTTGGGCATGAGCCCGAGTGCCCTCCCGTCGCTCGGAGCCGCCGCTCCGAATACCCGATTGTGTTACCACGCTAGAGGAGGGGTGGGCACATTGGGCAGCGGAGGATGCGGGCCGTGTGCGGCAAACCTTGTGAACATGTGCGTGCGTCGCGGCGGCGTAAAGCCGGAGCTTGCGACGGCGACAGACAGGTGCGACCGGTTCGGACGCGCTGTGACACCATTCGGGAGTGCGACGCGCCGAGGTTGCCGGGTGACCGATGGCTGATCGCTACGACGTTCTCGTCATCGGCGGAGGGCCGTCGGGCGCGTCGGCGGCGTACTGGCTCGCCCAACAGGGGCGGCGGGTGCTCGTCGTCGAGAAGAAGCGGTTCCCGCGCGAGAAGACGTGCGGCGACGGCCTGACGCCCCGAGCGGTGCGCGAGCTCCACGGCATGGGGCTCGCCGAGCCGCTCGCCGACTACCTGCGCTACGACGGCCTGCGGTCGATCGCGCACGGCGTCACCCTCGAGCTCGCGTGGCCGGAGCATCCCGACTTCCCTCCCTACGGCTACGTGGTCCGCCGGCGCGAGCTCGACGAGATGGTCGTCGGCCAGGCGGTGAAGGCCGGCGCCACCCTCTGGCCCGCGGCCGAGGCCACCGAGCCGCTCGTCGAGGGCGGCCTCGTCACGGGGGCGATCGTCCATCGCAAGGAGAGCGGGACGCGGGAGCCGGTCCGGGCCCGCTACCTCGTCGTCGCCGACGGCGCGAACTCCCGGTTCGGCCGCGCGCTCGGCGCCGCGCGCGACCGCTCGTACCCGCTGGGCATGGCCGTGCGGGGCTACTTCGAGAGCCCGCACCACGACGACCCCTGGATCGAGAGCCACCTCGACCTCCGCGACCGCGAGGGCAACCACCTGCCGGGGTACGGATGGGTGTTCCCGGTCGGGGACGGCACCGTGAACGTCGGCGTCGGGCTGCTGTCGACGTTCGCGGGCTGGAAGTCCGTGAACACGAGCCGTCTCATGGACGCGTTCGTGGCCACCGCGCCGCCGCGCTGGGGCATCAGCCCCGAGAGCTCGTGCGGACCGCCGACGGGCGGCAAGCTCCCCACCGGCGGGTCCGTGCGCCCGGCGACGGGGCCGACGTGGGTCGTCGTCGGTGACGCCGGCGCGGCGATCAACCCGTTCAACGGCGAGGGCATCGCGTACGCGTACGAGACCGGACGGATCGCGGCCGACGCGCTGGAGCTCGCGCTCGCGACCGGCGACGGCCTCGCCCTGCAGCGCTACCCCGAGCGGCTCGAGGAGCTGTACGGCCTCTACTTCAAGGTCGCTCGCGCGTTCGTGAAGGCGATCGGGAACCCGGCCGTGATGCGCGAGCTCACCCGGGTCGGCATGCGCTCTCGCACCCTCATGGAGTGGGTGTTGCGGATCATGGCCAACCTGCTCCGTCCCGACGAGCTCGGCCCCGCCGAGGCCGCGTACAAGGCGGTCGCCGCCCTCGTCGCCGTCGCGCCCGAGCCGTAGGTCGCACTCCGGCGCCGCGGTAGCCTGCCGCGCGCCAGCCCGGACGGGGGAAACGAGTTGACCGCCTACCTGCCGATCCTCACGATGATCTGCCTGGTCGTCGTGTTCATCGCGGCGTCGTTCACGGTCTCGCAGCTGCTCGGACCGCGGCGGCCGAACGCAGCGAAGCAGGCACCGTACGAGTCGGGGATCGTGCCCGAGCAGGAGCCGAGCGAGCGGTTCCCGGTGAAGTTCTATCTCGTCGCGATGACGTTCATCGTCCTCGACGTCGAGATCATCTTCCTCTACCCGTTCACGACGATCTTCCGGAACTTCGACCCCGCCGCGTACGGGCTCGTCATCATGGGCGTGTTCCTGCTCACGCTGCTCGTGCCGTTCGCGTACCTGCTGTCGACGGGCGCGCTCGACTGGGGCCCGGCGCACAAGCTCGTCGACCGGGTCACCCACGGTGTCCTGCGCGCGTCGGGGAAGCCGGGCGCAGACGGCCTCGATCCCGCCGCGGTCGCGCCCGAACGCGACACCGAGGCGGCCTGATGAGCGCCCGCGAACGTCCTACAAAGAGGCGACGGTGGCTTTGCCGACCGTCGCCGAGGAGGGGTAGTGGGCCTCGAGCAGGTTCCGTACTCGTTCCTGACCGGTCGCCTCGAGGATCTCGTCAAGTGGGCGCGTCGCAACTCGGTGTGGCCCGCGACGTTCGGGCTCGCGTGCTGCGCGCTCGAGATGATGGCGGCGGGCGCCGCGCACTACGACCTCGCCCGGTACGGCATGGAGGTGTTCCGCGCCAGCCCGCGCCAAGCCGACCTGATGATCGTGGCCGGCCGCGTGAGCCAGAAGATGGGGCCGGTGCTGCGCCAGGTCTACGACCAGATGGTCGAGCCCAAGTGGGTCATCTCGATGGGCGTGTGCGCGAGCACGGGCGGGATGTTCAACAACTACGCGCTCGTGCAGGGCGTCGACCAGATCGTTCCCGTCGACGTGTACGTCCCCGGCTGCCCGCCCGGGCCCGAGACGCTCATGCACGGGATCCTCCAGCTCCACGGTGAGATCCGCAGCGGCGAGATCATGAAGCGGCGCGCCCGCACCGCTCATGGTGGCGCCGCCATCCAAGTCGATCAGCGCGACGGAACCCCGGCCGACAGCTTGGCCACCCGGTAGGACGGCGTCCCGAGGACCACGACGATGCCCGACGACGACGCTCGTGAAGACGCTCACAAGAACGGCGACACGCGCGGTAGAAGAAGAGGAGAAGGAGACCGCACCGCCGCCTGACGACGAGGTGGCGGCGGCCGTGGTCGAACGGTTCCCGGGCACGGTCTTCCACCGCTCGCACGGCCAGCCCGTCGTGTACGTCGACCGCGCCGTCTGGGCGGAATTGGGCGGGTTCCTGCGCGACGAGCAGCAGTTCACCCAGTGCCTCGACGTGACGGCGGTCGACCACCTCGTCGACGCCGCCCGGCTCTTCGTGCCGGGCGTGAACCCGGAGCGCTTCGAGGTGGTCGCGAGCTTCCTCTCGCACCCTCGCAACCGGCGCATCCGTGCGATCTGCGAGGTGCCGGCCGAGGACGCGACGGTCCCGAGCCTCACCGACGTGTACCCGGGCGCGAACTTCGGCGAGCGCGAGGTGTACGACCTGTTCGGCATCGCGTTCACCGGTCACCCCGACCTCGTCCGCATCCTCATGCCCGACGACTGGGTGGGGTATCCGCTGCGCAAGGACGACGCCCCCGCGCGCGTGCCCGTCACGTTCAAGGAAGATCCGAGGCCGCGATGAGTGAAACGCGCGACCGCCACGCGACGGCACCGACGCTCGAACGAAGCATGTCTTCCTCTCCGATCCGGCCCTGACCCGACTCACCGACGAAGGCTCCCAGGAGCTCGTCATCACGGGCGGCCCCTGGCCCGAGGACGAGGGCGAGGGCGACACGATGATCATCAACATGGGCCCGCAGCACCCGTCGACCCACGGCGTGCTGCGCCTGATGCTCGAGCTCGACGCCGAGACGATCATCCGCGCCAAGCCCGTCGTCGGCTACCTCCACACGGGAATGGAGAAGACGGGCGAAGAGCTCACGTACGTGCAAGGCGCGACCAACGTGACGCGCATGGACTACGCGTCGCCGCTCTCGAACGAGCTCGTGTTCTCGATGGCGGTCGAGCGCCTGCTCGACGTCGAGGTCCCGCCCCGCGCCACCTGGATCCGCATGTACCTGAACGAGCTCAACCGCATCGCGTCGCATCTGCTGTGGCAGGCCACGAACGGCTTGGACATGGGCGCGCTGTCGATGATCATCTACGGCTGGCGCGAGCGGGAAGAGACGCTGCGGCTCCTCGAGAAGATCACCGGGCTCCGGATGAACAACAACTACATCCGACCCGGCGGTGTCGCCGCCGAGCTGCCCGACGGCTGGCAGGACGACACGCTCGAGCTCTGCAACCTCGTCGAGAAGGGCACTGCCGAGTACGACGAGCTGCTCACCGGGAACCCGATCTGGCAGGAGCGCCTGGTCGGCGTGGGCGTGATCACCACCGAGCAGGCGCTCGCGCTCAGCGCAACG
Source organism: uncultured Actinomycetes bacterium (assembly GCA_963737605.1). Lineage (GTDB taxonomy): Bacteria > Actinomycetota > Acidimicrobiia > IMCC26256 > JACDBD01 > JALZAA01. Next base: position 225,509 of record CAVTTE010000011.1, on the reverse strand, counting down.
GGCCCGATCCTCCGCTCGACCGGCTTCCCGTGGGACCTGCGCAAGTCCCAGCCGTACCTCGCGTACGACGAGGTCGACTTCGACGTGATCTACACGCAGAACGGCGACTGCTACGACCGCTACCGCCTTCGGCTCCAGGAGATCCTCGAGTCGGTGAAGATCGTGCGCCAGTGCGTCGAGAAGATGCCGCCGGGGGACTACCGGGTGCAGGACCGCAAGGTCACGCCCCCGCCGCGCGCCCGCATCGACGAGTCGATGGAGGCGTTGATCCACCACTTCAAGCTGTTCACCGAAGGGTTCAAGGTGCCGCCCGGCGAGACCTACGTCGGCGGTGGAGTCGCCCCGGGGCGAGGTCGGCTGCTACCTGGTCGCCGACGGCACGGGGAAGCCGTGCCGGCTCCATATCCGGGGCCCGTCCTTCTACAACCTGCAGGCGATGTCGCCGATGATGGAAGACCGGCTGATCGCCGACGCGGTCGCCGTGATCTCGAGCGTCGACCCGATCATGGGCGAGGTCGACCGGTAATGGCCTTCACTCCGGAGAACCGGGCCCGCGCCGACGAGATCGTCGCCCGCTACCCGGTGGCGAAGTCCGCCATCCTCCCGCTGCTGCACCTCGCCCAGGACCAGGACGGCTGGGTCAGCCCCGACGCGATGGAGGAGATCGGCCGCATCCTCGACCTGACCCCGGCGCAGGTGCTCGGCGTGTGCTCCTTCTACACGATGTTCAAGCGGGAGCACGTCGGTCAGCTCGTCGTGTCGGTGTGCACCAACGTCAGCTGTCTGGTGAACGGCGGACCCGAGCTGCTGCGCGCGCTCGAGGACCGGCACCTGGACGACGACGACGTGTCCGTCGAGGAAGTCGAGTGCATCGCGGCCTGCGATCTCGCTCCCGTCATGCAGGTGAACTACGACTACCACGGCCCGGTCGACGTCGAAGCCGCGGCGACGATCATCGACGAGTACAAGTCCCGCGTCCGTACGCCGCGCACGATCTCGGGCACACGTGTCGACGCAGGAGCCGCGCGCTGATGCCCGAGACCCGCATCGTCACCAAGCGCCTCCGCGACCATCCCGACGACTCGTGGACGATGGACCGGTACCTCGCGACCGGCGGGTACGAGGCGCTCCGCAAGGCGCTCGGGATGACCCCCGAGGCGATCCAGGACGAGCAGGTGAAGGCGTCGGGTCTGCGGGGCCGGGGCGGCGCCGGGTTCGGCACCGGCCAGAAGTGGTCGTTCCTGCCCAAGGACGTATACCCGCGCTACCTCGCCGTGAACGCCGACGAGGGTGAGCCGTCCACGTTCAAGGACCACATGCTCGTGGAGCGCGACCCGCACCAGCTGATCGAGGGCGTCGTGATCTCGGCGTTCGCCGTCGAGTGCCATCAGGCGTTCGTCTACATCCGGGGCGAGTTCGCCCTCGGGTACGAGCGGCTCGGCCGCGCCATCGCCGAGGCGTACGAGCACGGCTTCCTCGGCCGGAACATCCTCGGATCCGGCTTCGACCTCGACGTGATCCTCCACCGCGGCGCCGGCTGCTACATCGCGGGCGACGAGACGGGCCTGCTGTCGAGCCTCGAGGGCGAGCGGGCGATGCCGCGCATCAAGCCGCCGTTCCCGGCCGTGCAGGGCCTCTTCGCCAAGCCGACGGTCGTGAACAACGTCGAGACGCTGTCCACCGTCCCGGCCATCATCGAACGCGGCGGTGACTGGTACGCCGGGCTCGGCGTCGGCCGGTCGACGGGCACGCGCATCTTCTCGGTGTCGGGCCACGTCGAGCGGCCGGCCAACTACGAGGTCGAGCTGGGCACGCCGTTCCGCGAGCTCATCGAGGGGCTCGCCGGCGGCGTGCCCGGCGGGCGCAGCATGAAGTTCTTCATCCCGGGCGGCGCGTCGTCGCCGTGGCTGATGCCCGAGCACCTCGACGAGCCCACCGACATGGACCACGTGCAGAACGACCTCAAGTCCATGCTCGGGTCGGGAGCGATCATGGTGTTCGACGAGACCACCGACCCGCTGCTCGTCGCGTGGCGGCTGGCGAAGTTCTTCGCCCACGAGTCGTGCGGCAAGTGCACGCCGTGCCGCGAGGGGTCGGGCTGGATCGAGAAGATCCTGTACCGCATGTCGCACGGGCTCGGCCGGCCCGACGACCTCGACCTGATGCTCGACTTCGGCGACAACATCGTCCCCGGCCTGAACGCGCCGTTCGCGCAGACGACGATCTGCGCGCTCGGGCCCGAGCATCGATGTCGCACGTCGTGAGCCTCGATCGCTACTTCCGCGACGAGATCGCGGAGCGGATGGGCGCCGACGCCAGGACAGCGCATCCCCGTCGCGGCCGCGGGGGAGGTGGTCGATGACCGACCAGCCGATGAGCCAGTGGCCGTCGGAGTGGGAGTACGTGCTGCCCGTCCGTCCCGGGCCGGACCAGGTCACGATCACGGTGGACGGCCGCGAGGTGCAGGTCCCGAACGGCGAGCTGCTGATCAAGGCGGCCCAGGAGCACGGCACCTACATCCCGCGCTTCTGCTGGCACGACCGCATGAAGCCGGTCGGCATGTGCCGCATGTGCCTGGTCGAGGTCGAGGGCCTGCGCGGGCTCCAGATCGCGTGCGCGACCCCGGTGTACGACGGCATGGTCGTCCACACCCAGAAGGACAACGTGCGCAAGGCGCAGGACGGCGTCCTCGAGTTCCTGCTCATCAACCACCCGCTCGACTGCCCGGTCTGCGACCGCGGCGGCGAGTGCCCTCTCCAGGACCAGACCCTGGCGTTCGGGCCGGGCGAGTCGCGCTACGTCGAGGAGAAGCGCCACTTCGAGAAGCCGATCCCGATCAGTGACCTCGTCCTGCTCGACCGCGAGCGCTGCATCCAGTGCGGGCGGTGCACGCGCTTCGCCGCCGAGATCGCCGGCGACCCGCTGATCGACTTCGGGGGCCGCGGCGAGCTCACCGAGGTCATCACCTATCCCGACGACCCGTTCACGTCGTACTTCTCGGGGAACACCGTGCAGATCTGCCCGGTCGGGGCGCTCACGGCGAAGCCGTACCGATTCGCCGCCCGGCCGTGGGACCTCACGACCTCCGAGACGTCGTGCGTGACGTGCGCGGTGCAATGCCGCGCCGCGGTGCAGTCGTCGTCCAACCGCCTCGTCCGCCTGCTCGGCGTCGACTCGGACCCGGTGAACGAGGGCTGGCTGTGCGACAAGGGACGGTACGGGTACGAGTGGGTGCACGCCGACGACCGCGTGCGCGTGCCGATGGTGCGCGAGCAGGGCGACCTCGTCGAGACGTCGTGGCCGGAGGCGCTCGACGCCGCCGCCGCCGGCCTGCGCAAGGTCCTCGACGTGCACGGCCCCGAGGGCGTCGCCGTTCTCGGCGGCGGACGCGGCACGAACGAGGACGCGTACGTCTGGTCCCGGTTCGCGAAGGGCGTCCTCGGCACGGACCACGTCGACGCCCAGCTCGGTGACGGCCTGCCCGCCGACATCATGCTCGGCCTGCCGCGGGCGACGATCGCCGACTGCGACCGCGCCGCCGCGATCGTGCTCCTCGCGCCCGACCTCAAGGAGGAGCTGCCCGTGCTCTTCCTGCGGGTCCGCAAGGCGGCCGAGGACCTCGGCGTGCCGCTGATCGACGTCGCGCCGTGCGACAACGGCCTCACGGGGAACGCGGACGCCGTCGTCCGCTACGTCCCCGGCGAGGTGCACGAGGTCATCGCCGACCTCGTCCGGGCGTTCGACGGCGACCGCACCGGCGACGACCAGATCGATCGGGCCGGTTCCCTCCTCGCCGGTCGGGACGGCGACGTCGTGGTGATCCTCGGCCGCCCGTCGCTGGCCGAGGCGCCCGACTCGGTCGTGCGCGCCGCCGCGCTGCTCGCAGCGCGCCCCGGCACGCGGTTCCTCTCGGCGCTCCGCCGTTCGAACGTGCACGGCGCGCTCGACCTCGGCCTCGCGCCCGGCTTCCTGCCCGGCCGTGTCACGCTCGATGCCGGGCGCGAGCGCTTCACCGACGCGTGGGGCGCGGTTCCCGAGCGTCGCGGGCTGGACGCCTCCGGGATCCTCCAGGCCGCGGTGGACGGGCAGCTGCACGGGCTCGTGCTGCTCGACGCCGATCCCATCGCCGACTTCCCGGACCGCCGCCTCGCCCGCGACGCGATCGCCAACGTCGACTTCGTGATCGCGTGCGACGCCTTCCTCACCGAGAGCACCCGGGCGGCGAACGTGTTCCTCCCTGTCACGGTGTGGGCCGAGAAGCCCGGCACGGCCACCAACATCGAGGGGCGGGTCCAGCGGCTCTCGCAGCAGATCTCGCCCGAGGGCACCGTCATGTCGGACTGGCGCATCGCCGCCGAGCTGGCGGCGCGCTTCGACGTCGATTTCGACCTCGAGACCGTGCCCGAGGTGCAGGACGAGATCGCCCGTCTCGCGCCTGCCTTCGCCGGCGTCGACGCCGCCCTGATCCGGCGCGCCCGGGACGGCGTCGTCCTGCCGCTCGGCGACCACCACGACGAGCTCGTCCTCGACGCCGCCGGCCCGCCGATCACGGACGCGTCGTGGGAGCCGATCCTGCCGGGGACGATCTCCTCCGAGGAGGCGCTCACGTCGCACGTCGGCACCGGCGTGGTCGAGTCCACCGGGACGGGGTCGACCACGACCGTGAAGCCGGGCCTGACCGAGGTCGAGGGGCCGGCCGGGTCGCGCGCCGAGGCGGACGCGCTCGGCAGCGCGGCGCGCGACGAGGTCGCCGCCGGCCCGCCGTTGCACGAGTGGGACCGGGCGACGGGTCGGGCGCCCGCCGAGGCTCGCGACGCGTACGCGCTCCGGCTGGTGTCGGGCCGGAAGCTCTACGACGCCGGACGCGTGAGCGCCGCCTCGCCGTCGCTCGCGCCGCTCGCGGCGGGTGCCACGCTGCTCGTCCACCCGAGCGACCGCGACCGGATCGGCATCCCCGACGGCGACGAGGTGCAGGCCACCAGCGGACGCGGCTCCGTGGTGCTGCCCGTGCGCGCCGCACCCGGCATCCCGCGCGGCGTCGCGTTCCTCTCGTTCAACCAGCCCGGTCCGGGCGCCGCCGACCTGATCGACGCCACCGCCGCCGTGACGGACATCCGGTTGGAGATGGTGGAGAAGCGTTCGTGACGTTCACCGATCCGCTCCTCGGCGGCGACATCGACCTGACGGTCGTGCTGATCGTCATCGGCAAGACGATCCTGACGTTCGCGCTGCTCCTGATCGCCGTCCTCTTCTACATCTGGTTCCTGCGCAAGGTCATCGCCGACATGCAGAACCGGGTCGGTCCCGACAACGCGGGCCCGTTCGGGATCCTCCAGACCCTCGCCGACGGCATCAAGCTGTTCTTCAAGGAGCAGTCGATACCGAGGAGCGCCGACCGGCCCGTCTTCCTCATCGCGCCGTACCTGTCGATCCTTCCGGCGTTCCTCGCGTTCAGCATCGTGCCCATCGGCGGCTTGGTGAGCGTCGCCGGCCACAAGACGTTCCTCCAGCTGGCCGAGCTGCCGATCGGCGTGCTCTGGCTGCTGGCGATGTCGGGCCTCGGCCTGTACGGCGTGCTGCTGGCGGGCTGGTCGTCGGGCTCGAAGTACCCGCTCCTCGGCTCGGTGCGGGCGTCGGCCCAGCTCCTCAGCTACGAGGCCGCGTTCAGCCTCGCCGTGGTCGGCGTGCTGATCCAGTCCGGGACGCTCTCGACGCGGGGGATCGTCGAGGGGCAGGCGTGGACCGGCAGCTTCCTGCACGGCCTCGGCCAGTGGTACGTGCGCCCGGCGATCGTCGCGTTCGTGATCTTCCTCATCGCCGCCATCGCCGAGACGAACCACCCGCCGTTCGACCTCGTCGAAGCGGAGCAGGAGCTCGTGGGCGGTTTCCACACCGAGTACACGGGGATCCGCTTCGCGATCTTCTTCCTCGCCGAGTTCATGAACGTGATCACGATGAGCGCGATCGCGGTCACGTTGTTCCTCGGCGGTCCCTCGGGCCCCAAGCTCGGCTTCCTCGACGCGACGAGCACGATCAACGTCTGGGTGATGCCGGTCTTCTGGTTCATGCTCAAGCTGCTGGTGCTGCTGTACGGCACGGTGCTGATACGCGCCACGCTGCCCGCGCCTGCGCTACGACCAGCTGATGGACGTCGGCTGGAAGTACCTGATCGAGATCGCGTTCCTCTGGCTGATGGTCTCGGGCATCGTCGTCATCGGACGCCAGGAGGGCTGGAACCTCTGGATCGTCGTGCCCGCCGCCGCCGTCGGGGCCGTCCTCGTCTACCTGGTGCTGTACGCGTCGATCGCGAAACCGGGCGAGCTCGAGCAGCAGGACCAGATCCGCTGATGAGCGTGCTCGACCTTCTCCGCGGCTTCACCATCCCGCTCCGGCAGGTCTTCCGCCCGCGGATCACGGAGTTCTATCCGAAGGAGAAGAGCCCGAAGCCCGAGCGCCTGCACGGCCGGCACGTCCTCAACCGCTACGAGGACGGCATGGAGAAGTGCATCGGCTGCGAGCTGTGCGCGGGGGTGTGCCCGGCGCGATGCATCTACGTGCGCGGCGCCGACAACCCGCCCGACGCGCCGGTCGCTCCCGGCGAGCGGTACGGGTTCGTGTACGAGATCAACTATCTCCGCTGCATCCACTGCGACATGTGCGTCGAGGCGTGCCCGACCGAGGCCATCACCGAGACGAAGCAGTTCGAGTTCTCGTTCACCAATCGCGACGACGCGATCTACACGAAGGACGAGCTGCTCGTCGACGACGAAGGCCACGCCCGCCGGCTGCCGTGGGAGCTGTGGCTCGGCAACGAGGACGACGACACGAGCGCCTGGATGCGGGCGACGTCACCGTCGGGCGACGCCGGCTACGAGGGGAAGGTCGGCTGGTCGGCCGAGCTCGGCTACGGCATCCGGCCCCCCGAGAAGGGCCAGAGCGGGTGACTGTCGAGGCGGTCCTCTTCTTCTTCGCCGCCGCGCTCGCGCTCGGCGGCGCCGCTCGGCGTCGTGCTGGGACGCAACCCCGTCCACTGCGCGCTCCTGCTCGTGGTGACGCTGGTGGCGGTGGCGATCTTCTTCCTGCTGCAGGAGGCGCAGCTGGTCGCGGCCGTGCAGATCATCGTGTACGCCGGCGCCATCGTCGTGCTGTTCCTGTTCGTGATCATGCTCCTCGGCGTCGACAAGGAGGAGTCGCTCCGGGACCCGATCCCGTACCAGCGGCCGGCGGCGGTGGCGCTGGGCGCGATCCTGCTCGCCGAGATCTTCGTGCTCGCCGGGCGCACGTGGGCGACCGGAGCGACGTCGGTGCGGGGCTCGGTGCGCAGGCGGGTCGACGGGCAGGACCTCGGCAACATCCAGCGCGTCGCCCGCACGCTGTTCACCGACTTCCTCTGGGCGTTCGAGCTCACGGCCGTCCTGCTCGTGATCGCGGTCGTCGGCGCGGTCGTGCTCGCCCGCCGCAGCGGCCAGCGCGCCCAGCTCGACGAGCACGAGCAGGCCATCGAGGAGCAGATCACCGAGGCCGAGCTGAGCGAAGCAGCCGAGGAGGACGAGGAAGAGGAGAGAGGAAGAGGTGGTCACGCCGTGAGCCTCGCCGCTCTCGACATCACCCCGAACTACTACCTCGTGGTCGGTGCGTTGCTGTTCACGATCGGCGCCGTCGGCCTGCTGCTGCGCCGCAACGTGCTCGTGATGTTCATGTGCGTCGAGCTGATGCTCAACGCCGCCAATCTCACGTTCGTGACGTTCGCCCGGGCGCTCGACGACATCGGCGGCCAGGTGATCGTGTTCTTCACCCTCGTGGTGGCGGCGGCCGAGGTCGCGATCGGGCTCGCGATCATCGTCGCCATCTTCCGGCGGCGGCGGGGCGCCACCGCCGACGACGTCCGGCTGCTGAAGGGCTGAGGGTGGACGCCCGCGACCTGCTCGATCTCGTCTGGATCGTCCCCGCGCTCCCGGCCCTGGGCGCGGCGATCCTGTTGCTGTTCGGCCGGCGCCTCGGCGAGCCCAAGGCCGGGTGGCTCGCGACGGGCTTGATGGCGCTGTCGTTCGCGTGGTCGGTCGTGATGCTGCTGGCGCTGCGGGACATCGAGCCGCGCACGCACACCGTCGATCTCTTCACGTGGTTCCCGACCGGCGGGCTCCAGGTGAAGCTCGGCTTCCTCGCCGATCCGCTGTCGATCACGTTCATCCTCTTCGTCACCGGCGTCGGCACCCTGATCCACCTCTACTCGATCGGCTACATGCACGGCGACGAGAACTTCGGCCGCTTCTTCGCGTTCATGAACCTGTTCTGCGCGTCGATGCTCGTCCTCGTGCTCGGCTCGAGCTTCCTGGTGACGTTCCTCGGCTGGGAGGGCGTGGGCCTCTGCTCGTACCTGCTGGTGTCGTTCTGGTTCCAGCGCAACTCGGCCGCGGTGGCGGGCAAGAAGGCGTTCGTCACCACGCGTGTCGGCGACTTCGGGTTCATGGTCGCGATGTTCCTGATCTTCGCCGAGCTGGGATCGCTCGACTACGGCGCGATGTGCGCGGGCGCCGGCAAGCTCGCCGCCGGGACGGCCACCGCGATCGCGCTCCTGCTGTTCCTCGGCGCCGTCGGCAAGAGCGCGCAGTTCCCGCTGCACGTGTGGCTGCCCGACGCCATGGAGGGCCCGACGCCCGGTGTCGGCGCTCATCCACGCGGCCACGATGGTGACCGCGGGCGTGTTCCTCGTCGCCCGCGCCCATCCGTTCTTCGAGGCGAGCGGCGGCTCGGCGCTCACCGTGGTGTCGATCATCGGCGCGGTCACTGCCCTGCTGGCGGCGACGGTCGCGCTCATCCAGGTCGACATCAAACGCGTGCTGGCGTACTCGACGATCAGCCAGCTCGGCTACATGTTCCTCGCCCTCGGCGTGCGCGCGTACGCGGCCGCGATCTTCCTCGTCGTCGCGCACGCGTTCTACAAGGCCACGCTCTTCCTCGGTGCCGGCTCCGTGATCCACGGCAACGCCGACAACCAGGACATGCGAACCATGGGCGGGCTGCGGAAGTACATGCCGTTCACCGCCCTCGGGTTCATCATCGCCTGGCTCGCGATCGCCGGCGTCCCCCCGTTGGCCGGCTTCTGGGCGAAGGACGAGGTCCTTTCGCCGTGCCTTCTTCGCCGGCGACTACGGCGTGTGGATCGTCGGCATCGGTCGCCGCCGCGCTGACCGCCTTCTACATGACCCGCGCCGTCTGGCTCGTCTTCTTCGGCAACGAGCGCTTCGAGGCCGCGGAGGCCGGCGGCCGAAGCCGAGGAGCACGGGTTCTCGCTCGAGTCTCCGACCGTCGCCCGCGTACGTGCCACCCAAGCCGGCTCGGCTCGACGCACCCGCCCGCACGAGTCGCCGCCGACGATGACCTTCCCGATCCTGGCGCTGGCCGGGTTGGCGGCCGTCGGCGGGCTGCTCAGCCTGCCCTTCAGGGGCGTCGAGTTCCTCAGCGACTGGCTCGATCCCGTCGTTCGAGGACGTCGCAGAAGATCGATGTCACGTCGTTCGTGGCCGCGGCCGACGCTGGACGGGATCTCGGTTGATCTTCGCCATCGTCGGGCTCGCGATCGCGCTGGCCTGGTACCGGCGCGGCATCCCGTCGCCCGAAGGCGATCCGCTGCCGGAGCGCCTCGGCTGTCGCCGGCCGGTTGTTCCAGCACGCCTACTACTTCGACGAGGCCATCGCGAATCTGGTCCGGGGCCCGGTGTACCGCGGCGCCGACTGGCTGAACCGAGGCTTCGACCTCGGGATCATCGACGGCGCCGTCAACGGCGTCGCGACGCTCGTGCGGGAGTCCGGGGGCCGCCTCCGGCGCGTCCAGACGGGACTGGTGCGCAACTACGCCCTTGCCGTCGTGGTGGGCGCCGTCGCGATCATCGTGTTCCTCGCGGTCAGGGCGGGCTGATGCGCGACGTCGGGTTCCCGCTTCTCACGTTCATCATCTTCACGCCCCTCGCCGGCGCGGTGCTCGTCGCCGTGCTTCCCCGGCGGCGACCGGAGATCGTGCGCGCCGTCGGGTACGTCGCCACCGCCGCCGAGCTCGGGTTCGTCGGCTATCTGCTGTACAGCTTCGACACGAGCGCGTCCGGCTACCAGTTCGTCGAGAACCATCCGTGGATCGACACGCTCGGTGTCCGCTACGTCGTCGGCGTCGACGGCATCAGCCTGTTCATGGTCGCCCTCACGGCGCTGCTCTTCCCGATCGGGTTGCTGGCGTCGCAGACGATCAGGGAGCGCCTGAAGTCGTACACGATGTGGATGCTCGTCCTGGAGTCCGCGTTGCTCGGCGTGTTCCTCAGCCTCGACCTCATCCTCTTCTTCGTGTTCTTCGAGATCGTGCTGGTGCCGATGTACTTCATCATCGCCGGCTGGGGCCACGACCGGCGCGTGTACGCGGCGCTCAAGTTCTACCTCTACACCGCGCTCGGCTCGGCGTTCCTGCTCGTCGGGTTGCTGACGCTCGCGTTCCTGCACGCCCAGGACCACGCGCTCACGTTCGACCTGCGCACGCTCACCGCGTGGGCGCCCGGCGGCCTCTCGGACGGCACGGCCAAGGTGCTGTTCCTGGCGTTCTTCGCCGCGTTCGCGGTCAAGGTGCCGCTGTTCCCGTTGCACACCTGGCTGCCCGACGCCCACACCGAGGCGCCGACGGCGGGGTCCGTGATCCTGGCCGGCGTGCTGCTGAAGATGGGCACCTACGGGTTCCTGCGCTTCTCGCTCCCGCTGTTCCCCGACGCCACCGTGTTCTTCGCGCCGATGCTGCTCGTGCTGGCGACGATCGGGATCATCTACGGCGCGGTGGTGGCGGCGATGCAGCCGAACCTGAAACGCCTGATCGCCTATTCGTCGGTCGCGCACCTCGGCTTCGTCGTGCTCGGGATCTTCGCCCTCACCACCCAGGGCCTCGAAGGCGGCGTGTTCACGATGATCAGCCACGGACTGACGACGGGCGCGCTGTTCCTCCTCGTCGGGTTCCTCTACGACCGGCGGCACACGTTCAACATCTCCGACTTCGGCGGGCTCTGGAAGGCGGCGCCGATCTTCGGCGGGATCTTCCTGGCGGTCGCGTTCGCGTCGATCGGGTTGCCCGGGTTCTCGGGCTTCGTCGGCGAGTTCCTCGCGCTCATCGGCACGTTCATCGTGGAGCGTCCCTACGCGGTGATCTCGGCCGTGGGCGTGATCCTGGCCGCCGTGTACCTGCTGTGGGCGTACCAGCGCGCGTTCACCGGTGTGCCCAGCGGTGAGAACGCCACGCTGTCGGACCTCAAGGTGCGCGAGCTCACGGCCGTGGTGCCCCTCCTCGCGCTCAGTCTCTTCCTCGGCATCTACCCGAAGCCGGTCATCGACCGGGTCGAGCCCTCCGTCCGCCGCGTGATCTGCGGGGTGGAGCGGGGGAGCGACTACAAGGAGCCGGCCGTCGCGACCCGCGGATCGGACGCGACGCGACTGCGAACGAATGGATGCACGGGAGCTGGCGGGCCGGTGATCGCCTCGCTGCTCACCCAGGCGCGCGACGTCCCGAACATCCGGACGCCGTCGGTCGACTGGCTCGCCGTCTCGCCCGAGATCGCGCTCGCCGGCGCCGCGGTGGCGATCGTCCTGCTGCGATCGCTCGTGCGCCGCGGGCGCTGGGTGTACCCGGCGTCGCTCGTCCTGGCCTTCAGCGGCGTGACGGCGGCCGCCGCCCTGCTCGTCCGGCAGTGGAGCGAGGTCCAGGACCACGGTGCGATCACGACGATCGCCGGCATGCTGCGCGTCGACGGGTTCGGCGTCTTCCTCGGTGGTGTGGTCGTCGCCGCGACCGTGCTCGCGCTGCTGCTCTCCGTGAGCTACATCGAGCGCGAGCGCCTCGAGGGGCCCGAGTACCTCGCGCTGATCCTGTTGTCCGCCACCGGCATGCTCGCGATGACGACCGCCAACGACCTCGTCATCGTGTTCCTCGCGCTCGAGATCCTGTCGATCCCGCTGTACGTGCTGGCGGCGTTCGACCGGCGCCGCCTCGCGTCGCAGGAAGCCGGGATCAAGTACTTCGTGCTCGGCGCGTTCTCGTCGGCGGTGTTCCTGTACGGCGTCGCGCTGGTGTACGGCGCGACCGGGACGACCTCCCTCACCGGGATCTCCCGGTTCCTCGCCGCCAACACGCTCCTCGACGAGGGTGTGCTGCTCATCGGCCTCGCGCTGCTCCTGGTCGGCCTCGGGTTCAAGGTGGCGGCGGTGCCGTTCCACATGTGGACGCCCGACGTGTACCAGGGCGCCCCCACACCCGTGACCGCGTTCATGTCGTCCGCCACCAAGGTCGCCGGGTTCGCCGCCCTGCTGCGCGTGTTCCAGGTGTCATTCCCGCTGTTCCGCAACGACTGGCGCCCGGCGATCGGGGCGCTGGCGATCGCGTCGCTCGCCGTCGGCAGCATTGCCGCGGTCGTGCAGAACGACGTGAAGCGGATGCTCGCCTACTCGTCGATCGCGCACGCCGGCTACATCCTCATCGGGTTCGCCGCCGCCGCGGTCGCGGACGGCGGAGCATCCGCCCGGGGCCTGCAAGCCGCGCTGTTCTATCTGCTCGTCTACGCGTTCATGACGATCGGCGCCTTCGCCGTGGTCACGATCGTGGCCCGCTCCTCGCACGACGCCCGGCACACGCTTGTCCGAGTACCGCGGGCTGGCGGCCGAGCGCCCCGCGCTCGCCGCGTTGCTCGCGTTCTTCCTGCTCGCCCAGGCCGGCGTGCCGTTCACCGGAGGGTTCGTCGCCAAGCTCCAGGTGTTCGCAGCCGCGGTCGACGCCCGCGAGTACTACCTGGCCATCGCGGGCGTCGTAGCTGCGGTCGTCGCCGCGTTCTTCTACCTGCGGGTCGTGGTGACCATGTACTCGGGTGGCGACGAGCCGGCCGAGGCAGCCGAGCCCCGACGGCGACCGCTGCGGGTCGACCCGCCCGCCGCCGTCGCGCTCGCGGTCACCGCCGCGCTCACCCTGGTGATCGGCGTCGTCCCCGGCGCGTTCCTCGACCTCGCCAAGGACGCCACGTTCATGCTGCGCTAGCTGTCGGGCTACGCGACGTCGGGGCGGCGGCGGAACCAGCGGCGGCGGGCACGCTCGCGGGGGCGAGCCCGCGCGACCTCGTGCTCGTCGAGGGCGCGGGCGGCGAGGTGGTGGGCCTCCTCGATGAGCATCATCGAGTCGGAGAAGTCGAACAGGTCCCGCTGGTCGGACGGGCTCGGGAGCACGACCACGTCGACCTCGGGCGGCGCGTGCCGGAGCTCGAGGTCGAACCGCTGGTTGCGGGAGATCGCGAACGCCCGCACCGCGACGTCGAGCGGGGACCGCATCCTCCGCTCGATGAGGGCGCCCGACACGTTGCACACGTAGATCCGGTCGACGGGGCCGGACAGGGCGTGCCACAGCGGCACGGTGTTCGTGACCGCGCCGTCGACGAGCAGGCGCCCGTCGTGCTCGATGGGCGGGAAGAGCGCCGGCAGCGCCGTGCTGGCGAGCAGCGCCGGCTCGACGGGGACCCGACGCGAACACGACCTCGTCCCCGGTGCTCAGGTCGGTCGCCACGACGCGCAGCGGAACCTCGGTCTCGGCGAACGTCGGTGCCGTGTGGGCCCGGTCGAGGATCGAGAGCAGGCCCTCGTTCGTGAACAAGTGATCGTCGCGGCGCAGCACGTTCCACGCCCGGGCGAGCTTGCCGCCCTGGAACACCTCGCCCGAGCGGATCGACATCCAGACGTCGGCGAGGTGCTCGACGCCGGCGACGGTCGGGTCGGTCGCGACCACCGCCCCGTTCAGCGCCCCCGCCGAGGTGCCGATGACCACGTCGGGCACGATCTCCCGCTCGATCAGGGCCCGGAGCATGCCGACCTGGCTGACGGCCTGGTTGCCGCCGCCGGACAGCACGAACGCGGTGCGCGGTCGGTCGGACGGCTGCATGCTCCGGGGCGTCGCAGGAATGCTCACGGGCCAAACCTCTGGGGGCGTCGCTCGGTCGTCGCGGCGATCTCATCTTGGTCGGCGTCGAAGCCGTCTCGGGGGACCATCGCTCTGCGAGAACGATCGCACATGACCGCCGATTCCCCGCACCACGGCGATTCTGCGCCGCTCGCGCCGTTTGTAGCGCCGGAATTGGGCCGGTGTAGTGTCCGTTTGGGTCCTACTCCGTGGCCTGGGGGTCGCGCGGTGACGACGTACTACCAGACCTATCTCGCGGTCGCGGTGCTCGCCGCGGCCGCGGCGGGGATGTTCGGCGCCATGCTCGGCGTCGGGCGGCTCCTCCGTCCCAACCGGCCGCAGGACGAGAAATACGTCACCTACGAGGCCGGCTCGGACCCCGTCTCCGGCTTCGGCCAGTCGAACATCCGCTACTACGTCTACGCGCTCCTCTTCGTGATGTTCGACGTGGAGGCCGTGTTCATCTTCCCGTGGGCGGTCCGCCTCGAGGGCCTGGGTGCGTTCGCGCTGGTCGAGATGGTCGTCTTCGTCGTGATCCTCGCGCTGGGCCTGGTGTACGCCTGGCGCAAAGGGGTGCTTCGGTGGGCCTAGTCGAACGCGGCAAGGTGCCCAAGCCGCTCACGTGGCTGCTCAACTACAGCCGCAAGTACTCGCTGTGGATGTTCCAGTGGGGGCTCGCCTGCTGCGCGATCGAGATGGGCGCCGCGCTCGCCAGCCCCCGCTACGACATGATGCGCCTCGGCGTCATCCCGTTCCCGGCCAGTCCCCGCCAGGCCGACCTCGTCGTGATCTCGGGCACCGTCACCGACAAGATGGCGCCCGCCATCAAGCGGCTCTACGAGCAGATGCCCGATCCCAAGTACGTGATCTCGATGGGCGCGTGCGCCAACTGCGGCGGCCCGTACTGGGACTCGTACTCGGTCACCAAGGGCGTCGACCAGATCATCCCCGTCGACGTGTACGTGCCGGGCTGCCCGCCGCGCCCCGAGGCGTTGCTCCAGGGCATCGTCCTGCTCCAGGAGCGCATCCAGCAGGAGGGCATCGGGAACGACGAGCTCAAGGCCCGCTGGACCGGGGAGCCGATCGTCGTTGGCTGACGACCTCGAGCGCGAGCAGAGCGGCGCCGCCGAGGAGGTGAGCGTCGAGCAGCAGCTCGCCCGCACCGACGAGCCGGCGGCCGCCGAGCAGGCGCGCGCCGACGCCGACGAGGCGGACGCGCCGCCGACCGACGAGCAGGCGGCAGGCGAATCACGCCCGCTCGACGACGTCGAGCAGGAGCTGCTGGCGCGTCTCGAGCGCGAGCTCGGTGACGGGATCGTCGAGTCGGCCGACGCGTTCGGGATGCTCGTCGTGCGCGTGAAGCCCGACGCCTGGCGCCGGGCGGCCGAGGTCAGCAAGCACGAGCTCGAATGCGACTACCTCTCGTTCATCTCCGGCATCGACTGGCAGCCCGCGCCGCGCGAAGGCGACGAGGCGGGCGGTGACACGTCGTCGCCGGTGCAGCCGACCGAGATGACCTTCGGCGTCGGCGGTTCGGCGGGCCGGATGCAGGTGTTCGCCCACGTCCAGTCCACGAAGCACCACTGGGGCGTCACGCTCAAGACCGACGTCGACGAGCGCGACCCGCACGCCGAGTCGTGGGTGGCGACGTACCCGGGTGCGGACTGGCACGAGCGCGAGTGCTGGGAGATGTACGGCGTCGCCTTCGACGGCCACCCGAGCCTCCGGCACCTCTATCTGCCCTCCGAGTTCGAGGGTCACCCGCTGCGCAAGGACTACCCGCTGCTCGCCCGGATCGTGAAGCCGTGGCCCGGGCTCGTCGACGTCGAGGCCATGCCCGGCGAAGAGGCCACGGACGGCGGCCGAGGGTGATGGTGCGGACGCCGCCCAGTGCCGCGGATGCGGACCAGGAGGAGCCGTCGTGAGCGTCGACTTCGCCGTCGACCGGCAGGCGTGGCGTCACCTGGCCGACGCGCAGGTGAACGTCGAGCTCGACACCGGCGACATGATCCTCAACCTCGGGCCGCAGCACCCGGCCACGCACGGCACGCTGCGGCTCGTCGTCCGCCTCGACGGCGAACGCGTCGTCTCGGCCGACCCCGTCATCGGCTACATGCACCGCGGCTACGAGAAGCTCACCGAGTTCCGCACGTACCCGCAGATCACGACGCTCATCAACCGCATCGACTGGCTGTCGAGCTTCGCCAACGAGGTCCCGTTCATGCACGGCGCCGAGCTGCTCATGGGCATCGAGGCCCCGCCGCGCGCGCAGTACATCCGGACCATCCTCACCGAGCTGTCGCGCATCGCGACCTTCGTGCTCTTCCTCGGCGAGATGGGCCTCCAGGTCGGTGCGCTCACGCCGCCGTTCTACGGGTTCCGCGACCGCGAGCACGTGCTCAACCTCATCGAGGCCGCGACCGGCGGTCGGTTCCATCCCAACTTCAACCGCATCGGCGGGCTCAAGGACGACCTCCCGTGGGGCTGGGTCAACGAGTGCCGCAACACCATGAAGGTCGTGTTCGACGCGTGCAACACGCTGGAGGAGCTGGTCGCCGAGAACGAGATCTTCCAGGGTCGCACCCGCTCGATCGGCATCATCCCGCCCGAGGTCGGCGCCGGGTACGGCGTCTCGGGCTCGAACCTGCGGGCGTCGGGCGTCGACTGGGACCTGCGGCGCGACGGCAAGCCGTACCTCGTGTACCCCGACCTCGACTTCAAGGTGTGGACGCACCCCGACGGCGACTCGTACTCGCGCTACTGGGTTCGACTCCAGGAGACGCGTGAGGCGGCGCGCATGGTCGTGCAGATGCTCGACCGGATCCCGAGCGGGCCGATCATGGCGAAGGTCCCGCGCATCATCAAGGTCCCGGAAGGCGAGGTCTGGGTCGAGACCGAGAACCCACTCGGCCAGATGGCGTACTACGTGATCTCGAAGGGCGCGACGGGCCCGTTCCGTGTGAAGATCCGCTCGGCGTCGTTCAGCAACGTGTCGATCCTGCCGTGGTTGCTGCGCGGTGTGTACGTGCCCGACGTGATCACAATCCTCGGCAGCCTGTACTTCATCCTGGGGGACATCGACCGGTGAGCGGGCTCGCGCTCGACGTCGGATGGGGGACGATCCTGGCGATCAAGACGATCGTCGTGCTCGCGATCATCCCGCTCGGCGCCATCATCCTCGGGTACGTCTTCCTGCTGAAGATGATGGCGCACATGCAGAGCCGTCTCGGTCCGATGGACCCGGGCGGGTTCCACGGCTGGTTCCAGCTCTTCGGCGACGGCATCAAGTTCATCCAGAAGGAAGACGTGATGCCGGCCCAATCCGACCGGCGCATCTTCGCCGCCGCGCCGCTCGTCGTCGTGATCTCGACGTTCCTCGTGTTCCTGGTGCTGCCGACCGGTCCCGACCTCGTCGTCAGCAACCTCGACGTCGGCGTGTTCTACGCGCTGGCCGTGTCGAGCCTGGCGGTCGTCGGCGTGCTGATGGCCGGGTGGGCGAGCGCCAACAAGTTCGCGTTGCTCGGCGCCCTGCGCGCCGCCGCTCAGCTCATCGCGTACGAGCTGCCGCTGTTGCTCGCGGTCGTCGGCGTCGTCGTGATGGCGGGCACGATGAGCCTGCAGGGCATCGTCGAGGCGCAGCAGAACGGCTCGATCTTCGGGTGGGACGGCATCGGCAACCCGTTCGTCTTCGCCCAGATCATCGGCTTCGTGCTCTTCCTCGTCGCCGCCCAGGCCGAGCTCACCCAGACGCCGTTCGACATGCCGGTGGCCGAGAGCGAGCTCGTCGCCGGCTACATGGTCGAGTACACCGGCTTCCGGTTCCTCTTCTTCTTCATCGGCGAGTTCGGCACCGCCTTCGCCTTCGCCGGTCTCGCCGCCACGCTGTTCCTCGGCGGCTGGGCGATCCCGCACGTCACCGACCCGGGATGGTCGAACGTGCTCGGGCCCATCGTCCTGCTCACCAAGGTCATGCTCGTGGCGTTCCTGATGTTCTGGGTTCGGTTCACCTACCCGCGCCTGCGCGAGGATCAGCTCCAAGCCGTGGCGTGGAAGTTCCTGATCCCGATCGGCCTCGCGAACATCCTCATCACCGGTGCGTCTGAAGGTGGCGTTCTAGATGCCCAAGCTCCCGAAGAAACCCAAGGCTCCGGGGCTCATCGGAGGTCTCGGCGTCACGTTCAAGACGATGCTCAAGGGCGCCGTCACCGTGCAGTACCCGCACGAGCGGGAGGACCCGCCCCCGCGGGCGCGGGGCGTCATCGCGTTGAAGGAAGAGAACTGCACGGTCTGCATGCTGTGCGCGAGGCAGTGCCCCGACTGGTGCATCTACATCGAAGGGCACAAGGAGAAGCGGCCGCCGCGGCGTGAGGGCGGCCGCGAGCGGACTGTCAGCCTCCTCGACCGCTTCGACATCGACTACGCGCTCTGCATGTACTGCGGGATCTGCGTCGAGGTCTGTCCGTTCGACGCCCTGTTCTGGAGCCCCGAGTACGAGTACTCCGAGGCCAACATCGCCGAGCTCCTGCACGACAAGGAGAAGCTCGGCGAGTGGATGGAGACCGTCCCCGAGCCGGAGCCGCTCGAAGTCGGCGCCGAGGGCAAGAAGTAGCGAGCAGGACGCCCGCATGACCGCGCAGAACGTCGCCTTCTGGGTCCTCGCGATCGCGATGGGCGCCGGCGCGATCGGCGTCGTCCGCTCGCGGAACATCGTGCACGCGGCGCTCTTCCTCATCGTCGTGCTCGTCGGCGCGGCCGCGCAGTACGTCGTCCTCCTCGCCGAGTTCGTCGGCATCACCCAGTTCTTCATCTACATCGGCGCCATCGCAGTCCTGTTCCTCTTCGGCATCATGCTGACGCGCGCGCCGATGAGCGCCGGCGACTTCGACAACGATCAGCGCTGGCCGGCCGCGATCGTCTCCGTCTTCCTCCTCGGCGTGCTCATCGCCCTCCTGGTGAACGCCTTCGGGCACGACAACATCAAGCTCTCCGACGAGCTGCTGCGGGCGAGCCGGACCGGTCCGGTCGCCGACTCGATCTTCCGCAGCTTCGTGGTCCCGTTCGAAGTCGTGTCGATGCTGCTGCTCGCCGCACTGGTCGGGGCGGTGGTCATCGCCCGGAGGGACTGACCATGGCGCTGAACCAGTACCTCATCCTCAGCGCGTTCCTGTTCTGCTGCGGCGTGTACGGCGTCCTCGCGCGTCGGAACGGCGTCCTTGTCCTGCTCTCGGTCGAGCTGATGCTCAACGCCGTCAACATCAACCTCGTCGCCTTCGCCGCGTTCACCCGCAACATCTCGGGGCAGGTGTTCGCCCTCTTCGTCATCACGATCGCCGCCGCCGAGGTGGGTGTCGGCCTCGCGATCGTGCTCCTGATCTACCGCAACATGCGCAGTCCGGACCTCGATCGCGTCGACCAGCTGAAGGGCTGACCCGCCGTGCTGCGCAACGCCTGGATCATCCCCCTGCTACCGGCGCTCGGCTTCGTCGTGGTGCTGTTGTTCGGGAAGCGGCTGCCGCGCAAGGGCGCCGAGCTCGCCGTCGGCACCGTCGGCGCGTCGTTCGTGCTGTCGTGCATCGCCGCCGTCCAGTGGATCCAGCGCGTCGACGACCACCCGGGCAAGGAGGCGGTCGGCGGGTTCGGGCGCGCACTCCTCCCGACGCAGGAGAGCGGCGTCACCGCGGTGTCGATCAAGTTTCACGTGGTGGCAGAACGCGAACGTGAAGTTCGGCGTCGGGCATCCATATCGACGGCCTCGCCGTGATGATGCTGTTCATGGTCACCCTCGTGTCGTTCCTCGTGCACGTGTACTCGACGAGGTACATGCACGGTGACCGCCGGTACACGCACTACTTCGCGCTCCTCAACCTGTTCACGGCGTCGATGCTGCTCCTGGTCGTGGCCGACAACACGCTCATGCTGCTCGTCGCCTGGGAGCTCGTCGGCGTGTGCTCTTTCGTGCTCATCGGCCACTGGTGGGAGGAGAAGCCCAACTCGGACGCCGCCGTCAAGGCGTTCCTGACGACGCGCACCGGCGACGTCGGTCTCATGATCGGCGTCATCGTCCTGTTCTTCGCCGCGGGCACGTTCAACATCGCGGTGATCAATGCCAAGGCGCTCGACGGCGGCATCGGCCACACGCTGCTCGTCGTGAGCGCGGCGTGCCTCCTCATCGGGATCATCGGCAAGAGCGGCCAGTTCCCGTTGCACACGTGGCTGCCCGACGCCATGGCGGGCCCGACGCCCGTCTCGGCGCTCATCCACGCGGCCACGATGGTGGTCGCAGGCGTCTACCTCGGCGCCCGCCTGTACCCCGTCTTCTTCCGTGGCTTCTCGATCGGCGACGGCGGCTTGAACGCGATGGCGCTCGTCGGCGGGGTCACGATCATCATCGGGGCGGTGCTCGCGTTCGTGCAACGCGACATCAAGAAGGTGCTCGCGTACTCGACCATCAGCCAGCTGGGCTACATGGTGATGGCGCTCGGCGTCGGGGCCTGGGTGGCGGCGATCTTCCACCTGTTCACGCACGCGTTCTTCAAGTCACTCCTCTTCCTCGGGGCGGGGTCGGTCAGCGAGTCCGGGTCGCATCACAGCTTCGACATGAAGGGCGACATGGGCGGCCTGCGCAAGTACATGCCGATCACGTTCACGACGTTCGTCATCGGCTCGCTCGCGCTGGCGGGCATCTTCCCGCTCGCCGGGTTCTGGTCGAAGGACGAGATCCTCGTCACCGCCGGGCAGACCGGCTACGACGCCTTCCTGTACGTCGGCCTGATCGGAGCGTTCCTGACCGCGGCCTACATGACCCGCTGCGTGTACCTGACGTTCTTCGGCGAGTTCCGCGGGCATGGCGAGCCGCACGAGTCGCCGCCGACGCTCACCGTTCCTCTCATCGTGCTGGCCGCCGCGTCCGTCGGCGCCGGGTTCTTGAACGCCCAGCCCCTCGGCATCGAGAAGTTCCGCGACTGGTTCGAAGCCGGCGTCTCGCTCCCGGCGCTGCAGCATCCCGATTTCGACACCGTCAAGGCGGTCATCTCGGTGACGATCGCCGTCGTCGGGATCGGGATCGCCGCCTACCTGTGGTTCCAACGGGAGGAGCTGGGGCCGTTCCGGAACTTCACGCAGCGGAACGCGCTCGCCCGGGCCGGCTACCGGTTCCTCGAGAACAAGTACTACCTCGACGACCTGTACGAGAACGTGATCGTGGGCGGGATCAAGGGCCCCGTCGCCCGCGCCAGCTACTGGGTCAACCAGCACGTCATCGACGGGGTGGTCAACGCCATCGGCCGCGGCACGGCGATCGCGGCCCGCGAGACGTATGACGTCATCGACCAGAAGGTGGTCGACGGCGCCGTGAACGGCCTGGCGGAGACGACCGGCGAGACCGGTGGTCTGCTCCGCTACGTCCAGTCGGGACGCGTGCAGCGCTACGCGCTCACGCTCTTCGCCGCCGTCGGGGCTCTCAGCCTCGCGATCTGGCTCGTCTACTAGACGCCTACCAGCAGGAGAGGAACGTGGACTGGTTCGACTCGTGGGGAGTGACCCTGGCGGTCTTCCTCCCGGCCGCGGGGATGGTGGTCGTGCTCGCCATCCCGAAGGCGCAGGAGCGGGCTCTCAAGGTGACCACACTGGCGACCACGCTCGCGACGCTTGCCGTCGGGATCGCGATGCTCGCCCGGTTCGACTACGACCGGACCGGCGCCCTGCAGTTCGACGTGAACAAGTCGTGGATCGACGTCATCAACAGCCGGTACCACATGGGTGTCGACGGCATCTCGCTGCCGTTGCTGTTGATGACGATGCTCATCACGGTGATGTGCGTCATCTACTCGTGGGACCACTTCCCCGACCCGCGCACACCGAAGGCGTTCCTCGCGCTGATCCTGCTGCTCGAGACGGGGATGAACGGCACGTTCTGCGCCCAGGACCTCATCCTGTTCTTCATCTTCTTCGAGCTCGTCCTGCTGCCGATGTTCTTCATGATCGGCGTCTGGGGCGGACCGAACCGCGAGTACGCGTCCATCAAGTTCTTCCTGTTCACGCTGTTCGGGTCGGCGCTCATGCTGCTGAGCTTCCTGGCCCTGTTCTTCCTCTCCGATCCGCAGACCTTCGACATCCCGCGGCTGGCGGCGCAGGGAGGCGGCGGGATCGTCGCGAGCACGCAGAACCTGATCTTCGTGGGGATGTTCCTCGGGTTCGCGATCAAGGTGCCGATGTTCCCGTTCCATACGTGGCTGCCCGACGCCCACACGGAGGCACCGACCGTGGGCTCGGTGCTGCTGGCCGCGGTCCTCCTGAAGCTGGGCGCGTACGGGTTCATCCGGATCGCGCTGCCGATCCTGCCTCAGGCCGCGCACGACTGGGCGCCGTGGATAGGGCTCCTCGCCGTGATCGGGATCATCTACGGCGCCTTGTGCTGCCTCGCGCAACGAGACATGAAACGGCTCATCGCGTTCTCGTCGGTGGCGCACATGGGGTTCGTCATGCTCGGGATCGCCACGCTGACGAACTTCGGCATCAACGCCGCCATCTTCGGGATGGTCGCCCACGGGCTCATCACCGGGATGCTGTTCTTCATCGCCGGGTCGGTGCAGGAGCGCTACGACACGCGCGAGATCAGCCGCCTCGGCGGGCTGCTGGTCCAGGCCCCGAGGCTGGGGTGGATACTCGGGTTCTGCGCGATGGCGTCGCTCGGCTTGCCCGGTCTGGCCGGGTTCTGGGGCGAGTTCCCCGCCCTCCTCTCGGCTTACAACCCGGCGGCCGGGATCTCCGACCTCACGTTCCGCGTCTACATGGTCGTCGGGGCCGTCGGCACCGTTCTCGCCGCCGGGTACCTCCTCTGGATGTTCCAGCGGGTGGCCTTCGGCAAGGTGAAGGCCGAGTTCGAGCACGCGCACGTGCACGACGTGCACTGGCCCGAGTGGCTCGCGTGGACGCCGCTGCTCATCGGGATCGTCGTGCTCGGCATCTACCCGAACCTCATCTTCCGTGTCACCGACGGTGCGGTCACGAATCTCGCGCACGGCATGGCGAGAGCCATCGGATGAGCACTTCGTGAACCCCGTCTTCGACTACCACGCGCTCGCGCCCGAGCTGATCCTCACGGCGACGATCGTCATCGTGCTCGTCGCCGACTTCTTCTTCGGCGAGCGCGAGCGGTTCCAGACGTCGCGGCTCGCCACGATCGGTGTGCTCGCCGCGCTGGTGCCGATCCTGACGCTGGCGGCCGACGGGACGACCCGCACGATGTTCGGCGGGGCGTACGTGGTCGACGACTACGCCCTGGCGCTGAAGGGCTTCTTCCTCCTCGTGGCGTACATCACGCTGCTCGTGTCGGTCGACTACATCGGCGAGGGCGACTACTACCAGGGCGAGTACTACTTCCTGCTGCTCAGCTCGGTGCTCGGCATGGTCGTCATGGCATCGGCCCGCGATCTCATCACGATCTTCGTGGCGCTCGAGCTGATCTCCGTGCCCACCTATGTGCTGGCGGGCTGGCGGAAGCACGACACGAAGTCGAACGAGGCGGCGATCAAGTACTACCTCTTCGGCGTGCTGTCGTCGGCCGTGATGCTGTACGGCATGTCGTTCATCTTCGGGCTGTCCGGCTCGACGTTGCTCAGCAAGATCGGGCAGTACGCCGCCCGACCCGACCTGCCGCCGTTGTTCGCCGTGGCGATCTTCCTCACCCTCGTCGGGTTCGCGTTCAAGATCGAGCGCGGTGCCGTTCCACTTCTGGGCGCCCGACACGTACGAGGGCGCGCCGACGCCCGTGACCGCGTTCCTGTCGGTGGCGTCGAAGGCGGGCGGGTTCGTCGCCATCCTGAGCCTCATCTACTTCGGCTTCTTCGGCACGAAGGAGGCGTGGCAGCCCGTGCTCTGGGCGCTGGCGGCGGCGTCGATGACGCTCGGGAACCTGACCGCGCTGCGCCAGACGAACATCGTCCGGATGCTCGCCTACTCGTCCATCGCGCAGGGAGGGTTCATCCTCGCCCCACTGGCGGTGGCGGCCGACGGCAACGCGGGGCGCTCGGCGTTCGAGGCCGTCGTGATCTACCTGTTGATCTACGGCGCGATGAACCTGGGCGCGTTCGCGGTCGTGATCGCGGTCGCCCGCCGGACCCGCTCGGGCGAGATCAGCTCGTACTCGGGGCTGGGGCAGACGGCGCCGGTGCTGGCGCTGCTGATGTCGGCGTTCCTGTTCGCGCTGGCCGGGATCCCGCCGCTGGCGGGCTGGTTCGCCAAGTTCGTGATGTTCCGAGCCATCTTCGACGCCGGGACTCGCGTCTGCGTACACGCTCGGCGTGATCGCCGCCGTGAACTCGGTGATCGCGCTCTTCTATTACGCCGGGGTCGCGCGGCGAATGTGGTTCCGTGATCCGTCCGAGTCCGGCGTCGAGACCATCCCCGCGAGCACGCCGCCGGCGCTCGGCATCGCACTCGGCCTCTCGGCTGCCGTCGTCGTCGTGATCGGCGTCTATCCCCAGCTGTTCGCCCGCATCGGCGAGGTCGCGTTCCCGGGCTGACGCTCTCGGAGGACCGCTCGCTAGCGTGCCTTTCCATGCCGAGAACGGACGATCTCGCCGAGCGGATCGCGGAGCGCATCCGGCGCGAGGGGCCGATCCCCTTCGACCGCTTCGTCGATGCCGCCCTGTACGACGAGGACGGCGGGTTCTACGCCCGGGGCGGCGGCGCCGGGCGTGCCGGACGCGATTTCGTCACGAGCCCCGAGGTCGGCGTGCTGTTCGGCGCTCTGGTGGCCCGGTACCTCGACCGCGCGTGGACGGATCTCGCCCGCCCCGACCCGTTCGTGGTCGTCGACGCCGGCGCCGGGCGCGGGCGGCTGGCGGCCGACGTGCTCCGCGCCGAGCCGGAGTGCTCGCGCGCGTTGCGGTACGTGCTCGTCGAGCGCTCGGCCGCGCTGCGGGTCGCGCAGCGCGAGCTGCTGACGCTCGAGCCCGCCGACCGCGCCTTCGGACCCGCAGTGCGCGACGACCCGGACGAGGCGCCCCGGCCGGTCGAGGACGTCGGTCCGATCGCGGCGTCGCTGCCGGACTTTCCTGCGCTCGAGCTCCCGGCGGGCGTCGTGATCGCGAACGAGCTGCTCGACAACCTTCCGTTCCGGCTGGTCGAGCGGGCGCGTGCCGGGTGGACGGAGGTGCGGGTCGGGCTCGCGCCCGGCGGATTCGCCGAGGTCGCCGTCCCCGCGTCGCCCGAGGTCGCCGCCGCCGCCGACGACGTGGCCGCCGGCGCCACGATTCCCGTCGGCGCGCGCCTCCCGGTCCCGACCGCCAGCGTCGACTGGCTCGACGAGTGCGCGCACGTCTTACGGCGCGGATTCCTCGTCGTCATCGACTACGCCGACGACGCCACGTCTCTTGCCGCGCGTCGCCAAGACGAGTGGCTGCGCACCTATCGCAGCCACCAGCGCGGCGAGACACCGTTGGCCACCCCCGGCGCGCAGGACATCACGTCCACCGTGCCGGCCGAGCATCTCGTAGCCCACGCCGCCCGCGCCGGGTTCCGGCTCGTGGAGCACACGACCCAGGCGGAGTGGCTCGCCGCCCTCGGCATCGACGAGCTCGTCGACGATGCTCGAGGCCTGTGGCGCGAACGCGCCGCCGTCGGCGACCTCGAGGCGCTGGCGGCACGCAGCCGGGTGACCGAGGCCGCCGCCCTCACCGACCCGTCCGGCCTCGGCGCCCACCACGTGTTCGTGTTCGCGAAGGGCCTGCGGTCGGGCGGTTAGGCGGCGTGCCGGCGCGCGGCCGGGGGAGCACCGCGCGCCGGCGTCGGATCAGCTCGGCTCCTGGAGGATGCCGATGCGGTGACCCTCGGGGTCCTGGACCATCGCGATGGTCGGGCCGTCGGGGGCCGTGGGAGTCGGCGGCTGCACCACCTTCGCCCCGAGCTTCTCGGCCTGTCGCAGCCGTGACTCGAGGTCGGGCACCTGCACGTAGAACGACACGTACTCGGTGTCGGCGCCGGAGAAGATCCCGCCCTGGATCCCGCCGCCGGCGTCGGTGTCGACCATGCCGTAGCCGGTCGGGTTGTCGGCGTTGACCTTCCAATGGAAGAGCTCGCTGTAGAACTTCGAAAGGGAGTCGAAGTCGCGCCCGGCGACCTCGAACCACACCACGGGTGCACCCATCTCGATCCTCCTGTCTCTGATCTCCTGTTCGCAGGGACAGGGTGGCGGGCCGCGGCGACAACCCCCTGTCGGGGTTTCGGGCGAGGAGACGTGACCCGGGTCGCAGATAGCCTGACCCGGGCAGTCGGCACGAAGGGGGAGCAATGCCGGAAGCCACCATCGAAGCGCTGCTCGCAGAGGGCCGGACGTTTCCGCCGCCGCCCGAGTTCAAGAAGACGGCCCTCATCACCGACGCCGAGATCTACGACGAAGCGGAGCGGGACTTCGAGGGCTTCTGGGCCCGCCAGGCCGCCGACCTCATCGACTGGACCGAGGAGTGGCACACGATCCTCGAGTGGGACCTGCCGTTCGCCAAGTGGTTCGTCGGCGGGCAGCTCAACGTCAGCTTCAACTGCCTCGACCGGCACGTCGCCGCCGGCCACGGCGACCAGGTCGCGTACCACTGGGAAGGCGAGCCCGGCGACACGCGCACGATCACGTACGCGCAGCTGCTCGAGGAGGTGCAGCGGACCGCGAACGCGCTCACGTCGCTCGGCATTCGGAAGGGCGACCGGGTCAACATCTACCTGGGCATGGTCCCCGAGCTGCCGATCGCGATGCTGGCGTGCGCGCGCATCGGCGCTCCGCACTCGGTCGTGTTCGGAGGATTCTCGGCCGAGGCGCTGCGTGACCGCATCAACGACGCCGAGGCCCGGCTGCTCATCACGGCCGACGGCGCCTGGCGGCGCGGCCAGGTCGTCCCCCTCAAGGAGAGCGCCGACAACGCGATGGCCGAGACGCCGTCGATCGAACGGTGCCTCGTCGTGCGACGGACCGGGCAGGACGTCCCGATGGAGGACGGGCGTGACGTGTGGTGGGACGACCTCGTCCCCGGTCAGGCCGCCGAGTGCCCCGCGGAGCCGATGGACTCCGAGGACCTTCTCTATCTCCTCTATACGAGCGGCACGACCGCCAAGCCCAAGGGGATCATGCACACGACCGGCGGCTACCTGACGCAGGTCGCGTGGACCCACCAGAACGTCTTCGACATCAAGCCCGACACCGACGTGTACTGGTGCGCGGCCGACGTCGGCTGGGTGACCGGGCACTCGTACATCGTCTACGGGCCCCTCGCCAACCGCACGACCAGCGTCATGTACGAGGGCACGCCCGACTTCCCCGACAAGGACCGGTTGTGGTCGATCGTCGAGCGGTACGGCGTGACGATCCTCTACACCGCGCCCACCGCCATCCGCAGCTTCATGAAGTGGGGCACCGAGTATCCCGACAAGCACGACATGTCGTCGCTTCGCCTGCTCGGCACGGTGGGCGAGCCCATCAACCCGGAGGCGTGGGTCTGGTACTGGCAGCACATCGGCGGCGGCCGGTGCCCGGTCGTCGACACCTGGTGGCAGACGGAGACGGGCGCGATCCTCATCAGCCCGTTGCCGGGCGCAACGACGCTCAAGCCCGGGAGCGCGACGTTCCCGCTTCCGGGCGTCGGCGCCGACGTCGTCGACGACCAGGGCAACCCGGTGCCGATCCCCGGCGGCGGCTACCTCGTGCTGCACGCGGCCGTGGCCGGCGATGCTGCGCGGCATCTGGGGCGACCCCGAGCGGTACCGCGACACGTACTGGAGCCGGTTCGACGGGAAGTACTTCGCCGGCGACGGCGCCAAGCGCGACGAGGAGGGCTACTACTGGCTGCTCGGCCGCGTCGACGACGTCATGCTCGTCAGCGGGCACAACATCTCGACGGCCGAGGTCGAGCACGCGCTGGTCGGGAACCCCGAGGTCGCCGAAGCGGCCGTGATCGGCCGCACCGACGCGACCACCGGCCAGTCGATCAGCGCGTTCGTGATCCTGCGCGCCGGCAACGAGCCGAGCGACGAGCTCGCCGCCCAGCTGCGTGAGCACGTGGCCGGCACGATCGGGCCGATCGCCAAGCCCAAGACCGTGCTGTTCACCGAGGAGCTGCCGAAGACCCGCTCGGGCAAGATCATGCGGCGGCTCCTGCGCAACGTCGCCGAGGACGAGCAGCTCGGCGACACCACCACGCTCGCCGATCCGAGCGTGGTCGAGGGCATCAAGGACCGCTACCTGTCGAACCAGGGCGCCGGCGACGAGGAGTGAGCCGTCCCTATCCCGAGCACTGGACATGGCGCGACGGACCGGTCCCGCCCGGACCCGGCCGTGGTCGTCGACCTCGACGGCGTGCTCTCCGACGCCGCCAGCCGCCAGCACTACCTCGAGGCGCCCCGCCGGGACTGGCGGGCCTTCTTCGACGCCTGCGGTGACGATCCCGTCATCGAGGAGGTCAAGGTGCTGCTCGACCTGCTCGACCCGTCGCTGGCGATCGTCCTGCTCACGGCGCGACCGGAGCGCGTGCACCTCCTGACCGAGGCGTGGCTCCACCGGTACAAGATCCGCTGGGACGTGCTCGTGATGCGGCCGTGGGGCGACTTCGAGGTCTCGCGTGACTTCAAGCGGCTCTCGGTCGAGGACTTCCGACGCTACGGCTTCGACCTGAAGCTCGCGATCGAGGACGACCGCCGCAACGTCGAGATGTTCCGGGCCGAAGGCATCCCCTGCATCTACTTCCACTCCGGCTACTACGACTGAAACCCGCGGCAGCGGCGGCTTCGCCGACCGCGCCGCAGGAGCCGGAGCTTGCGACGGCGACCAGAAAGAATGTCGTGTGGTCGCGGCGACGTTCCTCGCGCTCGGCTCGGCGGTGCTGCACGCCGCGTGGAACCTGCTCGTCAAGACCAGCAACGACCGGCTGATCGCGGCGTGGGGCCTGTACGTGACGGGCGGGATCCTCTTCCTGCCGGTGTTCCTCGTGATCGACCGGCCGGGCGCCGACACGCTCCCGTTCCTCGCCGCGTCGAGCGTCGTGCACGTCGTGTACGTCGTCGCCCTCACCCGCGCCTACCGGCACGGCGACTTCTCGTTCGCCTATCCGCTCGCCCGGGGCGGGGGAGCGCTGTTCGCCGCCGTCGGCGGGGTGCTGTTCCTCGCCGACTCGCTCTCGGGCCTGGCCTGGCTCGCCATCGCCATCGTCGTCGGCGGGCTCGCCTCGTTGGTCCGACCGGGCGTGTCACGGGTCGCGCTGCTGTGGGCCGGTCTCACCGCCGCCACGATCGGGACGTACACGACCCTCGACGCCGCCGGCGCCCGCCGGTCCAGCGGGCTCGGCTACGGGATCGCGATCGTGCTCGGCGCCGGCCTGGTGCTCAGCGCCGCGATCGTCGCCTCGGGACGGGCCGGGCGCATCGGCCCCGCCATCGAACGGGAGTGGCCCCGGTTCCTCGTCGGCGGCGTGTGCTCGACCCTCGCCTACTCGATGGTCCTGGCCGGGGCCCGGCTCGCGCCCGTCGGCTACGTCGCCGCCCTGCGCGAGTCCTCCGTGATCCTGGGGGCGGGGGCGGGGTGGCTGTTCCTCCACGAGCGGCTGGGCCGGGCCCGGCTGGCGTCGGCGCTGGTCGTGACGGCCGGTCTCGTGCTGCTGATCGTCTGGCAATAGCCGCGACCGGGAAGGCTCACGAAGCCCTTACGATGCGGGGGAACGCCCGACCCGGTCCGGGCGTTGCATGGACAAGAGGTGATGTGAGATGCGAGGCACGTTCATCAATACCTTCAAGACGTTCGTGCTCCTTGCCTTCCTGGGTGCCCTGTTCATCGGCATCGGCGCCATCTTCGGCACCGGCGGCCTCATCATCGGCGCGGTGCTCGCCCTGGCGTTCGTGGGAGGTACGTTCTGGTTCAGCGACAAGATCGCCGTCGCCGCGGCTCGGGCCAAGCCCGTCTCCCGCGAAGAGGCTCCCCGCCTCTACGAGATCGTCGAAGAGCTGGCCCGGCGCAACGACATGCCGACGCCCCGGCTGTACGTCTCGCCCGAGCCGCAGCCCAACGCGTTCGCCACCGGCCGCGGTCCGAAGCACGCCGTCGTCGCCGTCACGCAGGGGATCCTCGAGGTGCTCGACGACGACGAGCTGCGTGGTGTGCTCGCCCACGAGATGTCGCACGTCCGCAACCGCGACATCCTCATCGGGTCGGTCGCGGCCGCGGTCGCCTTGATGATCACGTTCGTCGCCCGGATCGCGATGTTCAGCGCGATCTTCGGCGGCGGCGACGACGAGGGCGGCGGCAACATCATCGGCTTGCTGGCGCTGGCCATCCTGGCTCCGCTGGCGGCGGGTCTGCTCCAAGCGGCGCTGTCCCGCTCCCGCGAGTACCAGGCCGACGAGTCCGGCGCGCATCTGATCGGTGACGGCGAGCCGCTGGCGCGCGCGCTGCAGAAGATCGAGGCGGCCGCCAAGCGGACACCGATGGACGTGAACCCGGCCGAGGCAACCGCGTACATCATCAACCCGCTCACCGGGCGCAAGGTCAACTTCGCCAACCTGTTCTCGACCCACCCGCCCACGGAGGAGCGCATCGCCCGCCTCCGCAGCTTGGACCGCACCCCCGCCTGATCTCAACGTCCCACCCGCACCGCGGACGGCCGGCTCTGCCCACCCCAGAGCCGGCCGTTCCGCGCGGAGGCGTGACCGCGGCCGCCGTCGCACCGGACTGATGCGTCCGGGCCGGCACCGCTGATCCGGCCGATTCGCTCTCTGTCGCCGTCGCAAGCTCCGGCTCTGCGGTGACGGTCGGCAAAGCCGCCGACACCGCGTGCTCGCCTCGCTTCGCTCGGCTCGGGTCTCCGACCTCGGTCTCGGCCGGGCGGGCCGGACTGCCCGGACGCATCGCCCGCTGCGCCGGCGACCGCTCACTCGACCTGCGGCGCCGGAAAACGGACTGCTTGCGCGCGCGCCTCACCGTCCGCACTTCTGCACTGACGCTCTTACGGCGTGGCTGCGGTCGGCGTTGGCACCCCTTCTCCTCGCGAATCAGTCGCGGAAGTTCGTGAACTGGAGGGGGATGCCGAAGTCGGTTTCGCGGAGCTTCGCGATCGCGGTTTGGAGGTCGTCCTTCTTCTTGCCGCTCACGCGGAGCTGCTGACCCTGGACCTGGTGGGAGACGCCCTTGAGGCCGAGGCCCTTGATGAACTTGCCGATCTCGCGGGCCTTCACGTCGGAGATCCCGACGTTGAGGGTCGCGGTCTGGCGGACGGTTCCCTTGGCGGCGTCCTCGACCTTGCCGTACGAGAGCGCCTTCAACGACACCTTGCGGCGCACGAGCTTCTCTTCGAGCACCTGCGTGAGCGCGCGGAGGCGATCCTCGCTCGCCGTGTGCAACTCGATCGACGTGTCACCGAGGTCGATGGAGCTGTTGGTGTCCTTGAAGTCGTAGCGGTTCGCTATCTCGCGGCTGGCCTGGTCCACGGCGTTGCGGACCTCTTGGTGGTCGACCTCGGAAACGACGTCGAACGTCGGCATGTGACCCCCGGGAACGGTTTCGCGCGGCTGGTATCGTACGCGCCCCGGGTCGGTACCCGAGTGGCCAAAGGGGGCAGTCTGTAAAACTGCTGCGAAAGCTACGCTGGTTCGAATCCAGCCCGGCCCACTCGTGCGCCCGGCGTGCAGGTCCGCCCAGAGGGCGGGCCGCTTCGCGCCGGGCGACAATCCGGCCCGGGCCGGATTCCCCGCCGTATCCCTGGTCAGGCGGCGAGGCGGGGGAACGAAATTCCTTCGGACGGCGATCCGGACGATACTGACGGGTCGTATGGCCGCTCCCAGGGTGGCGGGATGCACGGCGAAGCGCGGCGGGGTGCTCATCCTGCTCTGCGCAGCTGCGTTCGCACTCGCGGCCTGCTCCGGTTCCGGCTACCAGTACGTCAAGAACGGAAGCGACGGCTCGGGCACGTACTTCAAGGTTCCCGATGCCTGGCGCGTCTACGACGAGAACGCGTTCATCGAGTCCCGACACCTCTCGCCCACGAAGGCGAAGGCCGCGCGGGCCGACAGCTGGACGGTCGCCTTCGACGCCAGCTCGAAGCCTTCGCTGAAGCACTTCAACGAGCTGGCGACGAACCAGCCGTTCGGCATCGCCGAGGTGCGCACGCTCGATCCGGACGAGCGCGACTCGTTCTCGCTGATGGCGATGCGCAACTACTTCGTGCCCGTCGACGACCTCGCCCAGACCGGCGGCGAGCTCGTACCACTGCGGCTCGACGAGTTCACCCGCGACGGGAGGTTTCCACGGGTTGCGCTTCACGTTCGAGTTCACACTTCCAACGGACAAGGAGGCCGTCACCGTCGACCAGGTGTCGATCGTCGACGCCGGGACCAAAGAGGTCCACTTCCTGGCCGTCAGTTGCCGCTCGTCGTGCTACGAAGGAAAGAAGGACACGATCAACAGCATCGTCGATTCGTGGACCGTGAAGGAACGATGACATGACCCCGACAGAGACCGTCACCTCGGGTCCGCAGTTCACCAGCCGTCCGCGCGACGACGAGCGCCCCACGAGGAAGCCGCTCGCGCTGTGGGACCGCGTGAAGTTCCTGCTCCTGCTCACGGCGTTGTACTGGTTCTTCGTCTGGGGCTCGATGGCGGACAACCCGCTGCTGCCGTTCGCCGACGCCGTCCACGACGAGGCAGAGGCGAAGTGGTGGCTCTTCCTGCTCGGCGGCATCGAGCTGCTCCGGCAGACGCACTACCTGGTCAGCGAGCACTGGGCCGCGTACCACCAGTTCTGGACGCAGAAGGTCTTCGGCGGGTTCAACCAGCCGCTCGGACCGGATGAGCGACTGGACCCGCTACCGGCTGGCGAGGGCGGTGAAGCTCGTCGTC
Source organism: uncultured Actinomycetes bacterium (assembly GCA_963737605.1). Classification (GTDB taxonomy): domain Bacteria; phylum Actinomycetota; class Acidimicrobiia; order IMCC26256; family JACDBD01; genus JALZAA01. Next base: position 192,684 of record CAVTTE010000011.1, on the reverse strand, counting down.
TTCCTGGTCGTGTTGGCGATCGTCCTCGGCACGATCTTCGACACGTCGCCCGTCCTCGCCATCTTCGAGCTGCCGCGGCGGATCGTCGACGCGCTGCCGTTCGTCTTCCAGCTCGCGTTCGCGGCGTTCTTCGTCATCTTCCAGTTCGTCGCGATCTTCTGGTTCCTGTCCCGGGGCGGCGTCGACGTCTACTACCCGGACGACATCAAGACGCGGTTCACCGACGTGTGGGGACAGGACAACGTCCTGGCCCGGGTCAAGGAGAACATGGTCTTCCTCGAGGCACCCGAGGCAGATCGAGGACAAGGGCGGCTACGTCCCGGGCGGCATCCTGCTGTGGGGGCCGCCCGGCACGGGCAAGACGCTCATGGCCGAGGCGGTGGCCGGCGAGACCGGCAAGCCCTACGTGTTCGTCGACCCCGGCGCGTTCATCAACATGTTCATGGGCGTCGGCGATCCTCAAGGTCAAGAGCCTGTTCCGCAAGCTGCGCCAGCTGGCGCTCCGCTACGGCGGCGTCATCGTCTTCTTCGACGAGGCCGACTCCCTCGGCAACCGCGGTCAGCTCCAGCCCGGCCCGATGGGCGGCCCGATGGCGACGCCGGGACCGTTCGACCCCGACGCCGTCGTGCCACGGCTTGTCGTACCTGTCCGAACGAGTCGGTGAACCTGGTGCTGCCGCGCCGGCATGCCGTCGACACCACGAGCCGCGGAGGCACCCGGCGCGAGCGCTTCATGATGGGCATGGGCGGCGGTGGTGGCGGCGGCGGCATGGGCACGCTGCAGGCGCTGCTCACCGAGCTGTCGGGGCTCAAGAAGCCGCGCGGCCTCCTGAACCGGTACGCGCGGCGCGCGCTCGGCATGCGGCCGAAGCCGCCGCCCAAGTACCGCATCCTCGTGATGATGGCCACGAACATGCCCCAGGCCCTCGACGAGGCGCTGCTGCGGCCCGGCCGCATCGACCGCATCTACAAGGTCGGCTACCCGTCGAAGGCGGGCCGCATCCGCACGTACGAGGGCTACCTCGACAAGGTGCAGCACCAGCTCACCGCCGGACGACATCGACAAGCTCGCCACGATCACGCCGTACGCGACCGGGGCGACGATCAAGGACCTCGTCAACGAGGCGCTCATCGTCGCCATCCGCGAGCGGCCGCGACGTCGATCACGTGGCGCGACGTCGTCAAGGCGAAGCAGCTGAAGGACCTCGGCCCGCCCGAGGACGTCGAGTACATCGAGCGGGAGCGTCATGCGACCGCGCTGCACGAGGCGTGCCACGCGGTCGTCGCCTACCGCGTGCGGCACCACCTCGTCATCGACATCGCCACGATCGAGAAGGGCGGCAACTACCTCGGCATGGTGAGCTCGATCAAGCCCGACGACCTCTTCACGCAGTGGCGCTCCGAGTACGAGGCCGACGTCATGGTGAGCCTCGCGTCGCTGGCGGGCGAGAAGATGTTCTTCGACGGCGACAGCTCGTCCGGCGTGTCGTCGCGACCTCGAGGGCGCCACGCAGATCGCGACCTTCATGGAGGGCTACTGGGGCATGGGCTCGACCGTGACCTCGCACGGGGTGACGCACCGGGTCGGCATCGGCGGCGGCGGCAGGCCCGGCGCGGGCGAGCGAGAAGGAGAAGGACCTGCTCAAGAGCGGGCTCGGCGAGCGCATCGAGGAGAACCTCGAGGCGCTGTTGCGGCGCACCGAAGCGCTGCTGGCCGAGAACTGGTTCGAGGTGCTCGCGGTCACCCACGCGCTCGAGACGAACAAGACGCTCACCGGCGACGACATCAAGGCGGTCGTCGACGGCACGCCGCGGGCCCCTCGTCGACGGGACCGAGTACCACACCCGGGAGTTCGCCGAGCAGGCGAAGGTGTACCACCAGCGCGTGCCTCATCGCCCACCGGGAGCACGCCGAGGTCGACGTCCCAGCTCCCGACGCTCAACGGCCAGGTGGGATCGAAGGGCGATCTGGCGGCGAAGGATGCGCCCCGGCCGCCACGCACCGGCGACGGCCGCGCCAAGCGGACTCCCAAACGGAAGCCCAGGTCCCGGGACAGCTAGAGCATCCGCTGCATCTCGACGACGTCGAGCCAGCGGCCGAACTTGCGGCCGACCTCCCGCTCGGTGCCGACGAGCTCGAAGGCGCACGCCACGTGCAGCGCGATCGACGCCTCGTGGCCCCCCACGATGCGGGCCATCACCGAATGGAACCCGTGGTCGACCGCCAGCCGGAGCACCTCGTCGAGCAGGAGCCGGCCGATGCCCTGGCCGCGCCGGTCGCGGCGGACGTACACGGAGTCCTCGACCGTGGTGGAGTACGCCGGCTCGATCCTTGAACGGCGAGAGCGATCCGAACCCGACGACTTCCCCCGCCTCGTCGACCGCGACCACCACCGGGTGGGCCCCCGAGTGCGCGTCGATCCATTCGACCTGCTCGTCGAGCGTGCGGGGAACGAGGTCGAAGGTGACCGTCGACTCGGCGACCTCGACGTTGTAGATGGCCCGGATCGCCCCGGCGTCGCGCCGCTCGGCCAGGCGAACCGTGAAGCCCACGACGGCGGACGCTATCGCGGGGGTTCGGGCCTCCAAGCCGTTGCTATCCTCGAAGGCTCGCCCCCTTAGCTCAGTCGGCAGAGCACTTCCATGGTAAGGAAGGGGTCTACGGTTCGAGTCCGTAAGGGGGCTCGGCGGTGTAGCTCAGTTGGCAGAGCACGCGGCTCATAATCGCGGCGTCGCGGGTTCGAGTCCCGCCACCGCTACCAGAACACCCATGACGACCACCACACGGAAAGCAGCGGAAACGTGAGCAAGCCGAAGTTCGAGCGGACCAAGCCACACCTCAACGTCGGGACGATGGGTCACATCGACCACGGCAAGACGACCCTGACCGCCGCCATCACCAAGGTCCTGCACGACCAGGACCCGACGACGACGTATACGAGCTTCGACGAGATCGACAAGGCGCCGGAGGAGAAGGAGCGTGGGATCACGATCAACATCTCCCACGTCGAGTACGAGACCCCGAACCGGCACTACGCGCACGTCGACATGCCCGGTCACGCCGACTACATCAAGAACATGATCACGGGCGCGGCCCAGATCGACGGCGCCATCCTCGTCGTGGCCGCCACCGACGGTCCGATGCCCCAGACGCGCGAGCACGTGCTGCTCGCCCGCCAGGTGGGCGTGCCCTCGATCGTCGTCGCCCTCAACAAGGTCGACGCCGTCGACGACGAGGAGCTCCTCGACCTCGTCGAGCTCGAGGTGCGCGAGCTGCTCACGGAGTACGAGTTCCCGGGCGACGACGTACCGGTCGTCCGGGTGAGCGCGCTGAAGGCCCTCGACGGCGACCCCGGGGCCGTCGAGCAGGTCGTCGAGCTGATGAACGCGGTCGACACCTACGTCCCCGAGCCCGTGCGCGACCTCGACAAGCCGTACCTCATGCCGATCGAAGACGTGTTCTCCATCACAGGACGGGGCACGGTCGTGACCGGCAAGGTCGAGCAGGGCGTCATCCACACCGGCGACGACGTCGAGATCATCGGCATCAAGGACACCACCAAGACGGTCGTCACGGGCGTCGAGATGTTCCGGAAGCTCCTCGACGAGGGGCGCGCCGGCGACAACATCGGCGTGCTGCTGCGCGGCACCAAGAAGGAGGACGTCGAGCGGGGGCAGGTGCTGGCCAAGCCGGGCAGCATCACGCCGCACACGAACTTCCAGGCCCAGGTGTACGTCCTGAACAAGGACGAGGGCGGCCGCCACACGCCGTTCTTCGCGAACTACCGGCCGCAGTTCTACTTCCGCACGACCGACATCACCGGCTCCATCGCCCTCCCCGAGGGGGTCGAGATGGTCATGCCGGGCGACAACACCGAGATGACGGTCGAGCTCATCGCGCCGATCGCGATGGAGGAAGGCCTCCGCTTCGCGATCCGCGAGGGCGGCCGCACCGTCGGCGCCGGGCGCGTCACCAAGATCATCAAGTAGGGGAGCCCCGTGGCGAGCGACAAGCGAGTGAAGGTGACGCTGGCGTGCGAGGTCTGCAAGCGGCGCAACTACATCACGATGAAGAACCGCACCAACGATCGCGAGCGCATCGAGATGAAGAAGTACTGCCGCTGGGACCGCCGCCACACGCTCCACAAAGAGACCCGGTAGGTCGGTGCCTCGTAACCCGACGCGGGCGTCAGGGGTCTGAATGACCACGGACCCAACCGCAGAGCTGAGGGCCGAGGTCGACCGTCTGGTCGCCTCCGCCCGAGAAGGTGACCGGGCGGCGTTCGACGAGCTGGTGCGGCGCACCTACGTCGATACGTACACCCTCGCGATGCGGCTGACCGCCAACGAGGAGGACGCACGCGACGTGGTCCAGGAGTCGTATCTCCGGGCTTGGAAGGGCATCAAGCGCTTCCGCGGCGACGCGCAGTTCTCCACGTGGATGTACCGCATCACCGCCAACGCGGCGGCGACGCTGGTGCAGAAGCGGCGGCGCCGGCGCGCCGAGTCCCTCGACACGGTGGAAGAGCCGATCGACACGTCCATCGAGGCGCAGCCCGAAGCGGCGGCGGAGTCGGCAATCGGGCTCGAGGAGCTCGCCCGCGCGGTAGCGGCGCTGCCGCCGAAGCTGCGGAGCACCGTGGTGCTCAAGGACGTGTACGGCTTGTCGCACGAGGCCATCGCCGAGGACCTCGGCATCTCGGTGGCGGCGGCGAAGGTGAGGCTGCACCGGGGACGGAAGCGTCTCCGTGACGTGCTGTTCGAGGAAGGCGGGAGGTCCGCCCATGCGGTGTGAAGACGTGGCGCGAATGCTGCCCGAGACGGTCGAGGGGACACCCGTCGACCTGGCGATGCAGACGCACATCGAATCGTGCCTGCGGTGCCAGGCCGAGCTGGCGCGCTACCGGAGGATGCTGCGGGCGCTCCAGCAGCTGCGCACGCGTTTCCTCGAGCCGTCGCCCAGCCTGCTCGCCCAGACCCTGGCCGCGCTCGAAGAGGCCGGCGAGCGCCACGCCGTCCGGTCGCTCCTGTCGGGCCGCCGCCTCGCGTACGCCGGCGCCATCGGCGGCGCCGCGCTCGCCACCGCGGGCACGGCCGCGGCGCTGATCCTCGCCCGCTCCCGCCGCCGCGCCGCGGTCGCATAACCGGTCCCGGCTGACGCCCTTCCGAGGGCCGCTGCTACGTCTGACGTTCGGGCCCCCGCGCGCCCGGAGGGCAGTAGCTCAATTTGGCAGAGCACCGGTCTCCAAAACCGGCGGTTGGGGGTTCGAGTCCCTCCTGCCCTGCTGCCACACGAACCCATGAACCCAACAGCGAGATCGCCCGCACCGAGGCGGTGACGTGAACCGACAGACCAAACGACTGATGCAGCGCCAGAAGTCCGACCGGCCGCGCGCGCCCGAGCGCAAGGCCCGTCCCCAGGCTGCGCCGCAGCGCGAGCGCACCGGCCCCCGGCAGTACCTCACCGAGGTCCGGGGCGAGCTGCGGAAGGTCGCGTGGCCCACCCGCCACGAGGTCGTCAACTCCACGATCATCGTGCTCATCGCGGTCGTGTTCATGACCACGCCTCATCTTCGGGTACGACTACTTCTCCGCGAAGCTCGTCCTGTTCCTGTTCGACTGACCATGACGGCCTTTCCCCCCGACGATCCCGGCCGCGAGGACGAGACCCCGGCCCAGGAGCGAGCCGACGAGGAGCAGAGCTCCGTCGACGAGTCGATTCCCGACACGCCGGCCGAGGATCCGGGCGCCGCGGACGCCCAGCTCGCCGACGAGACGCCCGACGACGCCGAGATCGACTCCGCTCGAAGACGCGCGCAGCGTCGAAGCGGAGGACGAAGCCGCCGAAGACGAATCCGAGGAGCGGGCCGACCTCGCCAGCGCATCGGAGAGCGACATCGTCGCCGAGGCCGAGGCCATCCTCTCCGTCGGTCCCGATCAGAGCCAGGAGGCCGACGCCGACGCGGCCGAGCCCATGTCGATCCTCGAGTCGCCCGCGCCGGCGGCGGAGGAGATCGTCGAGGTCACACCGGAGCCGTCACTCGAGGACGCCGAGCTCGTCGACGTCACCGAAGTCGAGGACGAGGAGGCCGCGGCGCCGGCCGAGCCGAGCCCCTACGACCGGCCGGGCAACTGGTTCGTCGTGCACACCTACGCCGGGTACGAGAACAAGGTGAAGCAGAACCTCGCCAGCCGGGTCCGCTCGATGAACGTCGAGGACCGCATCTACGAGGTCGTCATCCCGATGGAGGACGTCATCGAGTTCAAGGGCGGCCGCAAGGTCGTCGTGCAGAAGAAGGTGTTCCCCGGCTATCTCCTCGTGCGCCAGGAGCTCGACGACGACTCGTGGTACGTCGTGCGCAACACGCCGGGAGTGACCGGGTTCGTGGGGAGCGGGGCCAAGCCGACGCCGCTGTCCCGCCGCGAGGTCGAGGACATCCTCGGCGTCGGGAAGGTCGAAGGCGCCGAGGTGGCGCAGAAGAAGGCCCGCCCCCGGCTGGAGTTCGAGACCGGCGAGCAGGTGCGGGTGGTGGCCGGCCCGTTCGCCGACTTCAACGGCGCGATCAGCGAGATCGACGTCGACCGCTCGAAGCTCAAGGTGCTGGTCAACATCTTCGGACGTGAGACCCCGGTCGAGCTCGAGTTCGGCCAGGTCTCGAAGCTGTAGACGGGACGAGAGCGGAGCGCAGGCAGTGGCAAAGAAGCGATTGGCCGCAGTGGTCAAGATCCAGATCCCGGCCGGGCAGGCGACGCCGGCCCCGCCCGTGGGCACGGCGCTCGGCCCGCACGGCATCAACATCATGGACTTCTGCAAGGCGTACAACGCGCAGACCGAAGCGCAGCGGGGGATGATCATCCCGGCCGAGATCTCGATCTTCGAGGACCGGTCGTTCACGTTCATCACCAAGACACCGCCCACGACCTTCCTGCTCAAGCAGGCGGCCGGCGTCGAGAAGGGCGCCGCCAACGCCCGCATGGAGAAGGTCGGTTCGGTCACACGGGCGCAGGTCCGTCAGATCGCCGAGACGAAGATGCCCGACCTCAACGCCGTCGACCCCGAGGGCGCGATGCGGCAGGTGGAGGGCACGGCCCGGTCGGCCGGCATCGAAGTGAGGGAGTCGTGAGCCGCACCGGCAAGAAGTACGTCGACGCCACGCGCAAGTTCGACCGCGACCGGCTGTACACCCCGGAAGAGGCGTTCGACCTCGTGAAGTCGCTGGCGAAGCGCAACTTCGACGAGACGGTCGAGATCACGTTCCGGCTCGGGATCGACCCCCGCAAGGCCGATCAGATGATCCGCGGCACGGTGTCGCTGCCCCACGGCACGGGGAAGGCCGTCCGGGTGGCGGTGTTCGCCACCGGCGACGCCGCCCGCGAGGCGGAGGAGGCCGGCGCCGACGTCGTCGGCGCGGACGATCTCGTCGCGCGCGTCCAGGAGGGCTTCCTCGACTTCGACGTCGCCATCGCCACGCCCGATCTGATGTCCCAGGTCGGGCGGCTCGGGCGCGTCCTCGGTCCGCGCGGGGTCATGCCCAACCCGAAGACGGGCACGGTCACGAACGACATCGGCAAGACCGTGGCCGAGTTCAAGGCCGGCAAGGTGGAGTACCGCACGGACCGGAACGGCAACGTGCACGTCCCGATCGGCAAGGTGAGCTTCGAGCGTGACGCCCTGCTCGCCAACTTCCAGGCCGTCCTCGACGAGATCCTGCGCAACAAGCCGGCGGCGGCCAAGGGCCGGTACATCAAGTCGATCACGACGTCGTCGACGATGGGCCCCGGCATCCGCATCGACCCCGCGGTGGCGGTCGACGCCGCGCGCACCACCGCGGCGTAACCGCTCCGGGCGCCGAGCGCCTCATGTAGTACCTTCACCTTTCACAACTGAATCCGCCCCAGACCTCCGGTCGCGTCAGCGGTAATGGGCTCAAGCGGCCCGCCGGACGAGGCGACACCGTTCTCCATGATGACGGGACGTCCTCGCGAGTCTGGGCGTCCCGTTTCTCGTTGCCGGGAACCAGTCGGGAAGAGACATGCCGAAGCCGGAGAAGACAGCAGTCGTCGAGGAGATCCGCACCAAGCTCGACGACGCCGACGCCGCCGTGCTCACCGAGTACCGCGGCCTCAGCGTGCGCGCCCTGGCGGAGCTGCGCGGGTCACTCCGGCCGGCGAACACCGAGTACAAGGTGTTCAAGAACCGGCTCGCCCGCCGGGCGGCGGAGGAGGCCGGGCTCACCGACATCCTCCCCCTGCTCGAGGGACCGGTCGCGATCGCCTTCGTGCACGGCGACGCCGTGCCCGCGGCGAAGGCGCTGCGCGACTTCGGCCGGACGAACCCCGAGCTCGTGGTCAAGGGCGGCCTGCTCGGTCCCCGGCTGATGACCGCGGCCGACCTGACCGCCCTCGCCGACATCCCGCCCCGCGAGCAGTTGCTGGCCATGCTGGCCGGCGGCTTCCAGGCGCCGCTCACCAAGGCGGCCGGTCTGTTCCAGGCGTTCACGCGCAACTTCGCCTACGGCGTCAAGGCGTTGATCGATCAGCGGGCGGCTTCCGAGCCCGCCGCCTCGTCCGAGCTCCCGAGTCTCCGAGTCTTCCGAACCTTCCGAGCAAGAGGAGTAATCACCGTGGCAACCAAGCTCAACACCGACGAGCTGCTGGACGTCTTCAAGAACATGAGCGTCCTGGAGCTCAACGAGTTCCTGAAGGCGTTCGAGGAGGAGTTCGGCGTGACCGCCGCCGCGCCCGTCGCGGTCGCAGCCGGGCCTGCCGCCGGCGCGCCGGCCGAGGCCGCCGCCGAGGAGCAGGACGAGTTCGACGTCGTCCTCGCCGAGGCCGGGAGCGAGAAGATCAAGGTCATCAAGGAGGTCCGGTCGCTCACGAGCCTGGGGCTCAAGGAGGCGAAGGAGCTCGTCGAGTCCGCGCCCAAGCCCGTCCTCGAGAAGGCCTCCAAGGAGGACGCCGAGAAGGCCAAGGAGCAGCTCGAAGGCGCCGGCGCCAAGGTCGAGCTCAAGTAGCCAGGGCGGCCGGCGCCGTCGGCGTCCGTCTCCCTCCTGCCCGTCGATACGCGGCAATTGTCCGGAGCGGGTCTTGACCCCCTCGGGGGGTCGTCGTATCCTCCCGAGCACAGCGTCGCCGGGGCGGCGTATTTCGGGCACGTTTGTTGCAGGAAATCGTCGACGCGCGCTAATATTTCTCTAGCCGTGTCTGCCCGTTCGTGCACTTGCTGACCATTCTGGCGCTGGTCGGCGCGCGCCTTCCCTCAGAGGAGTGACGTTGGCTCGTCTCGCGTCCCGGGAACGTCTGTCCTTCGCCAAGCTTCGGGAGGTCCTCCAGCTTCCCGATCTCATCGCCGTCCAGCGGGAATCGTTCCAGTGGTTCCTCGACGAGGGTGTCGCCGAGGTCCTGCGCGACATCTCGCCGATCGAGGACTTCACCGGCCAGCTCAAGCTCGAGCTCGCCGACCACGTCTTCGACCCGCCCAAGCACTCCGAGCAGGAGTGCCGCGAGCGCGACATGACCTATGCGCGCCCGCTGTTCGTGACCGCCCGCTTCATGAACTCCGCCACCGGCGAGATCAAGGAGCAGACGGTCTTCATGGGCGACTTCCCGATGATGACCGACCGCGGCACCTTCATCATCAACGGCACCGAGCGGATCGTCGTCTCGCAGCTCGTCCGGTCGCCGGGCGTGTACTTCGGGATCAGCCCCGACAAGACCTCTCCCGAGAAGGACCTCGTCGACGCCAAGATGATCCCCGGCCGGGGCGCCTGGCTCGAGTTCGAGGTCGACAAGAAGGACATCGTCTACGTCCGCATCGACCGCAAGCGCAAGCAGCCCGTCACCGTGCTGCTCAAGGCGCTCGGCTTCGGCGAGAGCCCCGAGGAGCTGCTCAACCTCATCCTCGACGCCCAGGGCAACCCCTACGAGTCGATCCGCAACACGCTCGAGAAGGACCACACCGAGAACGCCGAGGCCGCGTTCATCGACATCTACCGGAAGCTGCGCCCGGGCGAGCCGCCCACGCCCGACTCGGCGCGTGGCCTGCTCGAGAACCTCTTCTTCAACCCGAAGCGCTACGACATGGCCAAGGTCGGGCGGCACAAGGTCACGAAGAAGCTGTCCGACGAGTACCCCAAGCTCGGCCTCGAGCGCTTCGACCTGAAGCCGCCCAAGGACAAGGAGTTCACGCTCTCCCGGGCCGACATCCTCGCCACCGTCTCGTACCTGGTGAAGCTGCACAACAACGACCCCGACTACTACCCCGACGACATCGACCACTTCGGCAACCGCCGGGTGCGGTCCGTCGGTGAGCTGATCCAGAACCAGGTCCGCGTCGGCCTCTCGCGCATGGAGCGCGTCGTCCGCGAGCGCATGACCACCCAGGACGTCGAGGCGATCACGCCGCAGACGCTCATCAACATCCGGCCCGTCGTCGCCGCCATCAAGGAGTTCTTCGGGTCGAGCCAGCTGAGCCAGTTCATGGACCAGACGAACCCGCTCGCCGGGCTCACGCACAAGCGGCGCCTGTCGGCTCTCGGGCCCGGCGGCCTGTCGCGTGAGCGCGCCGGCTTCGAGGTCCGCGACGTGCACCCCAGCCACTACGGCCGGATGTGCCCGATCGAGACGCCGGAAGGCCCGAACATCGGCCTCATCGGCTACCTGTCGACGTACGCCCGCATCAACCGGTTCGGCTTCATCGAGACGCCGTACCGGAAGGTGCGCGACGGCGTCGCCACCGACGACATCGAGTACCTCGCCGCCGACGACGAGGACCGCTACGTCATCGCCCAGGCCAACGCCCGGGTCGACGACGCGGGGCCGCTTCCTCGACGAGAAGGTGCTGGTGCGGGCGCGCCGCAGCGAGGTCGCGTACGTCGACCCGCACGAGGTCGACTACATGGACGTGTCGCCGAAGCAGATCGTCTCGGTCGCCACGAGCCTGATCCCGTTCCTCGAGCACGACGACGCCAACCGCGCGCTGATGGGCGCCAACATGCAGCGCCAGGCGGTGCCGCTGTTGCGCTCCACCGCGCCGTTCATCGGCACCGGCGTCGAGAGCCGGGCCGCGCGCGACGCCGGCGACCTCGTCGTCGCCGACGACACCGGCACCGTGGCCGAGGTGTCGGGCGACTCGATCGTCGTCGACTACCAGAAGAACGGCCGGACCACGCACCGGCTGTCCAAGTTCCGCCGCTCGAACCAGGGCACCTGCATCAACCAGAAGCCGTTGGTCGAGACGGGCGACCACGTCCGCAAGGGCAACGTGCTCGCCGACGGGCCGTCCACGCACAACGGCGAGCTCGCGCTGGGCAAGAACCTCCTCGTGGCGTTCATGCCCTGGAAGGGTCACAACTACGAGGACGCCATCGTGATCTCGGAGCGCCTCGTGCGCGACGACGTGCTCACCTCGATCCACATCGAGGAGCACGAGATCGACGCCCGCGACACGAAGCTCGGCGCCGAGGAGATCACCCGCGACATCCCGAACCTGTCGGAGGACATCCTCAAGGACCTCGACGAGCGCGGGATCATCCGCGTCGGCGCCGAGGTCGGCCCCGGCGACATCCTCGTCGGCAAGGTGACGCCGAAGGGCGAGACCGAGCTCACGCCCGAGGAGCGCCTGCTGCGGGCGATCTTCGGCGAGAAGGCCCGCGAGGTCCGCGACACGTCGCTGAAGGTGCCGCACGGCGAGACCGGCAAGGTCATCGACGTGCGGAAGTTCTCGCGCGACAACGGCGACGAGCTGCCCCCGGGTGTGAACGAGCTCGTCCGGGTCTACGTCGCGCAGCGGCGCAAGATCTCCGAGGGCGACAAGCTCGCCGGGCGCCACGGCAACAAGGGCGTGATCGCCAAGATCCTGCCGATCGAGGACATGCCCTACCTCGCCGACGGCACGCCCATCGACATCATCCTCAACCCGCTCGGCGTCCCGTCCCGCATGAACGTCGGCCAGGTGCTCGAGGCCCACCTCGGCTACGCCGCCCGGCACGGCTGGGAGGGCGAGGCCGCCGCGCCCAAGAACGGCCGCAAGACGAGCCCGGTCACCCAGCCCGCGCTGTGGGTGTCGAGCCCCGTGTTCGACGGCGCCCACTGGGACGAGGAGGGCGGCGCCGGCCAGAGCCCCGAGGGGACGATCGAGGACCTGTTCAAGAACATGCACAGCGACGGCGCCGACGGGCAGCGGCTCGTGGGCCTCGACGGGAAGGCCGAGCTCTACGACGGTCGGACCGGCGAGCCGTACGACAAGCCGGTCACGGTGGGCTGGATCTACATCCTGAAGCTCGCCCACCTCGTCGACGACAAGATCCACGCCCGGTCGACGGGCCCGTACTCGATGATCACCCAGCAGCCGCTGGGCGGGAAGGCGCAGTTCGGCGGGCAGCGGTTCGGGGAGATGGAGGTCTGGGCGCTCGAGGCGTACGGCGCGTCGTACGCGCTCCAGGAGATCCTCACGATCAAGTCCGACGACGTGCTCGGCCGCGTGAAGGTGTACGAGGCCATCGTCAAGGGCGAGAACATCCCCGAGCCGGGCATCCCCGAGAGCTTCAAGGTGCTCATCAAGGAGATGCAGGCCCTGTGCCTGAACGTCCGTGTCATCAACGAGGCGGGCGAAGAGGTGGAGATCCGGGAGCTCGACGAGGACGCGTTCCGCACCACCGAGTCGCTCGGCATCGACCTGTCCCGACCCGAGCGCGGGACCGACGAAGAGGACGAGCGCCGTCGCGAGCCGGCGTTCTGACGACGACGAACGAAGTAGTTACGAGGAAGACGGAAGAGGTAGGACGCACATGAGCCCGGTGCTCGACGTCAACGACTCCGCCCAGCTGACCATCGCGCTCGCCACCGCGGAGCAGATCCGCATGTGGTCGAACGGCGAGGTGAAGAAGCCGGAGACGATCAACTACCGCACGCTCAAGCCCGAGAAGGACGGCCTGTTCTGCGAGAAGATCTTCGGGCCGACCAAGGACTGGGAGTGCTACTGCGGCAAGTACAAGCGCGTCCGGTTCAAGGGCATCATCTGTGAGCGCTGCGGCGTCGAGGTCACGCGCTCGAAGGTGCGGCGCGAGCGGATGGGCCACATCGAGCTGGCCGCTCCCGTCACGCACATCTGGTACTTCAAGGGCGTCCCCAGCCGTCTCGGTTACCTCCTCGACATCGCGCCGAAGAGCCTCGAGAAGGTCATCTACTTCGCGGCCCGCCTGATCACCTGGGTCGACGAGGACAAGCGCCAGAAGGACCTCCCGAAGCTCGAGGCCGACATCCGGGCCGAGATCGCCGAGGTCGAGAAGGAGCTCGAGCTCCGCCTGCGCGAGCGCGACGAGCAGTACGAGAGCGAGATCCAGCGAGTACGAGAAGGCGTCGGCCAGCGGCAACGCCCGCAAGGCCGACAGCGAGCGGTCCCAGAAGGCCCGGGACAAGGACTTCGAGGAGCTGCGCACCCGCGCCGAGTCCGAGCGCGAGTTCCTCCAGAGCGTGTGGGACACGATCCGCGGGCTGGCGCCCAAGCAGCTCGTCGACGACGAGCACGTGTGGCGCGAGATCGTCGACCGCTACCAGGAGTACTTCGCCGGCGGCATGGGCGCCGAGGCCGTCGAGGACCTCATCGACCGTCTCGACCTCGACCTCGAGGAGGTCAGCCTCAAGGAGGTCATCGCCGTCGCCAAGGGCCAGCGCAAGGCCAAGGCGATCAAGCGGCTGAAGGTGATCTCGGCGTTCAACCGCACCAACGATGACGGCCGCCGGGTCAACTCGCCGATGGGGATGGTGCTGCGCGCGGTGCCGGTCATCCCGCCCGACCTGCGCCCGATGGTGCAGCTCGACGGCGGCCGGTTCGCGACCTCCGACCTCAACGACCTCTACCGGCGCGTCATCAACCGCAACAACCGGCTGAAGCGGCTCCTCGACCTGGGCGCGCCCGAGATCATCATCAACAACGAGAAGCGCATGCTGCAGGAGGCCGTCGACGCCCTGTTCGACAACGGCCGCCGCGGCCGGCCCGTCACCGGGCCCGGCAACCGCGCGCTCAAGTCGCTGTCCGACATGCTCAAGGGCAAGCAGGGTCGGTTCCGCCAGAACCTGCTCGGCAAGCGCGTCGACTACTCCGGCCGCTCGGTCATCGTCGTCGGCCCGCAGCTGAAGCTCCAGCAGTGCGGCCTGCCCAAGCAGATGGCGCTCGAGCTGTTCAAGCCGTTCGTCATGAAGCGGCTCGTCGACCTCGAGTACGCGCAGAACATCAAGTCGGCGAAGCGGATGGTCGAGCGCGCCCGCCCGCAGGTGTGGGACGTGCTCGAGGAGGTCATCAAGGAGCACCCCGTGCTCCTCAACCGCGCGCCGACGCTCCACCGTCTCGGCATCCAGGCCTTCGAGCCCGTGCTCGTCGAGGGCAAGGCGATCCAGATCCACCCGCTCGTCTGCGCGGCGTTCAACGCCGACTTCGACGGTGACCAGATGGCGGTGCACCTGCCGCTGAGCTCCGAGGCGCAGGCCGAGGCGCGGCTCCTGATGCTGTCGTCGCACAACATCCTGTCGCCGGCGCACGGCCGCCCGATCGCGGTGCCCAACCAGGACATCGTCATCGGCGAGTACTACGTGACCGAGATCGTCGACGACGCCCCCGGTGCGGGGCGGGCGTTCGCGTCGCTCGACGAGGCGATCCTCGCCCACGAGCAGCGGTTCGCCCCGAACGGCACCGGCGAGGAGCAGGGCCTGTCGGTCCACGCCCCGATCAAGGTGCGCATGCCGGCGGGGCGGTTCCCCGAGGAGCAGTTCCCCGTACGCTCCGACGAGCACCCCAACGCCATCGTGCTGAGCCGCACCGGCTCCAACGGCGACGGCAAGGTGCTCGTGGAGACGACGCTCGGGCGGCTGCTGCTCAACGACTCGTTCCCGCCCGACTTCCCGTACGTGGACCGCGTGCTGCGCAAGCGGGACGTGACCGAGCTCATCAGCGAGCTGGTCGAGAACTACCCGAGGGCGCTCGTGGCCGAGAGCCTCGACAAGCTCAAGGACCTCGGGTTCGCCTACTCGACGCAGGCCGGGCTCACGATCTCCATCGCCGACGTCAGGACGCCGGCCGAGAAGGTCCCGCTCCTCGAGCGTTTCGAGGCCGAGGCCGACAAGGTCGAGCAGCAGTTCGATCGGGGCGTCATCACCGACGACGAGCGGCGCCAGAAGGAGATCGAGATCTGGACCGAGGCCACCGACCGCGTGCGGGAGGCGATGCAGCTGGAGCTGCAGGCCGAGAAGTTCAACCCGATCGACATGATGGTCGGGTCGGGCGCACGTGGGAACGTGATGCAGGTCCGCCAGATCGCCGGTATGCGCGGCCTGGTGGCCAACCCGCGCGGCGAGATCATCCCGCGGCCGATCAAGTCGAACTTCCGTGAGGGCCTCTCGGTCCTCGAGTACTTCATCTCCACGCACGGCGCCCGCAAGGGCCTGGCCGACACCGCGCTGCGGACGGCCGACTCGGGGTACCTGACACGCCGGCTCGTCGACGTCGCCCAGGAGCTCATCGTGCGCGACGAGGACTGCGAGTCGAACCGGGGCATCTGGGTCGAAGACGTGAAGGGCGACCCCGAGAACCTGCGCCTCCTCGAGACGAAGCTGCTCGGGCGGTGCCTGGCCGAGGACGTCAAGCTCGCCGACGGGAGCAAGCTCGCGCGCAACACCGAGATCGACGAGCCGGAGCTGCGCCAGCTCGCCACCGACCCGGACGTCGACCGGGTGCGGGTGCGGTCGGTGCTCACCTGCGAGTCGCTCCAGGGCGTGTGCTCGTCGTGCTACGGCACGATGCTCGCCACGGGCTCGATGGTCGACCTCGGCGAGGCGATCGGCATCATCGCCGCCCAGTCGATCGGTGAGCCGGGCACGCAGCTGACCATGCGGACGTTCCACACCGGCGGTGTCGCCGGCGAGGACATCACCCACGGTCTGCCGCGCGTCGTCGAGCTGTTCGAGGCCCGCAAGCCCAAGGGCGCGGCCGTGATGGCCGAGAGCTCCGGCGTGGTCCGCATCGGCGACAGCGAGAAGGGCGAGCGGGTGATCACCGTGCTCGGCTCCGACGACGCCGAGGAGGAGCACGTCGTCTCGCGCCGGGCGAACCTGGCGGTCCGCGACGGCCAGGAGGTCGCAGCGGGCGAGCGGCTCGTCGGCGACGAGAAGACACCGCTCGACCCCAAGGAGATCCTCGAGATCAAGGGGATCCGGGAGACCCAGCAGTACCTCTCCGACGAGGTGCAGAAGGTGTACCGGGAGCAGGGCGTGTCGATCCACGACAAGCACGTCGAGGTGATCGTCCGCCAGATGCTGCGCCGGGTCGCCGTGTCCGAGCCGGGTGACTCGCCGTTCCTGCCGGGCGAGAAGGTCGACGCCCGCCTCTACGCCGACACGAACCGCCGTCTGGTCGAGGAGGGCAAGCAGCCCGCCGAGGGCCGGCCGGAGCTCATGGGGATCACGAAGGCGTCGCTCGCCACCGACTCGTGGCTGTCGGCGGCGTCGTTCCAGGAGACGACCCGCGTCCTCACCGAGGCCGCGATCGAGGGCCGCGAGGACGGGCTGGTCGGGCTCAAGGAGAACGTGATCATCGGCAAGCTCATCCCCGCGGGGACGGGCATGGCGCGGTACCGGGACATCGAGACCGACGCACCCGACTACGAGCCGTTGCCCTTCTACTCGTCGGACGCCGATCTGGCCGACTGGCTGCGTGACACGAGCTCGCCCGCCGGCGACGGCGAGGGCGAGGGTCGAGGGCGAAGCCGAAGCCGGGGCCGAAGTGCTCGGCGCGTCGTTCGGCGGCCAGAACGAGGGCGAGCAACTCGGGGGCGGTGCGACGGGCGAGTAACATCGTCCTGTTTCGCGCCAAGAAGCGCACTCGAAGCGGAGCATCAGCGTGCCCACGATTCAACAGCTCGTCCGCAAAGGACGCCGGACCAAGTCCGAGCCGGGGAAGTCGCCCGCGCTCAAGGGGTCACCCCAGCGCCGGGGCGTGTGCACGCGCGTCTTCACGCACACACCGAAGAAGCCGAACTCGGCCCTGCGCAAGGTGGCCCGGGTGCGGCTCACCACCGGGATGGAGGTCACGGCCTACATCCCCGGCGTCGGCCACAACCTCCAGGAGCACTCCATCGTGCTCGTGCGCGGCGGTCGGGTGAGGGACCTGCCGGGCGTGCGCTACAAGATCGTGCGCGGCGCGCTCGACGCCGGCGGCGTCGGCGGCCGCCGGCAGGCCCGCAGCCGCTACGGCGCCAAGCGAGAAGGCTGACCGATGCCTCGGAAGGGCTCCGCCCCTCGGCGTGACCTGATGCCCGACCCGGTCCACCGGTCGGTCGTCGTCACCCAGCTCGTGAACAAGCTCCTGCAACGGGGCAAGCGTTCGTTGTCGGAGAAGATCGTGTACGACGCGCTGACCGAGATCGAGCGCAAGACGGGCACGGAGCCGGTCGCGACGGTCAAGCGCGCCGTCGAGAACGTCCGGCCCGTGCTCGAGGTGAAGAGCCGCCGGGTCGGCGGCGCGACGTACCAGGTGCCGGTGGAGGTGCGGCCCCGGCGGGCCACGACCCTCGCCATCCGGTGGATCGTCGGGTACGCCCGCCAGCGCCGCGAGAAGACGATGTCCGAGCGGCTGGCCGCCGAGCTGATGGACGCCGGCAACGGGCTCGGCGCCGCGATCAAGCGCAAGGACGACCTGCAGAAGATGGCCGAGAGCAACCGAGCGTTCGCGCACTACCGGTGGTGACGCCCGCCTAGTTGGCGGGTCGGCGGCCACCGGCGGCACGCCGGCGCCGGGCCCCACCCACCCACCTCCGGCGCCGTCGCTGCGCTCGGCCGCCGAACCCCGGCGCCGGCGACCACCGGCGGCCGCCTCTCGGGGAACAGAAGTGCGCTCGGCCCGCTTCTGACAGGAAAGAAAGAGGAAGAGAGAGAGAGAGAGAGAGATGGCAGCGGAACCGAAGGAGATTCGGGGCAAGGGTGGCCCGGTGATCCGGGAGGTTCCCCTCGCGCGCATTCGCAACATCGGGATCATGGCGCACATCGACGCCGGGAAGACGACGACGACGGAGCGGATCCTCTATTACACGGGGCGGACCTACAAGATCGGCGAGGTGCACGAGGGCTCGGCGGTCATGGACTGGATGGCCCAGGAGCAGGAGCGCGGGATCACGATCACGAGCGCGGCCACGACCGCCAAGTGGCGCGACACGTGGATCAACATCCTCGACACGCCCGGGCACGTCGACTTCACCGTCGAGGTGGAGAGGTCGCTGCGCGTCCTCGACGGCGCGGTCGCGGTGTTCGATGCCGTGGCCGGGGTCGAGCCGCAGACCGAGACCGTCTGGCGGCAGGCCAACAAGTACAACGTGCCGCGCATCTGCTTCGTCAACAAGATGGACCGCGTCGGCGCCGACTACTTCCGTACGGTCGACATGATCCGGGACCGCCTCGAGGCCACCGTCGCGCTGACGCAACTGCCGGTCGGGAGCGAGAACGACTTCCGCGGCGTCGTCGACCTCCTGACGATGCGGGCGCACGTGTGGGAGGACGGGATGGGCGACCGGTACGAGACGGTCGACGTCCCCGAGGAGCTGAAGGCGGACGCCGAGCACTGGCGGCACGAGCTCGTCGACGTCGTCTCGCACTACGACGACACCGTCCTCGAGAAGTACGTCGGGGACGAGGAGATCACCGCCGAGGACCTCAAGCGCGGCCTGCGCGCCGCAACCATCTCCAGCGAGGTGGTCCCGGTCCTGTGCGGCAGCGCGTTCAAGAACAAGGCGGTCCAGCCGCTGCTCGACGCCATCGTCGACTACCTCCCGAGCCCGCTCGAGGTTCTTCCGGTCGTCGGGCACGACCCGAAGACCGAGGATGTGCTCCAGCGGCCCGCGGACGACTCCGAGCCGTTCTCCGCGCTCGCGTTCAAGATCATGAGCGACCCGTACGTCGGCAAGCTCACGTACTTCCGCGTGTACTCGGGCAAGCTCGCCGCCGGCGGCCAGATCATGAACGTCACCAAGGACCGCCGGGAGCGGGTCGGGCGTCTCCTGCAGATGCATGCCAACCACCGGGAGGACAAGCAGGCCGTGTTCGCCGGCGACATCGTCGCCGCCGTCGGCCTGAAGCACACGACCACGGGCGACACGCTCAGCGATCCGAGCCACCCGGTGCTCCTCGAGCGGATGGAGTTCCCCGAGCCGGTGATCTCGGT
This sequence comes from uncultured Actinomycetes bacterium, assembly GCA_963737605.1. Taxonomy (GTDB): domain Bacteria; phylum Actinomycetota; class Acidimicrobiia; order IMCC26256; family JACDBD01; genus JALZAA01. The sequence goes on along the minus strand of CAVTTE010000011.1, from coordinate 173,480 downwards.
GGCCATCGAGCCCAAGACGAAGGCCGACCAGGACAAGTTGGGCAAGGCTCTCGGCGCGCTCTCCGAGGAGGACCCCACCTTCCAGGTCCGCACCGACGACGACACCGGCCAGACGATCATCTCGGGCATGGGCGAGCTGCACCTCGAGGTCCTGGTCGACCGGATGATGCGCGAGTTCACGGTGTCGGCCAACGTCGGCAAGCCGCAGGTCGCCTACCGCGAGACCATCACCGTGCCGGTCGAGAAGGTCGAGGAGCGCTACGTGCGCCAGACCGGCGGCCGGGGCCAGTACGGCCACGTGATCATCAACCTCGAGCCCACCGGGCCCGGCGGCGGCTACGAGTTCGTCGACAAGGTCACCGGCGGCGACATCCCGCGCGAGTACATCCCCGCCGTCGACGCCGGTATCCAGCAGGCGATGGACGGCGGCGTCATCGCCGGGTATCCGCTCGTCGACATGCGCGCCACCCTCACCGGCGGCTCGTACCACGACGTCGACTCGAGCGAGATGGCGTTCAAGATCGCCGGGATCGATGGCGTTCAAGAAGGCGGCGCGCCAGGCGAAGCCGGTCCTCCTGGAGCCGATCATGGCGGTCGAGGTCGTCACGCCCGAGGACTACATGGGTGACGTGATCGGCGACCTGTCGTCGCGCCGGGGCAGGGTCGAAGGGATGGAGCAGCGCGGGAACGCGCAAGTCGTCCGCGCTCAAGTGCCTTTGGCGGAGATGTTCGGCTACGCTACCGATCTCCGCTCGCGCACCCAGGGTCGAGCGACGTACACGATGCAGTTCGACTCGTACCAGCAGGTGCCCGTGTCGATCGCCGAAGAGATCATCGCCCGCATCCGGGGCGAATAACCACCTGAGCAGAGGAGTACGGGTAGTCCCATGTCGAAGCAGAAGTTCGAGCGGACGAAGCCGCATCTGAACATTGGGACGATCGGTCACATCGACCACGGGAAGACCACCCTGACCGCGGCGATCACGAAGGTGCTGCACGACCAGGACCCTTCGACGACGTACACGAGCTTCGACGAGATCGACAAGGCGCCCGAGGAGCGCGAGCGGGGGATCACGATCTCGATCGCGCACGTGGAGTACGAGACGCCGAACCGGCACTACGCGCACGTCGACTGCCCCGGCCACGCCGACTACATCAAGAACATGATCACCGGCGCCGCCCAGATGGACGGCGCCATCCTCGTCGTGGCCGCCACCGACGGTCCGATGCCGCAGACGCGGGAGCACGTGCTGCTCGCCCGCCAGGTGGGCGTGCCGTCGATCGTCGTCGCGCTCAACAAGGCGGACATGGTCGACGACGAGGAGATCCTCGAGCTGGTCGAGCTCGAGGTCCGGGAGCTGTTGAACGAGTACGAGTTCCCCGGCGACGACACGCCGATCGTGCGGGTGAGCGCGCTGAAGGCCCTCGAGGGCGACGAGTCGTGGACGCCAAAGATCGTCGAGCTCATGGAGGCGGTCGACACCTACATCCCGGAGCCGACCCGGGACATCGACAAGCCGTTCCTGATGCCGATCGAGGACGTGTTCTCCATCACCGGGCGGGGCACGGTGGTGACGGGCCGGGTCGAGCGCGGGGTCGTGCACGTGAACGACGAGGTCTCGATCGTCGGGATCAAGGACACGACCAAGACGGTCTGCACCGGCGTGGAGATGTTCCGCAAGCTCCTCGACGAGGGGCGCGCCGGCGACAACATCGGCGCCCTGTTGCGCGGCACGAAGAAGGAGGACGTCGAGCGGGGGCAGGTGCTGTCCAAGCCGGGCAGCATCACGCCGCACACGAACTTCCTGGCCCAGGTGTACGTCCTGAACAAGGACGAAGGCGGGCGCCACACGCCGTTCTTCGCGAACTACCGGCCGCAGTTCTACTTCCGCACGACCGACATCACCGGCTCCATCGCCCTCCCCGAGGGGGTCGAGATGGTCATGCCGGGCGACAACACCGAGATGACCGTCGAGCTCATCGCGCCGATCGCGATGGAAGAGGGCCTCCGCTTTGCCATTCGCGAGGGCGGACGCACCGTCGGCGCCGGTCGAGTCACGAAGATCAACGAGTAGTCGACGAGCCGGGACGGACGGGACGCGGCGTGGCGGACGCAAGAGGTCAGAAGATCCGGATCCGGCTCAAGGCCTACGACCACGAGATCATCGACCAGTCGACGAAGAAGATCGTCGAGACGGTCGTGCGGACCCAGGCCAAGGTCCACGGTCCCGTGCCGCTCCCGACCGAGATTCGCCGCTACTGCCTGATCCGGTCGCCGCACGTCGACAAGGACTCGCGCGAGCACTTCGAGATGCGCATCCACAAGCGCCTCATCGACATCGTCGAGCCCACGTCGAAGACCGTCGAGTCGCTCCAGCGCCTCGACCTCCCCGCCGGCGTCGACATCGAGATCAAGATCCAACAGGTCTGACCTCGCCGCGGACGCCCTTCGTTCACGCGGACGGCGACGGGGCCGACTTCGACGGAATCCCCTGTAGCCGCTACTATTTCTTGGCTTTCGCCGTGTGGGCGGGGTGGACCCGGCGGCGATGCTCGACCGGAAATCTTCGCCAACCGACGTCTGCGCAGGCTGCGCCTCCGGGCGCAGAACCGTGCAGCACAACCGAGTCGCTCCGCCGGCCGTCGGGCCGGGGGAGCCATTCGCGTGAAGCGGAGTACAGAGCTGATACTGCCGAAGGACCTACGTCATGGCCAGCAAAGGCATTCTCGGGCGCAAGCTCGGCATGACACAGGTCTGGGACGCCGAGAACCGGGTCGTTCCGGTGACGGTGATCCAGGCCGGGCCCTGTCGCGTCGTGCAGCTGAAGACGCCCGAGCGTGACGGCTATGCCGCGGTGCAGCTGGCGTTCGGCGACACCAAGCCCGCCCGGCTCACCAAGCCCGAGCTCGGCCACCTGACGGCCGCCGACGCGGGCCCGGCCAAGCACCTCGCCGAGCTCCGGGTCGACGACCTGGCGGGCTTCGAGATCGGGCAGGTGCTCGCGGCCGACGTGTTCGAGGCCGGCGAGCGGGTCGACGTCACCGGCATCAGCAAGGGCAAGGGATTCACCGGTGTGATGAAGCGGCACAACTTCCACGGTCAGGGCGCCAGCCACGGCAACCACAAGAAGCACCGCTCGCCCGGCGCCATCGGCGCCTGCGCCACGCCCGCACGCGTGTTCAAGGGCATGGGCATGCCCGGCCAGCACGGCAACTCGCGCGTCACCACGCTCAACCTCGAGGTCGTCGAAGGCGACTCCGAGCGTGGCCTCCTTCTCCTCAAGGGATCCGTCCCCGGCCCGAGCGGCAGCGTCGTGTTCGTACGCGACGCGGTGAAGGCCGACGCCGGCCGAGAGCGGGCGCACCAATGAAGGTCGACGTCACGACCGTGCACGGCGCGAAGGCCGGCAGCGTCGACCTGCCCGACGAGAAGTTCGGCATCACGCCGAACCGTTCGGTCCTGCACCAGGTCGTCACCGCCCAGCTCGCCGCCGCCCGAGCGGGCACCCACAGCACCAAGACGCGCGCCGCGGTCAAGGGCGGCGGTGCGAAGCCGTGGCGCCAGAAGGGCACCGGCCGGGCCCGCCACGGCTCGATCCGCTCGCCGCAATGGCGAGGAGGCGGCGTCGCCCACGGTCCGGTACCCCGCAGCCACGCGCAACGCACGCCGAAGAAGATGGTCAAGCTCGCGTTGCACTCGGCCCTGTCCGACCGCGCCGCCGACCAGCGCGTCATGGTCGTCGACGAATGGGGCATCGACGAGCCCAGCACGAAGCGGGCGATCGCGATCCTGGATGAGCTCGGCCTGCGCAAGCCCGGCGAGCGCGACCCGCGCACGCTCCTCGTCCTCGACCGGGCCGAGGTCGCGACGTGGAAGTCGTTCCGCAACCTCGGAGCGCGGGTCCGCATCGTGCTCCCCGAGGAGCTGAACGCGTACGACGTGCTCGTGAGCGACTGGCTCGTCTTCAGCCAGGCGACACTCGACGCGTTCCTCAACCGAGGGGGTGCCAAGTGAGCTCGCGCAACCCCCGCGACATCATCATCCGGCCCGTCGTCTCGGAGAAGTCGTACGCCGCCTACGACGCAAACGTGTACACGTTCCTCGTCGCGCCCGACGCCAACAAGATCGAGATCAAGCAGGCGATCGAATCGATCTTCAGCGTGAAGGTCACCAACGTCAACACGGTCAACCGCAAGGGCAAGCGCAAGCGGAACCGCCGCACGGGTGACTGGGGCAAGCGGGCCGACCAGCGCCGGGCGATCGTGTCGCTCGCCGAGGGCGATTCCATCGAGATCTTCGGGAGCTGACGATGCCCATCCGCAAGCGCAAGCCGACCAGCCCGGGCCGCCGGTTCCAGACCGTCTCCGACTTCGCCGAGGTCAGCAAGGGGAAGCCCGAGAAGTCGCTCACGAAGTCGAAGAAGCGGTCGTCGGGTCGCAACGTGTACGGCCGCATGACGTCGCGCCACCGCGGCGGCGGCCACAAGCAGAAGTACCGCGAGATCGATTTCAAGCGGCGAAGGACGGCGTGCCGGCGAAGGTCGCCGCCATCGAGTACGACCCGAACCGCAACGCGCGGATCGCGCTGTTGCACTACCGCGACGGTGAGAAGCGCTACATCCTCGCCCCGACCGGCGTCGCCGTCGGCGACCTGCTCAGCAGCGGCCAGGGGTCGGAGATCCGGCCGGGGAACGCCCTGCCGTTGCGGTACATCCCGGTCGGCACGACCGTGCACAACATCGAGCTCAAGCCGGGCGCGGGCGGCAAGCTCGCCCGCGGCGCCGGCGCGGCCGTGCAGCTGGTGGCCAAGGAAGGCAACTTCGCCACGCTGCGCCTCCCGTCGACCGAGATGCGCCGGGTGGCGATCGACTGTCGCGCCACCGTCGGCCAGGTCGGCAACGTCGAGGCGGGGCTGGTCCAGCTGGGCAAGGCCGGTCGCAATCGGTGGAAGGGCAAGCGCCCGCACACCCGCGGCGTCGCCATGAACCCGGTCGACCACCCGCTCGGCGGCGGCGAGGGCAAGAGCTCCGGCGGCCGTCACCCCGTGACGCCGTGGGGCAAGCCCGAGGGCCGCACCCGCCGCAAGGACAAGCCGTCCGACAAGCTCATCATCCGACGCCGGCGCCGCCGCCGCGGCTCCCGTGGGAGGTAGGACATGCCGCGCAGCTTGAAGAAGGGCCCGTTCGTCGACGACCACCTGAACGCCAAGGTCGAGGCGATGAACGCGTCCGGCGACCGGAAGGTCATCAAGACGTGGTCGCGTCGCTCGACCGTCACACCCGACATGGTGGGCCACACGATCGCGGTCCACGACGGCCGCAAGCACGTGCCCGTCTACATCACCGAGGCGATGGTCGGGCACAAGCTCGGCGAGTTCGCGCCGACGCGCACGTTCCGCGTGCACGCCGGCGCCGAGCGCTCGGCACGGAGCAGACCACCGGGTGCCTGAGACCCGCGCATCCCTGCGCCACCTCCGCACCTCGCCGACCAAGGTCCGCGAGGTCCTCGGCCTGATCCGCGGACGCGAGATCGACGACGCCCGCGAGCGGTTGCGGTTCTCGACGCGCGGGCCGGCCGGCGAGGTGCTCAAGCTGCTCGATTCGGCGGTGGCCAACGCGGAGAGCAACCAGAGCCTGCCCGAGGACGAGCTGTTCGTCGCCCGGGCCTACGCCGACGAAGGCCCGACCCTGAAGCGGTGGCGCCCGCGCGCCCGCGGCCGGGGGACCCGTATCCGGAAGCGGACGTCCCACGTGACCATCGTGCTGTCGCGGTTCTCCGACGACGAGCTGGAGCGCCGGCGCGACCGCGAGGCGGTCGCGGGGCCGACCCGCCGCCTCCGCCGCCCGACCCGGCGCCGCCGGGTGCGCGAGGTCGAGGAGGACCTCGAGGACGAGGAGCTCGATCCACGAGGACGCAGAGGAGTTCGGCGAGAGCGAGGAGTTCGAGGACGACGGCGAGGACGTCGCGCTCGCGGACGTCCCCGACGTCGACGACGTCGACGCCCAGCCGCTCGGGGCCGGCGAGGACGGCGCCGGCGAAGAAGGCGCCGGCGAAGAAGAAGGCGCCCGCCACGAAGAAGCCGACGAAGAAGGCGACCGACCGCCAAGAAGACGACCGCCAAGAAGCCGCAGAAGCCGACGAAGAAGACGACGAAGAAGAAGAAGGACGACTGATGGGCCAGAAGGTCAATCCCTATGGGTTCCGTCTCGGGATCACCACCGACTGGAAGTCGCGCTGGTTCGCCGACAAGGCGGAGTACAAGGAGTCGCTGATCGAGGACTGGAAGATCCGCGACTACCTGCGCCGCCAGCTGCCGCACGCCGCCGTGAGCCGCGTCGAGATCGAGCGGACGCGCGACCGCCTGCGGGTCGACGTGTACACGGCCCGGCCCGGCATCGTGATCGGCCGGCGCGGCGCCGAAGCCGACCGGCTGCGCGCCGGCTTGCTGCAGATCACCGGCAACCCGAAGATCCACTTCAACATCCAGGAGATCAAGCAGCCCGAGCTCGACGCCACGCTCATCGCGCAGGGCGTCGCCGACCAGCTCGCGGGCCGCGTGTCGTTCCGCCGGGCGATGAAGCGCGCCGTGCAGACGGCGATGAAGGCCGGGGCCCAGGGCATCCGGGTGCAATGCGGCGGACGCCTCGGCGGGGCCGAGATGAGCCGCAAGGAGTGGTACCGCGAAGGCCGGGTGCCGCTGCACACCCTCCGGGCCGACATCGACTACGGCCAGGCCGAGGCGCGCACCACGTTCGGGCGCATCGGCGTGAAGGTCTGGATCTACAAGGGCGACATCCTGCCGTACAAGTCGGCGGCCGAGGACAAGATCGCCAAGGAGGCGGCGATGGCCGTCGGCGAGACCGCCGGCCAGGCCCCCAGCGGCCGCCGCGTCATCAGCGCCGGCGGCGGGCGGCGCCGCCCGGCCGAGGAGGCGGTGCCGGTCGAGGCCGGTCCCGACGAGGAGGCGCCCGCCGAGGAGGCCACGCCGTTGGTCAAGGAAGCCGACCCGGCCCTCGAGGCGCTGCTCGCAGAGGAAGAGGAGATCGAGCGCCGCACCCGTCGCGAGCACCACGAGGCGCCGAAGTTCCACGGCGACGAGGAGTAGAGGAACGCCGTCCATGTTGATGCCGAAGAAGGTCCGCCATCGCAAAGCCCAACGGGGCCGTATGTCGGGGACGGCCAAGGGTGGCACGCGGGTGCATTTCGGCGACTACGGCATCCAGGCGCTCGAGCCGGGCTGGATCACGAACCGCCAGATCGAAGCGGCCCGAATCGCCATGACCCGCTACATCAAGCGCGGCGGCAAGGTGTGGATCAACATCTTCCCGGACAAGCCCGTCACCCAGAAGCCGGCCGAGACGCGCATGGGCTCGGGGAAGGGCAACCCCGAGCACTGGGTCGCGGTCGTGAAGCCGGGCCGGGTCATGTTCGAGCTGTCGGGCGTGCCCGAGGACGTCGCCCGTGACGCCATGCGGCTCGCCATGCACAAGCTGCCGATCAAGACGCGCTTCGTGTTGCGCCAGGAGGAGGCATGACCAGGGCGAGGGAGCTGCGCGAGTTCAACGAGGTCGAGCTCGAGCACCGGTTGTCCGAGGCGAAGGAGGAGCTGTTCAACCTGCGGTTCCAGAACGCCACCGGGCAGCTCGACAACAGCGCGCGCCTCGGCCAGGTGCGCAAGGACATCGCCCGGGTCGAGACGCTGCTGCGCGAGCGCGAGATCGCAGCCGCCGAGGCGCTCGGCACCGAGCAGGAGACGGAAGATGCCTGAGGCGACCGACGAGCGGCACAACCCACGCAAGACACGTGAGGGCATGGTGGTGTCGACGAAGATGGACAAGACCGTCGTGGTCGCCGTCGTCGATCGGGTCCGTCACCGCCGGTACGGCAAGACGCTCCAGCGCACGCGGCGCCTCTACGCGCACGACGAGGTCAACGACGCGCGCGAGGGCGACCGGGTCCGGGTGCAGGAGACGCGTCCCCTGTCCCGCCAGAAGCGCTGGCGGGTCGTCGAGGTCCTCGAGAGGGCGAAGTGATCCAGCAGGAGAGCCGGCTCAGGGTCGCCGACAACTCGGGCGCCCGCGAGGTCCTGTGCATCAAGGTCCTCGGCGGCACCCGGCGGCGCTACGCGGGCATCGGCGACATCTTCGTGGCGACGGTCAAGGAGGCCGTGCCGGGGGCGGCGGTGAAGAAGGGCGAGGTCGTCAAGTGCGTCGTCGTGCGGACACGCAAGGAGCGCCGGCGTGCCGACGGCAGCTACATCCGCTTCGACGAGAACGCCGCCGTGCTCATCAACGACCAGCTCCAGCCGCGCGGCACGCGCATCTTCGGCCCGGTCGGTCGAGAGCTGCGCGACCGGCGGTTCATGCGCATCGTCTCGCTCGCCCCGGAGGTCCTGTGATGAAGATGAAGGACACGAAGGTGCACCTGAAGCTGCGCAAGGGCGACCGGGTCCGCGTGCTGACGGGCAAGGACATCGGGAAGGAAGGCGCGATCACCCGCGTGCTGCCCGACTCGAACCGCGTCATCGTCGACGGCGTGAACGTGGCGAAGAAGCACCAGCGCCAGAGCCGGGCCACGATGCAGGCCGGCATCATCGACAAGGACATGCCGATCAACGCCGCCAACGTCGCCATCCTCTGCGACAAGTGCGGCCCGACGCGCATCGGGTACCGGTTCGACGACGACGGCAAGAAGATCCGCGTCTGCAAGAAATGCGAAGGCGACCTCTGATGGCACAGGCAGCGACCGAGGCCCCGCGCCTGAAGCAGCGCTACGAGTCCGACGTGCGCCCGCAGCTGCAACGCGAGCTCGGGCTCAGCAACGTCATGGAGGTGCCGCGCCTCGAGAAGATCGTCCTCAACTGCGGCGTCGGCCTCGCGACCGAGCAGCAAGTCGCTGCTCGACGGAGCCGTGACCGACCTGACCGTGATCACCGGGCAGAAGCCGCTCGTGACCAGGGCGAAGAAGTCGATCGCCGGCTTCAAGCTCCGGGCCGGGAACCCCATCGGCGCCAAGGTGACGCTGCGCGGGGCGCGCATGTGGGAGTTCTACGACCGGCTCGTGAGCCTGGCCATCCCGCGCATCCGCGACTTCCGGGGGATGGAGCCGAGCTCGTTCGACGGGCGCGGCAACTACACGTTCGGCGTCACCGAGCAGCTGATCTTCCCCGAGATCGACTACGACAGCATCGACACGGTCCGAGGTATGGACATCACGATTGTCACGACCGCCAACTCCGACGACGAAGGCCGCGCGCTGCTCGCCGCGCTCGGCTTCCCGTTCCGTCGCGAGAGCGAACGCCAGAGCGAGGGGTAGTCCATTGGCGAAGAAGGCGTTGATCCAGAAGCAGCAGCGCAAGCCCAAGTTCAAGGTGCGGGCCTACACCCGGTGTCGCCGGTGCGGCCGGGCGCGGGCGGTGTACCGGAGCTTCGGGCTGTGCCGCATCTGTCTGCGGGACATGGCCCACAACGGTGAGGTCCCCGGCCTCACGAAGGCGTCGTGGTGATCGCATGACGATGACCGACCCCGTCGCCGACATGCTCACCCGGATCCGCAACGCCAACGTCGCGTTCCACGACGACGTCGTGATGCCGTCGTCGAAGCTGAAGGTGGCGCTGGCCAAGATCCTCGAGCAGGAGGGGTACATCTCCGGGTCGAGCATCGAGGACGACTCCTCGTATCCACGGCCCCGCCTGCGGATCGAGATGAAGTACACGCCGGATCGCAAGCGCACGATCTCGGGGTTGCGGCGCGTGTCCAAGCCCGGGCTGCGGGTGTACACGCCGGCCGACCAGCTCCCCCGGGTGCTCGGCGGCATGGGCATCGCCATCCTGTCCACCAACCAGGGCCTCATGACCGACCGCGAGGCGCGCGAGCGCCACGTCGGCGGCGAGGTCCTGTGCCAGGTCTGGTAGCGGGCCGTCATGTCACGAGTCGGGAAAGAGCCGATCACCATTCCCTCCGGGGTCGAGGTCGACCTCGAGGGTCGTCGGGTCGTCGTGAAGGGCCCGAACGGCACGCTCGCGCACGAGTCGCCCGAGACGATCACCGATCAGCCGCGACGGCGACACGCTCGTCGTCACGCGGCCCGACGACGAGCGCGAGAACCGTGCGCTCCACGGCCTGACCCGGTCGCTGGTGCAGAACATGGTCGTGGGCGTGTCGCAGGGGTTCAGCCGCGAGCTCGAGATCGTCGGCGTGGGATACCGGGCGCAGGCCCAGGGGCCGTCGAAGCTCGAGCTCCAGGTCGGGTTCTCGCACCCGGTGCGGTTCGAGGCCCCCGAGGGCGTGACGTTCGAGGTGCCCCAGCCCACCCGTATCGTGGTGCGGGGGGCCGACAAGCAGCTCGTCGGCCAGGTGGCGGCCGACGTCCGCAAGAGCCGCCCGCCCGAGCCGTACAAGGGCAAGGGCATCCGGTACGCCGACGAGCACGTGCAGCGCAAGGCCGGCAAGTCCGCGAAGTAGGACCAGTAGGCGAGATGACGAACAGCAAACGCGAAGCTCGAATCCGGCGGCATCGCCGGGTGCGCAAGAAGATCCGGGGCACGGCGGAGCGGCCGCGCCTGTCGGTGTTCCGTTCGGCGCGCCACATCTACGCCCAGGTGATCGACGACGTGCACGGCCGGACCCTGGCGACGGCGTCGACGACGGAGTCCGGGTTGCGGTCGGGTCGCGGCGGGACGGTCGACGCCGCCAAGTCCGTCGGCAAGCTCGTGGGCGAGCGGGCCAAGGCGGCCGGGATCTCGAGCGTCGTGTTCGACCGGGGTGGTTTCAAGTTTCACGGCCGGGTCGCCGGTCTGGCCGCAGGTGCACGTGAAGCAGGACTGGAGCTCTGATGGCGGAAGGGCAACTCGAGGAGCGGGTGATCGCGATCAACCGCGTCGCCAAGGTCGTGAAGGGCGGCCGGCGGTTCTCGTTCACCGCGCTCGTCGTCGTGGGCGACGGCAACGGCAACGTGGGCCTCGGCTACGGGAAGGCCAAGGAGGTGCCGGCCGCCATCCAGAAGGGGATGGAGGAGGCGCGCAAGAGCCTCTTCCCGGTCGCGCTCGCAGGCACCACGATCACGCACCAGACCGTCGGCGTGCACGACGCCGCCCGCGTCCTGCTGAAGCCGGCCGCGCCCGGCACCGGCGTGATCGCCGGCGGCGCGGCGCGAGCGATCCTCGAGGCGGCCGGCGTGGGAGACGTGCTGGCGAAGTCGCTCGGGTCGGCGAACGCGATCAACGTGTCGCGGGCGACGATCGCGGGCCTGCAGGGGCTCTACCGGCCGGACGAGGTCGCCAAGCTGCGCGGGAAGTCGCCCGAAGAGGTGTCGTCGGCCGGGATGCTGCGCGCGTACCGCGAGCGGTCGGCGCCGAAGCCCGAGGTGACCGAGGTCGCGTGATGGCGCAGACGTTGCGGATCACCCAGGTGCGATCGGCCATCGGGATCAAGCCCCGTCAGCGCGGCACGCTGCGCGCGCTCGGGCTCCGCCGCATCAACCAGACCGTCGAGCACCCGGACCGGCCCGAGATCCGGGGCATGGTCGGCACCGTGCCGCACCTCGTGAAGGTGGAAGAGACATGACGATCAAGCCCCATGACCTCCACCCGGCGCCCGGCGCCCGCACCCGGGCGCGCCGCGACGGCCGCGGCATCGGCGGACGCGGCGGCAAGACGGCGGGCCGCGGCATGAAGGGCCAGCGCGCCCGTGGCACCGTGAAGCCCGGCTTCGAGGGCGGTCAGACGCCGCTGACCCGGCGCACGCCGAAGGCCAAGGGATTCACGAACCCGTTCCGGGTCGAGTACGCGGTCGTCAACCTCGACGTGCTCGACGCGTTCGACGCCGACACCGAGGTCGATCCGGGGACGCTCCGGTCGAGCGGTCTCGTCGCCAAGCAAGGGCTCGTGAAGGTGCTCGGGCGCGGCCAGCTCACGAAGGCGCTCACCGTGCGCGCCCACGCGTTCTCCGCCGCCGCCATCAGGGCGATCGAAGGCGCAGGCGGCCGCGCCGAGCGCCTCCCGCTGCCGTTCCGCCGGCGTCCCCCCGCCAAGGGGAACGCCCTCACCAACCGATAAGCTCGGCGCTCCCGCCGCGAGAGGAGGTCGCGCTCCCCCATGCTCTCCCGCCTGCGGAACATGTTCCGGGTGCCCGACCTGCGCAACAAGATCATCTTCACGCTGATCATCATCGGGATCTACCGGGTCGGCGCCCACCTGCCGGTCCCGTTCATCGACTTCAACGCGATCAAGGACCTCCAGAAGCAGTCCGAGAACACGGGGGTCGTCGGGTTCCTCGACCTGTTCTCCGGGGGCGCGATCACGAACGTCGCGATCTTCTTCCTCGGGATCATGCCGTACATCACGGCGTCGATCATCATGCAGCTGCTCGGGGTCGTGATCCCGAAGCTCGAGGAGTGGCAGAACGAAGGGCAGGTCGGCCAGAAGAAGATCACCCAGTGGACCCGCTACCTCACGGTCGGGCTCGCGCTCGTGCAGTCGACCGGCTTCGTGTTCGCCCTGCACCAGGGCAGCAGCGGGTTGCTCGGGTTCGCCGGCTTCCAGGGCCGCGACCTGATCCCCGGCTTCAACACGCCCCGTGCCGCCCTCATCGTGCTGACGTGGACCGCCGGCACCGCCCTGCTGATGTGGCTGGCCGAGCTCATCACGCAGCGCGGCATCGGCAACGGCATGTCGATCCTGATCTTCGCGTCCGTCGTCTCGCGCCTTCCCGCCCAGGGATCGTCGATCTACAGCGAGGGGAGCAAGTTCCAGTTCTTCACGATCATCGGCATCGGCATCGCGATGATCGTCGGGATCGTGTTCGTCGAATCGGGGCAGCGACGCATACCCGTGCAGTTCGCCAAACGCGTGGTCGGACGACGAATGTACGGCGGTCAGAGCACGTACATACCGCTGAAGGTCAACCAGTCCGGCGTGATCCCGGTGATCTTCGCCAGCTCGATCCTGTCGTTCCCCGCTCTGATCGCGACGGCGACGCCGTGGGAAGGGCTGCAGGAGTTCATCAACGACAACCTGGTGCAGAACCAGAGCTGGTTCTACATCGGCATGTACACCCTGCTGATCATCTTCTTCGCGTACTTCTACACCGCGATCGCGTTCAACCCCGCGCAACAGGCCGACATCATCCGCAAGCAGGGTGGATTCATCCCGGGCATCAGACCGGGGCCGCCGACCGAGCGGTACCTCGCGAAGACCCTGAACCGCATCACGCTGCCGGGATCGCTGTTCCTTGCCACGATCGCGATAGCGCCGCTGCTGGTGTTCGCGTTGTGGGACATCAGACAGTTCCCCTTCGGGGGCACGGCACTGCTGATCACCGTGGGCGTCGCGCTCGAGACGATGAAGCAGATCGACAGCCAGCTGATGATGCGCAACTACGAGGGCTTCCTCGCCTAATCGGAGTGCGCCGATGAGCAGAGGTCCCCGACTCGTCCTGCTCGGCAAGCAGGGCGCCGGGAAGGGCACACAAGCCGCCCGTCTCTCCGAGCGGTACGGCATCGAGCACGTCTCGACCGGCGACCTGTTCCGGGCCGCCGCCTCCGCCGGGACGCCCGCCGGTCGCGAGGCCGAGGAGTACATGAACCGGGGCGACCTCGTGCCCGACGACCTCACGCTCAGGATCGTCGAGGACCGCTTCGCCGAGGACGGGCTCATCGACCACGGCTTCGTGCTCGACGGCTTCCCGCGGACGCTCCAGCAGGCCGAGAAGCTCGAAGAGGTGCTCGACGGGCATCCGCTCGACCTCGTGATCAACCTCGACGTTCCCACCGAGATCGTCCTCGACCGGATCGCAGGGCGCCGGGTGTGCGAGAAGTGCGGCACCACCTACCACGTGAACGCGCCGCCGAAGGAAGATTGGACGTGCGACGTGTGCGGCGGCGCGGTCGTCCAGCGGGAGGACGACACCGAGGACGCCGTGATGCGCCGGCTCGAGCTCTACGAGGAGGAGACCGTCCCGATCATCGACTTCTACCGCCGGGTCGGGAAGCTCGTGGTGGTGGACGGAACAGGCGACGGCGACGACGTGTTCGACGCGGCTGGTGGAGCAGGTCGACCAGCGTCTCAAGCCACTCCAGACATGATCACCCGGAAGACACGCGATCAGATCGCGCTCATGCGGCGGGCGGGCAAGGTCGTCGCCGAGATGCACGAGGTCGGCATCCGCGCCGCCAAGCCGGGCGCGACGACCGCCGACGTCGACGAGGCCGCGCGCGAGGTGCTCGACCGTCGCGGCGCGCGCTCCAACTTCCTGGGCTACGGCAACCCGCCGTTCCCGGGCGTCGTGTGCACCTCCCCGAACGAGGTGATCGTGCACGGGATCCCGTCCGAGGACGTCGTGCTCCACGAAGGCGACATCCTCTCGATCGACTGCGGGGCGATCATCGAAGGCTGGCACGGCGATGCCGCGATCACCGTGCCCGTCGGCGACGTCGACGACGAGTCGAAGCGGCTGCTCGAGGTCACCCGCGCGTCGCTCGAGGCCGCGATCGAGCACGTCACGTCGGACCACCGGCTGGGCGACATCGGCGCCGCCGTCGAGGGCGTCGCCGAGCGGGCCGGGTTCTCGGTCGTGCGGGAGTACGTCGGCCACGGGATCGGGACGGCCATGCACGAGGAGCCCCAGATCCCGAACTACGGACCGCCCGGCCGAGGGCTGAAGCTCAAGGAGGGCATGGTGCTCGCCATCGAGCCCATGGTGAACGCCGGGGGGCCCGAGACCGAGCTCCTGGCCGACGGCTGGACCGTCGTCACCCGGGACCGGCGCCGGTCGGCCCACTTCGAGCACACGATCGCGGTGTCCGCCAACGGCCCCGAGGTCCTGACCCTCCCTGGTGACCCCGGGTCGTGGCCGAGCCGCGTTCAGGGCGAGGGACGGGCCGAGACCCCGAATTCTCAAGGGTTCCGGGGGTCGGGTAGACTTCTTAGTCGCCCCAGTGGTGCGCGTCGCTCATTTGGCGCGCCCGACCCCCCGAGTCCCGTAGGCGGTGGAAGTCCTGGCCAAGCCCAAAGACGACACGATCCTGGTGGAGGGAACGGTAGTCGAGCCGTTGCCCAACGCCATGTTCCGCGTCGAGCTCGAGAACGGGCACAAGGTGCTCGCGCACATCTCCGGGAAGATGCGGATGCACTACATCCGGATCCTCCCCGGCGACCGGGTGCAGGTCGAGCTCACGCCCTACGACCTCGGCCGGGGTCGCATCACCTACCGCTACAAGTAACGACGAGACGAGCAGGTACAGCCGTGAAAGTCCGCCCCTCGGTGAAGAAGATGTGCGAGAAGTGCAAGGTGATCCGCCGCCACGGCACCGTGCGGATCATCTGCACCAACCCGCGCCACAAGCAACGGCAAGGCTAGGAGCACAGATGGCCCGCATCGCCGGTGTCGACATCCCCCGCGAGAAGCGCCTCGAGGTGTCGCTCACCTACATCTTCGGCGTCGGTCGCACGACCGCGCGCACCGTCGCCATGGCGACCGACATCTCGCCCGACACGCGCGTGCGCGACCTGACCGACGAGGAAGTCGCCAAGCTGCGCACGTTCATCGACCAGAACGTGAAGGTCGAGGGTGACCTCCGCCGCGAGGTGTCGCAGGACATCAAGCGCAAGATGGAGATCGGCACGTACCAGGGCGTCCGGCACCGGCGCGGGCTCCCGGTCCACGGTCAGCGCACCCGCACCAACGCGCGCACCCGCAAGGGCCCGAAGAAGACGGTGGCGGGCAAGAAGCGGGCGAGGAAGTAGCGATGGCGAAACCACCCGCAGGCGGACGACGACCGAGGCGGCGCGAGCGCAAGAACGTCGCCTACGGCACCGCGCACATCAAGTCGTCGTTCAACAACACGATCATCTCGATCGCCGACCAGGAAGGCAACGTGATCGCCTGGGCGTCGGCGGGCAACGTCGGCTTCAAGGGCTCCCGGAAGTCCACGCCGTTCGCGGCGCAGCTCGCGGCGGAGACCGCGGCGCGCCGGGCGATGGAGCACGGCGTGCGCAAGGTCGACGTGGTCGTGAAGGGCCCCGGCTCGGGCCGCGAGACCGCCATCCGGTCGATCCAGAACACGGGCATCGAGGTCGTCGGGATCAAGGACGTCACGCCCATCCCGCACAACGGGTGCCGACCGCCGAAGCGGAGGCGAGTCTGATGGCGCGTTACACGGGCGCCGTCTGCAAGCTCTGCCGGCGCGAGCGCATGAAGCTGTTCCTCAAGGGCCCCAAGTGCGACACGATGAAGTGCCCCGTCGAGCGCAAGCCGTACCCGCCCGGCCAGCACGGTCGGGGCCGCATCCGTGAGAGCGAGTACCTGCTCCAGCTGCGCGAGAAGCAGAAGGCGCGCCGCATCTACGGGCTCCTCGAGCGCCAGTTCAAGAACGTCTACGAGGAAGCCACGCAGGCCTCGGGCATCACCGGTGAGGTGCTGCTGCAGAAGCTCGAGCTGCGGATCGACAACATCGTGTTCCGTGCCAACTTCGCCGCCAGTCGCAACCAGGCCCGCCAGCTCGTCCGCCACGGCCACGTCACCGTGAACGGGAAGCGCGTGACGATCCCGTCCCAGGAGCTCCACAAGGGCGACGTCGTCGAGATCAAGTCGAAGTCGCGCCAGATGATCGTGCTGCGCCACAACCTCGACACCCTCGACCGGGCCGTCCCGGCGTGGCTCGACGTCAGCAGCGGCGACTTCAAGGCCACGGTGCGGGACCTGCCGCTCCGCGAGCAGATCGACGTGCCCGTGCGCGAGCAGCTGATCGTCGAGCTCTACTCCAAGTAGCCCACCGAGTCTTCCGCCACCCACCCCCGAGACACGAAGAAGTGAGACCGCCATGCTGATCATCCAGCGTCCCGAAGTCGAAGCCGGCGACCCCGAGGGGAACGTCCAGACGTTCACGATCTCGCCGCTCGAGCCCGGCTTCGGCCACACCCTGGGCAACTGCCTTCGCCGCACGCTCCTCTCGTCGATCCCCGGCGCCGCCGTGAGCCAGGTGCGCTTCGACGAGGCGCTGCACGAGTTCGACGTGATCCCCGGGGTCAAGGAGGACGTCACCGACCTCATCCTGAACCTCAAGGACCTCGTGCTCCGGTGCGAGTCGGAGGAGCCCGTCACGCTGCGGATCGACAAGCGCGGCCCCGGCGACGTCACCGCCGCCGACATCCAGACCACGGCGGACGTCGAGGTGCTCAACCCCGAGCTGCACCTCGCGACCGTGAACCAGCGGGGCCGGCTCGCGCTGGACCTCACCGTCGAGCAGGGCCGCGGCTACCTGTCGGCCGAGCGCAACAAGCGCACGTCGACGATCGGCGTGATCCCCGTCGACGCGATCTTCTCGCCCGTGCGGCGGGTCGCGTTCTCGGTCGAGCCGACGCGCGTCGAGCAGGCGACCAACTACGACAAGCTCAGCCTCGAGATCGAGACCGACGGGTCGATCTCGCCCCGCGACGGCTTGGCCTCGGCCGGTGAGACGCTGCGCAACCTGGTCAGCCTGGTCGCCGACCTCTCGTCGGAGCCCAAGGGTCTCGAGCTCGGTGAGGTGTCGCCGATCACGGCGGCGTCGCCCGACCTCGAGCTGCCGATCGAGGAGCTGGACCTGTCCGAGCGGCCCCGCAACTGCCTGAAGCGGGCCCGGGTCGACACGATCGGTCAGCTGGTCCAGAAGTCCGAGGACGACCTGCTCGCCATCACGAACTTCGGTTCGAAGTCGCTCGAAGAGGTGCTGCAGAAGCTCGACGAGCGCGGCCTCTCCCTGCGGGTGAAGGAGTAGGGAGCCCGACCATGCCGGCACCGCGGAAGGGCCCGCGCCTCGGCTCGGGCCCCGCGCACGAGAAGCAGCTGCTGGCGAACCTCGCCGCGCACCTGTTCGAGGCGGGCGCGATCACCACGACCGTCGCCAAGGCCAAGGCGCTGCGCCCGTACGCGGAGAAGCTGATCACGAAGGCGAAGGGCGGGGGTGTGCACGAGCAGCGCCTCGTCGTCGCCCGCATGCACGACAAGCAGGCGGCGCACAAGCTGTTCGCCGAGATCGCCCCCCGCTACGCCGACCGCAACGGCGGCTACCTGCGGATCCTCAAGCTCGGCCCCCGCGCCGGCGACGCCGCCCCCATGGCGCGAGTCGAGCTGGTCTGATCCTTCTGGTCGCGGAAGCTGGCGCTTGCGTTCCAGCCAACAGAATTCGTTCTCCGGCGCCGGGGAAACCCCGGCGCCTGCCGGAGGTGCCCCTTTCATGACTCTGTTCGACAGGGACCCGGGCCCGGCACGGGTGAAGCTCGTCGTCGCGTACGACGGGACCGGGTTCCACGGGTGGGCCGAGCAGCCCGAGGTCCGCACCGTCGAGGGCGTGCTCACCCGGGCGCTCGAGCGATTCCTCCGCCACCCGCCGGAGCGCCTGACGTGCGCCGGGCGGCACCGACGCCGGCGTGCACGCGTGGGGTCAGGTGGTGAGCTTCGACGCCGATCCCGGCGTCGACCCGTGGCGGTTGCAGTCCGCCGTGAACGGGGCCCTCGCGCCCGAGGTGGTCGTGCGCGCCGCCGACGTCGTCGAGCCGGACTTCGACGCCCGGCGCTCGGCGTGCTGGCGCGCCTACCGCTACACGGTCGTGAACCGCCCGGTCACCGACCCGTTCCTCGCCCGGTACGCCTGGTGGGTCCCCACGCCGCTCGACGTGCGGGCGCTGCGACTCGGCGCCGACCCGTTCGTGGGCGAGCACGACTTCGCCGCCTTCTGCCGTCAGGGGCCGGAAGGCTCGACGACCATGCGGCGCGTCCTCGAGTCGCGCTGGCACGATCTCGGCGACGGCGTGCTGCGCTACGACATCCGCGCCACCGCGTTCTGCTGGCAGATGGTGCGATCGATCGTCGGCACCCTCGTCGACGTCGGGACGGGCAAGAAGCGTCCCGGTGACCTCATGGGCATCCTCCGCTCCAAGAACCGCGCCCACGCCGGCCAGCCCGCGCCGCCCGAGGGCCTGTGCCTCTGGGAGGTCGGGTACACGTAGCCGGACCCGGCGGCGTACCGTGCTCCCCATGGCGGGCGCGGATCGGCGCTCGATCCCGAGCTGGCCAAGTACCGCGAGATGTGGGTCGACGAGCTCGGCGGCGCCGCGCTCTACCGGGCGCTCGCCGAGCACGCCGACGAGCACCGCCGCCCGATCTTCCTCTCGCTGGCCGAGGCGGAGGAGCGGCACGCCGCGCACTGGGCCGAGCGGATGCGCCAAGGCGGGGTCACCGACCTCAAGCCGCCCCGGCTCCCGTTCCGCATCCGGGTGCTGCGCCGGCTGGCGCGGACTGCTCGGCACCGAGGCGGTCCTCCCGATCGTGCTGCGGGCCGAGGCGGCCGACGCCGACAAGTACCGCACCGTGGCGGCGGCGCCGGCGGCGATGGCGGCGCAGGAGGCGATGCACGGCAAGGTCGTCGCCGCCATGCGCGGTGGGAACACGGCCGGCGGCCGCATCGCGGCGGTCGGAGGGCCGGCACCGGGCAGGCATCGGCGGCGCGCTGCGGGCCGGCGTCTTCGGCGTGAACGACGGGCTGGTGTCGAACTTCTCGCTCGTCATGGGCGTCGCCGGCGGCACGAGCAACAGGTCGATCGTGCTGCTCGCCGGCGTGGCCGGGCTCGTCGCCGGCGCGTTCTCGATGGCGTCGGGCGAGTGGGTGTCGGTGCGGTCGCAGCGGGAGCTCTACGAGAACGAACTGCGCATCGAGGAGCAGGAGCTCGCGGCGTTCCCCGAGGAGGAGCGCGAGGAGCTCGAGCTGATCTACCAGGCGAAGGGCGTGGACCCGGCCGAGGCGAAGGCGCTCGTCGCCAACATCATGGCGAGGCCCGACGTCGCGCTCGACACTCTGGCGCGCGAGGAGCTCGGCCTCGACCCCCGCACGCTGGCGTCACCGTGGGTCGCGGCGGGGACGTCGTTCGCCGCCTTCGCGGTCGGCGCGTTCCTGCCGGTGGTGCCGTTCTTCTTCGGCGGTGGGCTCGCCGCCGTCGTGGCTTCGGCGCTGCTGTCGGTGCTGGCGCTGTTCGGCGTGGGTGCGCGCGATCTCGGTGTTCACCGGGCGCCACGCCGGCCGTTCGGGGTTGCGCATGGCCGCCATCGGCGTGGTCGTCGCTACCGCGACGTTCCTCATCGGCACGCTCGTCGGTGTCGGCGTGAGCTGAGCCGGGCTCCTAGCTGCTCGCCGAGGTAGAGGAAGCTGTAGCCCTCGTCGCGGAACCGGAGCCCGGCTTCGCGCAGCGGCGACGTCCCAGTCGCCCCGCACCGCGGGGTCGTTCTCCTCCATGCCGTGGTCGGCCACGAGCAGGAAGGCGGTGTCGTCGAACGCGCCGGCGCGCTCGACCGCCGCCAGCACCTCGCCGAGCGCGGGCGTCGCAGTCGCGGATGGCCGCCGCCGCGATCTCCGAGTGCGGCCCGCCCTCGTGGAACGCCGAGTCGGTGAGCGTGAAGTTCACCCACATGAACCGGGGCTTCGGGTAGTCGACGTCCCGGTAGTGACCGCTCCAGATGCCGGTGGCCTGCTCGACGCACATGTGGTCGACGATCGTCGACCACTGGTAGTCCTTCGACGGGCGGACGAACCGCTCCGTCGTAGTGCGGGAGGCCGTCGGGCGTCGTCGGGATCGGCGGCACCTCGCCCCGCCGGAAGAAGTCGAAGGTCGAGTAGTCGGCGCCCGGGTCGGCGGGCTCGTTGACCGACGCCGTGAACGCGTCCGCCCATGTCCGGTGCACGGCGTCGTGGATCGTCTCGACGCCGGGGGTGAGCGTCTCCATGGCGGTGGGCCACGTGGCCGACGAGTTCGTGATGATCTGCCGGCCGCTGCGCCGGTCGTACCACGCGTTGTTGAGGATGCCGTGGTGGCCCGGGAGACGCCCGGTGAGGATCGACGTGTGGTTCGCGAGCGTCACCGTCGGCAGCCCCGCCATCGCGCCGTGCGTGTACGCGGTGCCCATGTCGAGCAGGCGCGCCACGTTCGGCGCCTCGCCGGCGGCGGCCATCGCGTACAGCACGTTGGGGTTGGTGCCGTCCCAGAGGAACCCGACGACGTGCCGCGGCCGCCCGCCGGCGAGGTCGAGGACGTCGTCGCGGACCTCGCCGTCCTGGCCGTGGACGTACGACCCGTCGTCGGCGGGAGCGAGGCCGAGCAGCTCCGCGACCGTCGGGGCCACGTCGACGAGTCGGCCCGCCCGCGGCACCAGCCCGTCGGCGCGCACGCCCTTTGCCGGCGACGACGAAGGGCGCCCGGGCCTGCACCACGTCGAGCGAGCCGTGCTCGCCGCGATGCCCGCCCTGGTCCTCCCAGTTGTGGGCGGCGGAGTGGATCACGCACAGGTCGGGCGCGGCCGGGTGGTCGAAGAGCTGGGCGACCTGCGCGAACCCGAACGGGTACGAGTTCTCGCCGCGCGTGGGGTAGGGGTGAGCGCGCTCGGCGTCCAACCCGGCGAACCGGTCCGTCGACTGGTCGGCGAGCGGGTCGGCGCCCTCGCCGGCGATCTTCTCGTAGCCGCCGCCCTCGGTGCGCCGGAAGCGGACCCACCCGTCGTGCGAGCGGGCCTCGTACGCCGCGTCGCGCGCGAGCAGGACCATGTCGACGATCGGGTCGAGCGCGGCGTCGAGCAGGACCTCGAGCGCCCGCTCGGCGTCGTCGACGCGTTCGGCGGTGA
Organism: uncultured Actinomycetes bacterium; assembly: GCA_963737605.1. Classification (GTDB taxonomy): domain Bacteria; phylum Actinomycetota; class Acidimicrobiia; order IMCC26256; family JACDBD01; genus JALZAA01. Next base: position 151,835 of record CAVTTE010000011.1, on the reverse strand, counting down.
TCTCGTGGACAGGGACTGCGACAGTAGGGGGAGCCGTCACACGCTCGAAGGCTACCGGTTCCGACCGCGATTGTCTCGGTTGCCGCGGACAGGAGTAACCTCTTCTTTCCTGTGCGTACCTTCAGTCCCAAGCCCAGCGACATCGAGCGCGCCTGGCACGTGATCGACGCCGACGGCGCCGTGCTCGGCCGCCTGGCGACCGAGGTCGCCACGCTGCTGCGCGGCAAGCACAAGCCGACCTGGGCGCCGCACGTCGACGTCGGCGACCACGTGGTCGTCGTCAACGCGGCCAAGCTCGACGTCGGGCCGCGCAAGGCCGAGGGCAAGATGTACTGGCGGCACTCCGGGTACCCGGGCGGCATCCGCTCCGAGAGCCTCGGCCACCTCCTCGAGCGCGACCCCGAGAGGGTCGTGCGCAAGGCGGTCAAGGGCATGGTCCCGAAGGGCCGCCTGGGCCGGCAGATGCTGCGGAAGCTGCGCGTGTACGCCGGGCCCACCCATCCGCACGCGGCCCAGAAGCCGGTTGCCCGCCCGCTGGCGAGCGGCTCCCGGAGGTAGCTCGTGACCAAGCCCCTCATCCAGACCACCGGCCGGCGCAAGGAGTCGATCGCGCGCGTGCGGCTGCGCCCCGGCACCGGCGTCATCAAGATCAACGGCCGCGAGTTCGAGCAGTACTTCCCGATCCTCACGCACCAGGTCGTCGCCACGGAGCCGCTGCGCCTCACGCAGACCGCCGACGTGTACGACGTCGAGGCCTCGCTCGACGGTGGCGGCGTGAGCGGCCAAGCCGGCGCGTTGCGGCTCGGAATCGCCCGGGCTCTCGTCTCCCTCGACGACGAGCTCCGCCCGACGTTGAAGAAGGCCGGGCTGCTCAAGCGCGACGCCCGCGAGAAGGAGCGCCGCAAGTACGGCCTCAAGAAGGCCCGCAAGGCGCCGCAGTACTCGAAGCGCTGAGGCGACGTCCGCGCGGCGATGACGCTGCGGTTCGGCACCGACGGAGTTCGCGGGGTCGCGAATCGCGATCTCACACCCGAGCTCGTGACCGCGCTCGGCCGCGCCGCCGCCCGAGTGCTGGGCGCCGACCGGCCGTTCGTCGTCGGGCGCGACACGCGTCGCTCCGGGCCGCTGCTCGAAGCCGCGCTCGTCGCAGGCTTGTGCAGCGAGGGCGCGGACGTGGAGCGCGTCGGCGTGCTCCCGACGCCCGGGGTCGCGTACCTGGCGCAGCTGTTCGACGCGCCGGCGGCGGTGATCTCCGCCAGCCACAACCCGTACCCCGACAACGGCGTGAAGCTCTTCGCCCGCGGCGGACGCAAGATCGCCGACGCGCCCGAGCAGCGAATCGAGCTCGAGCTGCGGCGCCTCGTCGACGCCGGCGCCGGCGACGGGCCCGACGGGCCCGGCGTGGGTGTGGCGCGCGACCGCCTCGGTGCCGCCGCCGACTACATCGCCCACCTCGTCGCCGCGCTCGGCGGTCGCCGTCTCGACGGCCAGTCGGTCGTCGTCGACTGCGGCAACGGCGCCGCCTTCGAGGTCGCGCCGTGGGCCCTGCGGGTGCAAGGGGCGTGGGTGCGCGTGCTCCACGACCAGCCCGACGGCACCAACATCAACGCCGGCTGCGGCTCGACCGACCCCGGTGAGCTCCAGCAGGCGGTCCTGGCTGCGAGCGCGAACGCCGGTCTCGCGTTCGACGGCGACGCCGACCGGGTGATCGCGGTCGACGAGCGCGGCAACCTCGTCGACGGCGACCAGATGCTGGCGATCATCGCGCTCGACCTGCACGAGCGGGGCGAGCTCGAGGGCGACGCCGTGGTCGCGACGGTGATGTCGAACCTCGGTCTGCGACGCGCGCTCGCCGAGCGTGGCATCGAGGTCGTCGAGACGCCGGTCGGCGACCGCAACGTGCTCACCGCCCTCGAGGAGCGCGGCCTGTCGCTGGGCGGCGAGCAGTCCGGGCACGTGATCGTGACCGACCTCGCAACGACGGGCGACGGCACGCTCACCGGCATGCTGCTGCTCGACGTGATCGCGCGCCAGCGGACGGCCGCTGTCGGAGCTGGCCGCCGTGGTCGAGCCGCTCCCGCAGGTGCTGCGGAGCGTGCAGGTCGCCGACGGGGCCGGCTTGGACGATGACGGCGCGTTCCGCGCCGAGCTCGAGGCGGTCGAGCAGGAGCTCGGCGTCGACGGCCGCGTCCTCGTGCGACCGTCGGGCACCGAGCCCGTCGTCCGGGTGATGGTCGAGGCGCCGACCACCGAGCAGGCGGAGACGGCGGCGACCCGTCTGGCCGCCGCCGTCGAACGCGCCTGCGCTTCTCGTTAGCTCGCGGCGTCGGCGAATTTGCCGCCCGTCGCCGCAGGAGCCGGAGCTTGCGACGGTCGACCGGCTAGCTGAAGAAGCTGTCGAACGCGGCCTGGTCGGGGTGCGATTCGTCGAGGCGCGAGATCTTCCCGCCCGCGAGCGTGAAGGTCAGCGTCTCGTTCTGGTCGTAGCTCTTCCCGTCCCGCTGCGCCGTCAAGTGGTGCACCGCGACGACCTTGTCGGCACCCTCGTCCTTCACGCTCTGGAGGTCCGCCTTCAGGGTCCCTCCCGTGAGCTCGAACAACTGTGGCGTAGTAGCCGAGCACGTTGTCGATGCCCTTGTGATCGCCCGAGACCAGGCTCTTCCCCGGGACGCTCTGCACGACGTCCGGCGTCATGATCGACCGCAGCGTGTCCATGTCGCCCTGCCCGAATGCCTCGTAGCCCTGGCGGACCGTGTCCTCGTTCGCACTCACTGCGTCTCCCTTCCCTCGATGTTGCACTCCGTGTAGTTCGCAGCCCGGAACGCTGTGGACCACACAAGGCCTTGAATGGTCGCCGTCGCAGGCACCGGCTCCTGCGGCGCCGGTGGCCGAGCCACCCGCCGCCGCCGCCCTAACCTGGGGTTTCTTATGTGCGGCATCGTGGCCGTCCTGCGGCGGTCGAGCGGCCGGATGCCGCCCGACGGCGCCCGCCTCCTCGACGAGCTCGAGCAAGCCGTCGCGACCCTCGCGACCGTCGGCACGGTCGGCGGAGCCGACCAGGAGATCGCGCGCGTCGCCGCCAAGGTCGAGGACGTCGACGCGCTCCTGAAGGGCTCGCCCGGCGTGCGGGCCCTCCTCGGCGACCGCGCCCTGTTCGTCGGCGTCGAGCACCACGTCGAGCAGCTGCAGCTCGCGACCGACCGCGTCGAGGCGGCGCTGGACGCCAACGCGGCCGATCTGTCGACCGTCGAGCTCGAAGACGTGAACGCCGCCCTCGTGCGGCTCAAGGACGCGGTGTGGGCGGTGGGCCACGACCGGCTGCGCACGGCGCGAGCCGTCGCCGATCTCTGTGGCTCGGATCTCGCACCCAGCGCGATCGAGGCGTTCACGTCGGTGCAGGTCGCGCTGTCGGCGCTCGACCGGCTCGAGGTGCGGGGCCGCGACTCCGCCGGGCTCCACCTGTTCGTCCATCACCACGGGCTCGATCTCGACGATCCCGCGCTCGCGCGCCTGCTCGACGAGCGACGCGACCCGTTGTTCGGCTCCCGCGCCGTGCGCCACGCCGGTGACTGCCTGAGCTTCGTGTACAAGGCCGCCGCCGAGATCGGCGAGCTCGGCGACAACACGGCGACGCTGCGGCGAGCCGTCCGTGACGACGACCTCCTGCACCTGGCGGTGGCGGCCGAGACCGCCGGGGCCGTCGTGCTGGCGCACACCCGGTGGGCGAGCGTCGGCATCATCTCCGAAGCGAACGCGCACCCCGTCAACAGCGAGGAGGTCGGACGCGCCGACGGGCCGTACGTCATCGGCGCGCTCAACGGCGACGTCGACAACTACGCCGACCTCGAGGCGATCGAGCGACTCGACGTCCCGACCGAGATGACGACCGACGCCAAGGTCATCCCGACGCTCGTCTCGCGGCGCCTCGCCGCCGGCGAGGAGGTCGACGAGGCGTTCCGGGCGACGGTCGCCTCGCTCGAGGGCTCGGTGGCGATCGCCGCCGCCGCTGCCGACCGGCCGGAGAGCATCCTGCTCGCGCTGCGCGGGAGCGGGCAGGCGCTGAACGTCGGCCTGGCCGAGGACACGTTCGTCGTCGCCAGCGAGCCGTACGGGCTCGTCGAGGAGACGTCCACCTACCTGCGCATGGACGGCGAGACGCCCGCCGACCCGCAGCGCCCCGGCGCCACCCGGGGCCAGATCGTGGCACTCGATGCCGGCGCCGCCGGCGATCTCGCCGGCATCCGCCGCTTCGCCTACGACGGCTCCGAGCTGCCGGTGTCGGGCGACGAGCTGCAACACGCCGAGATCACGACGCGCGACATCGACCGCGGCGCCTCCCCCCACTACCTCCTCAAGGAGATCTCGGAAGCGCCGGGGTCGTTCCGCAAGACGCTGCGGGGCCGGATCGCCGGCGACGCCGACGGCCGGCTCACGGTGGACCTCGGTCCGGAGTCCCTCCCGGACGAGGTGCGGGCGCGCCTGGGCGACGGGACGTTGCGACGCGTCGTCGTGATCGGCCAGGGGACGGCCGCCGTCGCCGGCCAGAGCCTCGCCGCCGCGCTCCGGGACGCCACCGCGAACCTGCTCGTCGACGCGATGCCGGCAACCGAGCTGTCCGGGTTCGCCTTGCGTCCCGACATGCACGACACGCTGGTCGTCGCCATCAGCCAGAGCGGCACGACGACCGACACGAACCGCACCGTCGACCTGGTCCGCGCCCGCGGCGCCTCGGTCGTGGCGATCGTGAACCGGCGGAACAGCGACCTCGTCGAGAAGTCCGACGGCGTGCTGTACACGTCCGACGGCCGCGACGTCGAGATGAGCGTCGCGTCGACGAAGGCGTTCTACTCGCAGATCGCAGCCGGCTTCGTGCTCGCGCTGGCGATCGCACGCGAAGCCGGCCCGACCGACGAGACCCGCGATCACGAGCTGCTCACCGCGCTCCGGGATCTCCCCGACCGGATGCTCGAGGTGATCGCCACCCGGGATGCCATCGCCGGCATCGCCCAGCGCCACGCGCCGTCGAAGCGCTACTGGGCGGTGGTCGGCAACGGCTCCAACCGGATCGCGGCCTCCGAGCTGCGCATCAAGCTGTCGGAGCTCTGTTACAAGTCGATCGCCTGCGACTTCACCGAGGACAAGAAGCACATCGACCTGTCCTCCGAGCCGCTCGTCCTCGTCTGCGCGTCCGGGCTGGTGGGCTCCAACGCCGACGACGTGGCGAAGGAGGTCGGGATCTACCGGGCCCACCGGGCGACGCCGATCGTCATCGCGACCGAGGGCGACACCCGCTTCTCCGGCGCCGTCGAGACGATCACGGTCCCCGCGGTCCATCCCGTGCTCGGCTTCGTGCTCTCGACCGTCGCCGGCCACCTGTTCGGCTACGAGGCGGCGCTGGCCATCGACGCGTCGGCGGTGCCGCTGCGCGAGGCGCGTGCCGCGATCGAGGCCGCCGTCTCCGGCGGTGACGCCGACGCCGTGCTCGACCGGCTGGCGGCCGGGGTGGAGGCACCGGCAGCGGGGTTCTTCGACGGGCTGCGCACGGGGACGTACGACGGCCATCTCGACGCCAGCAGCGCCGTGCGCATCGCGTCCGTCCTCCGCTACGCGACCGGTGCCGCGCCCCTCGACTCGTACCAGCTCGAGCTGGGCAAGGTCGGCACGCCGAGCACCGTGGTCGAGGACCTCACCGCCGCGCTCACGCAGGGGATCGACGAGCTGACCCGGCCGGTCGACGCCATCAAGCACCAGGCCAAGACCGTCACCGTCGGCATCTCGCGCTCCGACGAGACGCTGCTCGAGGTGCCGTTGGTGCGCGAGGTGCTGTCGGCCGGCGTCGCCCGCGACAGCCTCAGCTACCGCGCGCTGCGGACGCTCGTCGACCTCGATCCCGCGGTCGAGCAGGTCACCGGGTTCACGCGGTACCGCATCGAGGGCGACGTCGAAGGCGACGCGGCGACCATCCATGTGGTCGACCGGGGCGGCGTCGCCGCCAGCCTGCCGTCGCGCACCGATACCGACCCGCGCCTCATCGGGACCAAGCACCGCGTCGCGTACGAGCGCGAGGTCACGGTGGCGAAGGGTCGCCGCGACGGCCGCACGCTGATCATCGTGCCCGAGCTCAAGGGCAACCAGGCCACGGGCCTGTCGCTGCTGCACGTCGCGTTCCGGCCCCGCCTCGCGCCCGACGTCGCCCGCGGCGTCCTCCAGGGCTACCGGGGGCGCTACGCCGCCCTCAAGGACGCCGTCACCGAGACCGAGCCCGCGTTCGACGACTCGCGCCTGGCCGACGTCGACCTCGTCGACCTGCTCACCGAGCCCGTCTACGTGCTCGCCGAGCGGTGGCGCACCCGAGCGTGAACATCGTCGGGATCGGCACCGACCTGGTGGAGATCGACCGCTTCCGCCTCGCGATGCAGCGGCGGGCGCGTCTCCCGCGAGCGGCTGTTCAGCGACGACGAGCGCGCCTACGCGTTCCGTCATCACGACCCTGCGCCCCGGCTCGCGGCCCGGTTCGGCGCCAAGGAGGCGGTGATGAAGGCGCTCGGCGTGGGCCTGGGCGCGTTCAAGCTGCGCGACGTCGAGGTGGTGCGCAAGCGCGGCGGCGCGCCCGTCGTCGCCCTGCACGGCAAGGCGGCGGTGCTCGCCGACGAGCGCGGCGTCACCGCCTGGCACCTCTCGCTCACCCACAGCGACTCGATGGCGATGGCGGTGGCCATCGCCGTGGGCTAGCGCGAGGCACGGCGAGTCATGCGTCCCGTGCTCACGCCGGCCGAGATGGGCGAGGCCGACCGGCGCACGATCGCGGCCGGCACGCCGGTCGACGTGCTCATGGAACGGGCCGGGCGCGCCGTCGCGTGGACCGTCCGGCGCGAGATGGGCGGCACGTACGGACGGCGCGCGGTCGTCGTGTGCGGCAAGGGCAACAACGGCGGCGACGGGCTCGTCGCGGCCCGCGCGCTGCGCGAGTGGGGCGTCCGGGTCGACGTGTTCACGCTCGACGGCGGCGTCGACCGCCAGCTCTGCGAGCGGGCCCTGCTGCGCGCGGACGCGTTCGTCGACGCCATGTTCGGCACCGGGTTCCGCGGCGCGCTCGACGGCGACGCGGCGTGGGTGGCCGGCGCCGTCGACGCCGTGCTCGGCCCGTGTGTCGCCGTCGACATCCCGTCCGGCGTCGAACGGCCAGACCGGCGCCGTCGACGGCGAAGCCGTGCACGCCTCGCACACGGTGACGTTCTCGGCGCTCAAGCCCGGGCTCGTGTTCCAGCCCGGCGCCGGCCACGCCGGCGAGGTGGAGGTCGCCGACATCGGCATCGACCTCGGCGACCCGCCCGTGTTCGTCCCCGAGCTCCTCGATCTCGCCCTCGCGCTCCCCGAGCGCGCGCCCGACGCCCACAAGTGGCTGAGCGGCGCGCTCGTGGTCGGCGGGTCGGGCGGCATGACCGGCGCGCCGTCGTTCGTGAGTCACGCCGCCATGCGTGCCGGCGCCGGCATCGTCTGGTGCGGCGTCCCGGGTGAGGAGGCCGCGGCCCGCGCGTCCGGCACCGAGGTGATCACGAAAGCGCTGCCGTCCACCGCCGACGGCGCGCTCGACGAGCCCGCCGCCGCCGAGGTGCTCAAGGCGGCCGACCGGTTCCGCGTCCTCGTCGTCGGGCCCGGGCTCGGGCGCGACGACCGCACCGCCGCCGCCGTGCGCCGCATCGTCGCCGAGGCGCCCGTCCCGCTCGTCCTCGACGCCGACGGGCTCAACGCCCTCGCCGGCGACGTCGGGCCGCTGCGCGCCCGCAGCGCCGCCGACCGTGCTCACCCCGCACGCGGGCGAGTACGTGCACCTCGCGGGCGAGAAGGTCGGTCCCGACCGGCTGGCGGCGGCGCGGCGCCTGGCCGAGCGCGCCCACGCCGTCGTGCTGCTCAAGGGCCCGGGCGAGGTCATCGCCGACGGCGCGACCCGAGCCGCGATCAACACGACCGGCGGGCCGTGGCTGGCGACCGCCGGCACCGGCGACGTGCTCTCCGGGATCATCGGCGGCTTCCTGGCCCGCGGCGCCGAGCCGTTCTGGGCCGCCACCGCCGGCGCGTTCACCCATGGGCGGGCCGCCGACGTCGCCGGGCATACTGGCCTGGTCGCCGGCGACCTGATCGCAGCGCTCCCGGCGGCGATCCGCTCCCTGGAGAGCCTCGAGAGCCTGGAGGAATAGATGCCCGACGCGACGCCCGTGCGCGAGGTGATGACCCGCGACGTCGTGACGCTGCGCCCCGACCAGTCGGTGGCGGAGGCCGCCGACGTGCTGGCCGGCAAGCAGATCGGCGCTGCCCCCGTGGTCGACGCCGACGGCAAGCTCGTGGGTCTGCTGCGCGACGAGGACCTCATCGTGTCCGAGGCGCGCCTCCACGTCCCCACCGTCATCTCGTTCCTCGGCGCCGACCTCGTGCTGCCGTCGTCGCTCCACCGCTTCGAGCACGAGCTGAAGAAGGCGGCCGGCTCCTCGGTCGGCGACGTCATGATCACCGAGTTCCCCGTCGCGAAGCCGGACGACACCCTCGACGGGCTGGCGGCGGAGATGCACGACCGCGACATCACCCACGTCCCGGTCGTCGACGGGGGCAAGCTCGTCGGCATCGTCGCCCGCGGCGACCTCGTCCGGTTCCTCTCCCGCACGAGCTGATGGCCGGGACCGGCTACCGCCCCGTCTGGGCGGAGATCGACCTCGACGCGGTCCGGGCCAACGTCCGGACGCTCGCCGGCGTCGCGTCGCCGGCGGCGCTCATGGCGGTCGTGAAGGCCGACGGCTACGGGCACGGCGCGGTGCCGGTGGCGCGTGCCGCGCTCGACGCCGGCGCGCAGTGGCTCGGGGTCGCGCTCGTCGAAGAGGGCGCCGAGCTGCGCGCCGCGGGCATCGACGCCCCCGTCCTCGTCCTGTCCGAGCCGCCGCCCCCGGCCGCGCCCGCCGTCGTCGCCCTCGGCCTCACGCCCGTGGCCTACACGCGGCCCGGCATCGACGCCCTCGCCAAGGCGGTCGCCGACTCGGGCGCCGACCCGCTGCCCGTGCACCTGAAGGTCGACACCGGGATGCACCGGGTCGGCTGCGCCGTCGCCGACGCGTGCGGGCTGGCCGAATCGATCGCGACGCGCGACGAGCTGCGCCTCGAAGGCGTCCTCACCCACCTCGCCGTCGCCGACGAGCCCGACAACCCGTACACGCCGCAGCAGCTCGACCGGTTCGACACGGTCCTGGACGATCTCCGACGCGCCGGCGTTGCGTTCGACCTCGTCCACGCGGCCAACTCGGCGGCCCTGCTCGCGTTCGCCGACCGCGCCCGCTTCGACCTCGTGCGCTGCGGGATCGCCGTGTACGGGGTGCCGCCGCGCCCGGGCTCGCCGGCCGGGTGCCGTTGCGCCCGGCGATGGCGGTGAAGGCCCGCGTCTCCCACGTGAAGCGGCTCCCGGCGGGCGCCCGGCTCTCGTACGGGTTGCGGTACACGATGCCCGCGTGAGGGCACGGTGGCCACGGTGCCCGTCGGCTACGCCGACGGGGTGCCGCGCGCGCTGTCGGCGACGCGGCGGGGAGGTGCTCGTCCGCGGTCGTCGTCATCCGATGGCCGGCACCGTGACCATGGACCAGCTCATGGTCGACGTCGGCGACGCCGCGGTCGAGGTCGGCGACGAGGTCGTGCTGCTCGGCCGCGACGGCGACGCCGAGATCACCGCCGACGAGTGGGCGGACCGCCTCGGAACGATCGGGTACGAGATCGTGTGCGGCATCGGCCGGCGCGTGCCCCGGACGTACGTGTGATGGCCCGCGACGGGGAGCCGAGCGGTCGGACGGGACGCGCGCTGCTGGGCGCGGGGGTCGTCGCCGGCGCGGCGGCGGGACTGGCGGGCGCCGCCTACGCCATCGAACGGGCCGTCGTGGCCGGCGTGCGGCGCCGGCCCGACCCCGACGCCGGCAAGCCGCTCGTCCCGCCGTTCGACGAGGCGGTGCGCTACCCGAGTCACGACGGCGGCAGCATCTACACGATCAGCCGCGGCAAGGGCGCGCCGATCCTCTTCTCGCACGGCGTGACGCTCTCGACGCGCGTGTGGGTGAAGCAGTTCGAGACCTTGCCCGAGCAGCGGTTCCGTTGCATCGGCTTCGACCACCGGGGTCACGGCGACTCCGAATGCGGCGACTCGGGGCACTCGATCGCCAACCTCGCCGAGGACGTGCGGACCGTGCTCGAGCGCATGGACCTGCACGACGCCGTGCTCGTCGGCCACTCGATGGGCGGCATCGCCCTCCAGGCCTTCGCGTCCCACTACCCGGACGTGGCCGCCGAGCGCGTGCGCGGCATGGTGCTGATGTCGACGTTGGCGAAGACGTACCTGTCCGGCGCGAGCTGGCTCCGCAAGATGTTCGAGCGCCTCACCGGCGGCGGGCCGTCGGCCGGCGACCTGATGACCCAGCAGAACCTCGGCTTCTTCCTCGCCCGTGTCGGCTTCGGACGCGACCCGCAGGCGAGCCACGTCGAGCTCGTCCGGGAGATGATCGCGGCGTGCCCGAAGGCGGCGAGCCAGGAGGCGGTCACCGCGCTCGTCGGCCTCGACATGACGGACGAGCTGCCCCGGATCCGGGTGCCCACGCTCGTGCTCAGCGGGAGCGCCGACGTCATCGCCCCTCCCGCGCAGGGACGACGCATCGCCGAGCTCATCCCGGAGGCGCGCCTCGAGGTGTTCAAGGGCGCCGGCCACATGCTCATGCTCGAGCGCACCGACGAGGTCAACGCGCTCATCACGGAGTTCGCACGCGACCTCGGCGCCGGCGCGCCGCTGCGGCGGTTCTGGCCCCGACGGCGCTCCGCCCGGCGCGTCCGTGCCGCGCTCGCCCCGCGGGAGGCCGCCTCCTGATCACCGACGTCCCCGGGATCGGGGTCGGCCACTGGACCGGCGACGGGACCGGCGTCACCGTCGTCACCGTCCCCGAGGGAACGGTCGCGTCGGGCGAGGTGCGTGGGGGCGCCCCCGCCAGTCGCGAGACGGCGCTGCTCGACCCGCACCGGCTCGTCGAGCACGTCGACGCCGTCGTGCTCACCGGCGGATCGGCCTTCGGGCTCGCCGCCGCCGACGGCGTGATGCGGTCGCTCGAGGCGCAGGGCCGGGGCTTCTCGACCGCGGGCGGGAAGGTCCCGATCGTGCCGGCGGCCGCGGTGTACGACCTCGTCAGCTCGGGCGGCGTCCGGCCCGGCCCCGACGAGGGCGTCGCCGCCTTCGCCGCCGCCGAGCCGGGGGGCTCGTTCGCGACCGGGCAGGTCGGGGCGGGGACGGGCGCGACGGTCGGGAAGTGGAAGGGCGCCGACCACCGCGTGCCCGGCGGCCTCGGGTCGGCGTCGGCGCGGGCCGACGACGCGGTGGTCGGGGCGCTGGCGGTCGTGAACGCGATCGGCGACGTGGTGGGCGACGACGGCCGCCTGCTGGCGGGCTCGACGGCGCCGCCGGACGCCCCGCCGTTCCCGGACCCGCTGCCGTTCGTCGAGGGCGAGCACACCACGCTGGTCGTGGTGGCGACGAACGCCCGCCTCACCAAGCTCGAATGCCACCTGGTGGCCCAGACTGCGCATCACGCGATGAGCCGGACCCTCTTCCCGTCGCACACTCGCTTCGACGGGGACATCACCTTCGCCCTGGCCACCGGCGCCGTCGACGCCCACCTCGACCGCCTCCGGGTCGCCGCCGCCGGTGCAGTGATCGACGCGATCCGGGACGCGGTGGCCTGAGGGCGGAGCGAGCGAAGCGAGCGACATCGAGCCGAGTGGAGCGTCCGCGGCCGGCCCCGGCCGCAGCGAGCGAGGCGAATACCATCGTGCGTGTCGCTGGTGGTCGAATCACCGTTCGCGTCCTTCGAGGAGCTCGAGCGCGAGGCGCTCGCCTGCACGAAGTGCCCGCTGGCGACCCAGGGCCGCAGCCAGGTGGTGTTCGGCGACGGCGATCCGGCCGCCGACCTCGTGTTCGTGGGCGAGGGCCCGGGGGCGGAGGAGGACAAGCAGGGGATCCCGTTCGTGGGCCGCGCGGGCCGGCTCCTGACCGGGCTCATCGCCGACATCGGCCTGCGTCGCGACGAGGTGTACATCGCCAACGTGGTCAAGTGCCGGCCGCCCGGCAACCGCGACCCGCAGCCGGACGAGATCGAGGCGTGCCGGCCCTACCTCGAGGGGCAGCTGGCGTTCATCGACCCCGCGGTCGTCGTCACGCTCGGCAACTTCGCGACCAAGCTCCTGCTCGAGACGAAGGACGGGATCACGAAGCTGCGAGGACGCGAGTTCCCGTTCCGCGAGCGCGGCGTGTTGATCCCGACGCTGCATCCTTCTGCCGTGCTGCGGAGCGGCGGCAGCGCGCTCGCGCAGTCCCGCGCCGACTTCGTGCGCGTGAAGCGAGCGCTCCGCCGGGTGTCGGCGGAACGCGAGTCGCCGGGAGACGTGGGCAGGTGAACGGGAGGGAACGCGCGGTGACGCGCTCGACCGGCGAGACCCTCGAGCTGGCGCACGCCGTGGGCGAGCTGCTTCGCCCCGGCGACGTGGTGTCGCTCGTCGGCGACCTCGGCGCCGGCAAGACCGTGTTCGCCCGCGGCGTCGCCCGCGCCCTCGGCGTCACCGAGCTCGTCGTGAGCCCGTCCTTCACGATCGTGCGCGAATACGAGGGTCGCGTCCCGCTCGTGCACGTCGACGTGTACCGCATCGACGCGGTCCAGGAGCTGCACGATCTCGGCTTCGAGGAGGTCGTGCGCGACGACGCCGTCACGCTCGTCGAATGGGGCGACAAGATCGACGGGCTGTTGCCCGGAGACCGGCTCGACGTCCGTCTGGCGCCGGGCGCCGCCGACGACGAACGCGTCGTCGAGATCGAAGGCCACGGGCATTCGTGGCGTGCCCGCGCTTCCGAGCTGGCCGTGGGGACGACCTGACGTGCTGCTCCTCTGCCTCGACACCGCCACGCCGCAGGTGAGCGTGGCGATCGGCGCCGACGGCGGCGTGCTCGGCGAGGTCCGGCTCGGGCGCGACCGGCGCCACGCCGAGCACCTCGCGCCGGCGATCGAGTACCTGTGCCGGGAGCTCGACGTGCAGCTGCCGCAGCTCTCCGGGATCGCGGTCGGGCTCGGGCCCGGCCTGTTCACGGGACTGCGGGTGGGCGTGACGACGGCCAAGACGATGGCCCAGGCGCTCCGTCTGCCGGTGGTCGGGGTGGCGAGCCTCGACCTCGTCGCCTACCCGTTGCGGCACACGAACCGGCTCATCGCCGCGATGCTCGACGCCCGCCGGGGCGAGGTGTTCCACGCCCGCTACCGGCCCGTTCCCGGCGGGGTGCAGCGCGTGACCGACTACGAGGTCGGGGCGCCCGGAGACCTCGTCGCCGACCTCGTCGCGGCCGGAGAGGAGGTGCTGCTCGCCGGCGACGGCGCGCTCCGCTACCGCGAGGAGCTCGCCGAGGTCGATCGCTCCGAGCAGGCCGGCCCCTCGTTCGCGTTCCCGAGCGCTTCCGCCCTGGTCGAGCTGGCGACCGCGCACATGGAACGGGAGGACTTCTCGTCCGCGTGGGACGTGCAGCCGCTGTACCTGCGCCGCAGTGACGCGGAGATCGGGTGGGAGAGAAGAGAGGCGTCGTGATGGCGGTCGAGCGGACCCCCGACCCGATGCCCGAGCCCCTCGTCGTGCACATCGTGCCGATGCGACGTCGCCACGTCCGCGGCGTGTTGCGCATCGAGCAGCAGGTCTACCCGCGGCCGTGGACGATGTCGCTCTTCCTCAGCGAGCTCGCGTTGCGGTCGAGTCGCGCGTACTTCGTCGCCCGCATCGGACGCGACGTCGTCGGGTACGGCGGGCTGATGATGTCCGCCGACGACGGGCATGTCACGACCCTGGCGGTCGACCCGCGGTGGCAACGCCACCAGATCGGCACCCGCCTGCTGCTCGTCCTCGCGCGCGAGGCGCATCGCCCGGGAGGCGCGGAGCCTCACGCTGGAGGTGCGGCTGTCGAACCGGCCCGCGCAGGAGCTGTACCGCCGGTTCGGCTTCGCTCCCGTCGGCGTGCGCAAGAACTACTACGCCGAGACCAACGAGGACGCGTTGGTGATGTGGGCGCACGAGGCCCAGCGCGCCGAGTACTCCGACCTGCTCGACGGGATCGAGCGCCAGATCGAGGGCGAGACCGTGGTCGAGGAGCCCCGGCGCTGGTAGTGGCGGCGGCTTTGCCGACCGCCGCCGAACAATGAGCCGGAGCTTGCGACGGCGACAATGGAGGAACGTGCGAATCCTCGGGATCGAGACGTCGTGCGACGAGACCGCCGCCGCGGTCGTGGAGGACGGGCGGCGCGTGCGCTCGTCGATCGTGTCGAGCCAGGTCAAGCTGCACGCCCCCTACGGCGGCGTCGTGCCCGAGCTCGCCAGCCGCGCCCACGTCGAGCTCATCAACCCCGTCGTCGACGAGGCGCTCATGGAAGCGGGCATCCTCGACGCCGGCGAGCTCGACGCCGTCGCCGCCTGCCACGGACCGGGCCTGGCCGGCGCGCTGCTCGTCGGCGTCAGCGCCGCCAAAGCTCTCGCGCTTTCGACGGGCTTGCCGTACGTGCAGGTCAACCACCTCGAGGCGCACCTCTACGCAGGCTGGCTCGAGGATCCCGACCTCGAGCCTCCCCTCGCCGTGCTCATCGCGTCGGGCGGCCACACGCTGCTCGTCGTCATGGAGGACCACGGCCGCTACCGGATGATGGGGCAGACGGTCGACGACGCCGCCGGGGAGGCGTTCGACAAGGTCGCCCGCTTCCTCGGCCTCGGCTACCCGGGCGGCCCCGCCATCGACCGCCTCGCCGCCGAGGGCGACCCCGCCGCGGTCACGTTCCCCCGGGCGATGCTCGGCGAGGGCTACGACTTCTCCTTCTCCGGGCTCAAGACCGCAGTGGTCAACCACGTGCGAAAGCATCCCGACGTCGCGACCCCCGACGTCGCCGCCTCGTTCCAGGAGGCGGTCGTCGACGTGCTCACCACCAAGCTCGTGGCGGCCGCCGACGAGGCGGGTGCGCCGACCCTGGTGCTGGGCGGCGGTGTCGCCGCCAACTCGGGGCTGCGGTCACGGGTCGCCGAGGCGGCCCGCGGCCTCCGGGCGCCGGGCGTTCCTCCCGCCCCCGGCGCTGTGCACCGACAACGGGGCCATGATCGCCGGCGCCGCCTGGTGGCGGTTCCGGGCGGACGGCCCGACGCCCCTCGACGCCGGCGTCGCCCCCTCGCTCGCCCTGCCGACGATCTCCTAGGTCGGCATCCGCCGACGATCCCTGAGGTCCGCATCCGCGGACCCGCCTTGCCGGGCGCCGGAGCGGGCTGTTACCTTGGCTCTCTGGCACTCGCACCCTTCGAGTGCTAACGCCGTCGAAAGTCTCGTTCACCGCCAGGAGGCGCCACGATGAACCTGAAGCCGCTGGAGGACCGGATCGTCGTCCGGACCCAGGAGGCCGAGGAGACGACCACGAGTGGTCTCGTCATCCCCGACACCGCCAAGGAGAAGCCACAGCAGGGTGAGGTGCTCGCCGCCGGCCCGGGCCGCCGCTCGGAGCAGACGGGCGAGCTCATCCCCGTCGACGTCGCCGTGGGCGACGTCGTCGTGTACTCGAAGTACGGCGGCACGGAGATCACCGTCGACGGCGAGGATCTCCTGATCCTCACCAGCCGCGACGTGCTGGCCAAGGTCGCCAAGTAGCCACGTAGCTCGAAATGAAGTGGGTCGGGCCAGAAGGCCCGACCCACTATCCGTTGCCGGCGGCGTCGCCGCCGCCTTCGTGCTCCTCGAGCAGGCCGCGGATCTCCTCGGCCCGGAATCGGTGCTGGCCACCCGGGGTCCGCAGCGCCGGAATCCGGCCCCGCTTCGCCCACAACACCACCGTCCGGCGGTCCACCCCGAACAGGGACGCCACCTCCGCCGACGTGAGCAGGTCGTCGTCGGATGCCTCGGCTTGCAGCCGCGCCTCTCGTGCTCTGCCGCCGATCTCGGCGTTGCCGTTCTCGCTCATTCGATCTCCTTCGTGCGGTTCGCGCCGGAGCGCGAGGTGGGACTCATGCACGAAGGAGCCGCTAGTCAGGCCGAAGGAGCGGGTCGCGGAGCAAGGCGGACGCGTAGGCGCGCGCCTCGGCGAGCAACGCAGGCCCGGCGAGACGATTCGTCGGCGCCAGGAGGCAGGAGCGCCGCCTGGTCCACGCGAGTCGGGTGCGTCGACCCTCCGCGCGGACACGGGTGAGGCGATCCCGGCACGTCGGTCGGCGGCCCCCGAGCAGGCGGAACGCCGAAATCGATGCCGGCGAGCAGGCCGCCGGTTTCGACCAACGCGACGCGGGACGGCGCCGGGTCGGGGACGGGCACCGACGGCGCGCGGTCGGGGGCGTTGACCGGCGCGGGAGCCGCGGGTGCCGGCGCCGCGCTGAGATCGAGCAAGCCTTCGAACGGCACCGCCGGGTCGGGAACCTCCGGCAACTCCGGCAGGTCCGGCAGCGTCGCCTCGGGCGGCGAGACCTCGGGCACGGCGGCCAGCGGTCCCACGGTGCCGGTGACGCGTCCGGGGTCGATCCCCGGGATGTCGGGCGCGTTCGGGGCGCCGGGGACGTCCAGCCCCGGGACGACCACGGGCGGCACGGGCGCCGACACCTCGGGGACCGCCACCGCCGGGATCGCTCGGCGCGGGCGGGACAGGAAGCGGGAGCGCAGGGGGCGGGTTCGGCACCGGCGGGAGTGCCGGCGTCGGGCACCGGGGGCGGCGCGGGCGCAGGCGGCGCGCTGACGGGCGGGAGATCCGGTGCCGGCAGCTGGGGACCGTCGGCGCTGCGGGCGGATCGGGCGTCTGCGCCCGGGCGTCCTGGGCGCGCTCGGCCAGCACCAGGAGCGCCCCGCCTGCGACCCCCAGCATGACCAAACGGGGCAGAACTCGGACAATCGTCCTCATTCGCCCGAAATCATACCCAGAAACCGAACGGCGACGCTCGTTCGTTCGGGCGCAGCTGCCGCCCGGGCTACGAACCGACCCGGGCCCGGGCCGTCTCGCGGGCCCAGGCGTAGTCGGCCTTGCCGTTGGGCCCCCGAGGAACGGCGTCGACGACGACGACGTGGCGGGGGCGCTTGAAGCGGGCCAGAGCCGCTGCGTTCGACCGCCTCGCGAGATCTCGTCCTCGTCGGCGGTCGCGGCCGGGCGCCAGCGCAACCACGGCTGCGACCGCCTCGCCGAAGCGCTCGTCGGGCACGCCGACGACGACGGCGTCGGCGACCGCCGGGTGCTGCTTCACCGCCTCCTCGACCTCCTCGGGGAAGATCTTCTCGCCGCCCGAGTTGATCGACACCGACCCGCGACCGAGGAGCGTGATCGTCCCGTCGGCCTCGACCGTCGCGTAGTCGCCGGGGATCGAGTACCGCTTGCCGTCGACGACGCGGAACGTCTCCGCCGTCTTCTCCGGGTCCTTGTAGTACCCGAGCGGGATGTTCCCGCCGACTGCGAGGTGCCCGACCTCGCCCGATCCGGGCTTCACCTCGCGGCCGTCGTCGGTGAACACCTTGGTGTTCGGCGCCGATCGCTGAACTTGGCGGTCTCGCCCTTCGAGTCGGCGGTGCGTGATCGGCGTTCGCGAAGCCCACGCCTTCGCTCGAGCCCAACGAGTCGTAGGCGATGACGGGATGGCGCTCGATCAGCGCGCTGCTTCACCGACTCGCTCCACATGACACCTGAGCTGATCACGAGCACCAGCGACGACAGGTCGTAGGGCTCGCCGCGCGCGTCGGCTTCGTCGAGGGCGCGCAGCATCGGCTTCGCGAACGCGTCGCCGACGATCGCGATCTGCGTGACGCGCTCGCGCTGCACGATCTGCCACAGCTCGTGCGGGTCGAAGTGACGGCCTTCGAGCGTCACGATCGTGCCGCCCGAGGAACAGCGCCTGGAGGGTCGAGAACTGACCGGTGCCGTGCATGAGCGGTGACGCCGGGAGGTGCACGGGGACCAAGCCGGACTCGTGGACCTTCAGGGCCCGCGAGCCGGCCTCGGTCGAGTCCTCGGGCATGTCGAGACCGAAGAACGAGTACGCCAGCGGCGCGAGCGCGGCGAAGAGGTCCTCGTGGCGCCACATGACCGCCTTGGGCATGCCGGTCGTGCCGCCGGTGTAGAGGAAGAAGAGGTCGTCACCCGAGCGCTCGATCCGCTCCATCGGCTCGTGCGCCTCGATGAGCTCCTCGTAGCGGAGGGCGCCGTCGACGAGCGGCGACCCGTCGTCGACCTGCACGGCGGCCCGAACCTTCAGCTCGGGTCGCGCACTGCGTCGACGCGCTCGCCGAGCGAGCCGTGGAACACCACGACCTCGGCGTCGGAGTTCTCGAGGAGGTAGGCGAGCTCGTCCGAGGTGTAGCGGTAGTTCACGTTGGCGGGAACGGCCCGCAGCTTGAAGGTGGCGAAGAGCGTCTCGAGGTACTCGTTGCAGTTGTACAGGTAGAACGCGACCTTCGAGTCGGGCCCCAGGCCGAGGGCCCGGAAAGCTGCCGCCAGCCGAGCGGCGCGCTCGTCGAACTCGCGCCAGGTGCGCCGCCGCTCGCCCTGCACCAGCGCGGGGGGCTCGGGGATCGCGTCGGCCACGGACTCGAACACCGTCCCGAAGTTCCAGTTCACGGGCCCTCCTTGGCGGTCCCGGGCGCAGCGTACGCTGACCCAATGAGCACCCGGGGCGGGGAGCAGCGCATCCCCCGCCCCCCGGGCGCACAGGCCGGTGGCCCGCCCCCTGGAGCCACCTCCCCGCCGACCGGCGCCGGCTCTCCCTGGCCCAGGTGCGCGAGCGCTGCGCCGCGCTCCCCGCACCGCAGCCGCCGCCGTTCGAGATGCCCGACAGCCGCCCGGCCGCGGTGCTCGTCCCGCTGTTCGAGGCGGACGGCGAGGCGCACGTCATCCTCACGAAGCGGCCCGACACCATGCCCACCCACCAGGGCGAGGTCTCGTTCCCCGGTGGCGGGCTCCGCGCCGGCGTCGACGCCTCCTCCGCGGACGCGGCGCTGCGTGAGGCCGAGGAGGAGATCGGCCTCCCGCCGGCCGCGGTCGAGGTCGTCGCCGAGCTCGACACGCTCGCGACCGTCGGATCGCGCTTCACGATCACGCCCTTCGTCGGGATCGTCGACCCGCTGCCGCGCCTCGTTCCCCATCCCGGTGAGGTCGTCAAGATCCTCGAGGTGCCGCTCTCCGAGCTGCTCGAGGACGACGCCTTCCACGAGGAGTACTGGGGGTCGCCCGATCGCGCCATCTCCTTCTTCGAGCTGCCGGGCGAGACCGTGTGGGGCGCGACGGCGCGCGTCCTGGTCGCGTTCCTCGCCCATCTCACTGCATCGCTCTGACCGGCCGGAGGCGGGCGGTAGCATTTCCCTTTCCGGCGCGACAGACGAACCGAGCAGGAGGCGACAAGGCGTGGAGGTCGAGATCGGGATCGGCAAGTCGGGGCGCCGGGCCTACGGGTTCGACGACATCGCCATCGTCCCCAGCCGCCGGACGCGAGATCCCGAGGACATCGACGTCACCTGGGAGCTCGACGCGTTCCACTTCGAGCTGCCGCTCATGGCGGCGGCGATGGACGGCGTCACGTCGCCGGCGACCTCGATCCGTCTGGGCGAGCTGGGCGGCCTGGCGTGCCTCAACCTCGAGGGCCTGTGGACCCGCTACGAGGATCCGGAACAGCTCTTCGAGGAGATCTCGTCGCTGGAGCCCGACAAGGCCACCCGCCGCCTCCAGGAGATCTACGCCGAGCCGATCAAAGAGGAGCTGATCGGCGCCCGCATCCAGGAGATCAAGTCGGCGGGCGTGACCACGTGCGCATCGCTGACGCCGCAGCGGGTCGAGCGCTACGCCAAGCTCGTCCTCGACGCCGAGCTCGACGTCCTCGTCATCCAGGGGACGGTGGTGTCCGCCGAGCACGTCTCCAAGACCACCGAGCCGCTGAACCTCAAGAAGTTCATCCGCGAGTTCGACCTGCCGATCATCGTCGGCGGCTGCGCGTCGTACTCGACCGCGCTGCACCTCATGCGGACGGGCGCGGTCGGCATCCTCGTCGGCGTCGGACCCGGGCATCAGTGCACCACCCGCGGCGTCCTCGGCGTCGGCGTGCCGCAGGCGACCGCGATCGCCGACGCTGCCGGCGCCCGCATCCGCCACCTCGACGAGACCGGCGTCTACGTGCACGTCATCGCCGACGGAGGCATGCGCACCGGCGGCGACATCGCCAAGGCGATCGCGTGCGGGGCCGACGCGGTGATGCTCGGCACGCACGCTCGCCGGCGCGTACGAGGCGCCGGGCCGCGGGTTCAACTGGGGGATGTCGACGTTCCATCCCGATCTGCCCCGCGGCACGCGCGTGCACGCCGGTCAGCGGGGCACGCTCGACGAGATCCTCGTCGGCCCGGCCCACGAGAACGACGGCACCCTCAACCTCTTCGGCGCCCTGCGCACGTCGATGGCCACCACCGGCTACGAGTCGGTCAAGGAGTTCCAGAAGGCCGAGGTCATGGTGGCCCCGGCGTTGCAGACCGAGGGCAAGAGCCTCCAGCGCAGCCAGGGCGTCGGCATGGGTCGATAGGGCCAGCGTGGACGCGCCCCACTTCGACACCGTGCTCGTCGTCGACTTCGGGGCGCAGTACGCGCAGCTGATCGCCCGACGCGTGCGCGAGGCGCACGTGTACTCGGAGATCGTTCCCCGCACGATGCCGTTGGACGAGATGCTCGCCCGGCGGCCGAAGGGAATCATCCTCTCGGGCGGGCCGGCGTCGGTCCACGTCGACCACGCGCCGTCGATCGACGCCGCGCTGTACGACGCCGGCGTGCCGGTTCTCGGCATCTGCTACGGGGCGCAGCTCGTCGCCCAGCAGCTCGGCGGCGAGGTGCGGCACACGGGCGGCGGCGAGTACGGCGCCACGCAGCTCCGTCTCACCGGAGACGCGTCGCCGCTGTTCGGCGCGTTGTCCGACGAGCAGGTCGTGTGGATGAGCCACGGCGACGCGATCACGACCGCGCCCGATGGCTTCCGCGTCACGGCTTCAACCTCCGGCGCCCCGGTCGCCGCGCTCGAGGACCGCGACCGTGCCGTATACGGCGTGCAGTTCCATCCGGAGGTGGCCCACACCGAACGCGGCCAGGAGGTGCTGAAGGCGTTCCTGTACGACGTGTGCGGCTGCCGGCCGTCGTGGACCAACACGTCGATCATCGAGCAGGCGGTGTCCGAGGTCCGGGCGCAAGTCGGCGGTGAGCGTGTGCTGTGCGGTCTCTCGGGCGGGGTCGATTCGGCGGTCGCCGCCGCCCTCGTGCACAAGGCGGTGGGGGACCAGCTCACGTGCGTGTTCGTCGACACCGGTCTCATGCGGGAAGGCGAGGCCGAGCAGGTCACCGAGACCTTCCGAGGTCAGTTCCACGTCGACCTGATCCACGTGAAGGCGGCCGACCGGTTCCTGGCCGCCCTCGACGACATCGCCGACCCCGAGCGGAAGCGCAAGATCATCGGCGAGACGTTCATCCGCGTCTTCGAGGAGGTCGCGCGCGACGTCGAGGACGCGCGCTTCCTCGTGCAGGGAACGCTGTACCCGGACATCGTCGAGTCGGGCGGCTCGGAGAACGCGACCATCAAGTCGCACCACAACGTGGGCGGGCTCCCCGACGACATGCAGTTCGACCTGGTCGAGCCGTTGCGCAACCTGTTCAAGGACGAGGTGCGCGCCATCGGCGAGGAGCTCGGCCTGCCCGAGGAGATCGTGTGGCGCCAGCCGTTCCCCGGGCCCGGTCTCGCCGTGCGGGTCGTGGGCACGATCACGACCGAGCGCCTCGACGTCCTGCGGCGCGCCGACGCCATCGTGATCGAGGAGATCAAGCGGGCCGGGCTGTACCGGCAGATCTGGCAGAGCTTCGCCGTGCTCCCGGTCGTGCGGACCGTCGGCGTGATGGGCGACGGCCGGACCTACGAGTACCCGATCGTGGTGCGGGCGGTAACCTCCGACGACGCCATGACCGCCGACTGGGCTCGCCTGCCGGCCGAGGTCCTGGAGCGGATCTCGTCGCGGATCATCAACGAGGTCCCCGGTGTCAACCGGGTCGCCTACGACATCACGAGCAAGCCACCCGGAACGATCGAGTGGGAGTGACCATGAATGTGTCCGAGCTCGAAGCCACCGCCCGGGCGATCGTCGCCCCCGGCAAGGGCATCCTCGCCGCCGACGAGAGCACCGGCACGATCAAGAAGCGGTTCGACAAGATCGGGGTCGAGTCCACCGAGGAGAACCGGCGCGCCTACCGCGACCTCCTCTTCACCACCGAGGGCGTCGAGGAGTTCATCAGCGGCGTGATCCTGTTCGACGAGACGATCCGCCAGTCGACGAGCGACGGCGTCCCGTTCCCGAAGGTGCTCGCCGACAAGGGCATCATCCCCGGCATCAAGGTCGACAAGGGCGCCAAGCCGCTGGCGCTGGCGGCCGAGGGCGAGACCGTCACCGAGGGCCTCGACGGGCTCCGGGAGCGGCTGGCCGAGTACCGGGAGCTCGGCGCGCGCTTCGCCAAGTGGCGCGCGACCTACACGATCACCGACGAGCTCCCCTCGCAGTACACGATCGACGTGAACGCCGACGCGCTGGCGCGCTACGCGGCGCTGTGCCAGGAGGCGGAGATCGTGCCGATCGTCGAGCCCGAGGTGCTGATGGACGGCACGCACACGATCGAGCGGGCGAGCGACGTGACCGCGGCGGTGCTCGAGACCGTCTTCCACGCCCTGTACGAGCAGCGGTGCTCGTACGAGGGGCTGCTGCTGAAGCCGAACATGGTGCTGCCGGGGTACGGCTCGCCGAAGCAGGTGTCCGACGAGGAGATCGCGGAGGCGAGCGTGCGGTGCTACCGGTGGGTCGTGCCGGCGGCGGTGCCGGGCATCGTGTTCCTGTCCGGTGGCCAGTCCGACGAGCAGGCCACCGCCCGGCTCGACGCGATGAACCGCATCGGCCCACACCCGTGGGAGCTCAGCTTCTCCTACGGCCGCGCGCTCCAAGCCGCGGCGCAGCAGGCGTGGAAGGGCGACCCCTCCAACCGTGACGCCGCGCAGCGCGCCTTCTATCACCGGGCGAAGATGAACAGCGTCGCCCGCTTCGGCAAGTACTCGCCCGACTTGGAGCGTGCAGCCTGATGGCGGAGAGTCTCGACGACGCGAAGAAGAAGCTCGACGACGAGTACGGGCAGGTGCGCCGGAAGTTCGACCGGATCCACACCGCCTTCGACCGCGTGGTCTCGGCCGGGCCCGAGGACGACGTCTACGACCGCCTGAAGGAGCTCGAGAAGGTCGTCAAGGAAGTACGCGACGGCGGCGTCGTCGGGTCGGGCGCGAACGGACACCGGCGCGCGTTGAAGGAGTACGAAGAGGCCAAGGCGGCGTCGGGCGGTTGACCGTCCCGTTCTGATGCGGGCGCTCGTGCAACGTGTGACCGAGGCCCGCGTGCGCGTCGAAGGCGACGTGATCGGCGAGATCGGACCGGGTCTGTGCGTGCTCGTCGGCGTCACGCACGACGACACCGAGGACGCCGCCCGCAAGCTGGCCGAGAAGGTCTGGCACCTCCGCGTCTTCGACGACGCCGACGGGGTGATGAACCTGCCACTCGAGCGCGACCGGCGGCGGCGCCCTCGTCGTGAGCCAGTTCACCCTCTACGGCGACACCCGGCGCGGCCGGCGCCCGTCGTGGGCCGCCGCCGCGCCCCCGAGCAGGCCGAGGGCCTCGTCGACGAATTCGCGCAGCACCTCCGCGACCTCGGCGCACCCGTCGCCACCGGCCAATTTGCAGCCCGAATGCAAGTCGAGCTGATCAACGACGGTCCGGTGACCCTCCTCATCGAGACCTGACGGAATGTTCGGTTTTGCCTGACGTTGACGCGGGCAAGATCTGCCGATGCGCAGTACCCTTTCCTTCCCCCCACGGGCGGTTGCGCGTATGGAACGAATCGAATCGACCCACAGCATCTGGCTCTTCGACGTCGAGCGGATGCGCTTTCGGCGCGTCCCGAAGGGCAGCGACGCGGACTCCCCGTCGCTCGACAGCGACTGGGAGCCGTACTTCGCGCTCGACGTCGATCACGAGACCGGAGCGTTCACCGTCGCGCTGAACGAGGACCGCACGCGGTTGCTGCGCGCGTGGCGCGACAACGTGCCCGCCCAGGACGGCACGACGGGCGAGCTCAGACTCGAACCCAGCACCGAGGTCTGACCGGCCGCCGATACCCTGGCAGGCGTCATGAGCGCCGCCGAACAAACCACCGACCTGCTGGCGGGGCTCAACCCGGTGCAGCGGGAGGCGGTGACGGCGCCGCCCGAGGTGCCGCTGCTCGTGGTCGCGGGGGCCGGATCGGGCAAGACGCGAGTCCTCACGAATCGCGTCGGATGGCTGATCGCCGAGCACCGCGCATCGCCGTTCGCGCTGCTCGCGATCACGTTCACCAACAAGGCCGCGGGCGAGATGAAGGAGCGGGTCGGCACGCTCGTCGGCCCCGTCGCCCACCGCATGTGGGTGTCGACGTTTCACTCCGCCTGCGCGCGCATCCTGCGGCGCGAGGCCGGGCAGCTCGGGATCCGCTCGTCGTTCTCGATCTACGACCAGTCCGACTCGGTGCGGCTCGTCGACTACGTGCGCCGCGACCTCAACCTCGACCCGAAGCGGTTCCCGGCCCGCCGCCTGGCGTCACAGATCTCGTCGCTGAAGAACGAGCTCGTGACCGCCGACCAGGCGCTGGACCAAGCGGCCGGTCCCGCCGAGCGGCGCGTCGCCGAGGTGTACCGCGAGTACCAGCGGCGGCTGCTCGAGGGGTCGGCGGCCGACTTCGACGACCTGTTGCTGCTCGCAGTGCGGCTGTTCCGCGAGCACCCCGACGTGCTCGAGCGGTGGCGGAAGCGATTCCGCCACGTGCTCGTCGACGAGTTCCAGGACACGAACGGGGCGCAGTGGGAGCTCGTGCGCCTCCTCTCCGAGGAGCACCGCAGCGTCATGGTCGTCGGCGACCAGGACCAGAGCGTCTACAAGTTCCGGGGGGCCGATTACCGCAACCTGATGCGGTTCGAAGAGGCGTTCCCGGACGCGACGGTCATCGTCCTCGAGCAGAACTACCGGTCGACGCAGCGGATCCTTGACGCCGCCAACGCCGTCATCCTCAACAACGCGGCGCGACGCCCCAAGCATCTGTGGACCGAGCAGGTCGGCGGCGAGCTCATCACCCGCTACCACGCCCAGGACGAGCACGACGAGGCCGCGTACCTCGCCCACGAGATCGCCCGCCTCACCGACACCGAGGGGTACAGCTTCTCCGACGTCGCCGTCTTCTACCGGACCAACGCGCAGAGTCGCGTCATCGAGGAGACGCTCGTGCGGGCCGGGCACCCGTACCGCGTGGTCGGCGGCGTGCGGTTCTACGACCGCCGTGAGGTGAAGGACACGCTCGCGTACCTGCGGGCACTCGTGAACCCCGACGACGAGGTGAGCTGGCGGCGGATCGTCAACGTGCCGAAGCGCGGCGTCGGCGACACGTCGGTGGGCAAGGTGAGCGCGTACGCCCAGGAGCACGGGATGACGTTCCGCGACGCGCTGCACCGGGCCGACGCCGCCGGGGTGAGCGGGAAGGCGTTGGGCGGCATCCGCGACCTGCTCGACATCCTCGCCGAGGTCGAAGGCGCGGCCGGCGTCGGTGTCGCGCCCGTGGTGCAAGCGGTGCTCGAGGACACCGGCTACCTCGCCGAGCTCGAGGCCGAGCGGTCGATCGAAGCCGAGGCGCGCCTCGAGAACCTCCAGGAGCTGGTGGGCGTCTGCCGCGAGTTCGACGACGCGCTCGAGGCCGGTGACGTCGCCGGCCTGGCCGGCATCGCGAGCGGCAGCGGCGACGGCGAGGCCGCTGCCATCCCGGACGGGCTCGACCGGGTCCAGGCGTTCCTCGAAGCGGTGTCGCTCGTCACCGACCTCGACGACATCGAAGGCGAGAAGCGCGTCATCACGCTCATGACGCTGCACTCCGCCAAGGGGCTCGAGTTCCCGGTCGTGTTCCTGACCGGCCTGGAGGACGGCGTCTTCCCGCACATGCGGAGCCTGGGCGAGCCCGACGAGCTCGAGGAGGAACGCCGGCTCTGCTACGTGGGCATCACGCGCGCGCGAGAGCGCCTCTATCTCTGTCACGCGTGGAGCCGCATGCTCTTCGGGCGCACGGACTTCTACCCGCCCAGCCGCTTCCTCTCCGAGATCCCCGAGGAGCTGGTCGAGGTGCTCGGCGAGGAGCGGCCCGTCGGAGGCGGGCGCGGAGCGCATCGAGAAGCGGTCGTGTCGGCCGCGCTCGCCAGCAACGCCGGGCGGGCGGGACGGCTGCCGGGCTTGCGCGTCGGCGACGACGTCGGGCACGACACCTTCGGTGAAGGCGTAGTCCTCGACGTGATCGGGGAAGGTGAGAAGGCCGAGGCCGTCATCCGGTTCCGCGATGCGGGGGAGAAGCGGCTCCTGTTGGCGTGGGCGCCGCTCCAGAAGCTCGACTCCTGAGGGGGCCTTGGGGCGCAATGAAGGCGGAGCTGCTCCAGCTCGACAACAGCGTGATGGTGCTGCGCGTCCTGCTGGCGCTGGGACTGGGCGCCGCCATCGGGCTCGAGCGGGAGATCGACAACCAGCCGGCCGGGTTCCGCACCCACATCCTCGTGTGCCTGGGGGCGGCGCTGTTCGGGCTCATCTCGGTGCATGCGTTCGCGCCGTTCGAGGCGACGCGGAACAGCACGGACGTCCAGATCGACATCACCCGGGTCGCGTCGCAAGTGGTCGTCGGGGTCGGCTTCCTCGGCGGCGGCGCCATCCTCAAGTACGGCGCATCGATCCGCGGGCTCACGACCGCGGCCTCGATGTGGGTTGCAGCCGCCGTCGGCCTCGCCGTCGGCCTCGGCTACTACTGGGCGGCGGTGGCGGTCACGATCGCCGCGTTGGTGAGCCTGGTCGGCTTCCGGCAGCTGCGCAGGTGGGTCCGTCGTCGATTCGGCCGTCGAACCGAGACCGTCACCTTCCGCCTCGCCGCGGGCGCAGATGTGACCGACGTGGTCGCGGCGCTCAACGAACTGCCGGGTGTCGACATACGCAACCTCCAGATCGACAGCAGCGGCGAACAGACCGAGATCACGGTCGGCCTCAAGGCCGACGTCGGTGTGCGACTCGACCGGGTGCTGGCCGAGCTCGCGGGCCGCGACGACGTGGCCGAGATGTCGCTCGACGAGCGCTGAGCCGCGCGCGTCAGTTGCCGGGCGGCCCGCCGGAGCGGGCGCCGGGAGCTCCTTGCGCAAGTCGACGACCACGACGTCTCCCGTGCCCCGCTGGTTCTCGATGGTCGTCTGGTAGCGGCCGATCTGGTCGCTGCGCAGCCGGTTCCCGCGGCAGTCGACGAAGCTGTCCACACTCCCGCGCCACCGCACGCGGCACTCTTCGTCGCCCGGAGTGTGCGTCATGAGCGCCACCACCTGGTCACCCTCGACCGCGAACAGGATGCTGCGCTTCCCGCCGAACGCGTCGGGATAGTAGAAGGGCCCCGCCCTCCGCAGCTCGCTGCGCAGCTGGGTCTCGGGGCCGGCGGGGAACGGCCGGTACTTCTTGGGTGAATCGGCCCGGCTCGTGGCCAGCAACAGCACGACCGCCACCAGGACGCCGGCGAGCACCGCGGCCG
This sequence comes from uncultured Actinomycetes bacterium, assembly GCA_963737605.1. GTDB lineage: Bacteria > Actinomycetota > Acidimicrobiia > IMCC26256 > JACDBD01 > JALZAA01. The sequence goes on along the minus strand of CAVTTE010000011.1, from coordinate 124,128 downwards.
CGCCGGCACCGATGAGCAGGCGGGTGTCGCTCCGTTCGGGGGGCACGACCCCAAGTGAACGTGGCTGTCGGATCGGAGTCCAGTCGGGGCCCCGGAGGCGGCGGCTTTGCCGACCGCCGGAGCAGGAGCCGGAGCCTGCGACGGCGACCGGACCGGGCCAGGTATCGTGACCGGCGCCATGCGGGGGTTCACGCCATGAAGCGGCGCTACCGCGTCGTGATCGCCAAGCCCGGCCTCGACGGTCACGACCGCGGCGCGAAGGTCATCGCCCGCGCCCTGCGTGATGCCGGCTTCGAGGTCATCTACACGGGCTTGCACCAGACACCCGAGCAGGTGGCGGAGACCGCCCTGCAGGAGGACGCCGACGCCGTCGGTCTCTCGGTGCTCTCGGGCGCGCACAACACGTTGTTCCCGCGCATCGTGTCGCTGCTGCGCGAGAAGGGCGTGGGGGACGTGCTCGTGTTCGGGGGCGGGATCATCCCCGCCGACGAGATCGCGGGGCTGCGCGAGGCGGGTGTGGCCGCCGTGTTCACGCCCGGCGCCCCCCTCTCGGAGATCGTCGGCTGGCTCGAGCAGACGCTCGACGCGCGCGAGGCGCAGAAGGCCTCGTGAGCCTTCCGAGCGGAGCGAGCCGAGAATCGAGCGGAGCGACCGTCATGGAGCGGAGCGACCGAGGTAATGGACCTTCTCGAGTACCAGGGCAAGCAGCTGTTCGCGGAGTACGGCATCCCGGTGTCGCCGGGTCACGCCGCCTTCACCGTGCAGGAGGCCGTCGAGGCCGCCGACCGCATCGGTTACCCCGTGGTCGTCAAGGCTCAGGTGCACGTGGGCGGGCGCGGCAAGGCCGGCGGCATCCAGCTCGCGTCGGACGCCGACGCCGTCCGCACCCACGCCGAGCACATCCTCGGCATGGACATCCGGGGTCACGTCGTCGGGACGCTGTGGATCGAGCGGGCGAGCGACATCGCCGAGGAGTACTACGCGTCGTTCACGCTCGACCGATCGGCCAAGCTGCACCTCGGGATGCTGTCCGCGCGCGGGGGCGTCGACATCGAGCAGGTGGCGGACGAGGCGCCCGAGGCGATCGCCCGACTGCACGTCGACCCGGTCGACGGCCTGAGCGAGGCCGTCGCCCGCGAATGGGTCGGTCGGGCGAAGCTGAATCCCGCCGCGACCGACGGCGCGGTCGAGGTGCTCGTGAAGCTGTACCGGGCGTACGTCGACGGTGACGCCGACCTCGTCGAGATCAACCCGCTGATCCTGACGACCGACGGGCGTGTGCACGCCCTCGACGCCAAGGTGACCCTCGACGACAACGCCGCCTTCCGCCACGAGTGGTCGGAGTACGAGGCGACCCAGGAGCGCGACGAGCGGGAGGCGGCCGCCCACGCCAAGGGCCTCCAGTACGTCGGGCTCGACGGGTACGTGGGGATCATCGCCAACGGGGCGGGGCTGGCGATGAGCACGGTCGACATCGTGAGCCAGGTCGGCGGGGAGCCCGCGAACTTCCTCGACATCGGCGGCGGCGCCAACGCCGACGTGATGGCGAACGCGCTCGAGGTCATCAACAACGACGGCGACGTGAAGTCCATCTTCATCAACATCTTCGGCGGCATCACCAAGGGCGAGGAGGTCGCCAACGGGATCGTGCAGGCGCTCGGACGGGTCGACATCCGGTCGCCGATCGTGATCCGCCTCGACGGGACGAACGCCGACGAGGGACGCGCGATCCTGGCCGAGCACGAGTCGGACCGGCTCGTGTCGCAGCCGACGATGATCGACGCCGCCCGCAAAGCGGTCGAGATGGCGGGCGCATCGTGAGCATCTTCGTCGACGAGACCACGCGGGTCGTGTACCAGGGGCTGACGGGGTCGCAGGGCCGCTTCTACGGGCTGCGCAACCGGGAGTACGGCACGAACGTCGTCGCCGGCACGAACCCGAAGAAGGCGGGCACGGACGTCGACGGGATCCCCGTGTTCGCGACCGTGAAGGAGGCGGTGGCGGAGACGGGAGCGAACGCGTCGTGCGTGTTCATTCCTGCGCCGGGTGTCTCGGACGCCGTGCTCGAGGCGGCCGAAGGCGGCATCGAGATCGTCGTCGTGATCACCGAAGGAGTTCCCGCCCACGACGAGGCGTACTTCTTCAATCGTCTCGAGCGCGACTACCCCGGCACGCGCCTGCTCGGCCCCAACTGCCCGGGCATCATCTCGCCGGGGAAGTGCAACATCGGCATCACGGCCGGCGAGATCGCCATGGGCGGCGGCCCGGTGGGCATCGTGAGCCGGTCCGGCACGTTGACGTACCAGGCGCTGCACGAGATGACGCAGCGGGGGATCGGTCAGACCACCTGTGTGGGGATCGGTGGAGACCCGGTGCCCGGGACGAGCTTCATCGACGCGCTCGAGGCGTTCGAGGCCGACCCCGAGACCGGCGCGGTGATCATGATCGGCGAGATCGGCGGCTCGGCCGAGGAGGAAGCGGCCGAGTTCATGAAGCGGCAGATGAAGAAGCCGGTCGTGGCCTACATCGCCGGGCTCACGGCCCCGCCGGGCAAGAAGATGGGCCACGCCGGGGCGATCATCTCCGGCAGCAAGGGGACGGCGGCGGCGAAGATCGAGGCCCTGGAAGGCGCGGGGTGCCTCATCGCGCAGAACCCGACCGAGATCGGCTCGATCATGGCCGAGGTCGTCGCCAAGCTGTAGGCGAGTCCCGCCAGGCGCTCGGGGTGGCCGGGGCCGGCATTCACCCCTTGTGGACGATGCGGTCGGGCGTGCCGCCGTGTTCCAATCGAGAGCGTTGGTGCAGGCGCGTCGATCCGGCGCGAACCCGAATTGGAGGTCACCGCATGCTGTGGTTCGGCGTCGGGATCTTGTACGTCGTCCTTCTGATCACCCTCGGGATCATGACGATCAGGAAGGGCCACTGGGTCATGTTCGTCGTGGGGATCTTCTTCCCGTTGTTCTGGCTCATCGGCGCGTTGCTGCCGCCGACGCGAGCCGCGTACGAACGCGTCTGAGCATCCTCGGCTCCGTCGGCGACGGGACTTCGGGGCGATTGCCGTAGCATCCCGCCGATGAGTCAGCCCCCGCCGACGCCGCCGGCCGGGTGGGGCGGCCCCCCACCCGGGACGATCTACCCGGGCGCGGGTACTCCGGCGTACCCAGGTGCCACGGCGTCGCAGACCAGCGGCCTGGCGATCGCGTCGCTCGTCACCGGGCCTGTTCTTCTGGTGTTGGGTGATCCCGGGGATCGTCTCGATCGTCCTCGGCCATCTCGCCCTCGAGAGCATCGAGAACTCCGGCGGCGCCAAGCGCGGCCGGGGGATGGCGATCGCGGGGATCGTGCTCGGCTGGGTCGGGATCGGGATCGTCGGCCTGCTCGTGCTGGTGTGGTTCGTGGCCGTCCTCACGATCTGAGGATGCGCGGGCCCGGCCTCGGCGGCGGAAGCGGAGCTCGCTGAGCCGGCTAGCAGGAGCGCGTCAGCTCTCCGTGCCGGTCTCGGCGCGCTCCGTCTCCTGTTCGCCGTCTTCGTCTTCCTTGGGCTGCGCCTTCCGCGCCGTGGTGTTGCGTGCGCCCTTGGGTTTGCTCGTGGCGGTCGTGTCGCCGGCGTCGGTGCTGTCGCTGTCCGACGGTGACGTCCCGGTTTCGAGTGGCGCGGTGGCGTCGGGATCCGGTTTCGGTGGCACCGCGCTGAGCGGGGCGACCCGTGCCGGCTTCTCCGGTTCTTGCGGCTCCTTTGCCGCTGGTTCCTCGACGTCCGCCGGCTGGCTCCTCGACGCGGCCCTTCGCCGCCGGTTCCTCGACGACCTTCTCGGGCTCCTCGACGGCGGCGGCCGGTTCCGGCGACGGCGCTTCGTCGGTCTTGTCGGGCTCCTCGATCGCGGGAATCGGCTCCGTCGGTTCCTCGACGACCATGTCGGGCGCGTCGTCCGCAGCCGCCGGTTCCTCGACGACCTTCTCGGGCGCCGCGGCTGGCTCCGCCGGTGGGAGGTCGAACGTCTCGCTCGGCGGTGGCGGTTCGGTCGCCGCCACTTCGACGTTCTCGGCCGCCGCCGGGCAGCTCTGATGGCGGCACGTCGAACGTCTCCGTCGGCGGCGGCGGTTGCATCGCCGGCGCTTGATCCGCCGCGGCTTCGGTCTTCGCGGCCGCCGCGGCCTTGGCGTCTGCCTCGGCCTTCGCGGCGGCGGCCTTGGCGTCGGCTTCGGTCTTCGCCGCGGCTGCGGCCTTGGCGTCTGCCTCGGTTTTCGCGGCCGCGGCCTTGGCGTCAACCGCTGCCTTCGCGGCCGCGGCCTTGGCGTCAACCGCGGCCTTCGCGGCGGCTGCGGCCTTGGCGGCGGCTTCGGCCTTGGCGGCGGCTTCCGCCCTCGCTTCTGCCCTGGCTTTCGCCTTGGTCTCCCGCGCTTCCTTCCGCGCTGCGAGTCGATCCTTCACCGAGCCGCGCATGTCGGTGACGTTCTTGCTCAGCCGGCTGCCGAAGCGGTTGACGCTCGCGACGGCGGGCTTGAGAAGCGGCCGCGGCTCGCGTACCGGCGCCTCCTCGCCCGGCGCACGCGCGAGCTGGACGCGCCGCGTCATCACGCCGCCGCCGAAGGTCGCCAGCGCCGAGAGAGAGAGGACGAGGTAACCCACGCCGAGGGTGCCGCCGGCGCGGTCCTGCACGAGATAGCTGAGGGCGAGCAGGATCATGACCGCGCCGGCCGCCAGCCGCACCTGCTCCCACGTGAAGTTCAGGAACGGCGAGCGCGGCTCGTGACCCCTGAGCAACACGAACAGCGCCTCGAGACCGATCGCGAAGCCGAGCAGCGGGATCAGCGTCGCGGTCGGGAACAATCCGCGGCTCCACACCGTGGCGTCGACGCCATCGCTGAACGTGTAGAACGGGAGGAACGACCCGATCAGCGCCGCCAGCCCCGCGAGCGAGAGGACAAACCACCCCGGTTCGGCTCGTTTCATGACGTGCCCAGGCTACCCATGGACGGGTCGATCCCCACAGACGGCTGAGGATCGCCGTTTGAACGGGCGGATCACGCCCTGGTTTGCGCCTCGTTCATCATGAGAACGGCGCCGACCAACGAGCCGACGGCGCCGATCAGCACGAACCAGTATCCGAAGCCGAGCCCGCCGCCGGGACCCTTGTCGACGATCAGATACGCGACGGCGAGCACCGCGGCGAAGAACGTCAACGCCACGAGCAATGTGTTCCAGCTGAAGCCGAGGAAGCCGCGCGGCGGGTATTGCACGTTGCCGAACCGCACCAGCGCGACGAGCACGCCCGCGATGACCGCGAAGATCGGGATGAGCGTCGCGATGGGGAAGAGCCCGGAGCCCCACGCGCTCGTGCTGTCGCTCACGTTGAGAATCTCGATTTTGTAGAAGGGCAGGAACGAGAAGATGAGAGCCAGCGCTGCACCCGCCATGACGACGATCTCGCCCGGTTTGAGGTTCTTCTCCACGGTGATCGGCCTCCGTCGCAAGGAAAGGTGCCGCACCGGGCACCAGGTGGGGGAAGCTCACCATCTCGTTCCGGCGCTCGCAAGATCGCGTGCCCGCACGCGGCGCTCGGGTAACTTGCCAATGTGCGGCGGATCGGGGTGTTGGCGTCGGGAAGCGGGACGATTCTCGAGTCGTTGATCGCCGCCGCCCTTCCGATCGGTGTCGTCGTGGTCGACCGGCCGTGCCGCGCGGTCGACGTCGCCGAGGGCGCGGGGATCCCCGTCGAGCTCGTCGAGCGCGAGACCTTCGGACCCGACTTCGACCGGCTCGCCTACACCGAGCGGGTGGTCGACGCCCTGAAGCGCCACGAGATCGACCTCGTCGCCATGGCCGGCTTCATGACCATTCTCGAGCACCCGATCCACGACGCGTACGGCGGCAGGATCACGAACACGCATCCGTCCCTGCTCCCGGCGTTCAAGGGCGCGCACGCGGTCGAGGATGCGCTCGCCGCCGGCGTCAAGGTCACCGGCTGCACGGTTCACGCCGCCACGATCGAAGTCGATCACGGCCCGATCCTCGCCCAGGAAGCGGTGCCGGTCCTCGCCGGCGACACTCCCGAGACGCTCCACGAGCGCATCAAGGAAGTCGAGCGGCGGCTGTACCCGCAGGTGCTGCGCGAGATGCTCGAGGAGACGACGTGAAGCGCGCCCTGCTCTCGGTGTACGACAAGGCGGGCCTGGTCGACCTCGCGCGCGGTCTCGTCGACCTCGGATTCGAGCTGGTGTCGTCGGGCAAGACGGCCACCGCGTTGGCTGAGGCGGGCGTCCCGGTCACGACGGTCGAGGACGTCACCGGCGCCCCCGAGATGCTCGACGGGCGCGTGAAGACCCTGCACCCGCGGATTCACGGCGGGCTCCTCGCCGATCTCGGGAACGACCGCCACCGCGCCGACCTCGAAGCCCAAGGCATCGCGCCCATCGAGCTCGTCGTGAGCAACCTCTACCCGTTCCTCGATCGCCCTGACATCGAGACCATCGACATCGGCGGACCGGCGATGGTCCGCGCCGCGGCGAAGAACCACGCCTGGGTGGGCGTCGTGACCAGCCCCGAGCAGTACGACAGCGGTGCTCGACGAGCTCCGAGCCCACGACGGCGCGCTCTCCGACGAGACGCGCCGGCGCCTCGCGCTCGAGGCGTTCGCGCACACCGCCGCGTACGACGCCGCTATCGTCCGCTGGCTCGAACGCGACGAGCTGCTCCCGCGCCACCTCGTCCTCGCGCTCGAACGAACCGACGACGAGCTGCGATACGGCGAGAACCCGCATCAGCAGGCGGCGCGCTACCGCCGCGCCGGCACGACCACCTGGTGGGACGCAGTCACCCAGCACAGCGGCCTCGCGCTCTCGTATCTCAACTACTACGACACCGAGGCCGCCTGGCAGCTCGCGCACGATCTCGGCGACGCGCCGGCGTGCGCCATCATCAAGCACGCCAACCCGTGCGGCGTCGCCGTCGCCGCCGACACCGCCACCGCGTACCAACGCGCGCTCGAGTCCGACGAGCTGTCGGCGTTCGGTGGGATCGTCGCGCTCAACCGTCCGATCGACGGCGCCACCGCCGAGCGCATGGTCGCCGGACCGCAGGCCGACGTCATCGTCGCCCCCGCCTACGGGCCGGGCACGCTCGATGCGCTCGTGCAGAAGCGAAAGAACACGCGGCTGCTCGAGGCGCCCGCGCCCGACCCGCGACGAGCTCGACTTCCGTCCGCTCACGGGCGGCTTCCTCGTGCAGGAAGCGCCGCACTTCGCCGCCGGCCGCGACGAGTGGCGGGTGGTCACCAAGGTCGCGCCAACGACCGAGCAGTGGCTCGACGCCGAGCTCGCGTGGAGGGTGTGCGGGCACGTGAAGTCGAACTGCGTCGTGCTGGTGAAGGACCTCCAGGCGGTCGGCATCGGCGCCGGGCAGCAGAGCCGCGTCGAGCGCGGCGGAGATCGCGGCGAAGAAGGCCGAAGGTCGCGCACGGGGCGGCGCGAGCGCGAGCGACGGCTTCTATCCCGTTCCCCGACGGCATCGAGGCGGCCGCGGCCGCCGGCGTCGCCGTGGTCGTGCAGCCGGGCGGCTCGGTGCGCGACGACGAGAACATCGCCCGCGCCGACGAGCTCGGCCTCGCCATGGTCCTCACCGGCGAAAGGCACTTCCTGCACTGATGGGCGCGACGATGATGCCGGGCGCGCCCGTGGCCGAGGCCATGTTCGCCGAGCTGACTCCGCGGATCGCCAAGCTCGTCGAGAACGGGCATCGGCCGGGGCTGGGCACGATCCTCGTCGGCGACGAGAGCGCGAGCGTCGGGTACATCCGCATCAAGCAGGAGAAGGCGGCCGAGCTCGACTTCAACTCGCCCCACATCCACCTGCCCGAGGACGCGACGCAAGCCGACCTCGTCGCCGGGATCCGGGAGTTCAACGAGGACGACGCCGTCGACGCGCATGCTCGTGCAGCACCCGACGCCGCCGCAGATCGACTACGAGGCCGCGCTGCTCGAGATCGACCCCGACAAGGACGTCGACGGCCTGCATCCCGTCAACATGGGCCGCCTGGCGCTGATGATGCCGGGACCGGTGCCGTGCACCCCGGCCGGCATCGAGGCGCTCCTCGCGTACTACGAGATGCCGGTGGCCGGGCACGAGGTGTGCATCCTCGGGCGGGGCACCACCCTCGGCCGGCCGCTCGCGCTCCTGCTTGTCGCAGAAGCGGCCGACCGCCAACGCCGCCGTCACCGTGGTGCACACCGGGGTCCCCGACTGGCCCGAGTACACCCGCCGGGCCGAGATCGTCGTCGCCGCCGCCGGCGTGCCCGGCATCCTCCAGCCCGAGCACATCACGCCGGGCGCGACCGTCGTGGGCGGCGGCGTGCGCTACGAGGGCCGGAAGCTGCTGCCCGACGTCGACGAGCGCTGCGAGGAGGTCGCGGGTCGCATCACGCCGCGCGTCGGCGGCGTCGGACCGACCACCATCGCCATGCTCTTCCGCAACGCGGTGGATGCCGCCGAGCGGCGAACATCCCGCTGACCGGGGCGAGATCGCGGCGAGGCGAGGGAGCACGACCTGAGCGCACAGTTCGACACCCCCGCGCCTGCGCCCACGGTGTGCCCGTTGTGCGGGGCGTCCGTCGCCGCCGACGCGATGCGCTGCGGCGAGTGCGGCTACCACCTTGCGGGCGTGGCCGGGCGGCCGGGGCCGTTCAACCGGCGGGCGCTGTGGTGGTCGGCGGCGGGACTGCTGGCCGTCTATCTCGTCACGCTGCTGGTGCGTCGCCGCTGACGCCCGCTGAACCGTCACCGACGTCCGCAAGCCGGAGTAGCACGATCGTGCCCGAGAAGATCACCCTCGTCGACGGCGTCCTCCACGTCCCCGACGAGCCGATCATCCCCTTCATCGAGGGCGACGGCACCGGCGTCGACATCTGGCCCGCCTCCAAGCTCGTCTTCGACGCCGCCGCGTCCAAGCACGGGAAGACGATCGAGTGGAAAGAGGTGCTCGCCGGCCAGAAGGCGTTCGACGCCACCGGCGACTGGCTGCCCGAGGAGACGGTCCAGGCGTTCCGCGACCACCTCATCGGCATCAAGGGCCCGCTCACCACGCCGGTCGGCGGCGGCATCCGCAGCCTCAACGTCGCGCTGCGCCAGATCCTGGACCTCTACGTGTGCCTGCGGCCGGTGCGGTGGTTCACGGGCGTGCCGTCGCCGGTGAAGCACCCCGAGAAGGTCGACATGGTGATCTTCCGGGAGAACACCGAGGACATCTACGCCGGCCTGGAGGTCGAGGAGGGCACGCCCGAGGTCGAAGACGCCTCATCGACTTCCTCCACGACGAGTTCGGCTGGGAGATCCGTCCCGACTCCGGCATCGGCATCAAGCCCATCTCGGAGACCGGCTCGAAGCGCCTCGTCCGCGCCGCGATCGAGTACGCGGTGAAGCGCAAGCGCAGGTCCGTCACGCTCGTGCACAAGGGCAACATCCAGAAGTTCACCGAGGGCGCGTTCCGCAACTGGGGCTACGAGCTCGCGCGCGAGGAGTTCTCCGACGTCGCCGTCGGGTGGGACGACTGCGGCGGCAACCCCGGCGACAAGATCCTCGTGAAGGACGACATCGCCGACATCACGCTGCAGCAGGTGCTCACCCGGCCCGACGAGTTCGACGTGATCGCCACCACCAACCTCAACGGCGACTACCTCTCCGACGCGCTCGCGGCGCAGGTCGGCGGCATCGGCATCGCGCCCGGCGGCAACATCAACTACGTCACCGGACACGGCGTCTTCGAGGCGACCCACGGCACCGCGCCGAAGTACGCGGGGCAGGACAAGGTGAACCCCGGCTCGGTGATCCTCTCCGGGCGTGATGATGTTCGAGCACCTCGGCTGGCAGGACGCCGCCGACGACATCGTCCACGCACTCGAAGCGACCATCGCCGACAAGATCGTGACGTACGACTTCGCCCGCCTCATGGAGGGCGCCACCGAGGTCAAGACGTCGGAGTTCGCGGCCGCCATCTGCGACCGGCTCTAGGCTCGAATCCTCCGAGTGTGATCCTCGCCGAGCTCAACATCCGCCACACCCGTCGGCACCTGCCGACCCGGCGGGTGGCGCTCGGCGACCACTACCTCCCGACCAGCGGTCCGGCGTACGGCGCGGTGCTGCTCGGCGCGGTCGTCTCCGAGAACCTCGGCGGGCTCGACGACGAGCAGCGCGACCTCCTGCCCCGGCTCCTCGCCGACGCCGAGGACGGCCTGAGCGTGCCGCGCATCGCGCTCCGCTACCGCCTCCAGACCGACACGCACGGCCTCGACCGGTCGCGCCACCGCATCGTCGCCGACGGCGGGCCGCTGGTCCTCGAGCTCGACCGCACGGCTGGCCCACGCCCCAGGTGCTCGGGGCGGTGATGGCGGCGGCGCAGCTCCCGGCGTCGGCGCGGCGCCCGGCGTTCCGGTCGATCGCGGCGGCCGTCGCCCGGCCCGGGATGCCGCCCGAGGGCCTGGAGGTGCGCCGCCTCCTCGAGGGCGTGCCCGGCATGCGGCCCTACGCACCGGGCGCGGCGGCCCGGCCGAACGGTGATCGAGACGACGCCGAGCTCGTGGGATGGCGGGGCGTGCCCGCCGAGCGCCGGTGGGCGATGGAGGTCCTCGGCGTGCGGGCCGGCAGCCGAGTCGACCGGGAGGACGTCCAGCGCCGGTTCCGGCGCCTGCTGCGCCTCGCCCACCCCGACCACGGTGCGGCCGACATCGGCGCGGCGGAGCGGATCGCCGAGCTCGCCGAGGCCCGGGAGCTGCTTCTCGCGGTGCTCGACCACGAGCGGTAGCTTCGGCCGCGCGCGGAGAGCCGCTGCGACGGCGACCAAGGAGAACAGTGGCCAAGTCTCCCGTTCACGTGACCGTCACCGGCGCCGCCGGGCAGATCGGCTACGCGCTCGTCCATCGCGTCGCCCACGGCGATCTCCTCGGGCCCGACCAGCCGATCGTCCTGCGCCTGCTCGAGATCGAGCCGGCGCTGCCGGCGCTCGAAGGCGTCGTGCATGGAGCTCGAGGACGGCGCCCACCAGCTGCTCGAGGGCATCGAGGCGACCGCCGACCTCAAGACCGCGTTCGACGGCGCGTCGTGGTGCCTGCTCGTGGGGTCGGTGCCGCGCAAGGCGGGCATGGAGCGCGGCGACCTGCTCAACGTGAACGGCGGCATCTTCAAGCCGCAGGGCCAGCGCCATCAACGACCACGCCGCGAGCGACGTGCGCGTGCTCGTGGTCGGCAACCCGTGCAACACGAACTGCCTCATCGCGCGGTCGAACGCACCCGACGTGCCCGCCGACCGGTGGTTCGCCATGACGCGCCTCGACGAGAACCGGGCGAAGAGCCAGCTGGCCAAGAAGGCCGGTGTCGCGGCCCGCGAGGTCACGAACATGGCCATCTGGGGCAACCACTCGACGACGCAGTTCCCCGACTTCGTCCACGCCCGCATCGGCGGGAAGCCGGCGCCCGACGTCATCGGCGATCTCGACTGGCTGCGCGGTCCCGTTCCTCGAGACCGTGCAGAAGCGGGGCGCGGCGGTGATCGACAAGCGGGGCGCGTCGTCGGCGGCGTCGGCGGCACACGCGGCGATCGACTCGGTGCGCAGCGTCGTGAACCCGACGCCGGCGGGCGACTGGCACTCGCTCGCGGTCGCGAGCCGCGGCGAGTACGGCGTACCCGAAGGGCTGCAGTTCGGGTTCCCGGTCCGCAGCGACGGCACGGCGTGGTCGATCGTCGACGGCATCGAGCACGACGACTGGGCGCCGAGGAAGATCGAGATCACGACCGACGAGCTGCTCGAGGAACGCAGACGAGGTGCAGGAGCTGCTCCGGGCGTGACCGCGAGCTGGTGGCGGCAGGAGTCCCCGATCGGCACGCTCACGGTGCTCGCCACCGACCGCGGCGTCCGGCACATCGAGCTCGGCCCGGTCGCACTCGACGTGGACGCGGTCGAGGCGTGCGATGACGAGGTCGCCATCGAGCTCGACGAGTACTTCACCGGCCGCCGGCGCCGGTTCACGATGCCGGTCGACCTCTCCGGGATCGACGCCGCGTTCCCCCGAGCCGTGTACGAGACGCTGCACCGCGAGGTGCGCTTCGGCGAGACCGTCTCGTACGGCGAGCTCGCCGAGATGGCCGGGCGCCCGCGGGCGGCCCGCGCCGTCGGCAACGCGATGAGCCGGAACCCGGTCCCGATCGTCGTGCCGTGCCACCGCGTCGTCGCCGCCGACGGGCGCATCGGCGGGTACGGCGCCGTCGGGTGTGCCGACGAAGCGGTTCCTGCTCTCGCTCGAAGGCGTCGAGCTGGCGCGATGACGGCGGCTCCGCCGACCGGCAGCGCAGGAGCCGGAGCTGGCGACGGCGACCAGGAATCAAGTGAGCCCGACGGCGAGCCGCGTGAGCGCACGCTGGAGCTCGACCGCCTCGTGAACTTCAGCGACGCGGTGTTCGCGATCGCGGCGACGGTGCTCGTGCTCAGCATCAACTACTCGCACAACCTTCACCAACCGGATCTCGATCGGAAGTTGTGGCACGAGTTCGGTGACGTGCTGCCCCAGGTCCTCGCCTACGCCTTGAGCTTCTTCATCATCGCCCGGAACTGGTTGGCCCATCACCGGATGTTCCGGATGATCCGGCGCATCGACGCCCGGTTCATCGCGATCAACATCACATTGCTCGGTCTCATCGCGCTGTTGCCGTACCCCACCGACGTGTACGGGAACTACCCGTCCTCCCGGCCGGCGCTGATCGTCTACGCCGCGAGCATCAGCGCGACCGGTTTCGCGTCGGCCGCACTGTGGTTCTACGCATCGCAGGACAATCGCCTGATCGACCCGTCCACCCCGCGGGAGTGGATCGTCCACTCGCACCTGCGTGCACTGAGCATCCCGGCCGTGTTCCTCACGTCGATCCCGGTCTCGTTCATCGCCGTCACCGCGGCGCAGTTCTGGTGGCTGCTGCTGATCCCGATGCGGGCCTTCTTCAGGCGTCGCTACGGCAAGATCACCGACATCTGGTGAGCGCCTGAATCCGGGGGTGCCTGGCTCCGCGGGGTCACGCGAGGCAGAATCTCGGCTCGGGTGGCAACCCGGCGGTGGGCCGGTTGCCGGGGCAGGGAGGCACCATGGCTCGTTGGCTGCGTTTCGTCGTCTCGCTCGGCGTGCTCGTCGGCGCTCGTCGGGCTGGCGTTGCCGTCGCAGGAGGCCGTCGCCAAGGCGCCGAGCGGCGAGCAGGCCGACCCCGAACCGCTGAGCCTCGAGGACACCGTCGACCTCAGCGTCGAGGACATCCAGACCTTCTGGAAGAAGCAGTTCCCCGCCACGTTCAAGGGGCGACGCTACGAGCCGATCCCGGCCAATCGGATCTTCCCGTACGACACATCCGGATACCCCGCGTGCGGTGGGGGCATCCGGCCGTACGTCAAGAACGCCCGGTACTGCCCCGAAGACGACACCGTTGCCTACGACATCGAGGGCCTGTTCCCGGAGCAGTACAACGACTTCGGCAACTTCGCGGTGGCGATGATCCTCGCCCACGAGTGGGGCCACGCCATCCAGGAACGCGCCTACGGGCTCGAGCGCGCGCAGGCGGCCGGTCATTCCGTCGATCGTCCTCGAGACCCAGGCCGATTGCTTCGCGGGCACGTGGGCGCGCCGCGTCAACGACAAGAAGAGCAAGACGCTGGTGCCGGAGCCCGGTGACCTCGACGCCGCGATCAGCGGCTTGATCAGCGTCGCCGACGACGTCGGCCAGGAGGCGTCCGCGCCGGGGGCGCACGGGAGCGCGTTCGACCGGATCAGCGCGTTCCAGACCGGCTTCGACGGGGGCACGAAGCGGTGCGCCGAGTTCGTCGACAATCCGCCCGACTATTACGAGGTCCCGTTCACCGACGTCGAGGACCTGGCCACCGGCGGCAACCTTCCCGTCGACACGCTCACCCCGCTCGTGACCAAGGACCTCGACGAGTACTGGGCGACCGCGCTCACCGGCTACAAGCCGGTGTCGGCGGTGATCCCGTACGACGTGGGCCCCCTGAGCGAGAGCCGGCTGCCGACGTGCGGCAACGAGCGGCCCGACCCCAAGAACTTCGAGGACACGATCTTCTACTGCGAGGAAGGCGACTTCGTCGCGTGGGACAACCAGCTGCTCTCGACGGCGGCGGAGAACTACGGCGACTTCGCCGTAGCCACGCTCATCGCGACCAGCTGGTCGGACGCCGTGCACACCCGTGTGAAGAGCAAGACCAAGGGCAAGGCGAGGACGCTCGAAGCGGACTGCCTCACCGGCTCGTGGGTCGGCTCGCTCGTCGAGCAGACCCGCGAGCCCGAGCTCTCGCTCTCACCCGGCGACCTCGACGAGGCCATGCAGGCCTTGCTGAAGTACGAGCGGAGCCTGGACAAGAAGCTCAGCGCCTTCGACCGCGCCGGGTCGTTCCGCAAGGGCTTCCAGGACGGCGCCAGCGCCTGCGTGAAGACGTCGGCGGCGAAGTCGGGCGGGTAGGACGTTTGCCGCCGGGGGTTGACGCACGAACGTGTGTTCGCTAGGCTTGCGGATGCTTCCCCACGAGGTGGTCTCGTCCCGGTGGGGGAGGCATGTTCGAGCAGGTGCGCCAGGCAAGTGAGCGGCTGCGTGAGGTCGTAGCCGACCTCGACCCCTCGCGGCTCGACGGGTCGCAGGCGCGGCGGCTGGTCGAGGAGTTCGCAGGCATCGAGCGCCTTGCCGCGGCGGGGAAGGCGCTCGCCGTCCGGCGCGTCGAGGAGACTCGAGCGTGGGCCGACGCCGGACCGTTCCGCGATGCGGCGGCATGGCTGGCCGCGACGGGCGGCACGACCGTGGGTCACGCTCGCGCCACCGTCGAGACGGCGGCGCGCCTCGGGGAGTTTCCCGAGACCGAGGCCGCGCTCCGAGGCGGGGAACTGTCGGAGGTGCAGGTCAACGAGGTCGTGTCGGCCGCGCGCGCGGATCCGAGTGCCGAGCGGCTACTCCTGGACAGCGCCAAGCGTGACGGTGTCCGGGGACTCAAGGATCAAGGTGCCCGCGTGCGGGCGGCTGCGTGCGCGGACGAGGCGGCGCGCTACCAGGCGATCCACGAGGCACGGTCGCTCCGCCATTGGCGCGACGTTGATGGCACGGGCCGTATCGACGTGCGCGCACCTGCTGATGCCACGGCGCGGGTCATGGCGGCGCTGCAGCCGTACGAGCGCGACCTGTTCCGGGCTTCCCGCGAAGCAGGCCGGCGTGAACGTTCCGATGCGCTCGCCTTCGACGCGCTGGTCGCGCTGACCAGCTCGGCGGGGGGTCAGAGAGACGGCGAGGCGGGTTGCGCCATCGTGGTTCGGGTCGATCACACAGCGTTCCGGCGCGGGCACACCGAAGCGGGCGAGGTGTGCGAGGTGGCAGGAGTAGGCCCCGTCCCGGTGGCCGTGGCGGATCGGCTGAGCGACGACGCGATTCTCAAGGCTCTGATCGTCGACGGCGAGGACGTACGCGCGGTGGCGCATCTGGGCCGGACAATCCCGGCGAAGCTCCGGACAGCGGTCGAGGAGATGTTCCCCGAATGTGCGATCGAGGGTTGCCATGTGAACCGCCACCTGGAGATCGATCACAACGTCCCGATCTCCGAAGGGGGGCCGACGGCGCTTTGGAACCTTCGCCGGCTCTGCGCCCACCATCACGAGTACAAGCACGCCCGCAACCTGCGCCTCGAAGGCGAGGGGACCCGCCAGCGGTTCGTACCCCGCGGCCCGCCACCAGAGGGGCCGGCGCCGCCGGCCCGGGAGCTCGCGCTCGTCTGAGCGGATCAGCCCAGCTGCAGCTGCTCGACGAGGAACGACGTCAAGCGGGCGTGGTCGCCTAGCTCGAGGGCTTCTCCGCCGGCTTCTCGGGCTCGGCCGGCTTGGCCGCGGGAGCGGGCTTCTCGGTCTCGGGGCTGGTGAGCCCGAGCTCGGAGCGCAATTCGGAGAGGCGCGCCTGGGCCTCGGCGCTGGCCTGCGCCTGCTCGACCTCGAGCATCTTGGTGTCGACGTTGGTCGAGGTGAGGTCGGCCATGCCCTGCGCCTTCGCCAGGCGTCGCTCGATCTTGTCGCGCACCTGCTCGAACGTCGGGACGTCCTCACCGACCGTCGCCGACAGCTGCGTCATGGCCTTGTTCATCTGCTCCTGCATCTTCGCCTGGTCGAGCTGCGACAGGAGCTTCTGGCGTTCGGTCAGCTTCTTCTGGAGCGCGGCCGAGTTCTGCGCCACCGCCTGCTTGGCCTGCTCGGCCGCCTGGGTCGTCTGCTGGAGCTGGTTCTTGAGGTCGGCGACCTGCTTCTCGAGGCCGATGATCTTGTCCGCGAACGCCTCGGCAGCCTGGGTGTAGTTCGCCGACCTTGTCGGCCTTGCCGTCGCGGTTCGCCTCGTCGGCGAGCAGGAGCGCCTGACGCGCCGACGCGTTCGACTTCTCGTAGTCCTCGACGGCGCGCTCCAGACGCATCTGGGTCTGCTTCTGGTTGGCGATGACGTTGGCCGCCTGCTCCGTGAGCCGGCGGTGCTGCTGCTGCGCTTCCTCGATCGCCTGCTCGAGCTGGATCTTCGGGTCGGCCGATTCCTCGAGCTTGCCGGAGAGCCTTGCCCCGAGGTACTTCCACCAGCGCCGGATCGCTTTCCACATCTCTTCGTGCTCCTCTACTTGCAGGCGATCCTATGCCGTGCCGGTGGCGGTCGCCCCCCGGCTCGCCTGGCCCGCCTCGTCGAGCGCGGTGCGCAGCGACTCCATCTCTCCCACGAGGTCGTCGACGTCGCCGCCGAGGCCGGACAGCGCGGTGGCGTCCTCGGCCTGCAGCGCGAGCTCGACCGCCCGCGCCACCGCCTCGTCGAGGCGGGCGTTGAGCAGCTCGAGACGCGAGCGGGCGTCCTGCGCGACCACGCTGAGCCGCTGCGCCGACAGGACCTGGGCTTGCAGCGCCTCGAGCTTGTCGAGACCCTGCTCGTCGACGCCGACCGCGCGGAGCTCGTCGGCGAGCGCCGGACGATCGCGGATGCTCTCGCCCTGCTGCACACGTTCGCGCAGCTGCGGCCGGCACGCGGAACGCGTCGAGCCCGTGCATGAGATCCGACCACGCCACCCCGGTCTGCAGGCCGGCGAGCCCGGTGTCGAGGGCGGCGCCGCGGCGGCCGATCCGGTAGCACTCGCGCACGCCGGCATCGAGACGGGCGCCGATCTCGTTCAGCCGGTCGTGCAGGGGGCCCGGCTCCGCCGTGCCCACGGCGCGGGCGTAGCGCCGTTGCGCTTCCATCGCGTCCTTCACGTACGCGCGCCACGGTTGGCTCAGGCCGGCCAGGTCGATGCGCTCGGGGCGCGGCTTGCGCGGCAGCCCGAACGCGACCCGCGCCCCGTACGCGACGAGCCCGATGAGGACGGCGACCGGCAGGGCGGCGCCGACGAGAACACCCGCGGCCGTGCCCGCGCCGGCCAGCAGCACCGCCGACGGCGCCGTGACCGCCTCCGCCGTCTTGCGGCTCTTGAGGTGCTCGGGCAGGCGATCGATGACACTCATGCGGCGCGCATAGAAGTTGCTCACGACGGCGAGGAACACCTTGTTGATGCTCTTCGGATCGGCGGCGTCGTAGACGGTGGCGTTCGTCGCCTCGGCGATGCGCTTGAGCGTCGGAAGGTCGGCGTCCTGGCCGTAGGCGATCGGGAACACGCGCACCGGGTTCGCGACCTGACCCTCGTTGCGCGCCCGCAGCGAGCGCAGCAGTCCGTCGAGGTCGGTGTTGCGTTCGTCCTCGTTCTTTCCGTCGGTGAGGAGCAGGACGGCGTTGATCCGCTGGGCGTCGAACGTCTGCACGAGCTGGTCGTCGGCCGCCTTCGTCACCGTGTACAGCGGCGTCCCCTGGGTCGGCACCAGGTCGTTGATCTTCGCCGCCATCGCCTCGCGCTGCGATCCGATGGGTCCTATCGGCACGAGCTCCAGGTAGTCCGTGGGTTCGGCGCGGCCGATCCCGGTGGAGAAGATCCAGAGGCCGACGTCGTCGTCGGGTTTGAACTGGCCGAGGGCGGAGACGGCCGCCTTCTTGACGAGATCGAGCTTCGAATCGCCGCCCTCTCCGCCGGCTGGCTCACCCATCGAGCCCGAGACGTCGATCACGATCAGCACGCGAGCCGACTTGCGGTTCTGACCCCAGCGTGTCGATGAGGCCGACGAGCACCGGCGGCGACGGCAGCTCGAGCGTCGTCTGCGGCTGGTTGGGATCGACGCCGAATTTCGCCTCGATCGGGGCGCCGATGGCGACCTTCGGGTTGCCGGGCCGGAAGCCGAACTTGAGCACCCGCTTCTGGTTGTCGGGCTGCTCGACGTACTGCTGGAACCTCGCCGCCGCCTGCTTCTCCTTCTTGTTGACCCACGGCGCGTCGACCGTGATGAACGGGCTGTCCGAGAAGAGCGTCCCTTCCTTGGGATAGATGGCGACCAACGGCACGCGCGGCGGCTTCGGATGCTCGCCGGGGTCGAGGATGCCGTCGGGGTTGCCCTTGTTGAAGTCGATGACCGACTTCTCCTCGACAGCCACCGCCGACACGTAGGTCAGGCCGGTGCCGCGTTGATCGGCGCGGTAGAGGTTGTTGAGGAACGTGAGGGTGGTGTCGCCGTAGTGCACCACCGAAGATTCGACACCGCGCGCGAAGTCGTCCACCTCAGGTCGATTGAGGTCCTCGAGTGTGAGTCCGCTCGTCTTGCCGGACGCCGCGTAGTACTGGGCGATCGTCGCGTTCAGCGCGCTGGTCGAGAAGTTGGGATTGGTCTTCCCGAGCCGGAACGGGCCCCACTCCGGATGCCCGTACGCGCCCCACCCGTCGGGATTGCGCGCGAGCGCCAGGATGTCGGCGTACCCGAGCGGCGTATTCGGATAGCCGAGCGCCTCGGCCATCGGCTTCGGCATCGCGATGACGAGCGGTGTCAGCTGGAGCGGAGAACCAGCCGGTGCGATGGCCTTCTTGCCGGCATCGGCCCGCCGCTGGTTCACGACCTGACCCCACGCGCTCGACGCCGGCGACCACACAACCGGCCGCGGTCCGTTCGCCTTGGGGTTCGGCCAGTCGTCGGCCAGCAATGATGCGGCTTCGCCCGACGATTTCTGTACCACGCGCACGGTGATGCACTCGCCGTCGAGGCTGGCGCGGTCCGAGTCGTTGAAGCGCTTGGCCAGGTCGGTCAGGAGGTCGACCTTCTCCGGCGACACCTCCATGTCGACCGTGATGCAGTCGGCGGCGCGCGCGATCTCCGGGGTGACCGCCTGCACGGTGGTAATGACGGCGAGCATGGCGAGCGCGACGCCCGACCGCACGCCTCACTTCGGCACCCCCCGCCAAGTCTCCTGCAGCGCGACGAGCGAGCCCGGGTCGGTCGGGAGGCCCGACTGCCGCGGCAACGCCGGCGTGTCACGCACGCCGCCGGCGTTCGATTGTCCCGGAACGCGCCAGCCCGTGCGCGCCGAGCGCGGCGGCGAGCTCGCTGTTGTCGGCCAGTCCGTCGGCGCCGTCCCGGTTCGGTCCCGCGGCCACCGCGGCGACCACGACGTCGGCGGTGACCACGGGCTCAGGGTAGAGGAGGGTCAACTGCTTCCGACGGTCGGGCGCGGCGGCGGCCAACGCCGGACCGGCCTCGGCCTCGCTCGTGCCGGTGATGTCGTACGTCGCGGTCGGCAGCTGCTGCAGCATCTCCGCGAACGGGCCCGCCGCCGACGGAGCGAGCTTCGGCACCGCGCGCTCGAGGCCGGCAAGCCAGTCGAGATACTGATCGTTGTCCTGCAGGTCCGAGCGCGAGTAGTTGGCGTTGTCGAGGTATTCGCTCGTCGCCTGGGAGAGGACCAGCAGCGCGGTGGCGTTGACGGTGGGATCGCCGTACCCGGGCTTCACCGTTCCCCACGTCGCCTGGCCGCCAGGGAGGTCGGTCCAGGGGTGCCCCGCGACGGCTCCGATGCACCTCCAGTCGATCGTGTTGTTGCACGCCGGTGTCGCGTCGAGGACCGGCTTGCGGTCGCTCCGAACCGCGAGCACGAGCGGGGAACGCCCGATCGCCTCAGACGGCTTCGCGAACAGCGCTCGCTTTCCTCGCCGCTGCACGTCCACCATCTGCGGCCACGGAGACGGCGCCAGCCACGCGTCGAAATCTGGCCGCTGGTTGTCGGGGAGAGCCGCGAGCGACTGGGCGGTCGTCCCGGCCGGCTCGACCGTGACGGACACGTCGCCGTCGTGCTCGGCGAGCTGCGTGCACGCCGCCTCGAGCTCCGTCGTGCACAGCAACCGGACCGTGGCGCCGCCACCAGCGTTCTCGTCGATCCGGCCTCGAATCCACAGCGCGACGACCACCAAGAGCACCGCTGCGATCGCCGCGCCTACCCGTTGCACGAACGGAGGTTACGGGAGCGCTAGTCCGCGGTGACGGCGGCTTTGCCGACCGTCACCGCAGGAGCCGGAGCTTGCGACGGCGACCAGCTAGTCCGGAATGTCGGCGGCGGTGAGCGTCATCAGCTGGTGATCGGTCACCGACGGCAGGTCGACCACCCGGCTCGCCTGGCGGGTCACCGATTGCTCGAACACGTTGCGAACGAGGCGGGCGTTCCCGAAGCTCGCTCCGCGGGGCTGGCGCGCGAGCCACGCCCGGAGCCGCTCACGCGCCGAAGCGTCGAGCTCGTAGTGACTCGTGTTCGCCATCGAGTCGCAGATTGCGACCATCTCGTCGTCGGTGTAGTCGGGGAACTCGAGCGTCTTGGGGAAGCGCGAGCGGATGCCGGGGTTGGCGTCGAGGAACTCGGTCATGGGCGCCGGATAGCCGGCGACGATCACGACGACGTCGTCGCGATGGTCCTCCATCTGCTTCAGCAGCGCCGCGATCGCCTCCCGGCCGAAGTCCTGCTCGCCTCCCTGCACGAGCGCGTAGGCCTCGTCGATGAACAGCACCCCGCCGAGCGCCTGGCGCGTGACCTCGTTGACCTTGGGCGCCGTCTGGCCCACGTAGCCGGCGACGAGGCCGGAGCGGTCGGTCTCGACCAGCTGACCCTTCGACACGACCCCGAGCGTGTGGAAGATCTGGGCGAGGAGCCGCGCCACCGTGGTCTTGCCCGTCCCAGGGTTGCCGACGAACACGAGGTGACGGCTCTGGTCGACGACCGGCAGCTTGCGCTCGCGGCGCAGGTTCTCGACGCGGATCAGGTTGGTCAGCAACCGCACCTCGGTCTTCACCGCCGCCAGGCCGACGAGCGCGTCGAGCTCGGCGAGGAGCTCGTCGAGGGGCCGGGCGGCCGGCGCCCGCCGGTCCTCGAGAGGCTCCGGTTCGCCGACGCCGCGTGGCATGTCGGCGGGCCGCTCGACCTTCGCCGCCGCCAGGCGCCGCAGCATCATCGTCCGGAGCGTGTCGACGGCGAGGAGCCGTTCGCGCGTCGGCACCTCGTCCAACGCCGCGCCCGCATGCGCGACGCGCAACGCGGCCTGGTAGTAGCGCCATCCGTTGCTCGTCCCGTTGCGGCTGTCGGCGCTGACGACGGTCTCGAACAACGGTGACGGCGTGATCGGCCACGCCCGGTACTGACGGATGGCGTCGCCGGCGCGCAGCTGCTGCGGCGTCGCGCGGCGCAACGAGTCGAACCATGGCGACAGCGCGGTGGCGAACGCTCGCAGCTCGGCGTCGCTGTACCGGCCGTCGCTGGCGATGACCGACGCCGCGATCGCCTGGGCTTCGAGGGCGGCGTCGCGCTCGAGCGTGCCCGCCGACGAGCTTCCCCGGCCCAGCTCGACGAGCACCGCCGTGACGTCGTCGACGAACTGGCGGACGGGCTCGGCCAGGACGCTGGCGCCGTTGCTCATCGTCGCTCAGCGCGCCGCGAGCGTGGCCGTGAGCCACGGGACGACCGCGGCGAGGAACTGGTCGGGCACCTCCAGCTGCGGGACGTGGCCGCAGTCGTCGATCACCTCGAGCGTGAACTCCGGCCGGCGCGCCGCGAGCGCTCGCGCCGCCGCCGCCGGGACCAGCCGGTCCCGATCGCCGTGGACGATCAGCGTCGGAGAAGTGACACGCGCCTCGTCGGCGCGCATGTTGCGCGTGAGGTACCAGAACAGTCCCCGGGCCGATTCGGCGTACGCGGCCGCCGCGTCGGGGAAGCCCCGGCGCGTCCTGGACAGCTCGACGAGTCGGCGGCGCAGCTCGGGGTCGATGCGCGTCGGGTCGCACAACGTCCAGCGCCAACGTGTCGTCCACCAGCCGCTCCGGGCCGAGGAGCCGTCCCCGTGCGGCCAGGAACTGCGCGCCGATCACCGGCATGAGCATCGGCGCCAGGCGCGCCATCACCGTCCACTGGGCCGGGTTCATCGCCGGTCTCGGCAGCGCCGGGTCGACGAGCACCAGGGCGCGGACGAGGTCGGGATGGCGGGCGGCGAGGCCGATCCCGATCGCGCCGCCCATCGAGTTGCCGGCGACGACCGACGGGCCCCACCGCTCGAGCAATGTCCGGAGCAGGCGGCCGTGCGTGCCGAGGGTGGCGCGCCGGCCCGGCGGGACGCGCGTCAGGCCGAACCCGGGAAGGTCGACGGCGGTGACGGTCGCGTGCAGACGCTCGGCCAACTCGGGGGCGCTGGGCTCCCAGCTGATCGTGTGCCCACCGAGACCGTGGACGAGCAACACGCGCGCGCCGCCGTTGGCCCCTTCGCCGTCGCCCCACTGCGCGGCATGCACACGGAAGCCGTCGACGTCGAGCCACTGCTCCTGGCCGCGGTGTTCCTGCCCGCTGACTCGTCATCGTTCGCGCTCCAGACCCAGCGCGGCGAGCAGGTCCTCGTGCAGCTCCATCCAGACGGTGTGGTACGAGTCGAGGCGGGGGGACGTGAACCAGTCGTGCTCCCCGTCGACGACCCGCCGCCGCGCCGATCGCAGCCGTTCCCGGTACGGCGCGAAATGGGGGACCGACCCGCCCAGCCGGCGCAGTAGCGGGCCGGCGCGCTCGTCGACGGCCGTGAGTCGATCGATCACCGACCAGTCGTACGCCGCGTCGCCGTGGTCGTTCAGCGCGCCGCCCGGTCGCACCTGCCAGTCGGTGCACAGCTGCAGCACTTCGCGGTTGAGTGGGCCGAACGACGCGTACACCGCGGCACACTCCGACTCTTCGCGCGATCCCGGCTCGAGTCGGGTCCGTTCGCGCAGTTCGCGCAACCTCGCCGCGCGCTCGTTCCCCCCTGTCATGGAGAGAGGATCGCGCAGCCGCCGCGGGCGTGTGGAAAGCTCGGCGCCGTGGAAGACGGCGTCATCGGGCGGGGGACGAAGGTGTTCGAAGCGGCACCCGTCCAGGGCGAGTGGCGGCGCCTCGAGGAGCCCGACGACGTCCTCGAGCTCATGGACGAGTCCGCCGCCGGCGTCGTCGCCTGCGTGACCGACGCCGGCGCGACCTTCCTGGCGCCGATCTTCGACGAGCTGACCGCGGTGGTCTGCCTGTCCGGCACGCCCGTCAGCCACATCGGGATCGTGAGCCGCGAGTACCAGGTCCCTTGCATCATGGGCGCCACGCTGGACGCCGAGCCGGCCGACGGTGACCGCGTCGAGGTCGACTGCTCCGCCGCCGACGGTCTCGTGCGGCTCGCCCGATGAATCCGGACGAGGTGAACCGCTGGATCGGGTACCACGGGAAGATCTCGCGGGCGATGACGGCCGAGCGGACGGCGCTCGAGTCCGCGCTCATCCCCGTCACCGCCTACATCCTCATCGCCTGCATCGAGTGCTACCGCCGCTACCCCGACATGATGCGCGAGATCAGCGGCGCCGCCTCGCCCGAGGAGCTCGGTGCGGCGGGACGCTTGCCCGGGAGCCAGATCGACGCCGTGCACCTGTGGTCGATCGCGAACTTCCCGCTGCTCGGGCGCCAGGTGCTGGCGCCCTTCGGGCTCGTCGACCTCGACCGTGACGTTCCCGCGCTCGCGACGGTGCTCGACTTCTGGAAGCGCGCCGCCGCCGCCTTCCGCGCCGACGGGGAGCTGCAAGCGTGGGACGCCGGTTTGCGCGTGCCCCGCTACGGGCCCGAGGTCGTCGACGCGCTCGTCGCCGGGTCGCGGGCGGTCGGCGTCGAGGAACGCGAGCACCTGATCCGGCTGAACCGCGTCCTCACCACGTTCCTCTTCCTCCTCTATTTCGACACCCGCGCC
Source organism: uncultured Actinomycetes bacterium (assembly GCA_963737605.1). Classification (GTDB taxonomy): domain Bacteria; phylum Actinomycetota; class Acidimicrobiia; order IMCC26256; family JACDBD01; genus JALZAA01. Next base: position 99,967 of record CAVTTE010000011.1, on the reverse strand, counting down.
GGGTACCAGGACACCGGTCCGTACCCGCTCGCCGACGGCCGCGTGCTCCTCGTGCGTGACTTCAACCGGTTCGGGGTGAGCCACTTCCCGTGGAGCCGCGACGTGTGCGCCGGGCTCCCGTACTCGAACCTCACGTTCGCGCTGGTGCTCGACGGCGACGTGCGCGTCACCGCGAACGACTGGGGCACGTCGATCACCGACCCGCCCGACTACTTCGGCCACCTGTCCGCCGCCGGCGTGTTCACCGCCGACGACGGCGCGCTCTCGCCGGTGGCGCCGGGCGAGCTCGAAGGCATCGCGAAGGCGGTGAAGGAGGCCCAGCGGCAGCTGTACCGGCGCATCGCCGGCATGAGCCGGCGCGAGAAGCTCGACGCCGGCGCGTACGTGTACTTCACGTTCCTGCGCCCGTTCGCCGAGGCGGCCGGGGTCGACGACCGGCTCGACTGGACCGTGCCCCGCGACAGCCTCGACGTCTACGAAGGGCTCGCGACGCTCGACAAGATGCCCGACGTCGAGGCCGACGACTCCATCCCGTACTACACACCGGTTCCCGAGACGGGAGTGGCCCCGTGATCAAGAGCGCCCCCAGCGACGAAGGCCGTCACGACCCTGCCGACGGCCTCTATTGGAACGAGTCGTGGTACTTCGACTTCTCGCGCGCCGACGGCACCGGCGGGTACGTCCGCCTCGGGCTGTACCCGAACCAGCAGGTCGCGTGGTACTGGGCCTACATCGTGTCGCCCGAGCTCGGCCTGGTCGTCGTGCGCGACCACGAGGTGCCGCTGCCCCGCGGCGACGCGCTCGAGGTCCGGGCGGACGGCCTGTGGGCCGAGTGCGTGTGCGAGACGCCGATGGAGCACTGGGGCCTGGGCCTCGAGGCGTTCGGCGTGCGGCTCGACGAGCCCGGCGACGCCTATCGGGGCGAGATCGGCGAACGTCTGCCCGTCGGCCTCGACCTCGAGTGGGAAGCCGCCACGCCCGTCTACGACTACCCCTATCCCGACGAGACTCGAACCGCTCACTACGAGCACGCCGGGATCGTGCACGGCGAGCTGCTCGTCGGCCGGGAGCGCATCGCGTTCGAGGGGCGGGGCGAGCGGGACCACTCGTGGGGTGATCGCGACTGGTGGGTGTGGGGCTGGCACTGGACGTCGTTCCAGATCGGCGACGGCTTCGCGGCCAACGTCGTCAAGGCCGACGAGATGGAAGGCGGGTGGGGATATGTATGGAGCGACGGTGAAGGCGTGCGGCCGGTCGAGCACTTGATGCTCGAGACGCATCTCGGCGTCGACGACGTGCCGACGGCGGCCCGGTACGTGATCGACCACGAGCTCCAGGTCGACGTCGAGGTGCTGGCGCCGGCGCCGGTGCCGCTCGTCGCGCCGGACGGGCGCACCTCGCGGTTCCCGCGCGCGCTCTGCGCGTACACGACCAGCCGTGGCACCGGCACGGGCTGGTGCGAGTGGCTCCAGGTCGGTTTGCCCCTGGGAGGGCGAGAAACACCCGAACGCCGAGCCCGTGGGCACGCGAGACTGACGCGCATGTTCCGACGGGCAGGTCGTCGCCATCTACACGGCGCCCGAGAAGGGCGCGCCGATGGAACCACGCGACGGCGTCGAGGCGACCGCCGGCGTCGGCCTCGACGGCGACCGCTACGCCGCCGGCGATGGCAAGTACACGCGCTCCGACGACGACGGCAAGCGCGCCATCACGCTGATCGAGCGCGAGGCCGTCGCCGCCGCCGGCCGCGAGTACGAGATCGAGATCGGCGAGCACGAGGCGCGCCGGAACATCGTGACCGAGGGCGTTCCCCTCAACCATCTCGTCGGGCGCACGTTCCGGGTCGGCGGCGTCGTGCTGCGCGGCTTCAAGCTCGCCGAACCGTGCACGTACCTCGAGGGGTTGACGCGTCCCGGGGTGCGGCGGGCGCTGGTTCACCGAGCCGGGCTCCGGGCCGAGATCCTCGAGGGCGGCCCGATCAGCGTGGGCGATGCCGTCGAGGCCGTCGAGCCCTTCGCTTGATGCCCGCCGTCTTCACACGCTCCTGATCTCCCGCGCCGTCTCGCCGCGCATCCGGTAGGGCACACTTCCCCCGTGACTTCACGACGATTCGCGTTCATCGCCGCCGCGGTCGGCGCGCTCGCTCCTCGCCGGTGCCGCGGCCTTCGCCGCCTGCGGGTCCGAATCGTCCGATCGCTCCGAGCGACGGCGGGCCCCGGCGTCGACGGCCACTCCCGGCCACCACCGTGACGACGGTGGCGCCGCAGACGATCCCCGTACCGCCGCTCCCGCCGGCGGGACCGACCACCGCACCGCCGCCTGCGATCACCGTCCCGAGGGGACGGCGGGCACTGCACCGCCGGCGAGTACGACCCCGCCGACGGTGACGGCCGCGCCCGCGAGCACGACGCCGCCCACCGTCACGAACGCGCCCGCCACGACCGGGACGAGTCCGGCCACGACCACGACCAAGCCGACCACGAGCACGACCAAGCCCGGCGGCGTGACGCGCAAGACCGTCGTGTACTCGCCGACGGGCGCGCCCAAGCGCCAGGCCGAGCTCGTGCTCCCTCGCAATCACGCCGACACGATCGTCGTGCTCGTGCACGGCGACGGCAACCGGAAGCAGATGCGCGGCTGGGCCAACTTCTACGCCGAGCACGGCTATCCGACGCTCGCGATCGACTTCCTCGCCGCGAAGCCGAGCACGCCTTCGCCGGTGTACGCGAAGCCCGAGACGGACGTGAAGGCTGCCGTCCAGTACCTGCGGGGACGCGCCGGCGCGCTCGCCCTCGATCCCGAGCGGATCGTCGTGCAGGGCTTCGCGACCGGGGCCGCGTTGGGCTCGCAGACAGAGGTCACGCCGAACGATGCCTTCTTCGACGGGCCCGCGCACTACCCGAGCGTCAGCGATGCACCCGCCGCGTTCATCGGGTTCTACTGGTCGGTACGACGGCCATCGGCCCGATCAGACGAAGTACTACGGGGGTGCCGCGGACAGCACGGATCCTCAGGTGCAGGCGCGGTACGCCCAAGCAGACTCGATTGCGCACTCGGTGGATGCCGCCGGTCCTGTCTTGTTGCTCCAGGGCGACGCCGACAGTCCCGAGCTCGTCGCGTCCGCCACTGCGTTCCGCGACGCCCTCCAGGGCGCGGGGAAGGACGTCACGCTGACGCTCGTCCCCGGAGCGGGACCGCGCTTCGACCAGGAGACTTCGGGCGTGCTCACGCCGGCCGGGAGGCAGGCGGCGGAGCAGGTGTTGGAGTGGCTGCAGGCGCGCTTCCCGCCGAGTTAGCGCGCTACTCGAAGCGCGGACGGAGCGGCAGACCGCTGCGCCCGCCGTCCGGCTTGGTCGCCAGCACCTGGTGCACCTGCGTCCGGTTCGCCTCGAACTGGAGTGCCGACGCGGCCATGTAGAGGCGCCAGATGCGCGCCCGGGCCGCGGCCGGCGTCGGCCACGCACGCGTCCCAGTTCGCCTCGAGGTTCGCGACCCATGCCCGGAGCGTGAGCGCGTAGTGCTCCCGCAGCGTCTCCATGTGCCGCGCCTCGAAGCCGGCGCGCTGGATGGCCGAGATCACGCTGCCGACCTCGTGCAGCTCGCCGTCGGGGAACACGTATCGGTCGATGAAGCTGCGCCGGGCGAAGCGGGTGCGGCCGTCCGCGGTCGACCCGCTCACGCCGGGCGGACGGCTGATGGCGTGGTTGAGCAACCGGCCGCCGGGAGGCAGGAGCTCGTGGCAGCGCTCGAAGTACACCGCCAGCTGCCGCAACCCGACGTGCTCGAACATGCCGATCGAGCTGATGGCGTCGTACGGGCCGTCGTCGACGTCGCGGTAGTCCTGGTAGCCGCACCTCCACCTTGCCCGCGAGCCCCGCCTCGGCGGCGCGCTTCTCGGCCAGCTCGGCCTGCCGCTTCGACAACGTGACGCCGACCGCCTGCACGCCGTGATGCTCCGCCGCGTGGAGGAGCATGCCGCCCCAGCCGCAGCCGATGTCGAGCAGGCGCATGCCCGGCTCGAGGCCGAGCTTCCGGCAGATCAGCTCGTGCTTGTTGGCCTGCGCCTCCTCGAGCGTGATCGCAGGGTCGGTCCACACCGCGCACGAGTACGTCATCGACGGTCCGAGCACGCGGCGGTAGAAGTCGTTCGACACGTCGTAGTGGTGCGAGATCGCAGCGGCGTCGCGCTGCTTCGAGTGGCGCCGGCCGTGGAGGCGCGCCTCCTCCGGCGGCCTCGGCACCGGCTTGAGCGCGCCCGGCCCGACGAGCCGGAGCGCGGCCATCCACTGCGCGGGTCGGAGCTTCACGTCCGGCAGGTGGTCGCGCAGCGCGAGGGCGGCGAAGATGTCGCCTTCGAGGTCGAGGTCGCCGGCGACGTACGCGCGCCCGAAGCCGAGCTCGCCCGGTGCCTGCACGATCCGGCGCAGCGCGGCGGGGGAGCGGATCTGCAGCGTCGCAGGCGCGTCCGCAGGGCCCAGCCGGCTGCCGTCGTAGGCCTCGATTGCGATCGGCAGATCGGGCCCGAGGAGCTGCTCGAGGAGCGTTGCAAGTTGCTGTGTCATGCGCGCCAGTGTTGCCGCGGCCGCGTCAAAAGTCGACCGCGCCGAGGTCGGGAATCCAGCGGGCGGCGCGACGGCACGCTTCGCGCCATCGGTCACGGTCGAGCTTGCGTTGCGGATCGACGCGCTGGCGCGGCGACCACGTCGCGGCCAGCTCGCTCTCGTCGCGCCATGTGCCCACCGCGAGCCCGGCGAGGAACGCTGCGCCCAGCGTGGTCGCCTCGATCACGGGCGACACCTCGACGATGCGTTGACCCGCGTCCGCGAGCGCCTGCACGAACGTCGGGTTCGCGCTCATGCCCCCGTCGATGCGCAGGTGCGGGACGGCGACGCCCGAGTCGCCTTCGGCCGCCTCGACCAGGTCGACGCCGCGGTGCGCGACGCCTTCGAGGACCGCCCGCACGAGCTGCGGGCGGCCCGTGCCGCGCGTGAGCCCGAGGATTGTGCCGCGGGCGCCGTAGTCCCACGCCGGGGTGCCGACGCCGAGGAGCGCCGGGACGTACCAGACGTCGTCGGTGTCGTCGCACTGCGACGCGACATCGTGGCTCTCGGCCGCGCTCGCGAGCACGCCGAGGTCGTCGCGGAGCCATTCGATGTTCGTGCCCGCCGCCAGCATGATCGCCTCGACGCCCCAGGTGTCGGTGCCGCTCGACGCGCCTGCAGATGATCGGGAACGTGCCGCCGGGGCCGCGCGCCTCGAACTTCGGCCGGGTCTCGCCGAGCACGAGGTCGAGCATGCCGCCGGTGCCGAACGTGATCTTGGCGTCGCCGCAGTGCACGCCGCCCTGACCGAGGAGCGAAGCCTGCTGGTCGCCGGCGATCCCGGCGATCGGCGGCGTGCCCGGGAGGGCGGTCGCGTCGCCGACGATCCCCGACGAGTCGACGATGGTCGGAAGCATCCCCGCCGGGATGCGCAGCGGATCGCGTGCCTCCTCCGACCAACCCGACGCGTCGGCGGCAAGGAGGCCGGTGACGGCGGCGTTGGTCGCGTCGGTCACGTGCAGCGCGCCCTCGGACAACGTCCACGCCACCCAGGTGTCGACCGTGCCGAAGCACAGGTCGCGGTCGCGTTCCGGGTCGACCTGTTCGAGCAGCCACTCGAGCTTGGTCGCCGATGCGTTCGGTGCGAGTCGGAGGCCCTCGCCGCGGAGCTCGAGGCAGCGGCCGACCGTGCGCAGGTCCTGCCAGCCGAGCGCCGGTCCGACGGGTTCGCCCGTGGCGCGGTCCCACACGACGGTCGAGCAGCGCTGGTTGGCGATGCCGACGGCGTCGACGGGACCGGCGGCGTCGAGGGCGGCGCGGGCGGCCTCGAGCGCGGTCGCCGCCATGCGGGCGGGGTCGAACTCGACCAGGCCGGGCGCCGGCGACGACGGGAGCAGCGGTCGCGTCTCCTCGTGCACGACGCGGGCGTCCCCGTCCACGACCGCCGCCCGCACCGACGACGTCCCCACGTCGACGACGAGGATGCTCACGGCCAGCCCACGTCGCCGAAGGGGTCGGGAAGGCCGAGCTTGCCCGGGTTCAGGATCCCGTGGGGGTCGAGGGCGGTCTTCACCGCCGCAAGCACGTCGAACGCCTCGCCGAGCGCCTCCCGCACGAAGCGGGCCCGGTTCAGCCCCACCCCGTGGTGGTGGCTGAGGGCGCCGCCGGCGGCCAGCACCGCCCCGGTGCCGGCGTCCCACGCCGCCCGGTAGTACGCCTCCCGGCCGTCGGGCTCGACTTGCGCCGCGAAGGTGAAATAGAGACACGCCCCGTCGGGGTAGGAGTGCGACAGGTGCGCCGAGGCCGCCAGGGTTCCGCCGACGCGCCTGGATCGCCTGCGTGCGCCTCGGCGTACATCCCGGGAGGTCGCGCCACCGGGCGGCGACCTCCATCGTGTCGACGACGTAGCCGCGGGAGATCAGCGCCTCGAGGGCGGAGACGTCGTTGCGGTGCTCGAGCCACCGGCCGACGAGCTCGTTGTCGAGGCGCTCGGCGCCGGCGTCGACGCACTCCTCGAGCACGATGTTCATCACGCCCTCGACGAGCTCGTGATCGCCTTCGTCCAGGGCGAGGAGGACGTGGCGGTCGCCGGTCTGATAGCTGCGGTCGGCCTCGGTGTCGTCGTAGAGGCGCAGGACGGCCGGGGTCGCGCCGCGATGCATCGACCCGCCGGCACGCCTCGATCCCGTCGCCGAACGACGAGAACCCGAACGCGGCGCGCTGCTCGACGCGCGGCGCCGGATGCAGCCGCAGCCGCGCGCCGGTGATCACCCCAAGCGTCCCCTCGCTGCCGACGAACAGCTGCGTGAGGTCGGGCCCGACGGCGGCGCGCGGCGCACCGCCGGTGTGGACGACGCGCCCGTCCGCGAGCGCGACGTCGAGGCCGACGACCATGTCCTCGATCTTCCCGTAGCGCGTCGAGTACTGGCCGGCGCTCCGACACGCGAGCCACCCGCCGACCGTCGACAGGTCGATCGACTGCGGCCAGTGTCCGAGCGTCGCCCCGTGCTCGGCGCGCAACGTGTCCTCGAGCCACGTGCCGAACGTGCCCGGGAGGACGTCGAGCACGAGCGACTCGCTGTCGACGTCGACGATGCCGGAGAGCGCACAGAGGTCGAGCACGACGCCGCCGTGCAGCGGGACGCTGGCGCCACACACGCCGCTCCGCCCAGCCGCCGCCGTGACCGGGACGCGCGCGTCGTCGCACACGCGCAGCACGGCCGCCACCTCGTCCGCCGACCCCGGCCGCGCAATCGCGCCGGCGCGCGCCGCGACCTGCCCGTCGAGCGCCCAGATCATCGCCAGCGGCCACCAGTCGCGGCTCGCTTCTGCAACCGACTCGGCATCGACGGTGACGTCGGCGCACGCGGACCGCAGCCGCGTCAGCATCGCGTCGTCGACGGCGACCGCGGGCGCCGAGAGGTGCGCGTGCACGTCGGCCGCGGCTCCACCGAACGCGATCGGTGGCGTCGGCTGCCCGGTCGCGCCCATCGCGCCGGCTAGGTCCCCAGCGCGGTCTCGGGCAGGTCGGCGGCGTCGCGTTCGGCCGCCACCGCCGCCCGGTACTCCTTGACCTGCCGGGCGCGCTCGGCGTCGTCCCAGCCCAGCTCGCGCCCGACCAGCGCGGCGGTGCCCTCGGCCGCCGCCGCCGAGTCGTCGCGGGCGAGCAGGCGGGCCCGGGTCCGCCGCGTGAGCACGTCGTCGAGTGTGCGGGCCATCTCGCTGCGCACCGCGTGCACCGCCTCGGCCTTGAGGTACGGGAGGCCGGGCACGAGCGGCTCGCCCAACGCGGAGTCCTCGTCGACGAGCGCCTCGACCTCGGCCCCTTCGGTGCCGTAGCGGTGGGCGAGGTGCTCATGACGGCTCGGCTCGTTGGTCTCGGGCGGGTCCTCGTAGCCGTCGGCGCCGATCAGCTTCACGCGTTTGGTGCGGCACCGACGCCGCTTCCCCAGCATGGCGTCGACCTCGTCGACGGTGTCGGCGGCCATCCGCCGGTACGTCGTGAGCTTCCCGCCCGTGACCGTCACCAGGCCGCCCTCCGAACGGCGCACCGCGTGCCGGCGGGACAGGTCGGCGGTGCGGTCGTTGGCGGCGGTGCGCAGCAACGGCCGCAGCCCCGCCCAGGTGCCCAGCACGTCGTCCTCGCGGAGCGGGTCGGTGATCACGGCGTTCAGGGCTCGGAGCAGGTAGGCGACGTCGTCGGGGGTGCACTCGGGGTCGTCGAGGGGACCGTCGTAGTCGGTGTCGGTCGTGCCGACGTACGTGAGGTCGCCCCACGGCACGACGAACACCGACCGCCGGTCCTTGGCGACGGGGACGACGACGGCGATGTCGTTGCGCACCTTGGTCCACGGCACGGTGATGTGGATGCCCTTGGCGGGCCGGATCGAGTGCGGGTGACTCGGCTCGTCGAGCGCGCGCACGTCGTCGGTCCAGACGCCGGCGGCGTTCACGACGACGTCCGCCCGCACCTCGACCTCGTCCCCGTCGGCCTGCACGCGTGCGCCGCGCACGCGTCCCTTCACCGTCCTTGCGGAGCGATGTGACGCCGGCGTAGTTCGCCACGACCGCACCGTGTGCGGCCGCGGTCCGGCAGAGCGTGAGCGTCAGGCGGGCGTCGTCCGTGTGCGCGTCGTAGTAGAGGTAGCCACCGGCGACGCGATCGGCGCGCAGCGTCGGCATGTGCGCCACCGCCTGGTCCGACGAGACGCGCTTGTGCCGCTTGCCGATGCGCAACCCGCCGGTGAGGTCGTACATCCACAGGGCGCCGCCCAGCGCGCGGGCCAGGCGGCGGCTGATCACACCGTCCTTGGTGAGCACCGGGATGAGGAAGGGGAGGACCCGGACGAGGTGAGGGGCGTTGCGCAGCGCGACCTGGCGCTCGGCCAGGCCCTCGTAGACGAGGCCGACCTCACGTTGCTGCAGGTACCGGAGCCCTCCGTGCACGAGTTTCGAGCTCTTCGACGACGTCCCGGACGCGAAGTCGTCCCGCTCGACGAGCGCGGTGCGCAACCCCCTGGCTCGCCGCGTCGAGCGCGACGCCGGCGCCGGTGATCCCACCCCCGACGACCAGCACGTCGAACTGCTCGGCCGCCAGGCGTGCGAGCGCCTCCGCCCGGTCGAAGGCCGGCGGCCGGCGCGGCGTGTCCATTCGCCCGAGGCTACCGCCGGGTCGTGCGAGCGGCCCGGCCCCGATCCCCGGACGCGACGAACTTGTGGCACTGTGAGTGCAGCAATCGGAGAGCTGCCCGGGGCGAGCGTGCCGACACCGCTGTTCACCACAACCGACGACGTCGTCCTCACCGGGCGCCAATGGCTGCGGGTCGACGCGCCGCGCGCGGCCGTCGTCCTCGTGCACGGCTTCACCGCATCGGCCAACGACCCCGCCGTGTGCGACGTGGCGGAAGCGCTCCACGCCGACGGCGTCGACGTCGTGTGCTACGACGCGCGCGGGCACGGCACGTCCGAGGGTCACTCGACGCTCGGTGACCTCGAGCGTCACGACGTGGCGGCGGCGGTGGACGCCGCACGCGAGCGCAACGAACGTGTCGTGCTCGTCGGCGCGTCGATGGGTGCGATCGCCGCGCTGCGGTACGCCGCGCACGCCGACGGGCTCGCTGGTGTCGTGTCGGTGAGCTGCCCGGCGCAGTGGCGTCTCCCGCGGAACGTGCAGGGCGTGCTCGCGGCCGGGCTCACCCGCACCCGGGTCGGCCGCGCCGTCGCGTCCCGCTGGATGGGCGTGCAGGTCGCCCCGCGCTGGACGAACCCCGAGCCGCCGATCGAGCTCGTCCCGAAGGTGCAGGCGCCGGTGGCGTTCCTGCACGGCGCCGCCGACCGGTTCGTGCCCGCATCCGACGCCGCCGAGCTCTACGAGGTCGCGAACGAGCCGCGCCGCCTGCAGATCGTGCCCGCCATGGGCCACGCCTTCGCTCCGCAGTCCGTCGCCGCGATCCGCGACGCCGTCGACTGGGTGCTCGACCCCTCGATGCGTGCACCGGGTGCCACATAGGCCCGTCGCACGCATCGGCTGCTAGGCGTCGTCGCCGTCCGGCTCCCACCACCAGGCGAGGCCGTAGAGGCCGGGTCCGGTGTGCACGACCATCACGGAGCCGAACTCGCCGACGAACTTCGTCGCCGGCGTGACCTCGGCTTCGACCCGCTCGAGCACGCCTTCGGCCGCGCCGGGTGCCAGCGCGTGCAGCGCCGCGACGTGCAGCCGGGTGTTCGGCTCGCGTGAGCGCAGCAGCCTGCCGACCATGCGGTCGGTGGCGGCCTCGGGGCTCAGCGCCGGCCGGAGCCGGTGCACCCGTCCGCCGCGGAACTCGAACAGCGGGTTGATGCGGAGCCGCCGCCCGGCCCACCCGGCGATGCCCGGGACGCGTCCACTGCGCACGAGGTGGTCGAGGCTGGGGACGGAGGCGACGAGCTGCACGCGTTCGGCGACGTCCTTGGCCTCCGCCTCGACCTCGTCGAGCGACGCGCCCCGTTCGGCGGCTGCCGCCGCGGCCAGCACCACGAGCGCCTCGGCCCCGGCCGCGGTCGCGGTGTCGACGACGCGCACTCGGTCGCCGAGCTGACCGGCGGCGACCGTCGCCGCCTCGTGCGTTCCGCTCATGCTGGCGGCGATCGTGAGGACGAGGACGCCGTCGTCGTCGAGACGCGACTCGATGGCTTCCTGGAACTCACCCGGCGCGGGCCCGGAGGTCGAGACGCGCTCGTCACCGAGCAGCTCGCTCAGCGGTCGCTCCCCTTCGCGGATGGATTCCCCGCCGATTGTGAGCCACATCGGCACGACGGTGATCCTGTGCCGCGCAGCGAGCTCGGGCGGCAGGGCCGCGGCGCTGTCGGTGACGATGGCGACGGTCACGGCGACCGACGCCGTTCGCGCACGGCCGCCGCGCTCGCGACGACGAGCAGTCCCGAGCACAGGAGCACGACCCGCGACGGTTCGAGCCGGCCGATCAGCGGCCAGGTCACGGCGCCGAGCAGGGCGGCGGCGAGGCCGGCGCCGACGGCCGCCAGGCTGAGCGCCACCCTGATCACGACGTGGAACGCGGCGAAGGCGAGGACGCGGTCCTGCCCGTCGAGCTGCGACTGCAACGCTCCCATCCCGGCGGCGAGCGTGTAGGCGGCGGCGGCGCCGAAACCGACCGCGCCGAGGTACGCCGCCCACAGACCCGGCGACAGGCTGAACACCGCCACGACGACCCCGATGACGAGCGTCCCGAATGCGGTGCGTTGGATCGCGTCACCGCCCGGCGTGCGCTGGAGCGCGGCGATGCCGAGGACGGCGCCGGCGCCGAACAGCGCGATGAGCCAGCCGAACTCGGCGTCGCTGGCGTCGAGCACCTCGCGTACGAACACGATGCCGGTCGAGAACAGCGCCCCGAGCCCCGAGCGCGACCGACGCCGCCGCCGGCATCACCGCCCGTACCAGCGGGATCCGGAACGCGCCGCGGAAGCCGGCGTTCTCGGTCGGCGTATCGGCGGCCGCCGCACCGGCGAGGTCGGTGGCGCGGGCGATGCAGGCGAACGACACGAGGAACGTCGAGCGCGTCGATCCAGAACACCAGCGCATGCGTCCGGCCTCCGATGTCGCTCCCCGGGAGCGCGGCAACCGCGGCGAACGCGGCCGCGCCCAGCGGGATGCTGCCGTAGGACGAGCCCAGGATCAGGCCGTTGGCGAGCGGGAGCTCGTCACGGTCGACCACGTCGGGGATCGACGCGTCACGCGCCGGAAGGAACACGATGCTCGCCACCTCGACGAGGAACGCCCACAGGTAGATCCACCACAGGCCGCGTACGAACGGGACGAGAGCGATCATCCCGGCGCGGGCGGCGTCCATCGTGAGCATCGTGCGGCGGCGGTCCCAGCGGCTCGCCGCACGCGCCGCGAGCGGACCGCCGATCGCGGCGGGGATGAGACGCAGCGCGAGGATCCCGCCGACGGCGGCGGGTGACCCGGTGATCGCGAGGGTCAGCGCCATGAACGCGATCGTGCCCATCCAGTCGCCGAGCGCGGAGACGGCCTGCCCGACGAGCAGGTCTCTGTAACTCTGGCGGCGGACGAGCGTCCCGACGCTCACGGCGTCTGGGAGGCTACGCGGTCGTCGCGGTCGTACAGGATGCGATTGCGGTACGTCCGTCTCCGCGGCGGCTTGGCCGGCGCGTTGCCGGCGATGCGCTTCACGAGCATCGGGATGGCGATCGAGATGCCCGCGAGCGCGCCGACCGCGCCGTGCGTCACCGCCAGCACCGGCGTCAGCGCCACCTCGGCCACGAGGGCGCCAACCGCGGTCTCGCCGAACACCTTCCCGAGGATCATGCCGGCGAGCAGCATCACGGTGCCCGGCCACGCGACGACGAGGAGTGCGCCGAGGGCGGGGGAGATGCCACGCCCACCGGCGCCCCGCAGGAACGGGGACCAGTTGTGGCCGACCACCGCGGCGCCGCCCGCCACCGCGGCGAGCGCCGGGTGACCCGCCGCCATGGCGAGCGCCAGGCCCGGCCGCGCCCTTGGCGACGTCGAGGATGCCTGCCGCCGCCATCGGCAGGAACCCGGCGACCCGGTACAGGGAGGTGCCCGAGACGGTGCCCGTGCCGACGCGGCGGAGGTCGACGCCGCGGGCCCGCCGAGCCGCGACGTACGTGAAGGGGATGGCCCCCAGTGCGAAGGACAGCACGAGGATCGCCGCCGCCTGCATTCCACGAGTCTGGCCCACCCCCACGCCACGACGCGCCAAATGGGCGGAAAGCCACCTCTCCGCCGGGCGTGAAGGGGCAAGACTGCCGGCATCGGCCGTTCTCACCTCTTGCGAGACCGCGCCCGGCAGCCGCCCCGAGGCGTTCGGCCCCGCCGAGTGGGGCCTGCTCGCCGTCTGCGGCTCGATCTGGGGCTCGTCGTTCCTCTGGATCGAAGTGGGCTTGCTTCTCTTAGCGAGGTGTCGTTGCGGCGACGCCCGCGATTGCGAATGAACGTGACGCGGCGGCCCGAGGGTCGCCGACGACGCCTCTGTAAAGCGAAGGAGGAGGCGATCCCTCGGGCTGCCGCCTGAGCGTGCCGTCGACGTTCCTGGCGTCGGCACGCAACGACAGGTCTGCGCCCCGTCCCCGGTCGCATCCAGATCGCGGGCCTCGTCGTCGGGTTCGCGGGCTGGTCCTGATCGCCTGGCCCGAGGTCCGCGGCCAGGGCACCACCGCCCTCGGCGTCGCCCTCGTGCTCGTCGCCGTGCTCTCGTACGGCGTCGGCACCAACGTCGCCGTCCCGCTCCAGCAACGGTACGGCGCGCTCCCCGTGCTCCTGCGCGCGTTGCTCGTCGCCTTCGTCCTCGTCGTCCCGGCCGGCGTCGCCGGGATCCCCGGCTCGGAGCTCGAGGTGCGTCCACTCGCCGCCATGCTCCCCCTCGGCCTCCTCGGCACCGGGTGGGCATTCGTCGCCTTCGCGCTCCTCCTCGGGAGGGCGGGGGCGTCCCGGGGCGCGGTCGCCATCTACTTCACGCCCGTGGTGGCGATCGTGCTCGGCGTCGTCGTCCGGGGCGAGCACGTCGCCGCCGTCTCGGTCCTCGGGGCGGCCCTCGTAATCCTCGGCGCGTGGCTGACCAGCCGTCGCGAAGCGGGAATCCGCCCACTCGACCAAGACACGGCCATCCCGGACATGTAAGACTTTCGGGGAGCCGGGGCCCAACAGGGGAGCATGGTTCCCAAAAGGGGGGATCGTGGGTCGTCGCCTGAGCGCCCCGCGCTGGCCGTCGCCGTCGTCATCGTGGGCGGCTCGTTCTCGCCGAGCGGGGCGGGAGCGCAGAGCTCTCCGGGTCCGGCGCGCGGTACGCGTTCTGTTGCTCCCAGCCGAGGCGGTCGACCGCCGTGGGCCGGGTCTTCGGCGCCGCGGAGGGCGCGCTCGACCCGCGCCAGCGAGGCTGCCGTCTGCGCCGGGTTGTGCGGGACCGCGATGTCTTCGGGCCCGTCGACCGGCTTGGCTTCGCCCCCGCCGGCCCCGCCGCCACCTCCGCCGGAGCAGCCGACCGCGACGGCGACGCGCGAGCACGAGCGCGGCCCGCCGCACGGATCAGGCCAAGCGTCCGGGCCGGCCGTCGTCGGTGACGATGGCCCCGCCCGCGGCCGCCCACGCTTCGAGACCGCCCTCGTAGTTCACGGCCTGGAACCCCATCTCGCGCAGCTCGATGGTGGCGTCGGCGCTGCGCTCGCCGGTGCGCGAGATCGCGACGAGCCGCCGGTTCATGGGCAGGGTGAATCGCTGCGATTCGAGCTGGTCCATCGGGATCGACCACGCGTCGGGCGCGTGCCCGGCCGCGTACTCGCCCGGATCGCGCACGTCCACGAAGACGTCGTCGGCGAGCTCGCCGCCCACCGCGATCTGCGGGATCCGCTGGCCGACGTAGCGCGGCATCTCGGCGTCCTCAGGCGACGGTGCCGGGCTGCCCGTCGTCGGTCACGATCGGCATGCCGGCGGCCTGCCAGGCCTCGCTCCCGCCGGCGACGTTGACTGCGCCGTAGCCGGCGGCGACGAGCGCCTGCGCGACTTGGGCCGACCGGCTGCCCGTCTTGCAGATCACGACGATCTCGCGGTCGGTGGGGAGCTCCTCCTGGCGCTCGGCGAGCTCGCGCATCGGGATCCACGCCGCGCCCTCGGCGTGACCCGCCTGCCACTCGTTCGGGTTGCGCACGTCGAGCAGGAGCGCGCCGGCGTCGACCCTGCGCTTGCTCTCGACCGGGTCGATGTGGTCCACGTCGGCCGGTGTCATGCCGTCGGCTCCTTCTCCCGCCCGGTCTGGTGCTGCGCCTTCCATGCGTCGTACCCACCGAGCAGGTCGGACACGTCGTCGAAGCCGGCGGCGGCGAGCACGCTGGCACCGATCGACGAGCGGTATCCGCTCGCGCAGTACACGACGGTAGGACGCGCCGGGTCCAGCTCGCTCATCCGCGCCGTGAGCTGCGGGAGCGGCAGTGTCGCGGCGCCCGGGATCACGCCGGGCGCCGTCTCGCCCGGGTTGCGCACGTCGACGACCTGGAGCGCATCCACCTCGCCGTTCCGCTCCTCGAGCTCGGCGACGGTGAGGCGGGAGCTCGGCTCGACGACTTCCGGGTGCTCGAGGAGCGCGCGCACCGGGTCGGCGAGCGCGCCCTCGATCCGGTCGAAGCCGATGCGGCTGAGCCGCACCTTGGCCTCGAGCTCGGTGCCGGGTTCGCTGACGAGCACGACGGGCCGGTCGGGCGCGAGGACGTCGCCGCCGAACTCGGCGAAGCGTCCGTGCAGACCCGACGTTGACCGATCCGCGGAGGTGGCCGGCGGCGAAGTCCAGCGGGTCCCGCGTGTCGAGGACGGCCGTGCCGGCGTCGCGTCGCGCGACGAGCTCTTCCAGCGTGAGCGGTGCCGGCGGTTCCGCCTCGTCGAGCAGCGTCGTGCGCCTGCCGGTTGCGTTGCGCGTCGTACGAGAAGTACATGGGCTGGAGCGGCTGCCCTTCCGTGACGAGTCCGACGAACTCGGCTTCGCTCATCGGTTGGAGCGCGTAGTTCGTGCGGCGTTGCTCGCCGATCGTCGACTGCGTCTCGGTCGAGAGGTTCTTACCGCACGCCGACCCGGCGCCGTGGGCGGGGAACACGCGCGTGGCGTCCGGCAGCGCGAGCAGCTTCTCGTGCAGGGACCGGTACAGCCGGCGCGCGAGCTCGTCGGGCGCGACACCGGACCCGCTCAGGAGGTCGGGCCGGCCGACGTCGCCGATGAACATGGTGTCGCCGGTCAGCACGCCGTACGGCACCGCGTCGTCCGGTCGCTCGCGCACGACGACGCTGATCGACTCGGGCGTGTGCCCCGGGGTCGCCAGCACCTGGAGCGTCACGTCCCCGAGGCGCAGCTGCTCGCCGTCGCGCGAGGGGCTCGATCGGGAAGTCGACGTCGGCACCCTCGCCGTACGAGACCGCCGCTCCTGTCTTGGCTGCGAGCTCGAGGTGCCCACTGAGGAAATCGGCGTGGATGTGGGTCTCGATCACGCGCTCGATGCGCAGGCCGTGGGCGTCGGCGTCGTCGAGGTAGATCTCCACGTCGCGCCGCGGATCGACGACGACGGCCCGGCCCGTGCCCTCGTCACCGATGAGGTACGACGCCTGGGACAAGCAGTCCAGGTAGTACTGCACGAAGTGCATTCAGTCCCCGCCCAACTCCCGCTCGATCGTCTCCACCTTGCTGTGCAACGCGTCGGTGACACCCGGGCGATGGTCGATCTTGATCACGATGCTCACTCTCGGTGACCGCGCCGCCACCGTCTGCACGCAGCGGTGGATGACGGCCATGACCTCGTCCCACTCACCCTCGATGTTCGTGAACATCGCGTTCGTCTCGTTCGGGAGCCCGCTCTCGCGTACGATCCGTACCGCGTCGGCGACCAGCTCGCCGACCGAATCGTCCCCGCCGAGCGGGGTTACAGAGAACGCTGCCAGCACGGCTCACCTCCTCGTGGGGCTCAAGTTTCGCACCCCGGTGAGCCGATAGTCGCGACGAGGGTTTCGTGCATACCGGTCCTGGCATCTTCACCGTTCGACCGAGCGTTCGCGCGAGGGCGGACAGGGTGGCCGTCCTCTTGGGCGTTGTGGTCGTCATGCTGCTCGGTTTGGCCGCGCCCGCGTTCGCCGGCGGGGGTGACGAGCGGGGGGAAGACCACGGCCGCGATGACCGCCCACCCGATCTCGTCGACGAGCTCCGCGGCAACCCGGACCGCGCTCTCCCGGGCCGTGACGGACGACGGCCGGCGGTTCCGCTCCCGCCGAGGAGCCGACCGCCCCTCCGGGCGTCCCCGTCGCGACGTCGGCGCGCGCCGCGGCGCCGGCGGCGTCCGGGTCACCGAGGCACCCAGGTGCCGTCGGCCCTCGCCGCGCCCGTGGCCGCCCCGGCCGTGCGCCGACGTGCCCGTCGACGCCCCGTCCGCCGCGGCCCCGTCCGTCGCGCCGTCGCCGTTACCCGCCCCCGTCCCCGACGAGCTGCTTGCGTCGGCGCCGCCGCTGGCGCCGCCCGCGGCTGTGGTCGCACCGTCCGGAGGAGCGGTGTCCGCGCCGGCCGGTGCGGCGTCTTCCGAACCGTCTTCGTCACCGGCGGCGGTGCCCGACGCGGTGCCACCGGCGCAGATCGACGGCGCGCTGCCTGCGGCGCCGCCGGCCGGTGACGTCGGCGGCGAGGAGCAACGGGCCGCGCCCACCGGGACCGCCGCCGAGCGGTCGTTCACGGCGCTGCTCGTGCTGATCGCGGCGGCGCTGGTGTTCCTCGCCGTCCAGGGCCGGATCGACCGGCGCGACCCGCGGCGGGCTGAGCGCCCCGGCGAGTTCCGCCGATTCCGATGAATGTCATCGGAAGTCCGGGCGAGCACGTCCGGCTGACGGACCGTCTCGCCGTCGTGCAGTGGTTGCGGGTGTTCCTTGCCGCCGTCGTCTTCGTTCTCGGGTTCGTCGACGGCGACCCCCGCGAGGTGGTGCCGCTGGTCGCGGCCTACCTGGTGCTCACGGGCGGCGTCGAGCTGGTTCGGCGGCGGGCTCCGGGACTGACGCACCCGACGATGTCGTGGATGCTGCTGCTGGACGGCGTGTTCCTCGCGCTCGCCCTCGTGCTCACCGGCGGCGCCGAAAGCTGGGTGCGGCCGCTCGTGTTCTTCGATGTCACCGCGGTGACACTCGTCGTGTCGTACCGCACCGGGCTCAAGCTCGCGGTCTGGTACGCGCTCCTGCTCTTCCTCGGTCACGCCGCCTCCTCCGCCGGCCTGCTCGGTGACCGCACGACCGGCAGCTACGGCGACGCCGCGCTCACTTCGATCGGCCTGCTGCTGTTCGCGATCGGTGCCGCCGTGTGCTCGTCCGTCAACGAGCGGGCGTTGCGCCGGAGCAGCGCCGAGCTGCACGCTCTCGTCGAGCTCGGCTTCGAGCTCGAGCACGTCCGCACCGGCGACGACGTCGCGCTCGTGCTCGCCCACCACACCCAGGCCCGGCTCGACTTCCCCCGTGCGGTGGTCCTCGTCCGCGACGGGGAGCAGTGGAAGGGAGCGACGGCGACGCCGGGCGGCACCTCCCGCATCGCGAGCCCGGCCGGGATCGGGCCCCTCCCCGAACAGGTCTTGCAGGCAGAGGCGCCCACGCTCGTGCGGGCGCTCGACGATGACGCGGTGCTCGACCAGCTGCTGCCGTTCGGCCGCAACGTCGCGATCGTGCCGCTGATCGCCGACGGCGAGACGCTCGGCGTGCTGCTCGCCGAGTGGGGGCGCGGTCCACGGGCGCAGATCCCCGCCGTCACGGTCGAGACGCTTGCCCAGTCGGCGAGCCAAACCGCGGCTGCGTTGCGCAATGCGGCGCTGCTCTCCGAGATCGAGCATCTTGCGACCCGCGACGGCCTGACCGGCCTCGCCAATCGCCGGCTGTTCGAGGAGTCGCTCCAGCGCGAGGTGGCGCGGCTCGCACCGGCGGAAGGCGCCCCTCGCCCTCGTCGTGCTCGACGTCGATCACTTCAAGCACGTGAACGACACCGTCGGCCACCAGGCCGGCGACGCGGTCCTCCGCGAGGTCGCCCGGGCGATGGTCGGCAACACCAAGGCGAGCGACCTCCCCGCCCGCTACGGCGGCGACGAGTTCGTCGTGCTGCTGCCCGACTGCACGGGCGACGACGCCCTCGCGGTGGCCGAGCGACTCCGGGCTGCCGTCGCCCGCGACGTGACCGCGGTGCCGGTGACGGTGAGTGCGGGGGTGGGAGCGCTGCCCGGGAACGCCGGCGACGGTGAGCGCCTGGTGGCGGCGGCCGACGCCGCTCTCTACTCCGCCAAGCGTGAGGGTCGGGACCGGTCGGTGGGCTCGAACCGGGTCGCCGAGCCGGGCGAGGCGCCCGACCACCCTGCGCTGCGACGGGGCGCCGGCGCGCCGGAACGCTCGTCCAGGGGCGGCTGACCGAAAGTTGTGCCCTGGGGGCACCAGATGGGTGAAGCGCCGAGGACCGGCGCCGTCACTCCACGGGGATCGCGATCGGTGAAGGGTTTTCCAGCAGGCGGCTGCTAGGCGAAGTCGCCCCGGTCCTGACCCGACGAGTTGAGCGAGTGGGCCACCAGCTCACCGCCGAGAAGCGACTTCATCACTTCACCACGTTGCATATCCCTCTGGAGGAGGCGCCGGTGCCCCGGCTTGCGCCACGCACCGCGCCGGCTCAGGGCGGAGATCTTCGAGCCGGTCGATGCGTAGTGCCTCACGATCGGTGACGATGACACGTCGCTCGCATCCGGGGCAGGGTCGAAAGTCCCGATTACTCGCGAAATTGGCTTCGCCGGGAGGAACCCTCGCACGCCGGGCGCGGCCTTTCCGACCCTCTGTCACCGGATCGGGCGATATAGGCATTTGTCCGGGCGATGGACCAGATCCCGCGGTGCCGTGCCGCTCCGACGTTCGCGCTCAAGGTGGCAGCGCGGCGTGCCGATGTCGGAAGGGAGCGGGCGAGGGTGGTCTTGCCTCACCCGTCCCACGACCCAACAGGGGGGACCATGGGCAGGATCGTTCGAAGTCGCGCCGGAAGGCGCATGTTCGTCGGGGTGCTCGCCATAGGAGGTCTGGCGCTGGCCGCCTGCGCGCCCGTCAAGCCGCCGCCGGAGCCGCCGCCGGAGCTGCCGCAGATCTGCATTCCGAACCCGACCAACCCGGGCGATCCGGCCGCTCGGGCCGAGCCTGCACCCACGGAACCGGGTTGCACGCCGATCTGCCTGCCCGGCCAGGAGCCGCAGCCGGACACGAAGGCGCAGCTGGCAGGAGCCCGGACCCGACAGAGCCCGGCGTGCGTGCCGATCTGTCAGCCCTCGACCGGGGGCGGGAACCCGGAAGCCTCCGCACAGGCGCAGCAACGCTGCATCCGGATCCCGATTCCATGCCTTCCCGGGCGTGGAGATCCCGGATTGCGTGAACTTCTGCCCGCCGGGTCAGGAGCCGCCCGCGCAGCAGGCGGTCGAGCCCGCGCCCGAGTTCACGCGGTGCACGCCGCTGTGCGTCCTGATCCCTCGTGGGTTGCCGGGTGCGTGCGACGAGAAGCGCACAGCTCCCGCGGAACTAGATGTCGGACGCGCGCACGGGCGGGGCGAGCCTGCTCGTGCGCGTGTTCGATGACCGATGACGAGGCGCGGGAATGGCGGCTTTGCCGACCGTTCCCGCAAAGCCGGAGCTTGCGACGGCGATGACGAAGGCCGATCGCGCGGCCGGTAGCCTGATCCGTTGTGGTTGCGACGAACGGGGCGAACGGGGCGGTCGAGGTCGACGGCCTCGTCAAGCGAGTTCGGCGACTTCACCGCCGTCGACGGCATCTCGTTCTCGGTCGAGCCGGGTGAGCTGTTCGGGTTCCTCGGGCCCAACGGCGCCGGCAAGACCACCACGATCTCGGTGCTGTGCACGCTCCTGCACCCGACCGGCGGCGAGGCCCGCGTCGCCGGCCACGACGTCGTGCACGCCCGCAACGAGGTCCGCTCGAGCATCGGGCTCGTCTTCCAGGACGTGACCCTGGACGACTACCTCACCGGTGAGGAGAACCTCCGCTTCCACGCCGTCCTCTACGGGCTCCACGGCGCCGAGATCAAGCGGCGCATGGACCCGCTGCTCGACATGGTCGGCCTCACCGACTGGGCGAGCCAGCAGGCCCGCTTCTACTCCGGCGGCATGAAGCGCCGCCTCGAGATCGCCCGCGGCCTGCTCCACACGCCGCGGGTGCTGTTCCTCGACGAGCCGACGATCGGGCTCGACCCCCAGACCCGCGTCCACATCTGGGACTACGTCGACGAGCTGCGCGTCCGCGAGCGCACCACGATGTTCCTCACCACCCACTACATGGACGAGGCGGAGCGCTGCGACCGCATCGCGATCATCGACCGTGGCCGCATCGTCGCCATCGACTCGCCCGGCGCGCTCGAAGGCGTCGGTCGGCGTCGACACGGTGACGATCGAGACCGCCGACGACCCCACCGCCCGCGACGAGATCGCGCGCGGGCTCGGCGTGGAGGGAGAGGTGCTCGAAGAGGGCGAGGGGCTTCGCATGCGGGTGCCGGACGGCGAGTCGTTCGTGCCCCGCATGTTCGAGCACCTGACCGTCGGCGTCCGCAACGTGAACGTGCGCCGTCCCAGCCTCGACGACGTGTTCATCCAGTACACGGGGCGCGACATGCGCGACGCCGAGGCCGGTGCCGGCGACCAGCTCAGGGCGAACCCGATGGTGCGGGGCTTCCGGCGGGGCTGATGGCGACCACTGCGCAGCCGCTGCCGGGCACCGGCGTCACCGACGTCGGCCCGACCGCGCCCGCCGTCGCCCGAGGGCGCGCTCATCAGGAACCTGCGCACCATCGGCATGGTGTGGAAGCGCGAGATCATCCGCTTCCGCCGCACGCCCGCCCGCATCGTGTCGGGGCTCGCGCAGCCGATCCTGTTCCTGTTCGTGCTCGGCGCCGGGATCAAGCCGCTCGTCGGTCAGACGAGCGCCGGCGGCGTCGACTACCAGCAGTTCATCCTCCCCGGCGTCATGGCGATGTCGGTCCTGTTCAGCAGCCTGTTCTCGGCGATCTCGATCGTGTGGGACCGCGAGTTCGGGTTCCTGCGCGAGATGCTCGTCGCGCCGGTCAGCCGGGCCGGGCTCGTGCTCGGCAAGGCCGCGGGCGCCGGGACGGTCGCGGCCGGGCAGGGCCTGATCCTCCTGATCGCGGCGCCGATCGTCGGCGTCCACCTCGACGCGCTCCAGATCATCGAGGTGATCCCGCTGCTCATGCTGCTCGCGTTCGCCTTGACCGCGTTCGGCATCGTGATCGCCAGCCGCATGCAGCGCATGGAGAGCTTCCAGATGGTGATGGGGCTCGTCGTGAACCCGATGCTGTTCCTGTCGGGCGCGATCTTCCCGCTGGCGGGGCTGGCGACGTGGCTGGCCGTCGTGACGCGCCTGAATCCCGCCACGTACGGCATCGACCCGATCCGCCGCGTGATGCTGGGCGAGAGCGACGCCGCTCCGTTGACCATCAACGGCTGGGTCGTCCCGATCTGGACCGAAGTGCTCATAGTGCTCACGCTGGGCATCGCGATGCTCGCTCTCGCCGTCCGGAGCTTCCAGAAGACGGAGTAACTTGAGGCGTCGCCCAGCACGGGCATGAACGGGCAGGAAACAGTTGGTATCAAGTCGCCCGCCGCGGCCGGGCCGTTTCCACGGGACCGTTAGCGTGTTCTCGATGAAGCGTGGCCTGGTCGTGCTGGCACTCGTCGGTGCGCTCGGTGCCAGCGCCTTGTTGGCGTCATCGTCATCTCCTCGACGCCGACGCTCCGGTCGACCGCATCCCGGTCACGCGGCCCGGTGCTCATCTACGGCGACAGCCTGATCGAACAGGCTTCGCCCTACCTGCAGAGCACCGACGAGATCCGCGCGTTCGGCGGGACGGCGCTGTGCGACTGGGTCGACAACATGGCGCGCGCCGCAACGTTCGAGCAGCCCAGCGTGATGGTGGTCGAGTTCGTCGGCAACGACACGTCGCCGTGCATGCACGGCTACGAGACGCCCGATCAGGTCCGAGCGAAGTACGAGGCCGACATGGCTCGGCTGAAGCAGCTCGTGGACTCGCCGATCCTGTGGGTCGGCCCGCCCGCGTTCCGTGACCGTACTCCCGCCGGCATCGATCTCTACTCGTCGGAGCCGCGGTTCGTCGACGCCGGCGAGGCGGTGCTCGCCGACGGCGCGTACACCGACACGCTCCCCTGCCTCGCCGACGAAGGGGTGGTGCAAGGCTGCGTCAACGGGCAGATCCGGGTGCGCGCGCCCGATGGGGCGCACTTCGCGGACGTCAGGATCGGGCTATTCGGCCGGCGGACGCCGCTTCGCCGACGCGATCGACGAAGCCGTCCGCGAGCTGGGCTAGCCGGCGGCGCTCGTCGTCGTTGCGCCCGCCTCGACCTTGACCTCCTGGTACATGCCTTCCTGCGCGTGCGACTTGGCGTGTTTCTTCCCGGCCTGTTCGAGCGGCCTGCTCGGCTCGTCGACCCGACGGGGAGGTGGCAGACCGCGCCGTACCGACCCGGCTTGCTCAGGTCGGCGATCGTGTAGCTGGTCTCGCCCTGGGTCACGAAGGTGATCCCGACGCTCTTCGGTCTTCTTGCGAGCTCCTTCTCCGACAGCCCGACGATCTTCTTCACGCGAGTCCTTGGACTTGACCCGGAACGATGTCGAGCTCGTGGATCTCGGCGCCGTTGTCGGTGAACTTGATCGCCACGTTCCCGGCCGGCAGCGTCTTCGGCAAGCCCTGGAACTCGTACTCGATGCCGGTGACGTCGACCTGCGTGTAGCCGCACGAGTTGTACCGGTACTGCTGGAGCGCGTTGAAGTTCTGCTCGAAGGTCGGGTCGCTCGGACGGGTCCTTCCCGCTCTGGAGCGGCGCTGCGGGTGGTCGCCACGACGACTGAACCTGCGACGCGATCTCGGGCGGCGCTGTGCTCTCGACTCCGGCCGAGCGCGGTGTCGGCGGCCTGCAGGTCCTTCTGCTTCGGCTTCCCGCCCGATTCGAGCTTGGCCACCGCCTTGTCGACCTTCAGCGCCGCATCGCAGAACGCCGTGGCCTCGGGCGTGGTCTGCGCCGCCGCCGGGCGCGATGCCCGACGACCGCCGAAGTCGTTGCGAGCGCGACGAGAATTCCGAGCTTGCGCATTGGAGTGGTCCTCTCTTTGTGCCTCTGGCCCAAAGCGGCGGAACCCTATGACCCGAGCTGCTCCGCGGCCAACTTGCGCAAGATCTGGTAGTTCGCCTTGCCGGCGGCGTTGCGCTCGAGCGAGTCGACGAACAGGAACCGCCGCGGCTTCTTGAAGCCGGCGAGCTTGCTGCGACACCACGCCTCGAGCTCGGGCTCGTCGAGGTAGTGACCTTCGGTCACCTGCACGAGCGCGACGACGATCTCGCCGAAGCGATCGTCGGGCACGCCGACGGCCACGCAGTCGAACACGCTCGGGTGCTTCCGCAGCACGAGCTCGACTTCCTCCGGGTACACCTTCTCGCCGCCCGTGTTGATGCACGCCGAGCCCCGCCCGAGGAGCCGGATCGTCCCGTCCGCGTCGACCTGGGCGTAGTCGCCGGCGAGCGCGTACCGGCGTCCGTCGATGACCCGGAACGTCTGCGCTGTCTTGTCGGGATCGCGCCAGTACCCGACCGGGATGCGCCCGCCCACGGCGAGCAGCCCGATCTCTTCGCTGCCCGGGGTGACCTCCTCGCCGGAGTCCTCGCGGAACACCTTGACCCGGTCGTTGACGGCGAAACGCGCCGGCTTGATCTCGGCGTCGTCGGCGGTGGCGGCCTGGCGGCTCGCCATGCCCTCGGACGCGCCGAGCGAATCGAGCAGCGTGACCTGGGGGACGTGGCGAAGCAGCCCGGCCTTGGTCTCCGGGCTCCACGTGACCCCGGAGCTGGTGATCGCGCGCAGCGACGACAAGTCCCACCGACTCGGTTCGGCCTCGAGGGCGGCGAGGAGCGGGCGGGCGAACACGTCGCCGACGATCGTCAGCACCTCGACCGCGTTGCGCTCGACCTCGCTCCAGACGCGTGCCGGGTCGAGACCCGGCGCGTCGATGAGCACCACGGAGCCACCGCCGCTCAGGGTGGACAACGCGATGAACAGTCCGGTGCCGTGCATGAGCGGGCACGCCGGGAGGCATGTGCCGGCGCGCTTGCCGTCGCGCACGGCCGCGACCGGGTCGGGCGGGTCGGTGCCCGGTCGGCCCATCCGCCACAGCGAGACGTACAGGTCGTCGTTGCGCCACATCACGCCCTTCGGCATGCCGGTGGTCCCGCCCGTGTACAGGAAGATCAGGTCGTCTCCCGACGGCTGGTGCGCGGGTGCCCACTCCTGCGCCGGCGGCGCGGCCGCGAGCGCCGCCTCGTAGCGCTCGCCCGTCTCCAACGTGAACGGCCGCCACGGCTTCTGGATGCGCTTCAGCGCCTTCTTCACGGTGTCGGAGAACTGCGGGCCGTGCACCACGGCCTTGGCGTCGGCGTTGTCGACGACGTAGTGGACCTCGTCGGCGAGGTAGCGGTAGTTGACGTTCACGGGCACGCAGCCGAGCTTCAGCGCCGCGAAGAACGTCTCGAGGTACTCGGGGGTGTTCAGCAGGTCGATCGCGACCTTGTCGCCGCGCTCGAGCTCGGCTTCCTGCGCGAGGTGCCACGCCAGCCGCCGGGCCCGGTCGTCGAACTGCCCGAACGTGAGCCGCCGCTCGCCGCAGACGACGGCCTCCCGGTCCGGCGTCGCCTCCGCGATGCCGCGCCACACTGCGGCGAAGTTCCAGTCGCTCACAGTCGCAGGCTACCGGCGCTACAGGATCGGGAGCCGGGCGACGAGCACGAAGGCCGTACACGAGGCTCAACGACCCGAGCACGAGCACGGCGATGCGCATGCGTTGCCAGACGAACCGCATCGAGATCCCGGCGAAGAAGAGCACGGCGGCGAAGAACACCGTGGTCAGCACGTACGAGTCGGTGTGCTCGGTGGCCTCCTTCCCGTGCTCGAAGTGCTGCGTTCCCTCGCGTTTCCAGCCGGTCGGACTTCTCGAGCGCGGCCACGCTGGTACTCCGGCACCCGCAACGGGCTCGCCTCGCCGCCCGGGATTGTTCAGCGGGTCTTCCGCGAGCCACGCCTCGAACGCGGGGAGGAACTCGGGCCGGAAGCGCCGCTGGTAGAGATCGGCGAGCTGCTGGTCTCCTTCGGTCTTGACCTCGAGCCAGCGGTTGAAGTTCAGCAGGTCCTGCGTGCGTTCCTGGTCGCCTGCGTGTCGGCGCGGTTCGCGAGGATCCGCGCCGTGTTCGCCTGCGCGTACTCCCGTGCCTGCCGTCCGTTCCAGCGTGCCCCCTGGTATCCGCTCCACGCGATGCCCAGCGTCGCGAGCGCCAGGAGGAGCGTCGCCGCGAGCTCCATGACGCGCTCGCTTCTCGTCGTCGGGCCGCCGTGTGACTCGGTGAGCTCGTGCGGCGCGTGGACGTGGACGTGCTCGGACATGTTGGCAGTGGAGCCTAGGGCGGCGGCTCACCGAATCGGCGTCCGCAACCCACGAACGGCTCATAGAGCCGTCGCTAGCGTCCTCACCGTGCGCAGGTTGGCGATTTCGACCGTATTGGCCGTCGCGGCCGGCGTCGTGCTCGCTCCCGTCGGCGCGAGCGCCGCGGCACGAACCAGCTTCCGCCCGGCGACCAGCAGTTCACGATCGACTTCGGCGGCGGCGCGCGCGAGTACCTCGTGCACGTCCCGACCGGCACTGAGCCGGGGAAGCGCCTGCCCGTCGTGTTCAACTTCCACGGCGGCGGCAGCGATGCGCCGGCCCAGAAGGCGTACTCGCAGATGGACGCCACGGCCGACCGGCACGGGTTCGTCGTGGTGTACCCGCAGGGCGTGCCGCCGGCGCCGGGTCAGCAGAGCCTGCGGACGTGGAACGCGGGCAAATGCTGTGGTCCGGCCAAGCGGACCAACGCCGACGACGTCGGGTTCACGTTCGCGGTCCTCGACGACCTCGCCCGGCGCACGCCGGTCGACAAGCGACGCGTGTACGCGACGGGCATCTCGAACGGCGGGATGATGGCCTACCGCCTCGCCGCCGACGCGTCGAAGCGCGTCGCGGCCGTCGCGTCGGTGGCGGGTCAGGTCGAGGTGACGAAGTTCGCGCCCACCCGGCCCGTCCCGGTGATGGAGTTCCACAGCGTCGACGACCCGCGCGCGCTCTACAACGGCGGGCTCGGTCTTCCCTTCCCGGGCACCAACATCCAGAACCAGTTCGACTCCGTGCAGGAAGGCATCGACCGCTGGGTCGCGTACGACGGCTGCCGCAAGAAGCCGAAGACGGCGCCCACCGTGCAGGGCCGGCCCGGCAGCGGCGACGAGGGCGAGACCGCGACGCGGATCACCTACGCGCCGTGCAAGCAGGATGCCGAGGTCGTGCTCTGGAAGCTCACCGGCGCCGGGCACGTCTGGCCGGGGACGCCGATCGACGTCAGCGGCACGCCACGCGGCGCAGTGCTCGGAGAGTCCACGAAGATCGTCGACGCCAACGAGCTCATGTGGGAGTTCTTCGCGAAGCACCCCTTGCCGAAGTCGTGAGTGCGCCCGTCGAGTCGAGCGCCAGCGGCGGGAGCCACATCGCGACCAGCGTCCGCGCCCACCACGCGCCCGTCTCGCGCCGCTCGGCGCGGCTCGTGAACCGGTAGCGGTACAAGCGGGCGCGCACGAGCGACCGGCGGCTCGTCCGGGAACGGGTTGGTGCGCAGGAGCTTCAGCGTCGCCGCGTCGCCCTCGAGCAGGCGCGCCGACGAGCTCGAACGACCCACGGGTACCGGTCGGGAGGGCCCATCGCCGCGAACCACATGAGCCAGTCGAGGCGCAGGTGGTACGGCGCGACCTGGGGTGGCATGCGCTTCGGGTCGCCCGGCTTCCCTTTGAACTCGTACGCCTTCCACGTCTCGGACGTGCCCCGCGTTGTCGGTCCCTTCGATGATGATCTCGTAGCGCTCCTTGGTGATGTGGCCGAACGCGCCGTATGTGCCGACGAAGTGGAGGCGGTTGAAGCTGAAGTTCATGAGCTGCCGGCGCGACAGCATGTTGCGGACCGGCCAGTAGCTCAGGACGGCGACGAGCACGGTGAGCGCGATCACGAGCCCCTCGTACCAGGACGGGGACGCGACGAGCTCGGGACGGTCGAACGGGAGCACGTAGCCGAGGGCGGCGTCGCTGAAGGCGAAGATCGCCAGCACGATCGTGAGGAAGTTCAGCCACGAGAAGTTGCCCGACAGGATCAGCCACGACTGCGTCAGGACGATGATCCCGCCCGCAATGCCGGCGACCGGCTGGGGCGCGAACAGGAAGAACGGCACCACGAGCTGCGCGAAGTGGTTGGCCACGACCTCGGCCTTGTGCGCGCGCCCGGGGAGGTGGTGGAAGAACCAGCTCAACGGGTTCGGCATCGGCTGGGTCTCGTGGTGGTAGTGCAGGCACGTGAGGTCCCGCCAGCAGCGGTCGCCGCGCAGCTTGATGAGCCCGGCGCCGAACTCGAGCCGGAACAGCAGCCAGCGCATCAGGAACACGAGCAGGATCGGCGGCGCGGTGCGGGCGTCGCCGAGGAGGATCGCCAGCGCGCCCACTTCGCACAGCAGCGACTCCCAGCCGAACGAATAGAACGTCTGGCCGACGTTGACGATCGACACGTACAGCGCCCAGAGCGCGAGCCATACGAGGATGGGCGCCCAGATCGGGCCGGCCTGCGGCAGTCCGACGATCACGCTCGCCGCCAGCACCACCCCGGCCCACGCGACGACGGCGAGGAGCCGGTCCGAGTAGCGGAATTGGAACAGGCTCGGCGCGTCCCGGAACCGCACCATGCGCACGAAGCGCGGCACGGGGAGCAGGCCGCGCTCGCCGAGCAGGGGACGGAACTGGTTGACCGTGACGAGGAACGCGACGAGGTAGATCGACGCCGAGGGCGCGCTCGAACACGAAGCGGCTCAGCCAGTACTCGGGCGCCTCGAACCAGTCCATATCGGGGATCCGGCGTGGTGCTGCCCTCGTGCCCTTCGGGCCGCAGCGTAGGTCTTGGGCGAACTCATAGCTCGCGTTCAGCTGCCATTCAGGCCCGCCCCTGAGACTGCGCCCCGGTAACCACCCCCCGACAGAAGGGAATTCTCATGCGCTCCAAGCTCAGGGCCTCTCGGGCCCTTGCCGCGGCCGCGCTGACGGCGGGCCTCGCCGGCGGCGGGGTCCTCGGTGTCACGGCCGTGGCCGGTGCCCAGACCGGCGGCGACAGGCCTCCGGCCGAGGCCGACCGGCCGCCCGGCGGGCACGGCCCCGGGCTCGACGCCGCCGCCAAGGCGCTGAACCTGAGTGTCGACGACCTGCGATCGAAGCTGGAGGGCGACAAGACGATCGCCCAGGTCGCCCAGGAACAGGGCGTCGACGTGCAGACGGTGATCGACGCGATGGTCGCCGACGCCACCGCCCACATCGATCAGGCGGTCCAGGACGGCGAAGCTCACCGCCGACCAGGCCAACGAGCGCAAGTCGAACCTCCAGGAGCGCATCACCAAGCTCGTCAACGAGGGCAAGCCGAAGGGCGAAGGGCGACGCGGTCACGGCCCGAAGCTCGACGCCGCCGCCAAGGCGCTGGGCGTCAGCACGGACGAGCTGCGAGCGCAGCTGCGCGACGGCAAGACGATCGCCCAGGTGGCCGACGACCGGAACGTCGACAAGCAGAAGGTGATCGATGCCATGGTCGCCGACGCGACGGAGCACATCGATCAGGCGGTCAAGGACGGCAAGCTCACGGCCGATCAGGCGAACGAGCGCAAGTCCGGACTGAAGGACCGCATCACCACGCTCGTCAACGACGGCCCGCAGAAGGGCCGGGACGGCGGCCCGGGTGGTCCGCCCCCGAGCGGCGACCGAAGGTCAGTCCCAGAACCAGAGCTCGTAACAACCGTGCTCAAGTCGGCCCGGGGACTCGGGGTTCACAAGACCTTCAGGTTCCCGGGCCAGACTTGCGCGGCGACCGGCGGCTTTGCCGACCGGCGCCGCAACTAGCCGGAGCTCGCCGACGGCGACAATGGAGAAATATGCGCGTCCTCGTCGTCGACGACGACCCGGCGGTGCTCGACTCGCTCGAGCGGGCGTTGCGCATCGAGGGGTACACGGTCGACGCGGTCGGCGCCGGGTTCCCGGCGCTCGAGCGTCAACACGACGATCCCGCCGACGCCGTCGTCCTCGACCTGCGGCTGCCCGACCTCGACGGCCTCGAGGTGTGCCGGCGGATGCGGGCAGCCGGTGACGGCACCGCCGTCCTCATGCTGACGGCACGCGACGCCGTCGGCGAGCGCGTCGCCGGGCTCGACGCCGGCGCCGACGACTACCTGGTCAAGCCGTTCGCGCTCGACGAGCTGCTGGCCCGACTGCGCGCGTTGCTGCGACGAACCGAAGCCGACGCGAGCGGCGTGCTCGAGTACGCGCACGTCCGTCTCGACCCGACCACGCGTGACGTCACGTGCGGCGACCGCGCCCTCGACCTCACCCGCACCGAGTTCGCCCTGCTCGAGCTCCTCATGCGCAATCCGCGCGTCGTCCTCCCCCGGAGCGTGATCTTCGAGCGGGTCTGGGGCTACGACTTCGGCCCCGACTCGAACTCTCTGGAGGTCTTCGTCGGCTATCTCCGCCGCAAGACCGAGGCGGACGGGGAGCCGCGGCTGATCCAGACCGTGCGCGGCGTCGGGTACGTCCTCCGCGAGCAATGAGCCTGCGCACCCGGCTGGTCCTGGCGGCGTCGCTCGCCGTCGCGGTCGCGGTCACGGCAGCCGCGTTCTTCGTGTACGCGCGCACGAGAGGCGAGTTGCACGGCGAGGTCGATGCGACGCTGCGCGAGCGGGCGAACGCCGTCGTGCGGGAACGGAATCGACCCGGCGGGGCGGCCGCGCCGGGTCAAGCCGGCCCCAACGGCAACGCCCTCCTCGTTCGTCCCCCGCCCCTCGGCGGTGCGGGCGGTCTCGTGCAGACGGTGGACGACCGGGGCCAGATCAGGACCGGGCCCGACACGACGGAGATCCCGCTGATCGACGGGACGACCGAGGTCGCGGCGGGGACGAAGGAGCCGTTCTTCGCCGACGTCGACGTGGACGGGACGCCGCTGCGCGTCTACACGACGCGGTTCAACCGGAACATGGCGCTCCAGGTCGCACGGCCGCTCACCGAGACCAACGCCGTCATCAGCGACATGGGACTGGCACTGCTCGTGACGGCACTGGTGGGCGTGCTCGTGGCCGCCGTCCTCGGCTTCATCGTGGCGCGCGCCGCGCTCCGCCCCGTGCGCCGCCTGACCGCGGCGGTCGAGGACGTCACCGAGACCCGCGACCTGTCCCGCCGGATCGAGACCACCGGGAACGACGAGGTCGGCCGGCTGGCGGGGAGCTTCAACGAGATGCTGGAAGCGCTCGACGAGTCGCAACGCGCGCAGCGGCGTCTCGCCGCCGACGCGGGGCACGAGCTGCGGACGCCGCTCACGAGCTTGCGCACGAACATCGAGGTGCTCGTGCGCAACGAGAGCCTCGATCCCGCCGACCGGGAGCGGCTCGTGCGGGACGTCAACGCGCAGATCGTGGAGGTGTCGGCGATGATCGGCGGGATGATGGAGATCGCCCGCGGCGACGAGCCGATCGACGACGAGATCGGCGACGTGCAGCTCGACCGCATCGCGGCCGGCGCGGTCGAGGAAGCGTCGTTCCATTGGCCCGACGTGCGCTTCGTGACCGACCTCTCGCCGAGTGTCGTCCGCGGCGCCGGCAACCGGATCGAACGCGCCGTCAGCAACCTGCTCGACAACGCCGGCAAGTGGAGCCCCCCCGCCGGTCAGGTCGAGGTCGCAGTGCGGGACGGTGAGATCGCTGTGCGCGACCACGGCCCCGGCATCGCACCCGAGGACGTCCCCTTCGTGTTCGACCGCTTCTGGCGGGCCGAGCGCGCCCGAGGGACCCCCGGATCGGGCCTCGGCCTCGCGATCGTCCGCCAGGTCGCCGATCAGCACGGCGCCACCATCACGGTCGAGACCCCCGCCGACGGCGGCACCCGCATGCGCCTGCGGTTCCCGCGCCCTTCTTGACGTGGGCTACTGCGCGCGCAATGCCAGGTCGGCTTCGGCTTCGGCGTCGACGAAGGGCTCGCCGTCGACGTCGACGATCACGCGGTCGAGACCACCGGTGAAGCGGAACGGGGCCCGGTAGTCGTCGACGACGGGCATCGCCCAGTCGTAGCCGCAGGACAGGCCGGCGTCGGTGATCGAGAAGCGCGTCGGCGTGAAGCGGGGGATGTCGCCGGTGCCTACCTCGTCGCCGTCGACGAGCAGGGTGCCGCGACCCTGGTGCTCGCCGGTCTTGTCGAACCGGAACGTCACCGTGTGCGGTCCCGGTGTCAGCGGGGTCGACGACGAGATGCGGTGCTCCTCGAGGCCGACGTAGTTGTGCACGTAGTGCAGCCGGCCGCCGAGCACGAAGAAGACGTACCCGCCGAGAGCCGATCCCTGCGCGAGCAGGATCCCCTCGGCGCCGTCGTCGGGCACGTCGATCTCGGCGGTGATGCGGTGCGATCGGTTGCGCACGTTCACCGCCGCCTCCTCTGTGACCGGGCCCCCGAACGGGTAGTACACGTACCGGCGCCGGCCGTCGATGCCGGGACGCTCGTCGCCGAAGACGCGGTCGAACGGCGCGTTGTCGAGCGGGAGCACGTGGTTCCTCTCCGCTTCGGTCCACCAGCGCGCCACGAGCTCGCGCAGCTTCTCCGGATGCTCGGCGGCGACGTCGTGGCACTCCGACGCGTCCTCGGCCACGTGGTACAGCTCCCACGCGTCGTCGTCGGCGTACGGCACCGATTGGTCGAACATCGGGTGGTAGACGACCGCCTTCCAGCCGTCGTGGTACAGGGCGCGGCAGCCGAACATCTCGAAGTACTGCGTGTCGCGGATGCTCGGCGCCGCCGCGTCGTCGAACGTGCTCGTGAACGGCACGCCGTCGATCGGTGTCTGCGCGACGCCGTCGATCTCGTCGGGCGCCTCGACGCCGAGCACGTCGAGGACGGTCGGCGCCAGGTCGACCGCGTGCACGTACTGGCGGCGCATCTCGCCCCGGGCGTCGATGCGAGCCGGCCACGAGACGATGAGCGGGTCGGCGACCCCGCCCTCGTGGACCTCGCGCTTCCAGCGCCGGAACGGCGTGTTGCCGGCCACCGTCCAGCCCCATGGGTAGTTGTTGTGTGCCGTCGGTCCGCCGATCTCGTCGATGCGGGCGACGGCCTCCTCGACGGGGCGGCCGGCGAGGTTCCACGGGCGGGAGTCGTTGATCGACCCGTGCTTCCCACCCTCCGACGAGGCTCCGTTGTCCGAGAGCGCGAACACGAGCGTGTCGTCGAGCCGCCCGACCTCCTCGAGGAAGTCGAGCACGCGCCCGAGGTGATGGTCGGCGTGGCTCAAGAAGGCCGCGAAGCACTCCATGAAGCGCGCCGCGACGCGTTGCTCGTCGCGCGGAAGCGAGTCCCATGCCGGCACCCACTCGGGGCGCGGCGAGAGCTCGGTCCCCTCGGGCAGCAGGCCGAGCTCTTGCTGCCGGGCGAAGGTCGCCTCCCGCCACACGTCCCAGCCGGCGTCGAAGTGGCCGCGGTACCGCTCGATCCAGTCCGGCGGCGCGTGATGGGGCGAGTGGCAGGCGCCGGTGCAGAGATAGAGAAAGAACGGCTTGTCCGGATCGGCGGCCTCCAGGTCGGCGACGAACTCGATCGCCCGGTCGGCGATGTCCTCGCTGAGGTGGTAGCCGTCCTCCCACGACCGCGGCGGCGCCACCCGGTGGCTGTCGTGCACGAGCGAGGGCGCGAACTGGTGCGTCTCGCCGCCGAAGAAGCCGTAGAAGCGGTCGAAGCCGCGCCGCAACGGCCACCGGGCCCGCGACGCGCCGAGGTGGCGCTCGTCGTCCGGCGTGAGGTGCCACTTGCCGACCGCGTACGCGCCGTAGCCGAGCGGTCCGAGCACTTCGGACAGGAAGCCGTGCTCCTTGCCGATGCGGGCGTGGTACCCGGGGAAGCCGGTGGCGAGGTCGGTGATCCGGCCCATGCCGACGCGGTGGTGGTTGCGCCCGGTGAGGACGCAGGCGCGGGTCGGGGAGCAGAGCGCGGTCGTGTGGAAGTTCGTGTAGCGCAGCCCGTTCGCCGCCAGCCGGTCGAACGTGGGGGTGGCGATGTCGGAACCGAAGCAGCCGAGCTGTGCGAAGCCCACGTCGTCGAGCAGCACGACCAGCACGTTCGGCGCACCCGCGGGCGGGCGCACCGGGTCCGGCCACCACGGCGTCGACTCGTTGCGGTACCGGCCGATCACGCCGCCGAACTCCGCCCATTCGCTCATCGGCTCACCCCCTGTGATCCAGGGGCAGGCTAGGCCGCGGCGCGCCGGGGCTTTTCGTTCGCGAGATCCGGCGTACCGTGGGGGTGTGGAGGACTTCGATCGGGACCAGCCGGAAGACGCCGGCGACGAAGCCGAGCAGGCCGACGGCGAAGTCGAAGGGACCGACGCGGGCGACCGACCGGTCGATCGCTTTCGACGCTCGGCGACAGGAGCGGTCGTCGCGGCCGGGCTCCTCGGCCTGCGTGACGCGCTCGAGGGCCGCCCCGAGAAGGAAGAGGTCACGATCGTGAACGAGGCGCCGGACGCGCCGCCGTGTGACCTGGAAGTCGTGATCGATTTCGACCATCCCGAGCGGTCGGTCGCGGTCGTCCACCGCCCCGAAGACGACGACGGCTCGAGCGAGAGCTAGGCCGCGAGCCGAGCGTCGAGCCGGGCGGCGAGCCGCTCCAGGAACTCGCGTCGCTCGGCCTTGAACTCGGCGTCGGTAGGAAGCTTCCCGGTCACCATCCGCGTGAGCTGGGGGAACGCGACCGGGAACATCGCCAGCGCGAGCTCCGACAGGACGAGCTGCTCGGCGTCGAGGTCGTCCGGGAGGTCGCCGCGGCGCTGCGCGTCGCGCACGTCGTCGCACCACTCGGCGAGCGACTCCCGGCGGAGGAGCTCCTGTTCGACCTGGCCGCGGCGACCGCGCTCGAGCCCTTCCCACATCAGGAGACGCACGTAGTCGGCCGAGTCGTCGAGGCGGTCCTGGAGCTCGGCGATGCGGCCGGGGCCGGTGCGGTCACGTTCGCGCGCCGTCGGCGCCCGGTCGGCGAGCCGCTGCCGGAGCACAGCCCGGAAAAGGTCGTCCTTCGACCCGAAGTAGTAATAGAGCATCCGCTTGTTCGTGCCCGCCCGGGCCGCGATGGCATCGACGCGTGCCCCGTCGATGCCCTTGGCGGAGAACTCCCGCAGCGCCGCCGCCAGGATCCGCCGGCGCGTCCCTTCGGGGTCGCGCGGCTTGGGGCGTTCGGGCCCTTCTGCATCCGTGGCTGCGCCGCCGGGAGCGGCTGTCTTGGGCATCGCTCCGCCTTTGCACCGGCCCTCTCGGACCGGTAGAGTGTACTAACTAGATAGTTAACAGTACCACCTTCCTCCCGGGAACGCACCTGACCACCACAGCCGTTCGGCCTCCCCAGAACCCCCGAGCCCGGGCGCCCGGACGCGCCCGACGTCACGCACGCCCGCCGATGGTTGATCCTCGGCGTGCTGTCGTTGTGTGTCGTCGTGATCGGGGTCGACAACACGATCCTCAACGTCGCGCTCCCGTCGATCGTGCGCGCGCTCGGCGCGTCGGGATCGCAGCTGCAGTGGATGGTCGACGCGTACACGATCGTCTTCGCCTGCCTCCTGCTCACGGCGGGCTCGCTGGGCGACCGCTACGGGCGGCGCCGCATGCTCATGTTCGGGCTTGCGTGGTTCGGCGTCTTCTCGGCGCTGGCCTCGTTCGCAAGTTCGCCGGGGATGCTGATCGCCGCCCGGGCGCTCATGGGCGTCGGCGGCGCGTTCATCTTCCCGACGACGCTGTCGATTCTCACCAACACGTTCCGCGATCCCGCCGAGCGCGCCCGAGCCATCGGCGTGTGGGCAGGAGTGGCCGGCATCGGCATCGCGATCGGCCCCGTCATCGGGGGCCTGCTCGTCGAGCACCTCGGCTGGGGATCCGTGTTCTTCATCAACGTCCCGGTGTGCGCGCTCACCTTCGCACTCGCGTGGCGGTTCATCCCGAACACGAGCGCGCCCGAGGAGAGCCCGCTCGATCCGATCGGCGCCGTCCTGTCGATCGCCGGGCTCGTCGCGCTGCTGTTCGCGATCATCGAGGTGCCGAACCACGGCTGGGTCGCGCCCGACGTGCTCGGCGGCTTCGTGGTCGGGCTCGTGTTCCTCGGGTTGTTCGCGGCGTGGGAAGCGCACACGCCGCGTCCGATGCTCGACGTGCGCTTCTTCCGCAACGCTCGTTTCTCGGCCGCTTCGGCGACGATCACGCTCGCGTACTTCGCGCTGTTCGCCTCGACGTTCCTGCTCACGCAGTACTTCCAGTTCGTGCTCGGCTACAGCCCGCTCGAGTCAGGTCTCATGCTCACGCCGGTCGCGCTCGGGCTCATGATCGGCTCGCCGATCGCGCCCCGCTTCGTCCAGCGCCTCGGCACGAAGCGAGTGGTCGTCTTCGGGCTCGTGGTCGTGGCCGCCGCGATGGCCTGCTACGCGCTCCGACACGATCATGTCGTCGTTCGCGCTCGGCTTCGGCGTGCGGCTCGTGTACGGCATCGGCATGGGCCTGACCGTCGCGCCCGTCACCGAGTCGATCATGGGCTCGCTCCCGCCGGGCCGGGCCGGCGTCGGCTCCGCGGTGAACGACACCACCCGCCAGACCGGTGGCGCGCTGGGCGTGGCCGTGCTGGGCAGCATCTTCGCCTCGCAGTACCACGCGACCTTCGACGCCGCCCGGAATCTCCCGCCCGGGGTGGCCCACTCGGCGCGTGACTCGATCGGCACGTCGCTCCAGGTGGCGCGACACCTCCCGGCCGGCGTCGCGACGCAGGTACGGAGCGTGGCGACCGACGCGTTCCTGTCGTCGATGCGGATCACGTACGCCTGCGCGGTCGCCGTCGTCCTCGTCGCGGTGTTCGTCGCCGCCCGCTTCCTGCCCGCCCGGGCGAGCGAGCCGCCCGAGGAGCACGAGGTCGCCGAGGCCCTCGCCGTGGGCGCCGAGAACGCCGCCAACTGACCTCAGCCGGCTACATCGCGGGGAGTGCCCGCAGGCCGAGCTCGTTCAGGTGCTGCACGAACAGCTCGGGGTCGTCGAACATCCAGTCGTGGTCGATGGGCCCGTATCCGGGCGGCTGTTTCGCCACGGTGAACGTCGCGCGCAGGCGACGGGCGAACTCCCGGCCGTCCTTCCGCGACAGGATCGTGTCGCGCTCGGCCCACAGCACGTGGCACGGCAGGCCCACCGCGGCGCACGTCTCGATCTCAGACTCGCGGTCGCTGCGGAACGCCCACAGCGCCGCCGACGCCAGCTGGATCGGGTGCGTCACCCAGGACTCGGATGAACGACTTCACCGCCGGGGCCGTCGCCATGCGGGCGATGCCGATCGGATGCACGGCCTCTCGTGCGAGCGAGAACTCGCGGTGCATGCCGAGCGTGTCGCTGAAGACGCACTCCACGATCCGCTGCCGGCGAGCGGCACGCCAGCCCGAGCTCGAGGCCGCCGCCGAAGGAGTGCCCGAGCAGGCTCACCTGCTCGACGCCGATGTCGTCGAGCGTGAGCTCCAGGCAGTCGAGCGCGTGCTCGAACGTCCACCGCTCCGGCAGCGCGAACACGTCGGGGATGACGATGCGCGCCCGGTCGGCGAGCAGGCGCGCCATGGGAGGTACGTGGCCGGCTTCATGCCATAGCCGTGCAGCAGCATGATCGTCGGGCCGGCGCCGATGTCGAGGTATTGCAGCGGACGAGCTCGCTCGTCGTCCGTCATGCGACCCCGGTGTCGACTGCGAGGCGGCGCGGCCCGATCTCGAAGAACGTCGGCACGTTCTCGAACTCGTAGTCGGGGGCGAGCCGCACGGAGCCGGGCGGGAACCGCTCGAGGAACGTGGCGATCCCGATGCGGGCCACGATCCGCGCCATGCCCGCGCCCGGGCACACGTGGGGTCCGTACCCGAACGTGAGGTGCTGGTCGGCGTTGGGGCGGTCGACGCGGAACTCGTCGCCGTCCTCGAAGAGGAGCTCGTCCCGGTTGGCGGACCCGGTGCCGACGATCACCCGCTCGCCCGCAGCGATCGGCGCGTCGCCGACCGACGTGTCGTGCACGCAACCCCGGGCGACGAAGAGAAGCGGTGGCGCGATCCGCAAGCTCTCCTCGACGGCGTTGGCGAGCGCACCCTCGTCCGCCCGCACGGCTTGCTCGAGTCCCGGCACGGTCAGGAGCTCGTACAGCAGGTTGCCGAGCAGCTGGCTCGTCGTCGTGAGCCCACCGGTGATGAGGTTGCGGGTGAGCGCGCGCAGCTGATTGCGGTTCAACCGCTCGCCGTCGACCTCGAGCCGCACGAGCCGGGTGAGCACGTCGTCGGGCACCGTCTTGCCCCGCTCGACCTCACGGATGCGGTGGTCGACCTTCTCGTCGATGTAGCCGGCGAACTCGGGGAATGCGCCGGCGAACCCCTCGCCGCGCTCGGTGCGGTTCGTGCGCGGGAACTCGCTCACCATGAGCTTCCCGGCCCAGGTTGCGATCGTGTCGGCGTCCTCGGCCGGGAACCCGAGGAGGTGCACGGTGACGCGATTGGGCAGCGGAACCGAGAACGCCTCGACGAGGTCGGCCCGGCCCGGGCACCGTCACCCCGTCGAGGAGCCCCTCGGCCGTGCCGCGAATGAACGGCTCGGCGGCGTGGACGACCTTGGGCGTGAGCGCGGTCACCATCACGCGGCGGACGACGCTGTGCTGGGGCGGATCGAGCTCGCCGAGGATCCGGTCCTCGAAGGGGACCTCGACGCCGGGCGCCTTCATCCCCGACGCGTTCGAGAACGCCTCCGTGTCGCGCAGCACCTCCCGGCACTCGGCGTGCCGGGTGACGTAGTGCATCCCGCCCGCGATCGGCGCCACCGGCCCCTGACGGCGGAGCTCCTTCAGCAGCGGCCAGGCGCGCTGCGCCTGCCCCGGATCGAATGGATCGAACCCCCCCGCCATCGACCGGGAGCGTACCGGCGCCGGCGCACCCGTAGCATGGGCCCGTGACGACGGGGGCAGGGGAGGCAGGGCGGCCGGCGACGGCCACGGTGCTGTTCACCGATCTCGTCGGCTCGACGGCGCTGCGCCAAGCCGTCGGCGACGACGCCGCCGACGAGCTGCGCCGGTCGCACGACCGTGTGCTGCGCGATGCCGTCGCGGCGCACGGCGGCCGCGAGGTCAAGGGCACCGGCGACGGCCTGATGATCGTGTTCGACTCCGCCGTCGAAGCAGTTGCGGCGGCAGAGGCGATGCAACGCGGCGTCGAGCGGTTGACACGCCGCGCGCCCGCTCCCGTGTCGATCCGCGTCGGGCTCAGCGCCGGCGACGTCGTGTGGGAGGGCGACGACTGCTTCGGGACGCCGGTCGTCGAAGCACGCCGGCTGTGCGACTCCGCCGAGGGCGCGCAGATCCTCGTCGGCGACGTCGTGCGCGTCCTCGCAGGAAGTCGCGGCGGCCACGACTTCCGGCCCGTCGGCGCGCTCGAGCTGAAGGGCCTCACGGCGCCGGTACCGGCGGCCGAGGTGGCGTGGCAGGTCGGCGATCATGCTGTTCCACTCCCGAGCCCGCTCGCCGGCTCGGAGACCATCGGACTCGTCGGCCGGGTCGACGAGATGGAGCGGCTCTGGACGGCGTGGAAGCACGCCCGTTCCGGTGACAAGCGCCTCGTGCTGCTGTCGGGCGAACCGGGAGTCGGCAAGACCCGGCTCGCCGCCGAGCTCGCGCGGCGCGCGCACGCCGAAGGCGCGGCGGTCCTCTTCGGCCGGTGCGACGACGATCTCGCGGTGCCGTACCAGCCGTTCGTCGAGGCGCTGCGCACGTACGTGAGCGCGTGCGCGCCCGCCGACCTCGAAGTGCAGGTCGGATCGCATGGAGGAGACGTGGCCCGCCTCGTTCCCGAGCTCGCGGAGCAGGTCACGGGTCTGTCGGAGCCGTTGCACGCCGACCCGGAGACCGAGCGGTACCGCCTCTTCGAGGCCGTGGACGCATTCCTCGAAGGCGCCGCCGCCAGCGTGCCCGTGGTCCTCTTGCTCGACGACTTGCACTGGGCGGCGAAGCCGACGCTCCTGATGCTCCGTCACCTCGTGCGCGCGCGGGAACGACGCATCGCTGCTCGTGGTGGGCACGTACCGGGACACCGAGCTCGACCGCCGTCATCCGCTGGCCGAGATGCTCGCCGATCTGCGGCGCGACGAGACCGTCGAGCGGATGGCGCTGCGCGGGCTCGACGAAGGCGAAGTGACCGCGTTCGTCGAGGCCGCCGCCGACCAGCCTCTCTCGACCCGAGGTCGCCGAGCTCGCCCACGCCGTCTACGCCGAGACCGAAGGCAACCCGTTCTTCGTCGGCCAGGTGCTGCGCCACCTCGTGGAGATCGGGCGCGGTCGTCCTGGAGGACGGGCGGTGGGTGCGAACGGCAACGGCCGACCGCATCGGCATCCCCGAGGGTGTGCG
This sequence comes from uncultured Actinomycetes bacterium, assembly GCA_963737605.1. Taxonomy (GTDB): domain Bacteria; phylum Actinomycetota; class Acidimicrobiia; order IMCC26256; family JACDBD01; genus JALZAA01. Next base: position 59,783 of record CAVTTE010000011.1, on the reverse strand, counting down.
CGAGGTGATCAGTCGCCGCCTGGCCACCCTCGACGACGAGTCGAACGCCGTCCTCGCGGTGGCGGCGGTCATCGGCCGCGACTTCGACGCCGAGCTGCTCACCGAGGCCACCGAGGTGGATCCGGAACGCGTCCTCGACGCGCTCGAGACCGCCGAGGAGGGTCGTCTCGTCGAAGCGACGCCGGGGCGGGCACGGTTCACGTTCGTCCATGCGCTGGTGCGTTCCACGTTGTACGACGAGATCCCGACGACGCGCCGTCTGCGTCTGCACCGCCGCGTGGCGCAGGCGCTCGAGCCGCGCGCCGCCGGCGACGACAACGTGCTGCCGAGTCTGGCCCGCCACTACTGCGAAGCGGCCGCACTCGGCGAGACAGAGAAGGCGATCCGTTATGCCACGCAGGCCGCCGAGCAGGCGCACGCGAACCTTGCGTACGAGGAGGCCGCCGACCTGTACGAGCGCGCCCTGGCCGTGCTCGAGCCGCGTAGCCAGGACGAGCGGGCGCATCGTGGCGACCTTCTGATCCAGCTCGCGACCGCCCACGCGGCCGCAGGCGACCGCGGAGCCGTCCCGCGTGGCGGCGTTCGAGGCGGTGCAACACGGGCGTGACGTCGGTCGTCCCGATCTCCTCGCCGACGCCGCGATCAGCATGGGGGGTGGCATCCGCGTCTGGAGTGAGGCGGGGGCGGTCGACGAAGGATTGGTCGCGCTGTGCGAGGAGGCGTTGGATGCCTTGCCGCCCGGCGATTCCGCGGGGCGCGCGATGGTCGCGGCCCGCCTGGCGGGCGAGCTGTACTTCCTGCCCGAGGCGAGCGACCGGCGACGGGCGCTCACGGATGACGCAGTTGCGATGGCGCGCCGCCTCGACGATCCGGCGGTGCTCGCCTTCGTGCTCGGCGGCGCGCACTGGGGCATGTGGGTACCCGGTACCGCGCGAGAGCGGCTGGCGATCGCGGAGGAGATCCTGCAGCTCGGCCGCGCCGCCGGCGACCGCGGGCTGAGTTCAGCGGCGCGCAGTGGGCCTTCAGCGACCTCATGGAGCTGGGGGACACCGAGCGCGCCGACGAGATGCTCGCCACCGAGATGACGATCGCAGCCGAGCTCAATCGGCCCGATCTTCTATGGATTGCGGGCGTGCACCGATGCACTCGCGTCCTGATGGAAGGCAGGTACGACGACGGCGCGCAGCTGGCCGACGAGGCGCTCGCGTACGGACAGGCCGCGCACATCGAAACCGCGCTCCAGATGTACGGCGTCGCGCAGATCGACCTCGCGCGAGCTCGCGGCGGCGTCGAGGCTCTCGAGCCACTCGTTGCCGGCATGGTCGAGCAGTACCCCTTGTTACCGGCGTGGCGGACGGGCCTCGTCTACCTCTACGCGATGCTCGACCGGCCCGACGACGTGCGCGATCAACTCGAGATTCTCGCCGCCGACGACTTCGCCGATCTCCCGACCGACGCGAATTGGGGAATCGCGATCGCCCTGCTCATCTTGGCGTGCGCCATCGTCGACGACCAGCCGAGAGCGGAGCGTCTGTACGAGATGCTGTCGCCGTACGGCGAGTACTGCGTCATCGCCGGGATGCCGGCGATCTCGGTGGGTCAGCCGAGCTCTTTCTCGCCCTCGCGGCAGGCACCACCGACCGTTGGGAGCTGGCCGACGAGCACTTCGCCCGCGCCATGGAGCGCAACGCCGAGATCGGCGCACGGGCATGGACCGTGCACGGAAAGTACGAGTACGCCGCATTGCTCGTGCGGCGAAGTCATCAGACCGACGCACCGCGCCTCGGCGGCTTGCTCCGCGAGTGCCTCGCCGGCGCCACCGAGATGGGGATGACGCGCGTGGTCGATCAGACCCGGTGCGCTCGCCGACACCGCCGGCGTCGACCTCGACTAGCCGTCAGGCGGGCGGACCGGACGCGAGCGTCACCTGGGCGGTATGGCGGTCGCCGGAGTTGTCGGTCCAGCTCACCTCGACCTTGTCGCGCGGGTGGTGCGGCGCCAGCGCCGACGTGAGGTCGTCGATCGAGCTGGTGCTCTTCCCCGCCAGCGAGGTGATGGTGTCGCCCTGCTGGAGGCCGGCGTCGTCCGCCGGCGATCCGGACTGCACGCTGCCGACGATCGCGCCCGAGCCGGAGGTGCGGTCCCGCAACCCGCTCCGTGAGCCCACGCTCCGGATCGAGACGCCGAGGAAGGCGCGCTCGCCGACGTGGGTGTCGCCGCTGCCCTGGCCCGACTTGATCTGGTCCGCGACCGACAGCGCCGTCTTGATCGGCACGGCGTAGCCGGAGCCGGAGCCGGAGCCGGTCCGCAGCCGGAATCCTCCGCCGCTGCTGGCGGCGGTGTTCATGCCGACCACCTGGCCGTCGGCATCGACGAGCGGTCCACCCGAATCGCCCGGCTCCAGTGAGGCGTCGACCCGGATGAGGTTCCGCAGCGTCTGCGACCCGGACGCGTCGGCGACCTGGATCGTGTCGCCGACTGACCGCACCGAACCCGGTGGCCGCGTCGGGCGTTCCCCCGCGTCCACCGGCGTTGCCGATGGCGACGACCGGCTCGCCCACGGAGACAGAATCGTCGGTGGCGACCGTGTCGAGCCCCGAGACGCCGTCGACCTTGAGCAGCGCGACGTCCTCGCTGACGTTGTAGCCCAGCACGTCGGCCGAGTAGCTCCGTCCGGTGCCGCCGAACTGGACCTTCACGCTGCTCGAGTTCTCGATGACGTGGTTGTTGGTCAGGACCTCACCGGACGATCCGATGACGATGCCGGTGCCCGCGGCTTCCCCCTGGCCATTGGCGAGCGTCGTATTGACGACGGCCACGGCCGGGTCGACCTTCGATTCGATGGCAGCGAGGTTCAGACCACCCTGACCACCCGAGCTCTGGGCACCGGCTTCGGTGGCGACGAAACCGACCAGGCCGGCGCCGACGACGAAAGCGGTGAGCACGGCGAGGCCGCGCAGCGATCGGGGGGAGGCCAGGACGGGAACGCGTGGACCGGGTGCGCGTCATGGTCTGCATTCTCGCAAGCGAACCTTTGAACCCGCTGAGGAACGACTGAGCCGGTGCCGAGACTTCCTGAACCATGCGGCCGACCAGGTCGGAATAGTCTCCGGTCTCTCCCCGGCTAGGAGGGCAGCCATGGCAGACGTCCGCACGATGAGCTTCGAGCTCCCCGGCTTCGGCGGCGAGCTCGTCCACCCCGGCGACGCTTCCTACGACGAGTATGAGGAGCGTCTTCAACGGGATGATCGACCGCCGTCCGGCGCTGATCGCCCGGTGCACGCAGCGGCGACGACGTCGTCGCCGCGATCAACGTCGCTCGGGAGAATGACGTGCCGCTGTCCGATCTACGGCGGCGGCCACGGTGTGACCGGCGCCGCCGTGGTCGATGACGGCATCTGCGTCGACCTTCGCACGCTCAATCGCGATCGACGTCGACCCCGACCAGCGCATCGCCCGCATCGAGGGCGGCGCGAAGTGGGGAGCGATCGACGCCGCCACCCAGGAGCACGGCCTCGCCGTCACCGGCGGCCGCATGTCGGACACCGGCATCGGCGGCCTGGCGCTCGGGAGCGGCAGCGGCTGGCTCGAGCGCAAGTTCGGCTTCACCTGCGACAACCTCGTCAAGGCCGAGATGGTCACGGCCGACGGCCGCCAGGTCATCGCGTCCGAGGACGAGAACCCCGACCTGTTCTGGGGCCTGCGCGGCGGCGGCGGCAACTTCGGCATCGTCACCGCGTTCCACCTCCGTGTGCATCCCGTCGGCCCGATCGTGCTCGGCGGTCAGCTCATGTACCCGGCGCCGATGGCGGGCGACCTGCTGCGCTTCTACCGCGACTTCATCCTCGCCGCGCCGGACGAGGTGTGCGGCGGGGTCGCGTTCATCACGGCGCCGCCCGAGGAGTTCGTGCCCGAACCTGTGCGCGGCCAGCCCGTCGTCGGTGTCGTCGTCCTGTACGTGGGTGACCCGGCGGATGGCGAGGAGGCGTTCCGGCCGCTGCGCGAGTTCGGCCCGCCCGGGCTCGACATGGTCCAGCCGATGCCCTACGTCGCGGTGCAGCAGATGATCGACGCGCCGAACCCGCCGGGCCGGCTGAACTACTGGAACGCCGACTTCTACTCGGAGTTGCCCGACGAGGCGATCGACACCTTCGTCGCCCGTGCCACCAAGCCGGTGTCGCCGTTCAGCCAGGTCCTCGTCATGCCCGGTGGCGGCGCGGTCGCCCGCGTTCCCGAGGAAGCCACCGCGTTCGTGCAGCGGGACGCGCAGTTCAACCTGCACTACCTCTCGACGCTGGGAGGACCCGGCCGAGACCGACCGCAACATCTCGTGGACGCGCGAGTTCTCGGGCGCGATGAAGCCCTGGGCCTCCGGCCGCCAGTACCTGAACATGCATCGGCGACGAGGGCGTGAGTCGGGTGGAGGCCGCCTACGGCCCGGAGAAGTTCGCCAAGCTCCAGGCCCTGAAGAGCAAGTGGGACCCGACGAACCTGTTCTGCCACAACCAGAACATCCCGCCCGCCTGACGGGGGAGCGTCCTAGCGCTCCTCGGTGACCCGGACCGTCATGTCGACGGGCCCGGCGTAGACGGCCCAGCGGCCGGACGACGCCGTCCAGATCCGGTCGGCGAAGGTCACCTGGCTGATCCCGTACTCGGGCGCGTGGCCGACCAGCCACGCCGCCACCGTCCAGCCGCGGGCCTCCGGCACGGGCACGTCGAGCGTGAGGGGACCGAGCTCCCGCGTCAGCGCCTGCCGCAGCGGCTTCCCCGACGCCTGGGTCGGCCCGACGTCGACGCGACAGCTCAGACCGGCGGGGATCTCGCCCGGTGGCAGCCTGGGCGATCGCCCGCGCTTCGTGCTCCCACTGCGCGTAGGCGAGCGGCGCGCCGCTGTGCTGCACCCGTTGCGCGGCGGTGGTGACCGGGAGCGACTCCCAGCCGCGGATCCGCGCCAGTCGTCGATAGAACGAGCCCGCGGCGTAGTGAGGTGTCAGGACCTCGGTCTCGGAGCCCCAGCCCTGGGACGGCCGCTGCTGGAAGAGCCCGAGCGAGTCCCGGTCCCCGTATTGGAGGTTCTGCAGCTTCGACTCCTGCAGGGCGGCGGCCAGCGCGACCGACACCGCGTGATCGGGCATTCCCATGCGCTTGCCGACGGCGGCGATCGTCGTCGCGTGGGAGGTCTGTTCGGGGCTGAGCGTGTAGGTCTGGTTGTCGAGCGAGACGCGGCATCCCGGCGGCGCGGCGGCGTCCTCGTCTCTCGTCGCTACGTAGACGACGTAGCCCGCCGATCGTCGCCACCACGAGGACGGCGATCGCCACGGCCCAGCCACGAGCCCGAAACATCCTGCTCCGAACGTAACCGCCGAGCGTCCGGGGCGGCGCGTCACCGACGCGCGACCGGGCAAGGGACTAGAACAGGTTTCTATGTCCTTCGTCCTCATCGAGAAGCCCCGGCCGCACGTCGCTCTGGTGACGCTGAACCGGCCCGAGCGCATGAACTCCATGGCCTTCGACGTGATGATCCCGCTCCGGGACGCGCTCGAGGAGGTGAGCCTCGACAACGACACACGGGTCGTCGTCCTCACCGGCGCCGGCCACGGCTTCTGCTCGGGCGCCGACCTCGAGGACTCGGGGACGATCCCGAACATCGCCGGTCTGACGCGCTCGTCCATCGCGCAGCGCTCGATGGAGCTCCTCCACGACGTGATCGTCGGGCTGCGCCGCATGCACCAACCTGTGATCGCCGCCGTCAACGGCGCCGCCATCGGCGGGGGTTTCTGCCTCGCGGTCGCCGCCGACATCCGGTTGGCGGCCGACGGCGCGTACTTCCGCGCCGCCGGCATCAACAACGGTCTCACGTCGACCGAGCTCGGGATCAGCTACCTGCTCCCGCGGGCCATCGGCTCGTCGCGTGCGTTCGAGATCATGCTGTCGGGACGCGACGTGGATGCCGCCGAGGCCGAGCGCATCGGCCTCGTCTCGCGCGCCGTGCCCGGCGAGCAGCTGCTCGAGCGGTGCTACGAGCTGGCAGAGCGCATCATCGGGTTCAGCCGGGTCGGTGTCGAGAGCACGAAGCGCATGCTGTGGTCGAGCCTCGACGCCGGGAGCCTGCACGCGCAGATGGATGCCGAGGCGCACGCCCAGCTGTACGTCCGCCTCACGACCGAGAACTTCGAGGAGGCGGTCCGGGCCCGCCGCGAAAAGCGGGCACCCGTCTTCCGGGACTGACCGCTCTACGCCTCGGCGGCGGCGACCCGTTGCGACGACCGCGGTCACGATGCCGGGCCCCTCCGGGATGCGGGCATCCACGTTCGTGAACGCGAAGCCGAGGGCGGCGCGCCCGACCCGCACGACGATGAAGTCGATGTACAGGGTGGCGTTCCCGCCGTTCTGCGTGAAGGTGGCTGCGATCTCGTAGCCGAGCGCTTCGTCGCCGACGCCCTGGAGATCCGTGATCGGCGACACCGTGGGTGGTCCGGCCGCGGGCCGGTTTCGCACCGACCTCGGACCCGAGCTTCTCGAAGCACGCGGTCGCCGCCGACCCCTTGTACGCCGCCACGAACTTGCCGGCGGCCTTCTTGTCGGCGAAGGCGTACACCGCGTTCTCGGCCGTCTTCGCGTTCTCCGGCACCGGATCGGCGAACTCCCGGGACCGCGGCCCGAGGCTCGTCCTTCTTCGCGGCTGCGACGGCGGTGTTGATCTTCTTGCATTCCTTCAGGCCCTTGAGCGCGTCACCGCTGGGCTTGCCCTTCTTCGAGGTCCACTCGGCGGGGACGTCCGCCTTCGTGATGACGCCTGCCTTGAGGATCGCCTTGTCACCCTTGGACTCACCGGCGGCGATCGCCGGCGCGGCGAACGCAAGGGACGCCGCAACCGGGACGGCGAAGATCAGCATGCGCGTGCGTTGGGGAAGCATCGGGGCACCATACCGCCCGGTTCCGGGGCCGAAACGCCCGGCCGAGTGGAGCGGGCAGCGTCGCCGCCGACGCCGAGACCGCGCCCGAGTGGCGTGACTCACCCATTCCACAGGCCGTTGTGGACGGCTGACCAGGGCAAACGTTCACCGTCCGTTCACGCCGCGCGCGTTGATCGTCGGGCGACAACACGCTTCGCTACACGCGACCGATTTGGGCCCATCCCAGGAGAGCACTTGGCCGAATCGGACCCCAGGGAGCGGGAGTCGCCCCACACGTCTTCCCCCGGGGCGGCTCCCGCTTCCACTCAGGTCGCACGACGCCGCTGCACGCGACCTGGCCGGACCGGCGCCGCCGGCCGGCTGCCAGAATCGGCGGCGTGGGAAGCGAGCACAACCGCGCCGTCCGGACCGAGTTCCGCCGCCAGTCGCCGACGTTCGAAGGTGAGGACTCGTTCTTCGCCGACGCCCGCCTCGCGGCAGTGGGTCGCACGGCACCTCGAGCCGCTCGACACGTCGATGCTCGTCCTCGAGGTCGCGTGCGGCGGTGCCCACCAGGGCGAGGCGATCGCACCTCAGGTCGAACGTGTCGTCGGCGCCGACCTCACGCCCGAGATGCTCGACGTCGCCCGCCGCCGACTCCGTGACCGCTCCCTCGACGGAGTGGCGCTGGCACGCGCCGACGCCGCCCGCTTGCCCTTCCCCGACGACTCGTTCGACCTCGACGTTCTGCCGCTTCGCGGTGCACCACTTCGCCGAGCCACGCGAGCAGCTCGACGAGATGGTCCGCGTCGCCCGCCCGGGGGGCGAGTCGCCGTGGTCGACCTGATCTCCGCCGACCCGGAGCTCGCCGGCGCGTACAACGACGTCGAGCGGCGCCGCGACCCTTCGCACACGCGCGCGCCTCACCGCCGACGAGCTCGAGCACGCCGTCGAGGGCACGGGATCGGGAACCAGCCTGGAGCACACGACCCGGGTCGACGTGCGGGCGCCGGTCGAGCGTTGGCTCGCCCAGGCCTCGACGCCGCCCGACGTCGCCGACGCGATCCGCGCCGAGTTGCGGGCCGAGCTGACGGGCGGGCCGTCGACGGGCATGCGGCCCGTCGACGACGGCGAACTCCAGTACACCCAGACGTGGGAGATCGCGGTCGGCCGCGTCCAGCGCTCGTAGGGCGAAGGATCAGCAGCCGGCGTTGCGCAGCGTGGGGTACGGATTCGTTCGCTCCCCGTTGATGCCACCCAGCCGGATCTCGAAGTGCAGGTGCGGGCCGGTGGCGTTGCCGGTCTGGCCGACCCGGCCGATCGGCTCGCCTTGCCCGACTCCGCGGTCGCCGCCGCCGAGGATCTCCGACATGTGCGCGTAGTAGTAGACGTTCCCGTCGACGGCCGAGAGATACGCGACGAGCCCACCCGCGCTCTCGAGCGTGTAGTGCACGCTGCCGGACTTGACGGCCCAGGTGGGTGTTCCCGTCGGCGCGAGCATGTCGATCCCGTAGTGGAACCCGCTGCCGCGTGGCCCGTAGTCGTTCGCTGTAGCTCGAGCCGTCCACCGGGCACCGGAAGTCCGAGATGACGGGACCGCCGCCGGGCGAGCACGTCGCGGCGATCAATACGAGCGCCGCCAAGGGCAGCGCCAAGAACCACGCGCGAAAGGAAGAGTTTGCTCGGGGGATGCAAGAAGCGTAGGCGCGTACCATGCGCGAAATGCGGACCATCGCGCTGGTCGATCACACGAAGAGATATCGGCCGCCCGCCGGTGTGCTGGAAGCCATCGCGGAGGCGCTGACCATTCAGGTGCAACGCGACTTCGCGCCCGCGTGGGGCGTCGAAGGAGCGCAGTTCACGGTGGGCGGGCGCGGCGACAAGATCCACTTCTTCGACAGCGCGCGCGAAGCGGAGGAGTTCGGCTGGCACGTCACGGACGACCGCGGCCTTCCGTACGCGCACGTGTTCGCGGCTGCGTCGATCTCGCACGGCAACGGCTGGGCCGAGGGTGCGGAAGCGGTGTCGGTGACCGCCTCGCACGAAGCGCTCGAGATGCTCGCCGACCCTCGGGCGAACGAGTTCTGCTTCGACGGCGAGCGGCGCCTCTGGGCGCGCGAGGTGTGCGATCCGGTCCAGAGCCGGGCGTACAGGATTCGTACGGACGACCAGCTCGTGCCGGTGAGCGACTTCGTGCTCCCGGCGTACTTCAACCCGTGGGCGGCGGGTCCCTACGACCAGCTGCGAGTGCTCGACGAGCCGTTCTCGATCGACACCGGCGGGTACGCGGTGTTCCAGCGCACCTCCGCCGAGCACGAGAAGTTCGGACGCGGCTTCGGCGTCGCCTTCGACGACGCCATGCCCGAATGGCAGCGTGCCCTCGAAGCTGCGGGGCTGGGGCCGTACCTACTGGCGGCTCGCCCTCAACCCGTGAGCGCGAACGGCGCCGCCGGCGCCTCCGCATCCGCCTCGATCGAGAGGATGCGGTCGAGCCCGAGACGCTCGATCTCCGCCCGGACGCGGCGCGAAGGATGCGCGACCGTGAGGCGGTGACCGGACCGTCCGAAGCTCCGGTGGATGGTCTCGATCATCTTGAGACCGGTCCCGTCGGCGAACGAGAGGCCGCCGAGGTCGAGGACGACGTTGCCCGCCACGTCACGGGCGTGGAGACAGGCGGCGGCGAGCTGCACGGCGCTGATCTCTTCGAGCTCGCCGTCGACGATTACTGCGGCTGAGCCGTTGTCCCGGCGCAGCTCACATCGGAAGCTCGGACTGGGAATGGTCATGGGCGCACCTCGCGGTTGCGTGCTTTCGACAGTAGAACGACTGGTTGCACCGCGGTCAGCATCGGGGTGAACGAGAGGTGAACGTTTGCCTGCGCCGCGGTAGCGCGGCTCGTTCACCGTTGCGCTACGAGACCTTGACGTCGTGTTCGTCGCACGGCCAAGACGTTTACGACTCGATTCGTCATGCTGCGCGTCGTGAAGATCGGAATCGTCACCGAGAGCTTTCTTCCTCAGATCAACGGCGTGACGAACTCGGTGCTTCGCATCCTGGAGCACTTCCGGGATCGGGGACACGACGCCATGGTCGTCGCGCCGGGCGACGGACCGGCCGAGTACGCCGGCGCGCCGGTCGTGCGCGTCCCCGCCGTCCCGTTGCCGGTGTACCGGTCGTTCCCGATCGCCCTGCCCACCCGCCACGTCGAGAACGCGCTGCGCGACTTCCGTCCCGATGTCGTGCACCTCGCGTCGCCGACGGTGTTGGGCGGCATGGGCGCGATCGCCGCGCAACGGCTCGACGTTCCCGCCGTCGCGGTTTTCCAGAGCGACCTTCCCGCGTTCGTCCGTCGCTACCACCTCGGCGTCACGGCCCCCGTCGTGTGGAGCTGGCTGCGGTGGATCCACCGCCACGCCGGCGTTGACGCTGGCGCCGTCATCGGTGGTCGCATGGGAGTTGGAGCAGCGCGGGTTCGCGCCCGTCGCCCGGTGGGGCCGCGGCGTCGACGTCGATCGGTTCAGCCCCGCGCACCGGAGCGAGCTCATGCGGCGCCACATCGCGCCCCGGGGCGAGGTCGTCGTCGGCTATGTCGGTCGCCTCGCCGCCGAGAAGCAGGTGGAACGCCTGGTGCGCCTGGCCGACCTGCCCGACACGCGCCTCGTCATCGTGGGCGACGGCCCGTTGCGCGCGCGGCTCGAGCGACGCCTGACCCGGGCCCGGTTCCTCGGGTTCCGCACCGGCGGTGACCTGTCGGCGACGGTGGCGTCGCTCGACGTGTTCGTGCATCCGGGCGAGGCCGAGACGTTCTGCCAGGCGGTGCAAGAGGCGCTCGCATCGGGCGTACCCGTCGTCGCCCCCGCCGCCGGCGGTCCGATGGACCTGGTGCGCCACGGCGTGAACGGCTGGCTGTTCCCCTCCGGGCGGCCCGACTTGCTGCGGGGCGCGGTGGCGGAGCTCGCCGCCGACGCCACGACGCGCGCAGCCATGAGTCGCGCCGCCCGGGCAAGCGTCGAGGGACGAACGTGGCCCCGGCTCGGAGACGAGCTGCTGGCCCACTACGGATGTCTCCTCGGCATCGAGACGCGTCGGGCGCGCGCCGCATGAGGCCGTCGCTGATCGTCTCGATCCACGACGTCGCTCCGTCGACCGCGTGGGCGGCTCGCTCGTGGGTGGACGAGCTCGATCGCCGCCACGTCCCGGCCACGCTCCTCGTCGTCCCCGGACCGTGGGAAGGCCCGCCGCTGCGCCTGGACCGGGACCTCGTCGCCTGGCTGCACGAACGCCGCCAGCGCGGCGACGAGATCGCGCAGCACGGGTGGACCCACCGGGCCGTGGCCGGGGCACCGGCGTGGCGACGGGCGGTCGCGTCGGTCGCCGCCCGGGGCTGCGCCGAGTTCTGGTCGCTCGACACCCGCGAGGCCAAGCGGCGGATCGAGCTCGGCCGGGACGTCCTGCATCGCGCCGGCCTCGCCCCGATCGGCTTCACGCCCCCCGGCTGGCTCGCCTCGACGCCGACGCGTGAGGTCCTCGCCGACCTCGGCTACCGCTACACGACCAGTCGCCGCGCCGTGCTCGACCTCGAGACCGGCGAGACTCACCGCGTCCCCGCCCTGTCGCAGCGTCCCGGCAGCGCGGGCGAGGCACTCGGCCGCAGCGTCGTCGACGGCTGGGCGCGCCGCCTCGCCCGCCGCGCCGCCAGCACCCGTCTGGCGTTGCACCCGCTCGACCTCGACAACCCGGCGCTCGTCGAGTCGAACCTCGCCGTCATCGACCAGCTCCTCGAAGCCGGCGCCCGGGCGCGCACGTACCGGGACTTCGTCATCGCCCACCGACCGGCCGCCGCACCCGGCACGGCAAGCCGCGCGGCGTAAGGCCGTGGGGACCCGCATCCTGCAGGTCGCCAACTTCTACTCCCGCCATTCCGGCGGACTCCGGACCACGGTCGACGCACTCGGCCGCGCCTACGTGGACGCCGGCTTCGAGCGGGTCCTCGTGGTCCCGGGGGCAGCCGACGCCGACGAGGACACCCCTGCCGGTCGCCGCATCACGTTGCGCGCCCCGGTGCTCCCGGGCAGCGGCGGCTACCGGGCCCTTCCCGGGACGGCGGGCGTGCGCGCCGTGCTCGCCGAGCTCCCGCCCGACCACCTGGAGGTGTCGGACAAGCTGACCCTCGTCGGTCTCGGGTCATGGGCGGCGCGCAACGGCGTGCGCACCGTGCTCGTCTCGCACGAGCGGCTCGACGCGATCCTCGCGCCGCGGGTGCCCGCCGGCTTCCCGCTCGCGGCATGCGCCGACTGGTGGAACCGCCGCATCGCGCGCGGCTTCGACGCCGTGGTGAGCCCGTCGGCGTTCGCAGCCGCCGAGTTCACGCGCATCGGAGCGACGAACGTCTCCGTGGTTCCCCTCGGTGTCGACCTCGACGTCTTCGATCCCCGCGCTCGCGAGCGTCCGGCCGACGTGAACGGCGACGACAACGAGGTCCGGCTCGTGTGCGTCGGCCGGCTCTCGCGGGAGAAGCGGCCCGACGTGGCGATCGAGACGCTCCGTGCCGTGCGCGCCCGTGGACTCGACGCCCGGCTGTCGATGGTGGGCGACGGGCCGCGACGCCGCGCCCTCGAAGCTCAGGCGCGCGACCTGCCCGTCGTGTTCACCGGGCACCTCCACGACCGGAGCGAGCTCGCGCGTCTCCTCGCCCACGCCGACGCCGCCCTCGCGCCGTGCCCGTACGAGACGTTCGGCCTGGCCGCGCTCGAAGCGCTTGCGTGCGGCACCCCCGTCGTTGCGACGGATCGCGGAGCCGTCGCCGAGATCGTGCAGGCGGGACAGGGCGCGGCCACCGGGGCAGTGGCCGCGCCCACCCCCGCTTCGCTGGCCACCGCCGTGGTCGACGTCGTACGCCGCCCTCGCGATGAGAACCGGCGCGCCGCACGCGCCCGCGCCGAGCAGTACCCGTGGGCGCGCACCGCCCGCGACATGCTGCGCATCCACCGAGCGGCATGACCCTGCACACGCGGCCGCTGCGCCCCACGGACGAGCCCGAGCTCCGGCGCGTCTTCCGCGCCACCATCGCCCTCGGGCATCCCGTCTCGCGCCGGCGGCGACTTCGAAGCCGCGCTGCGTCCGTACGAGCGCCTGTGCCTGGAGTGGTATCTGCGCGCCGGCCGCGAGCACGCGTGCGTGCTCCGCGACGGCGATCGCGTCGTCGGGTACGCGCTCGTGTGCCTCGAGCCCGAGGCCTTCGCTCGGTGGCAGCAACGCGCCGGCGCCCGCTTCACCGCCCACGTCGTGCCGCGACTGCTGACACGTCGCTATCCGGCCTCGATCTCGCGCTTCTACCGCCTGCGGCTGCGCGACGGATGGGACATGTGGCGCCACCCCGAGCGCCGCATCGCCGGCCTCCCGCACGCCCACCTGAACGCGACGACGATGGGGGGACTGCCCGGCCGGTTGCTCGCCGACCACGTCGACGCCGTCGTGGCGGCCGCCGGCCTCGAGTCGTGGTACGGAGAGATGAACGCCCGGGTCGGTCGTCGCTCCGCCGCGCTCGGCCGCTGGGGCGCCGAGATCGTCGCCCGCCGGCCCAACGGCACCCTCACCTGGCTGACGGGTTCGCCCGTCGAGCGGCTCACGGTCCTCCGCCACGTGTCCGACCGCCGCGTCGCCGCCTGAGCCGGACGGGCTCCCACAACACCCGCCGTCCGCAGTTCTCCACAGGCGACTGTGGAAAGTGAGGATGCCGCCCTTTCGGCTCGATGAACGGCCCCACGGCGGCCGGACCGCTCCACCTGTCCCTCGTCCTCAGCCCCCGACGGCCGTGCCGCTCGCCTCCGCCTTGGCCTCCTTGGCGTCGCCGGGGAGCAGGAACCCGTCGCGCTGGCAGCTTGTCCGTCGCCTTCGAGAAGGCCTTCACGTAGTCCTGGTGGGTCGGGTACAGGGACGACAGGCGGGCAGCGTCGAAGGCGGCCGTGTACCCGAACAACGAGCAGAAGCCGGGGCCGCCGCCGGGCTCGCCCGACAGCGTGGCGACGGGGGCCTCGAGCTGCGGGAGGCGGATGCCGCCGCGGGCGTTGCCGTGCTCGTCTCGCTCGATCGTCGGCGTCGGCCCCTCGGTGATCGCCACGGGCGGCGCCTTGGGCGGCGGGGCGCCGCCGCCGGCCCAGCGGGCGATGTCGTGGATGGCCGTGTCGACGATGTAGCGCTGCGGCGCCGAGTTGATCCGCTGCGCGCATCCGAGCGGCGGGGTCGTCACCATCTCTTCCTTCGGGATGCCCGTCAGCGCGTGCAGCCCGTCCTCGTCGAAGTGCGCGGTGCCCGCGACCTCCCACAGGCGGTAGCGCGGCGCTGTCGGGCTGGCGGGCGGGAAGGTGGCGCGGGACGTCCGTCTCCGATTCGAGCACGAGCACCGGCTCCTTCGTGTCGGTGCGGATCAGCGTCGGGTTCGGGATCGCACTCTGTCCACCATCGGTGATGGGCGCGCCCACCGCGAACCGGCTGTGCACGAAGAAGCCGTCGAACAGTCCGGTCTGCGGCTGGATGGCGTTGACGTACGTGACCATGCGGAACGCCGACTGCGACTCGCCGTCGCCGATCATCGTCCGAATCTTGTAGCGGCGCTTGCCGAGCAGGTTCGTGCCCGCGGGACGGCGCAGCGCCTCGGCGACCTGGGAGTAGATGTCGTAGGAGTAGACGTCACCCGGATGGTCGAGCGTCCCGTACCGGTCCCGGATTGTCTCCTTCAAGTTGTTCTGGCCCATGTGCTCTGCGCCGACACGCCGACCCACACCGAGCCGCTGCGCAGGAGCTCGGCGTTCCCGAGACCCCAGTCGGGCGCGGCGTCCAACCCGCCGCTCACGTTGAGCCACTCGACCTCGACGACGCCGTTGAACTTCGCCGGGTCCTTCGGGCGGCGCACGAGCACGCGGGTGCGGTACGGCGCCGTCGTGCGTTGTCTGCACGTTCCAGCGGCCGTCTTCGGTGAGCGGCCCGGCGGGCTCGTAGGCGCGCGCCGTGCCTTCGACGAAGAACTCCTCTTCGACGTAGCCGCGTGGCCCGAGGTCGACCGCCGACAGCGACGCCGGCTCCCGGGGATCGGGCCGCTCACGGTCGGGTCGGGGACGGGCTGCCTCTCGGTACCCGCGGCGCTGGCGGGCTCTGTCCCGTTGACGACAGACGCGGCGCAGATCGCACACGACGGCCAGACCGGCCAGAGCCCGGGAAAGCATGGCGCAATCCTTATCACCGGGCCGCGGTCGACGGCGGGCGCGTCGCCGAGGTGTCGCTCTACCCTGACCGCATGCTGCTCGACCGGCGCCGGCGCGCCGCCGTCGCGTCGGCGGCGTTCGCGGCGCTTGCCCTGAGCACGTGCGGTGGCGCTTCCGCTACCGAGGCGCCCCCGACGTCGAAGCCGAACGCGGGCCTGCCTGCCAGTGACCGCTTCGACGGGAAGTCCCTGAATCGGTCGTGGTCGATCGTGCAACCGAACCTGGTGCAGACGTCGGTTCGGGGAGGCGCGCTGACGCTCACGCTGACGGGCCCCGCGCTGTGGTTCAACGATTCGATGGGCGTCCTCGTGTACAAGCCGGTGACCGGCAACTTCAAGGCGACGGCCGCGGTCCACGCGCGGGGTGCGTCGAGTCCCGACCAACCGCCGTCACCGGCCATCCGGCTCGGCGGTCTGATGGCACACGATCCCGCAAGCGACGACACGCGTATGCAGAGCTACGTCCACATCGTGACCGGGAACGGCCCGACCGGCGTCCTCGCCGTCGAGAACAAGACCACGATGAACAACAACTCCATCTACGAAGCGCCGGAGTGGCCGTCGCCCGACGCGCAGCTGCGGATCTGTCGTGTCGGCTCGACATTCAACGTGTATAAGCGCCCGGTGCGATCGAAGACCTGGCAGCTCGCAGCGTCCTACGACCGGCCCGACCTTCCTCCCACCCTCCAGGTCGGCGCCGACATCTACTCGCCCAACGCGCCTCCGGACCTACGCGTCACCGTGGATGCCGTGAATTTCAACCGTGTCACGACCTCGAGAAGCTGCACCGAAGGCTGATACTCACAGCGCGTTCCCAGCCTCTCCGCAGCCTGCGCCAATGCTGCTCCGAGACACTGCCGCCATGACCAACGGTGCAGAAGAAGACGACGCCGCCAGCGCCCAACCGACCGAGCCGGCCGCCGCAGTCGAGCCGACCGAGCCACCGCCGCCGCCGGTGAGCGCGCGGCCCCGGCGGGCACGCCACCGCCACGTGGCGGATGGTTGCTGCCCAAGTGGGCGATCGTCGCGCTGGTCGGGTTCGTCGCCGTCGCGCTCCTCTTCGGGAGCGCGTTCGCGATCGGGCGCGCCACGGCGCCCGGTGGTGACAACGTCAGCAACGAGCGCCAGTTCGGAGGCAGATTTCCCCGCGAGCCTGGCGAGGGGCCGACCCTGCCCCGAGTCCCGCGCCAGGTGAGCGGGGTCTTCCTCGGCGTGTCGACGGAACCGTCGACTGATCCTCAGGGCGTCCGGGTCGCGAACGTGGTGAGCGGTAGCCCCGCCGCATCCGCCGGCCTCCAGGCCGACGATGTGATCACCGCTGTTGACGGCACGTCGGTGAGCCGACCGGCAGAGCTGGCGCAGCAGATCCGCAGTCACCAGTCCGGTGACCAGGTGACGATCGCGTACAGCCGCGGCGGCAACTCCGCCGAGACGCAAGTGACGCTGGCCGACCGCTCGAGCGACAACCAGCCCAACAGCTGACGGCTCGAGGCGCACCCGCCGCGTACGCTGACGTGCATGCTGCTCGACGGGTTCAATCACGTGGCGATCCTGACCAGCGACACGAAGCGGCTGCACGCGTTCTACGAAGAGGTGTTCGACGCGTCGGTGCCCCGCGACGGGCCCGAGACGCCGGAGGGCGCCGAGGTGCGCCTGTCCGTCGTCCACGTCGGTCCGCACTCCGAGCTGAACGTGTTCGAGATCGACGGGAACACAGAAGCGGAGCGTCAGACGCCGATGTTCGGGCGGGGTCGCATCGACCACCTGGCTCTCCACGCGGAATCGCTCGAGTCGTTCGAGACGATCCGTGACCGGCTCATGGCCCGCGGCGCGAGCGACGGGTTCGTGACCGATTTCGGTCCGATCCTGAGCGTCTTCTTCCGCGACCCGGACGGGCTCGAGTGCGAGGTGTGCGTGCAGAACCCGGACGCGCAACCGGGCGTCAGCAACCCGCCCGGGACGCCGGCGGCGCGCTACCACGGCTCGTCCTAACGCCCGCCCTCGCGCTCGCAGGAGTCGCGCCGCTTCCAGACGCACGCGGAAGTCGGGATCCTCGGCGACGGTGGCGATCGCAGCGCGGCTGGGCTCTGCGCCGAGGGCGCCGATCCCGGACAGCGCCTTCCACCGAATCCACGCGTCGGTGTCGCCGACCGCGCGCTCGAGCAGAGGACGGAGCTCCTGTCGCTCGGCGCCCGCGATCGCGTCGACCGCACTGCGCCGCACCGCGCGGCTCGAGTCGCCCACGAGACGGGCCCATGCGCCGGCAGCGGCATCGGGCGGCGCGTCGGCGAGCAGCGCGGCTGCGACCTGGCGGCGCGCCGGCTCGGTGTCGCCGCACGCGGCGAGGACGCGTTCGAGGTCGTCGGGCCGGTCGGCCCGCAGCGCCCCGAGGTCGGCCCACGCGCGCTCGAGCCGGCGCGGGGCGCGGGTCTCGCCCTCGGACGTGACGGCGCGCGCCGGACCGGTGTCGGTGGGGCTCGTGCTCCCACCGCGTGCGAGCGGCGCGTCGCCCGCGAACTCGCGCGTCACCTCACGCAAGATCGGCTCGAGGAGCTTCTCCCAACGGTCGGGGCGCCCGATCGTCACGGCCACGAAGTCGGGCCCGACGAGCACGTTGCTCACCTCGTCGAAGTCGCCGAAGAGCCGCGCCACGCGTGGGTCGGCGGACGCGGCGGCGGCCGACTCGTAGTTCCGCGCCGCGCCCCCCTCGAGCGGCGGGGTGGCGAAGCGGATCGTGCGCGGGCTCGGCGTCGCCTCCGGCACGACGGCGCCGTCGAAGGTCTGGCCCAGGTCGGTCGCGGCGGTCGCGTCGGCAGCGCTCGCGGGCGCGCCACCACCGTCCCCAGGCGCATCGCTTTCCACCCGGAGTCGGAACCGGCCTCCCTCCCACGTCCATGTGAGCACGAGGCCGGGCTCGAGCTCGCGACTTCCGCCGCCCGTCCCCGCGCCGACGATGTCGGCCAGCGCGTCATCGTCGTCGGCGGTCCACGCCGCGTCGGAGAAGAACCGTTTCAGTGATTGCTTCACCGGGCCGAGTGCCTCGAACGGCAGCGCGCTCACGACCGGCGTCAGCTCCCGGATCGCGTCCGGGGTGAGGCCGTCTTCCACCACACGGAAGCGGGCTGCGTCGAGCTCCGGACCGACCTCCATCACCAACGACGGTACCGAGGCGATGAGCGGAGCCGTCCCCGGCGGCTTACGAGCGGGTCAGATCTTGCTCGACAGGACGAGCGAGTAATACGCCTGGCCCGCCTCGGACAGGTGGACGCCGTCCTGGACGAGGTACTCCGGATGCTGGCTCGCCGCCGAGTACCAGTCGAACAGCACCGCGTTGGGATAGCGCGGCACGGCGGCGGCGATCGCGTCGTTGTCGGGCTGCTCCCAGGGCCGGTCGACCCTCGTGTTCACGAGGACGACGCGCTTCACGCCGCTGAGGAGGCGCATCATCTCGTCGAGCTGGTCTTCGGGGATCGAGCCGTTCGTGCCGAGGTGGACCACGACCACGTCGCCGAGCTGTCCGGCGTCGTGCAGCTGGCGGACGACGTCGAGCCCTTCCGTGAAGTGGCGACTGACGTTGGCGTCCATCTGGAGCCGGTCCCCGAGGAACCGGCGGAGCGATGTTTGCGCGCCGAGCATGACGGAGTCGCCGATCGCCGTGACCCGAGCGTTGGGGATGGGGGTGAGCGTCGTGTTCGGCGCCGAATGCGCGGGAACCGGGACGTTCGCCGCTGCCGGCGCCGAGGTCGGCGCCGAACCGCGCGGCGCGGTGGTGGTCGTGATCGCGATGTTCGCCGGCTTCGCCGGGAAGCCGGGCGGGCGGGGTGCCGGTTGCGCGACCGCGAGGCCGATGCCGAGCACGGCCGTGGTCACCACGGCGACGGCGCCCGCGAACGCGAGCCGGGCGCGACGCTCGACGCTGCAGCAGGGGCGCGTGTCGCAACGCGGACAGTCGCCGGCCGAGCGCGCCGCTGCGGATCGGCACCTCGACGAACCGGTACGACGCGGCCGCCAGCCCGACGGTGATCGCCACCCGGAACGTGAAGAGGGGGATCCCGGTCAGGGGGATGTCGACTCCGGGGCGCGTCACCAGGAACACCGGCCAATGCCAGAGGTAGATGCCGTACGAGCGCTTCCCGATCCAGACCATCGGCGAGGTGCCGAGCAGCCCGCCGGTGATGGTCGTGGCGGGGTGGACGGCGACGAGGACGACCAGCGCCGCGACGCACGCGAACACCAGATACCCGCCCCGGTAGAGCGACGAGTCGAACTCGCTGACGTTGATGAAGCACCAGACGAGCACGAGCACGCCCGTGAGGCCGATGACGTCCAGCGCCATCGGCGCGCGCTTCCCGATTCTTCCTCGGAGCTGCCACGGAGGCAGCAGGACCGCCATGCCGGCGCCGATGAGCAGCCCGCTCGAGTGGGTGTCGGTGCCGTAGTAGACGCGCGACGGGTCACCACCGGCGCGGTACAGCAACGCCATGAGGAGCGCCGACACGGCGGCGGCGCCGAGGATGGTGACGGCCAGCTTGACGCGCGACGGTCGCCAGAACTTCAGCGCCAGGCCCAGGAGCAGCGGCCACAGCAGGTAGAACTGCTCCTCGATCGCCAGCGACCACAGATGCTGGAGCATCGGCTGCCGCCCGAGGCTGGAGAAGTACGACTGCTGGTGGAAGATCAGGTACCAGTTCGTGACGTAGCCGAACGACGCGACCACGCCACCCCGCAACTTCGACGCTTCGTCCGGGAGGAACGCGACCACGTACGCGCACGTGACCACGATCATCACGAGCAGCGCGGGGAGCAGACGGCGAGCTCGGTGCCAGTAGAAGCGCGCCAGCCCGAGGTCGCCGCCGTTCCGTCGCCACGCGTCGAGCAGCACGGACGTGATCAGGTAGCCGCTGAGCACGAAGAACACGTCGACGCCGAGGAAGCCGCCGCTGAACCAGCCCAGCTCGCCGTGGTACACGAGCACGGCGGCGACCGCGAGCGCGCGCACGCCGTCCAACGCCGGGATGTAGCCCAAGCGGGCGGGCGTGGACGCGCCGTTGGTGGCTCGCGCCGTTCGTGTGCGCACCGTTGCTGGACGCGCCGTTGGACGGCGCCGAGCCGGGCGGGCGCGGCTCGCGGACCTGGGTTTGCGACACAGGGGAGGTCACGGCACCGCCTAGTGGTTTGGGCGCGCGGCAAACCATGCGATGAGCCATGACGTAACTGCCAGACGTTAACCCCGTCCGCCGCGAGAAGCGCGGAACCCCTTGCGATCGAACGGGATCCGGCCCCGTGACGTATTCGGCAATTCGGCGCATTTCCCCCTATACGGCGCGCCCGTGTGGTCATCTCGCCCTGGTCAACCGACCGGGGATGGTCTAGGGTTCACCCTCCTCACTCTGATCACTTCAGCCACACAGGCCTCTCCAGACACGACCGTCCGCGCGCCCCGCGCCCGGCACGCCCCCTGGATCGCCGCGCTCGCGCTCGTCGTCGCCCTCGTCCCGCTGATCTCGGCCGGTCGTGCCCACGGCGATCCCATCGACGACAAGCGGGCGGAGGCGCAGCAGCTGCAGAGCGAGATCGACGCCAACGGCGCCCAGCTCGACGCCCTGTCCGAGCGGTACAACGGCGCCCAGTACCGCCTCGAGCAGGCGCAGGCCGCCGCCGCCGAGGCCCAGCAGAAGCTCGACGCCACCGCGGCCGAGGTCACGCGTCTCCGGACCCTCGTCAACGAGCGCGGCGCAGAGCTGTACCGCGGTGCCGGCCAGGGCCCGACCTCGCTGGACGTCTCGAGCGCGAACTCGCTCATCTCCAGCTCGAAGTACGGGGCGGTGGCCGCGCAAGCACGACACGAAGCTCTTGGACGATCTGCGACGCGCCGAACGCGCGCTGCGCGACCAGCAGGCGGAGGCGGAGCAGGCGCAGGCGGACGCGCAGGACGAGCAGCGCGCGATCGCGAACGCGCAGGCCGGCGTCGAGGCAGCCAATGCGAGGCAGGAGCAGCTGCTGTCGCAGGTCAACGGCGAGATCGCGCAGCTCGTCGCCGAGGAGCAGGCGCGCAAGGAAGCCGCCGAGCTCGCGGCGGCGCAGCAGCGCTACGCGGCCGCCGCCGCGGCCAACGTGCCGACGACGGGCGGCGCCGCGCCGAGCACCGGGCGCAGCGGGACGGCGGCGCCGCGCCGAGCACCGGGCGCAGCGGGACGAGCGGCGCCGCGCCGAGCACCGGGCGCAGCGGGGCGAGCGGGGGCGGCGGGCCCGCTCCCAGCGCCAACGTCCCGGTCAACGGCGGCGGTGCGAGCACTGCCATCGCCTACGCGCGGTCCCAGCTCGGCAAGCCGTATTGCTACGCCGGCGCCGGACCGGCGTGCTTCGACTGCTCGGGTCTCACCATGCGGGCCTGGGGCGCGGCGGGCGTGAGCATGCCGCACTACTCCGGCGCGCAGTACTCGATGTTCCCGCACGTGCCGCTCAACGCGATGCAGCCCGGCGACCTCGTGTTCTGGGGACCGGGCGGGAGTGAGCACGTCGGTCTCTACATCGGCGGTGGCCAGATGATCGCCGCCCCGCACACGGGCGACGTGGTGAAGATCCAAGCCGTGTACGGCAGCCCCGTCGGAGCCGCACGACCCGGCTAGCGCGGAACGGCGCGTCGGGTGACGGCCCGTAGAGTCGGCCCATGGCGATCACCATCGTCTTCGAGACGCACGCCATCAGCGAGGACAACGAGCTCGGCGTCGCCTCGGGTTGGAGCCACAGCCGCCTGTCCGACCGGGGACGCCGGCAGGCCCGCGAGCTCGGTGAACGACGACGGGACGACGGGATCGCAGCCGTGTTCAGCTCCGACCTTCGCCGCGCCGCGGAGACCGCTGACATCGCGTTCGCCCCGGAAGGTCCGCCGATCCTGCTCGACTGGCGACTGCGCGAGTGTGACTACGGCGAGCGCAACGGCGATCCGGCCGAAGCGCACGGACGCGATCGAGCCGCGCACATCGACGAGCCGTTCCCGGGCGGCGAGAGCTGGCGCCAGGCGATCACACGCGTCGGCGGCTTCCTCGAAGACCTGACGTCACGCTGGGACGACACACGGGTCCTCGTCATCGGTCACGTCGCGACGCGGTGGGGTCTCGATCACTACGTGGGCGGGGTCCCGCTGGAGGACCTCGTCAACGAGATCTTCGAATGGAAGCCCGGCTGGGAGTACCACCTCGACGGCGCCGCCCCCGCCTGACGGCCCCACGCTGAGCGCGGGTTCCGCGACACGTCGGGATCCGACCCCTGGAAGCCGGCGCTCTGCTCTGGTTCAATCGGCTGGCTGGTTGGCGCCAAGGAGGTAGGGACGATGGCGGTCTTCAACGGTGCGTTTCCCGTGCTGCCGGGCAAGGTGGACGCTGCTCGCAGCTTTGCCAAGGAAACGATGGGCTCCCGCCGCTCGGGGTACGACGAGTCGCAGAAGCGGGGCGGGATCACTCGAGAGACGTGGTCGCTTCAGGAGAACCCGGACGGGAGCGCCTTCGTGCTGGTGTGGTTCGAGAGCCCCGATCCCGAGCAGTCCTTCGCGGAGTTGGCGCAGGACTCCTCGGACTTCGCCGTCTGGTTCCGCGCCCAGGTCAAGGACGTCAGCGGTGTCGACCTCACCGCGCCTCCAGAGGGCGGGCCCGAGCTCGTGCTCGACTGGACGGGCTGAGCGAGCTCGAACGGGTCCGGGCGCGAACCGCTATCGCTCTTCGCCCTGTTGCACGGCGAAGATCGGACGGTACGGGCCGGTCGGCGGCATCAGGCACGGGCGGGGGTCGTGCCGGGCCCAGCGCGCCGGTTCCCCTCGGATCAGCTCTTCACCATGGGGTGACTGCTTCACGAGGTCGGTGTAGGCGAACGCGTCGGCGGCGGCATAGGTCTGGAGCAGCAGCGGCCGCGGCCGGTCCGACCGGTTGGGCGCCGACCCGTGCACCGTGCGGCAGTTGTGCACCGTGATGGTGCCGGCCGGCCCGATCGGGTACTCGGCCGTATCCACTCCGGCTCGTTCGACGTCGCCGTCACGCAGCGCGCCGACCCACCGGTCGTCCTCGTCGTAGAGGTCGAAGAGCGGCCCGTCGTGGCTGCCGGGGACGAACCCGACCTCACCCATGCCCGCCTCGACGTCCTCGAGGAACACGCCGATCGTGAGCAGGTCGTAGTTCGTGTGCGGCCAGAACTGGATGTCCTGGTGCCACTTGACCTCCTCTCCGCCGCGCGGCGCCTTGAAGTTGAGCTTCGAGTGGTGGAACTTGACGTCGGGGCCGAGCAGATCGACGGCCACGTCGGTGATGACCGACTGCGACGCGAACTCCCAGTACGTCTCGTGCAGGTCGGTCGGAGAGCTCAGCCGGCGCAGCCGCGGTTCGTCGGCCGAATGCCCGACGTCGAGGTCGTACAGGATGTTCGACTCGGTGAGCTCGCGGCTCGCGTCGACGAACTCATCCGTCACGCGGCGGAGCCGCTCGAGCCATTCCGAGTCGACGAGACCCGGGACGGCAACCCAGCCGCTCCGCCGGTACTGCTCGCGCTGCGCCTGACTGAGGACCGCGGTGTCGAGCATCGGTCGAGCCTATTTCAGCCGTGCGCCGGCGCGAGCCCAGCTGCTTGATGGGCTTACGGTTCGGCCGGAAGGCGGAGGCTCACTGAGGCGCCGCCTTCGGGCCGGTTGCGGGCTTCCGCGGTGCCGCCGTCGCGCGGGTGCGACCGCGAGCACGATCGCGAGTCCCAGCCCGGTCCCGCCGGTGGCGGCGCCGCGGGCTTCGTCGGCCCGCCGGAAGCGCTCGAAGGCGTGAGGGAGGAAGTCCGGCGGGAAACCGCTGCCCTCGTCCTGCACCTCGATGACCGCCGAGCCGTCATCGGTGCGGACGCGGGCCGTGACCACGGCGTGTGGCGGCGAATGGCGAACGGCATTTGCGACCAGGTTGCGAACGGCGCGCCGCAGAGCGTCCGGAGCGACAGGTGCCTGCGTGGCCGGGTCCACGTCCACGGCCATGCGAACGTCCCGGGTCGCAGCCTCGGACGCGACGTCGGCCGCTGCCTCCTCGACGATCGGTTGCATGGGAAGGAGATGACGCTCATCCGAGACCGGCTCGTCGACGCGGGCAAGGAACAACAGCTCGTCGGTGAGCCGGGTCAAGCGCGCCGTCTGCTGCGACGCTTCACCCACCGCATCGCTGAGGTCGGCGCGACTGCGATCGGGTCGTTGCGCCAGTTCGAGCTCGACCTCGAGCACTGCGACGGGCGTGCGCAGCTCATGACTCGCGTCCGCCACGAAGGCTCGTTGCCGATCGATCGCATCCTGAAGCCGAGCGAGGAGAGCGTTGAGGGTCGTCGCCAGCGCCGCGATCTCGTCGCGGGTGCGCGGGACCGGCAGCGCCGCGGACGAGTCGTGCTCGGAGATGTCCGCAACTTCTCGCCGCATCCGGTCGACCGGGCGCAGGGCGGCGCCGGCGAGCAGCCAGCCGCCGACGCCGGCCACGACCACCGCGATCGCGCCGCCGGTCACCAGACCGCGGTCCACCCTGCTGACGGCTGCGTCGGTCGGCTCGAGCGAGGTTGCGACGACGACGATCAGGCGCCCGTCGCTGGTCGACACGGGCGAGGCCAGCACCCGGAACGGTTCCCGATCACGGCCGTTTGACACGGTCGTGTTCGTGTAGACGCGCCCGTCGTGTGCCGAGCGGATCACCGCGGGTGGGACGACGGGCGCGGGCCGGCCTCCGGCGTCGTCGCGACGACCGTGCCATCGGGCTCGAAGATCTGTGCGACGACGTCGGTGGGCGTCAGCGCGCTCCGGTCGAAGGTCCGGGATCCGGCGCGCACATCGCGTGACAGCGCGCCCGCCTGGCTACGCAGACCGGGAGCGAGCGACGACTCCACGCCACCGTGGAACGAGCGTGCGAACAGCACTCCTCCGACCACGACGAGCACGAGCGTGATCACAGCGAAGGAGAGTGCGAGTCGACGCGGATCGGCACGACTCAGCCGCTTCGCTCACGGGAGCCGGTACCCGACGCCCCGGATGGTCTCGATGTCGTTGCGTCCGAACGGCCGATCGATCTTCTTCCGGAGATACGCGACGTACTGATCGACGACGTTCGACGTTCCGTCATAGGCGAAGTCCCATACGTGGTCGAGGATTCGCGTCCGCGTCACGACTTCTCCCGTGTGCCGTACGAGCAGCTCGAGGAGCGCCATCTCCTTCGGCGAGAGCGGGATCTCGACCTCGCCGCGCGACACCAGGTGCGTCGCCGGATCGACGCGCAGGTCGCCAACCTGGAGCAGCACCGGGCGGGCCCCCGACTGACGCCGGACGAGTGCCCGGACGTGGGCTGCGAGCTCGGCGAAGCTGAACGGCTTGGTCAAGTAGTCGTCGGCCCCGGCATCGAGTCCGTGCACGCGATCCTCGACTGCGAGCCGGGCCGTCAGCAGCAGGATCGGGGCCCAGCGATCGGCGGCCCGCAGACGCCGGCAGACTTCGAAGCCGTCGATGCCGGGGAGCATCACGTCGAGGACGATGGCGTCGTAGTCCTGCTCGGTGCCGAGCCAGAGCCCGTCGGTGCCGTCGTGGGCGACATCGACGGCGTAGCCCTCTTCCCGGAGACCACGCTGGAGCAGCGTCGCCATCCGGGGCTCGTCCTCCACCACCAGGACCCGCACCGCCCGACCGTAGGCGGGTGTTCATGTGAGCTCGATGTGAGCGCCCGGCGCTGGCCGGTGCGGGTCCGCCGGCCGGTCAGCCCTCGGAGTCGGGTTCGGCCTTGACCACGTGCATGTCGGTGTCGAGTCGAACGTCGACCGTCGACCCGTCGGCCTTGGTCACTTCGACCTCCCAGACCGCTCCGTCCTCGGAGTCGCGCTCCACCGCGTTGGCCTTGGTGGCGCCGGTCTCGACGAGCGCGGCCGCCACGGCCCGGTCGGCGTCGGGGCCGGTCGCGCCGCCTTCCTCGTCTCCACCGTTGCTTGCGACCGCCACTGCGCCACCGGCGATGCCGCACGCCAGGACGGCCGCGCCCACGGTCGTCACGATCGTTCGCTTCTTCATCGTTTCCTCCGCTGTCGGATCGGGGTTTTTCGCAGCATGCCGATCTGCGCCCTCGATGGGAGTGAGACGAACATGTGAACCGCTCTCACATCCGGCCGGCGCGTCCCTCCCCGGGGGAGCCCGGTCGGGAGTTACCTATGACGGGGCCGGTGCGGGTGCGGGCATCGGGGGTTCGCCGGCCGCGGTGCGGTCCAGGATCTCCTGCTTCACCAGCCCGCGCGACACCCAGTTGCGCGGTCGGCCCACACCAGCATCGGCGGCAGCACGACGAGCGCGCTGAGCAGCGCGACGGCGACGTTCATGGCCACGATGATGCCGAAGTCGCGCAGCAGCGGCAGCGACGACGTGGCGATGCACCGCGACGCCGGCGATCGCGGTGAGCGCCGACACGATGAACGCCCGGCCGGTGCGCGACGCGGCGACGTCGACCGCCTCCTCGGGTCGAGCCCGCGCCGCCGCTCCTCCACGAACCGCAGCAGGATCAGCGACGTGAACTCGGTGCACGCGGCGACCACGAGCGGGCCGCCGACCGCGGTCATCGGGCTCAGCTTGAGGCTGAACGCGCAGGCGACGAGCGACGCGGTGCCCACCGCGATCAGCACCGGCACGAGCGACAGCAGCGAGCGGATCGACGCTGCGCAGCCGGACCGCGAGGAACAGGAACACGAACAGGATCGCGAGGTAGGTGAGCAGGATGCGGTTGGCCTCGAGGTTGTCGAGCAGGCCGACGCCGACGACCGCGAGCCCCGACGGCGTCGCGCGTGATGCCCTCCGGCGGGTCGACGTGTCGTCGCGGATCTCGCGCACGACCGCGGCCCGCTCGCTCGAGCGACGCCGGGCCCGGTGCGGAACATGAGGTTGAGCGCGTCGCCGTCGCTGCTGACCGTCGAGAGCTGGACGTCCTCGGGCGCGACGTCGTACGGCGGCCCGCACCTCTTCGCCGGTCGGGGCGACGTCGCGCGCGCCGGGCACGTCGTTCAGAGTCGCTCGACGGTCGTGACGATGCTCGACGCCGGTGAGCAGCGTCGTCGGGGTGCTCGTCGAGCTGCTCGGTGCGTGAAGTCGTCCACGAACTCGACGGTCTCGTCGTCGAACACGTCGTCGGACTGCACGAACACCCCGAGCTCGCTCGACGAGCCCGTCTCGCGCGTCGAGCGTGTGGAGGTCCTTGATCACCTGCGAGTCCTGGTTGACCCACTGGATCGGGTCGGTCTGCAGCGTCGAGCTTGTCCTCGACCAGGATCCCGCCGACGAAGATGACGACGCTGGCGACCGCGAGCGGGACGGCGACGCCGCGCGGGCAGCGCGCCGAGCCAGACGACGAGCCGGCCGAGCGGGCCCTCGCGGAAGTCCCTGCCCTTGGTCGGCGACTTGTACTCGCGGATGCCGAGGACGGCGAGCGGGACGATGATGCTGCACAGGCAGATGGCGGCGATGCCGACCGCGAGCAGCAGGCCGAACTCGCGGATCATCGGCACCTTGGCGAAGCGCAGCGCGGCGAAGGCGAAGATGGCGTCGAACGTGACGACGAGCAGCGCCGGGCCGAGGTTGCGGGCGGTCTCCTGGATCGGGTGCTCGGCCCGGTCGATGACCACCTCCTCCTCGACGCGCGCGTGCATCTGGATCGCGTAGTCGATGCCGATCGCCGAGCATCACCGGCAGGCCGGCGATGGTGACGATCGTCAGCGGGATGCCGAGGTAGCCGGCGAGCCCGAACGCCCAGACGACGCCGATGAGGATGACGCCCAGCGGCAGCAGCCGCCACCGCACGTCGAACAGCACGAGCAGGATCACGACCATGATCGCGACGGCGATGCGCGCCGAGCGTCAGCATGCCGCCGGTGAGGTAGTCGTTGATGTCCTTCAGCAGCACCGGCGCGCCGGTCGTGACGACCGATCGCGTTGGCGAACTCGAGGCTTCGCCGCTGCCGCGATGACCAGTCCGACGCGGCGCCCTCGTCCTCGATCGACGCGTTGCCGGCGAGCCGCATCGACGATCTGCGCGTGCGTGTCGTCGGGGAAGAACGGAGCGCAGCGCCTTGCGGATCTCGCCCTCGTTGTCGTAGAGGAGGAAGTCGACCCACTCGGGGTTGTCGAGCGTGCGCTCGCCGGCGGGACCGCGTTGAGCCGCTGCGAGCGTCGTCGCCGGCGTCGGCGCTGCGCGCCGCCTGGCCCTCGGGGGACTGGGTCCCGTCGCCGTGCGCGGCCAGCAGCGCCTTGCCGGCGACGCTCTCGGTCGGGTTGCCCGTCGGGCTCTGCACGAGGCTGTCGTTGAACTCCAGAGCGGTGAGCGGGGCTGACGACGCCGACGATCGCCTTGCCGCTTGCGCCAGCTCGTCCTCGACGGCGCTGCCACTTGCGCGAGGTTCTCCGGCGTGAACAGCTCGTCGACCGTGTGGCCCTCGTCCATCGTGACGAGCGTGAGCATCGCCTGGCCGCCGAACAGGTCCTGGTAGGCGACGTTGTCCTTGTAGACCTGGTCGCTCTTGTTGAGGTAGCTGTCCTGGCCGGTGGCGAACTCGAGTTGCGTGATGCCGAAGCCGAGGACGAGCGTGACGAGCAGGCCGATGACCGACACGAGCCCGGCGTGCTTGCCGAGCTCGACGGCGATGATCTCCAGAACCGCTCCACGGCGCTCTTTCCCCCCTGCCGGAGCTGGTGCCGACACTACTCATCCGGACGCCTCGCGTCGCCGCGAGATCGCTGGTGCGCCACCGGCGCGGCTCACCACAGCGTCGGGAGCAGGATGATCTGCACGACCCCGTAGAGGAGGAACGCGACGCCCAGCCTGAGGATGCCGATGCGCAGTCGTTCCCGAGATCCGCAGCGAGATCCCGGCGAAGAACAGCACCGAGGCGAAGAACACTGTTCAGGACGTATTCGTCGGCGGGTCCCGCGCCGTGGGCGGTCCTCGACGAGCTGGTCTGCGGTCGTCTCGAGTTGGGCGGCATGCTCGGCCTCGGCCTGGTGGTACTGGGGCATCTTCAGCGGCGTGGGGATCGTGTTCGGGTTGTTGAGCGGATCCTGTGCCAGCCACGCCGAACGCGGTGCGGAGCGCGCCCTGGAGATATCGCCGGCGTGGAGGTCGGCGACGGCCTGGTCGCCCGTGGTCTCGAGATCGAGCCACCGCTCGAAGTCGGCGAGGTCCTGGACGCGGGCTTCGCCGGCGCTGACCACCTCTCGCGTCGACTTTTCGCGTGCGTTCCTTCGGCCAGGGCGAAGACTGTGCGCCTCCCGGCCGCTCCAGCGGGCGGCCTGATAGCCGCTCCACGCCGTCCCGATCGCCGCCGCCGACAGCAGGGACGATCGCCAGGACCTCGAAGATTCGCTCCCGGCCCGTGCCCGCGTGCCACGGTTCCTGCAGCTCCTCGGGCACGTGTTGGTGCACGTGTTCCGACACGGGCGTTGACGCTATTGGAAGATCGCCGCGACGACGTCGATGGTCACGGCGAGGATCACCGCGCCGAACAGATACCCCAAGAGCGAGTGGAGCAGGACGGGGCGTCGGAGCTTTTTCGTTGATGTCCGTGTCGGCGACCTGGAACGTCATGCCGATCCCGAAGGCGACGTACGCGAAGTCCCGGTATCCGGCTCGTAGTCCGGTCCCGACTTGAAGTCGATGCCACCGACCGGCGGTCGGGCGTAGTACTCGTGCGCGTACCGCAACGCATACACGGTGTGCACCGTCGCCCACGACAGGACCCCTGTCGCCGCGACGGCCGAGACGAGCGCGATGTCACCGCTGCCGGTTCCGGCTTCACTGGCCTTGAGGAGGTCGAACCCCACACCCACCAGGCTCACACACGGGCGCCGAGCACCAGCAGCTGCGCCGACACGTGGCTGTTGTCCTCCCGGGTCGCGAACCCCCGTGTCTCGGCCGGCGTGAACAAGCCGGCGGTGGACCAGACCCAGACGGCGTACAACGCGGCCGCCACGTCCCACCCGATCAGGGTCGACAGCTGCCAGGGCGCGAACCACGCCACGACGAACCCGGCCGCGACGCCGGGGGTCGCGACGGACATCGCTCGCCCGCGCGACGTCACAGCCCACAGCAGCGCGACATCCGGGCATTGTACGGACCACTCATGCCGACGTTAGCGGTGCCGGCTGCAGGGATCCGGATGGCCGCGAACCGGGGGCCGTACGTAGCGACGACGGGTCAGACGAGGTGGTAGAGGTCAGCGGCGCGAATGTTGAGGTTCCAGCTCACCAGCAGCCGCTTGTCCCGCGAGAACGGATCTCGGGGTGGCTGGCGGCGAGGTACGTGAACTCGTCGGGCCGGCCGCGAGGTGGGTGCAGCGAACGAGCGGTCCGGTCAGGCCGCCCACCCGGGGCCTTCGGCGCGGCGAGCGGACCGAACCGATGAGAGCGGCGCATCGAACGCGCGGTCCTTGGCGATCGCCAGAGCCAGCAGCCCGTCCTCCGGGGGCGCGCCACCGACACGTTGTTGAACAGCGAGGGCGGTGACCGCGGGCGCAGCCCGGCCCGGGTCCCAGCTCCAGAGCGAGGGCCGCTTTGCGGAAACTGCAAGTCGCCGCTGGAGGTCGCGGGCGCGCACACGCGCGAGATAGGTCGAGGGGCCAGCGGTGTAGTCGCGCCCGAAGAGATAGAGCCAGCCGCCGTCGGCGACCACCGACGATCCCCAGAGCCGCTCCTGGTGGGGGGAGCGGCCGTCGCCGACGACCGCGAGATAGGACGCGGTTCGGAGTTGCACTACGTCCATGCCGACCGGCCCGAGTCGAAGGCGCAGGACCCCGTGCGCCGCACACAGGGTGACGAAGACGTCGATGGCGCGGCCGTGTGCCCCGCCGGGCACGACGCCGCCGGCCGGCCAGCAGGAAGATCATCCCCGAGCCCGGGATCGTCGAGCCAACCGGCGCCGGGCGAGCCGACAACATCGACGCAGCCGCCGGTCTGCCACGAACACGCTGTTGTGTTGGAGCCATGGGCCAGGCGGGATGCCGCCGTCCGGCACAGGACGCCGGTCCAGGTGTTCTCCGAACAACCACAGCACCCTGCCCGTACGCGTAGATCGACCGACGCCGGGAGGTCGGCAGTGATCCATTCATCTGCCGCAATTGGTCATCATCGCATTGAAGAATCCGGGCGCATCTACGCGCTGAGCCCGCGCACGGTCGCCGAGGTTGAGGCGACGAACCGCCGGCCCGCGGCGGGCGACGACGGGCTTCGCACACGGGACACGCCGCCGCGCTGTCGCTGCGGCACACACGCCGCGGCTGTCAGCGCCAGCAAAACCGCGCCAAGCGTTCCTCCGAGCAGGTCACCGTGACCGACAGGATCGAGCTCTTCGAACGCCGCAACGGGCTGCGGATCGTAGCGCTCGTCGTGCTCGCGACCCTCAACTACATCGTCGCGGTGGTGATGGCGGCGATCGCACTGGGGATCGGGATCGCATTGGCGCTCATTTTCCAAGGTGGAGACGCCTTCGCGGACGCCGACACGCTTCCCGTTCTTCGCGATCGGCATCGGCGTCGTCGCCGTCGGGTCCGCGGTGATCGGCATTCTCGTCGGCCTCGTGCGCATCCCGTTCCTGCGCCGGCGGCCTCGAACAGAAGGTGCTGGCGGAAACAGGCGCGCGCATCATCGCGGCCGACGAGCAGACCGAGGTCAAGAATCTCCTCGAGGGCCTCGCCGATCGCGAGCGGACTGCCGCCCCCGCGCATCGCGGTGATCGACGACCCTGCGCCGAACTCGTTCGGCGTCGGGCACGCGCCCGTCCAACACGGTGGTCGGGATCACGACCGGTCTCGGTGACCGGCTGAGCCGCGACGAGCTCGAGGCCGTCCTCGCGTACGAGGTGAGCCGCATCCGCAGCTGGGACGTCGCCCTGTCGAGCTGGGCCGTCGCGCTCACGAGCAGCGCGATCTCGGCGGTGGACGATCCCGACGACGACAATTTCCTCAAGGCCATCCTCGGAGTCGTGCCACGACGGCTGGCGGAATCGCTCCAGGTCTGGGCGTTCCGCGACCAGGGCGTCGAGCGGAGACCGGGTCGCGGTGCAGTTCACCCGCAACCCGTCCTCGCTGATCCACGCCCTCGAGAAGCTCGACGCCGACGCGAGCCGGATCCGCCACGTCAGCCGGTCGACCGCCCCACTGTGGCTCGAGTTCCCCCCGCAGGTCCTCGGGCCCATGCCGTCGCGGGCCGCGCAACGCCTCGCCCGCGAGCTTCTCCTCGACGAGCGCGTCGAGCACCTCCGAGAAGATCGCCGGCGAGTCGCCACCGCGCCGTCACGCAATGATGCTGACGCCGCCCGGCCCGACCAACAGGCCCGCGACGATGAGGACCACGCCCCAGATGATCTCGCGTCGCAGGAGCGCGCCGATCCCCACGACGACGAGGATCACCGCGATGAGCCACAGGATGAAGTTCATGCCACCTCCGTTTCGTTTCGGTTCGAACTGACCCGGGGCCTCTGCCCGGGCCGATCGGCGCACAAACCCAAGCGAACAAATGGCCCGAAACGAGGACCGGCCTGCAGGGAATGCATCAATCGGGCCGCTCGGGGTATGCACGCGGGGTCTCCCTCTCGAGAGGAGCTGGTCACCGTGGCGATGTTGGACGTGGAGAACGCGCAGGAGCTGGCCGAGCAGGCCGGGAAGAAGCTCGCTGCGACGACGCAGGAAGTCGTGGCCGAGGAGCGAAAGCGAGTCGGCCGCGGGGCCAAGAAGCGGGCGCGGAAGCTCGAGCGGAAGCTCGAGCACCGTGTCACCGAGGCGGCGAAGCGGTTGCCGGTCGACACGCCGGTGGACCGCAGGCGCCGCCGCCGCACAGCGGGCCGGGCCGCGCTGATCGTGCGCGTGGTGCTGGCCAGCGCGGTCGTCGCCACCGTGTACGTGGCGTGGCGGGCGCGCAACCGGCGTGACGGCACGGCCGAAAGCGGCCCCGCGCCCGACGCGTTCGGTTCCGCGATCGAGGGCTCCGACGACGGCGAACACGCTTCGGTGACGTCACCGCAACCGTAAGGCGGGGCGCGCATCCCCGAAGCGCGCGTTCCTCACGGTTACGATCGCTGCATGCGCTGTCGAGTCCTCGCGGCGACAGCAGTTGTCTTCGTCTTCCTACTGGCGAGCGTGCAACCCGCCGGCGCCCAGGACAGCGGAAACGAGCAGGCCGCCGCATCAGCGTGACCGGCGGCCTCGTCGTGGCGAGCGGCGAGACTGTCGACGGACCGGCCGTGTCGGCCAACGGGCCCGCCCGGATCGACGGCCGCGTGAACGGCGCCGTGTACGTGGGCCGGGGTGATCTCCGGGTCGACGGGCGCATCACCGGCGACACGCTGGTGCTGGACGGCGACGCAGTCATCAGCGGGCGCGTCGACGGCAGCATCACCGTGCTCAACGGGAAGGCGACCATACGGCCGGGCGCGGACGTTCGTGGTGACGTCACCTCGCGCACGGCCCCGACCGCGGCTCGCGGGACGGTCCGGGGCCACGTGGAGAAGCTCGACATCAACAGCCTCTTCGCCGGATTCGTCGTGGTCATCCTGGCGGTGCTGTGGGTGGCCGTCACCCTTTCGACGGCGGTGCTGGGGCTTTTCTTCGTGTGGCTGTTCCCGCGCGCCGCCGACGCCGTCGTCGTCGCCGGACGCCGCGTCTGGGCGTCGTTCTTCCTCGGGCTCTTTCTCGGGATCATCGCCCCCATCCTCGGCGTGGTCGTGATGGCGAGCGTCGTCGGCATTCCCCTTGGCGTGGCCGTCCTCGGGACACTCGCCGTGCTGTGGCCACTCGGCTACGTCGCCGGCGCGCTGATCTTCGGACGGCTCATGGTCCACAGGAACGGGACGAGCGGACGGCTCGGCGCGTTCTTCGCCGGATTCGGGATCCTGCGCTTCGGCGCGCTCGTGCCCGGCCTCGGGTTCGTCATCGGGTTCTTCTTCGCTACCTACGGGTTCGGCGCGGTGATCATCGCCGCGTGGCGCGCCGGACGACGCGCCTTCGGCGCCGACGAGCTGCAGCCGGAGTACGCGGGTACACCGCCAC
This sequence comes from uncultured Actinomycetes bacterium, assembly GCA_963737605.1. GTDB lineage: Bacteria > Actinomycetota > Acidimicrobiia > IMCC26256 > JACDBD01 > JALZAA01. The sequence continues at coordinate 25,569 of CAVTTE010000011.1, read as the reverse complement.
CGCCGTACGAGGAGGAGCCTTGGGCGGCGTACGCGGCTGCCCGGGCATCGAAGCGGCGGAGTTCGAGGGCCCGGAAGACCCCGGCGAGGAAGGGCCGCCCCCGGAAGGCGCCCGCGAAGAAGCGCGCCACGCGGGCGAAGGCAGGTGGGACGAAGAAGCGGTCGAGCAACTCGAGAGCGCGGAGCGCGACCGCGAGGAAGACCGGTCCCCGCAAGACGACCGCGAAGAAACGAACCACGCGGGAAGGCCGCGCCTCGCAAGAACACCGCCAAGAAGCGAGCGACGCGGACGAACAGGACGCCACGCAGGAACTCGACGAATTCGACCAAGAAGGCGACGAAGCGACCCGCCGCCAAGCGCACGGCAACCAAGCGCACGCCGGCGAAAAAGCGCACGTCGCGAACAGCCGCACGCCGGCACAAGCGTGCGACCGCAAAGCGCACGTCGGCGAACAAGCGCACCGCGTAAGCGCACGTCCGAAGAGGTCGCGCACGACGAAGCGGCGCACGTCGAAGAAAGCTCCGGCACGGAAGTCATCGGCACGCAGGTCGAGGTCGCGGGCGTCCCGACGCCTGAATTCCGTCGGGGCCTTCGACGGCACCCCGGATACGCTCGCAAGGTCATGCGCTTCGAGACGTTCGGCATCGTCGGCTACGGCCACTTCGGGCAGTTCCTCGCGTCCTCGCTGGCGCGACACGGAAAGGTCCTCGCCTACGACGCCGACGACGCCAAGCTCGAGCACACGACCGACGGCGCGAGTCCGGCCCCGCTCGCCGAAGTGGCGGCGGCCGACGTCGTCGTCCTCGCGGTGCCGTTCTCGGCGCTCGCGCGGCGTCCTGCGGGAGATCCGAGACCTAATCGGGCGCGACACCGTGGTGATGGACGTGGTCTCGACGAAGGAGCGGGCCGGCAAGCTTCTCGAGGAGATCCTGCCGCCCGACGCCAACCTGCTGGCCACGCATCCGTTGTTCGGCCCGCCGTCGATGACAAGGATCGAGCCCGGCCTGCGAGTAGTCGTGACCGCCGAGCGAGGTCCGGCGGCCGCGGCGTTCCGGAAGTTTCTGGAAGAGCAGCTCGGGCTGGAGGTGGTGTCGCTCTCGTCGGATGAGCACGACCGTGCGATGGCGTACATGCAGTCCTTGCCGTTCTTCATCGCGCGCGCGCTCGTGTCGATCGACGTGTTGGAGCTGAAGCACCGGGACGACCTTGCCATCCCTTCGTTCGAGAAGCTGGCCGAGATCGCGTTCATCGAGCAGCAGCACACGGTCGACATGTTCGACACGAGCCAGATCAGCAACCCGTACGCGGACCAAGCCCGCCGCCATTTCCTGTCGGCGCTGCAACAGCTCCAGGCCGAGATCGAAGCGCACCGGGCCGGCAAGCCCGCGTCCGACGACTAACGGAGCGCGGTGAGCCCGCCGTCGACCACCAGCGTCTGGCCGGTGATGTAGCTCGCCTCGTTGGAGAGCAGGAACACCGTCGCGTAGGCGATCTCCCATGCGGTGCCCTGGCGTTGCAGCGGCACGGGCGTGCGGTTCCGCGACGGCCGCCCTGCGGACGCGGCCCGGCCGATGGGCGTGTCCATGAGCCCGGGCGCCACGACGTTGGCTCGGATCCCGCGGCGCGCACCTTCGTGCGCGACGTGCCGGCACAGCCCGCCGAGCGCCGCCTTCGACGTGTCGTACGCGGGCAGGCTGCTGCCGGGCGTGATGCCGGCGATCGAGCTGATGAACACCACGGCCGCGCCGTCGGCCAGGTTGGGCACGGCCGCCTGGCACACGAGGAAGTGCGCCCGCACGTTGACGGCGAAGGTCTTGTCCCAGTCCTCCACGCTCGTGCCCTCGAGTCGCCGGCCCTCGCCGATGCCGACGTTCAGCACGAGTCCGTCGAGCGCGCCCAGGCGCGCCTCGGCGCCGGCGGCGACGGCGGCGCAGTCCTCGGGGCGGGAGACGTCGGCCACGAGGACCTCGGCACTTCCGCCGTTGCCCACGATCAGCTCGGCCGTCGCGAGCGCGGCGGACTCGTCGCGGTCGGCGCACGCGACCATCGCACCTTCCCGGGCCGCGAGCGTGGCGATGGCGCGCCCGTTGCCGATCGGCGCGTCCGGATCGTCGGTGTGGCGCGTGCCGGCGCCGATGACCAGCACGCGCCGCCCCTCGAGTCGGCCCCGGCCCGGCGCCCGGCCGGCGGCCTCGTCGGGCAGCTCCGCGTCCATGCCCTACGCGGGGAGGCCGGGGACGCCCGGCTCGCGTTGCACGCCCAGCGAGTTCAGTGCGAAGGCGAGCATGTGGTACTGGCCAACGAGCATGGGCAGCTCGATCATCTGCCGCTCGTCGTAACGAGAGGCGAGCGTCGCCCACGTGGCGTCGGTGAGGCACGCGTCGTCGTGGAGCTCGTCGACGGCGGTGAGAAGTGTCCGGTCGAACGGTTCCCATCCGGGCGTGTCGGGGCCGGTGGCGATGCGGTCGATCTCCTCAGCGGATATCCCGGCCTGCTTCGCAAGCCGCACGTGCTGCCCCCACTCGTACGACGACGCGCAGCGCCACGCCGAGCGCAGGATCAGGAGCTCGCGATCACGTGCGGGCAGCTTGCCGGCGAGCAGCTTGCCCGCGAAGGGCATCCAGCGGCGATAGAGGCCGGGATAACGCACGAGCGTGGCGAAGATGTTGACGGCCTCGGCGTTCGGCAGCCGGACCTCCTCGAGGAGGGCGCTCGTCTGCTCGTCGGTCTCCTCGTCCCGGAGCGGCGGGATACGCGGAGTCTGCGGACGGGTCGGCTCGGTTGTGCTCATCGGCGACACGGTAGATGACGTGTCTCCGCCGCCGCCGCGTCAGGGTGTCGATCGACCGCCCGCGTTGCTCGTGCGGCCGGCACGCGGCACGGCGCGTGCGGAGCGCCTGGTCGGCCGGGACGTCTGCCTTGATCGGACCCTGATCGGCCGTCGCGCGACCACCGGCTGTCCGGATCGCGACGACCGTGCGGCCGCTCGCGAGGCCGCCACCCGGCGTGCCGCCGGGGACGGCTCTGCCAGCGCACCCGTCTGCGCGTCGGGCGCCGCCGGCTCCTCCTCGGGCGGCGGAGGCGGCGCGCTCTCGGGCCGCGCGAGCCGACCGGCTCCCTCGGGCGGAGGGGCGTCGGCGGGTGGGATGCCGCCCAGCGCTGCTCCCGACGCGGCGGCCAGTCGTGCCAGGGAGTCGCGCGTGAGGTCGTGGCGCAGCGCGGCGACCTTGGCAGGCCGCGATTTGATCCACGCCCGGCTCGCGCTCCGGAGGTCCCGGAAGAACCGCTTGACGCGGGGGCCGTAGGCGCCGCCGTGGCGCACGCGCATTGGGTCCGTCTCGTCCATCGCGTCGACCATCTCCTCGCCCATCAGGAGGACGACGACAAGCAGCGCGATCGTGGCGAGCCCGAACATCGTGATCGCGAAGGCCCTGACGTACCCGGCCACGGGCGTCTCCTGGGTGACCTTGGCCAGGATCACGGAGGCGCCGACGACGCCGAAGGCGACGACGCCGATGCGGCGGAAGTCGCGCTTCTCCGGGTCGGCTTGGCCCTGTCGCCACCACTCGATGGCGCGAGCGCGGAGGGCCGTGCCTCGTCGCGGCATCGTTGCAAAGTAACCAGCGCGGGGCGCGATTGGTGGATGGTCGCCGAGTCTCAGTCCGCCGCCAGCACCTCGGCGGCCGCGCGCTCACCCGACCGGATCGCGCCGTCGATGCTGCCGTGCGACACGGTGGCCGTCTCGCTGCCGGCCCAGTGGATGCGCCCGACGGGCGCCCGCAGCGCCCGTCCGAACTGCGTGATCACGCCCGGCGGCATGTGCGCCATGAAACAGCCGCGCGTCCACCGCTCCTCGGCCCAGTCGATCTCCTCGTAATGGACCGGTTGCGCGGCGCGAGGCCCGAAGCAGGTGATGAGCGCGTCGAGCACGAAACGGCGTCGCTCGTCGGGATCGAGGGCGCCGAGCGTTCGTGCAAACGGGCCGAAGCCGAACGCGGCGAGCACGCCGGGAACCCCAGAACGCGGCGAGGCGTCCAACGTCATCTCGATCGGCGACGTGGTCGCGACCGACTGGCCGTTGAGGCCGTCCGTCCGCCAGAACGGCTCCTCGTACATCACCGAGACCTTGAGGATCGATCCCGCCGGCATGCTCTGCACGAGCAGCGCCCGGTCGACAGGGAGCTGCGGCTCGTAGGTCAGATGGCCCGACAGCGTGGGCGGGATCGCGACGATCACACGCCCGGCACGCACCTCGACGCCGTCGCCGCGCACCACCACGCCGCCGTCGTCCTGGGTGATCTCACGCACCGGCCGCTCCAGCATCAGCGCGTCGCCGAGCTCGGCGGCGATGCGGTCGGCCATCGTCTGCGCTCCACCCGTCACGCGGTCCTGCTGGTAGCCGCCCTCGACCGACAGCAGGTGATTGAGCCCGTTCGCCGACCGGATGAGGTAGAGGACGTGGAGCAGCGACACCTCCGCGGGGTCGCAGTTGAAGAGGCCGCGGACGGCGGCGGCGAGCAGACCCTGCCCGTCGCGCGCCGGCACCGTGGCGGTGTCGATCCAGTGCGCGGCGCTGCGGGCGTCCCACGCCTTCGCCCGCGGCGCGGTCCACGGCTCGTCGAGCGGCACGCGCTTCGCCATCGCGTCGAGGCGCGCCATCCCGAGCGACAGGCTGGCGAGCGCGATCGGATTGATCGGCGGGATGAGCCCGCCGAAGCGCTTCACCGCGTCCCGCCCCGCGAAGACGGTCTCGCCCTCGTTCCACGTGGGATAGGTGGTGACGCCCAGCTCGGCGGCCAGCGCATAGGCGTGGTCCTGACCCGGGCCGAGCCAGGTGCCGCCGATGTCGACGGGGGTGCCGTCCGGCGCGGGTCGGGTCCAGACCCGGCCCGCCACGCGATCGCGCGCCTCGAGCACGATCGCCGTGGCGCCGGCCTGCTTCATACGCCGAGCGGCGGTGAGCCCGGCGTAGCCGGCACCGACCACGCACACGTCGGCGTCCACGAGGGGAACCTACCGGCGACCGGCAGCCCCGAACACCCAGCGCCGAGCTGAGTTCGCGACGAGCGTTAGTACCCCGAGCCGCTGCCCATCGTCGTCGTGGCGGTCGTCGTGGCGGTCGATCCACCCGCACCGCTGCTGCCGCCGCTCGCCTTCACTACGTTCCAGGTGCCGCCGAAGCTGTTGATGCCCTCGCCGTTGGTGGTGCCCGCTCCGGCGTCACCCATGAAGGTGTAGACGGGCGCGCCGTTGATCGTGACCTGTCCACCCGCGGCCGTGCCCACGTTCTTCACCCCCGTACCGGTCGCCTTCGTCGTTCCTGCCGGGAGCGTCACGGCCGGCCAGACCTGCAGACACGCGCCCGAGCACGGCACTTGCTGCCCACCGCTCGTCAGCGTGTACACGGTCTTTCCGTCGTTGGTGACCACGATCGTCCCGAGTGAGGTACTGGCCGTCTTGACCACGGCCGTTGCCGATCCGCCCTTGGCCGTCGTCGTGGTCGACTTCTTGGTCGTCGTCGTCTTCTTCGACGAGGTCGAGTCACTCGAGCCCCCGCACGCCGCGAGCGCGATCACCGCGGCGGCGCCCAAGGCGACGAGCCCGTAGAGGCGAGGCCTCCGAGTCAGGCTTCGGGGACGGCGCGCCATCCGTGTGCCCACGCTTGCTGTTTCGTCGAGCATTCCTGTCCCCTTTCGCTGTGCTTGCGAGCCATTAGGAACTACGGGGCCGCCTGTGTAAAGGATTGATCTCGCGCCTGGAGCCCACGCGCGTACCATCCCGCCGATGGCGGCGAGCTTCGCGACCGAGCAGCTCATCGAGACCGCGTGCGAGCAGACGGGCCTCGACGACTTCGGCGCCGACACGTTCCGGCTCGGGCTCGACCATCTCGCCGACGGGCTGCACAACGAGGCGCGTCTCAACGAGGTCGGCGAGGCGACGGCGCCGATGGCCGTGCTCGGGCACCTGACGAACCGGCTGCAGGTGACCGACTGGCATCGCCGCCATCCCGAGATCGGCGCGGGCGACGTCACGCCGCCGATCGTCATGATCGGCATGGGTCGCACCGGCTCGACGATCCTGCACGACCTTTTCGGCCAGGACCCGGCGAACCGCGTCCCGCGCACGTGGGAGGTCGACCACCCCTGCCCGCCGCCGGAAGCGGCGACCTACGAGACCGATCCGCGCATCGCCGAGTCACAGGCCGGGATCGACCTCGCCTACGAGATGCGCCCCGAGCTGCGGTCGATGCACCCAATGGGCGCGCGCCTGGGGCAGGAGTGCATCGTGATCACGGGCGGCGAGTTCGCCAGCGCGATCTTCAACAGCCAGTTCCGCCTGCCGTCGTACCTCCGCTGGGTGACGAGCGAAGCCGACATGGCGCCGGCGTACCGGTGGCACCGGCAGTTCCTGCAGCTGCTCCAGTGGCACAACCCCGGGGGCCGCTGGGTCCTCAAGACCGGCGCCCACCTGTGGGCTCTCCCCGCGCTGCTGGCCGAATACCCGGACGCGCTCATCGTCCAGACGCATCGTGATCCGTTGCGGATCATTGCCTCGCTCTCATCGTTGTTCGCCGTCGTGCAAGCGACGGCGAGCGACGGCGTCTCGATGGCGGACGTCGCCGCCGAGTGGGCAGACCCCGTCCTGGAGGCGCTCGACCGCTCGGTAACCGCGCGCGAGGAAGGCATTATCTCGGCCGACCAGGTCGTCGACGTGCACTACGGCGCGTTCATGGCGGATCCGTTCCGCACCATCCGTTCGATCTACGAGCGCTTGGGCGCCGAGCTCACACCGAACGCCGAAGCTCGCATGCGTCACTTTCTTGACGAGAACCGGGCCGACAAGCACGGGTCTCACGAGTACTCGTTCGCCGACACGGGCCTCGACGCCGGCGCCGTGCGTGACCGGGCTCGTCGCTACGCGGAGTACTTCGACGTGCAGTTCGAGCCGGCCCGGTGAAGTCGCCGCCACCTTCCGAGAGCGTAAGCCGCGCTCAGCAGCCGGAACCGGCCCACGGTCCGGGGCCCTGCCACTGGTAGAGCTCCCAGGCCATGTCGTCCTGCTGCGTCGAGCTCCGGGTGATCGGGTCGACGCCGACGAGATCTCTGGCGCCGATGTGGTTCGCGGTCGCGTCCCACGTGCTCTGCAGGAACTGGTAGGCCCCGCGGTACTCGCCGCCGGGCGAGACGGCCTGGTAGTTGCCGCCCGACTCGTGCTGGCGTACGCACGTGAGGAACGGGTCGTTGTGGTGGGTGCTGAACGACCCCGACCCATCGGCGGCAGGGATGCAGCCGGCAGCGAGGAGCGCAGCGGCGACGACAACCCCCGCCGCGAGGAAGCGGCGCGAAGGCGCATGCGTGCGCGCGCGTCGAAAGAAGGCGGGAAGAACTGGGATTTCCACAGGTTACTGGGTGGGTCCGGCCGCCCCGCGGACCCTCCGGTCGCGGAGCCGCACGCCGCACAATCGCTAAGCAGCTGTCAGACTCTGGCGTCCACCTCGTGGAGACGCCGAGCCATGCCCTTCAGGAGCGCGTCTCGAATGGCAGGGATCGCGTCGAGCGCGGTCTGGAACCGGCCGCGTTCCAGTACGGCCATGGTGACCGGGACGTCGGCGGTAATCGTGGCGTTCCGGCGCGCGGGATCGAACAGTGCGAGCTCGCCGAAGAAGTCCCCGGGCTCGACCTTCCCCACGTCGTGCCCCTGACGGCTGACCGTCGCCGTACCCATCATCAGCACGTAGAAGTCGTCCCCGGCATCACCTTCACGCACGATCGCGGTGCCTGCTTCGAGTGCGAGGGGTGATGCAAGGTAGGCAACGGCACTCAATTCCTCCTCGGAGCACGCCTGGAACATCGGCACTTCGCCCAGATACATCTGAAAGATGGCCTCGTCGTAGCTCATTCGCTTCCCCTGTCGCGCGACCGCCAACCGCATCGTAAAGCGCGCCGGCCGGGCAGCAGCTCGGGGCGGCGTTCACTAGCGTGACGGCGTGGCGACCTCCGCCGGGGAACCGAAGAGCCTCCCGCTGATCCTCGCTCGGGAGCTCGGTTCGAACCTCGCCACACCGATGTTCCTGATCGACGCGGTGGGAACGCTGGTCTTCTACAACGAGGCGGCTGAGCTCTTGATCGGACGGCCGTTTGCAGAGGTGGGGGAAATCCCGGCCCTCGAGTTCGGCGAGGTGCTTGAGCTCTCGGACTCCGATGGTTCGCCACTTCGCCGGCGCGACACGCCAGCCGGCATTGCCTTCTTCGAGCGTCGACCTGCGCACAAGTTGGTCATGGCGACGGCCTATGACGGCGTGCGCCGCCACGTCGAGGCGACCGCTTACCCGCTCTTCGGTGCGGCAGACGACATGCACGGCGTGCTCACCGTCTTCTGGGAAGTGCGAACACCTCCGGACGATCCGTGATGCAGGCGCGGGTGTGGGGTTGTCGCGGTTCGCTGGCGGCTCCCGGTCCCGAGACGCTCCGCTACGGCGGCAACACGTCCTGCGTCGAAGTCCGGTTGGATGGCGGCTCCACGCTCGTTCTCGACGCCGGAACCGGGATACGCGCACTCGGCGTCGCAATCGATCGCGACCCGGTCGACGAGATTCACATCCTGTTGACGCACCTGCACCTCGACCATCTCCAAGGGCTCGGCTTCTTCCGTCCGCTGTTCCGATCCGGCGTCGAAGTGCATCTCTGGGGGCCTGCATCGCCCGTCCAGAGCCTCGCCGACCGGATCTCGATCTACCTGTCGCCGCCGCTGTTCCCGGTCGGGTTGGCGGACATCCCGGCGCAGGTCACGTTCCACGACGCGCCGGAGGAAGCCCTGACGATCGGCTCCGCAACCGTTCGGGCAGGGAAGGTCACGCACCAGGGACCGACCGTGGGTTACCGAATCGAGGAAGGTGGACGGACACTGGTCTACCTCCCGGATCACGAACCATCGATCGGGGTCCATCTCTCCGATGAGTCCACGGAGTGGATCAGCGGCCACGACATCGCGCATGGCGCCGACGTGTTATTCCACGATGCGCAATACAGCGATCACGAGTACCCCGCAGCACATCGGGTGGGGTCACTCGTGCATCGAGCACGTCATGGGATTCGCCAGCAAAGCCGGAGTCGGCTCGGTGGTGCTGTTCCATCACGATCCGTATCACGTCGACGACGATCTTGACGTGCTCCTCGCTGAAGCCCGAAGCCGCTGGGATGGCCCCGGCGAGCAGGTCCGCCTCGCCAACGAAGGCATGACGATCAACCTCGACGACGACGGCGTGCGATTCTCGGCGTAGTCCAACGGTCCTCGCTCCGCTGGAGCACTCGGGCGCAATCTCGGCCTATGACCACCGTCGCCGAGCGGTTGCGCGGAGCTTCGCCCGCGGTCCGGTCAGGCCGTGGCGTGCCGGGCGGGTGTGAACTGCACGGGCAGGTGCTTGGGGCCGGAGATGAAGTTCGACGCCAGCCACTCGGCGGGGCCGGCGGGGGAGATGTCGGGCAGTCGCGTGAGCAGCTCCCGCAGTAGTGCCTGGATCTCGACGCGGGCGATGTGCGAGCCGAGGCAGAAGTGCGGTCCGCCGCCACCGAACGCGATCTGGTCGTTCGGCGCGCGTCCGACGTCGAAGTGCTCGGGCTCGACGAACGCGCGCTCGTCGCGGTTGGCAGAGCCGTAGTACATGACGACCTTGTCGCCGGACGCGATCGGTACGTCCGCGAGCTCGCAGTCCTGCGTCGCGGTGCGGCGCATGTAGACCACCGGGCTCACCCAGCGCAGCATCTCGTCGACCGCGCTCGGGAGCATGCCGTCGAGATCGTCCTGGAGACGTCGGCGCTCGTCGGGATGGTCGAACAGCGCGACCAGCCCGCCGCCCACGAGGTTGCGGGTGGTGTCGCCACCGGCGTCGATCAGCAGCAGGAAGAAGAGGTTGAAGTCGATGTCGTCGAGGCGCTCGCCGTCGACCTCGGCGCCGAGGATCCGGCTCGCCAGGTCGTCGCTCGGCTGCGCGCGCTTCGCTTCGGCCACCTGGCGCGCGTAGTTGAACATCTCGATCACCGCTGTGAGCCCGGCGCCTTCGGGCACGGACTCGGGCGCGGCGTGGATGGTCTCGGTCAGGTGGTAGAGCTGGCGCCCGTCGTCGAGCGGGATGCCGAGCAGCTCGGCGATCACGAACGAGGGCATCTCGCCGGCGATGTCGATGACGGCGTCGCACTCGCCCCGCTCGATCACGCTGTCGATGATCTCGGCCGCGAGCTCCTCGATGCGCAGCCGCAGTGCTTCCGCCGAGCGGGGCGTGAACTGGCTGTTGATGATGCGCCGCAGTCGCGTGTGGCGCGGCGGATCCGACGTGATCATCATCTGGTGGTCGCCGAAGTCGATGCCCGCGATATCTGGGATGAGGATCGTCGGCATCGACGAGTAGTGCTCCGGGTCGCGCCCGACGTCCTTCACGTCGTCGTACCGGGTGACGGCCCAGAACCCGGCACCGTCCGGCTCGGGATGCCGGTAGACGGGTGCGTTCTCGCGCAGCCAGCGGAACTGCTCGTGCGGCTGGCCGTCGGCGAACGACGCCGGGTCGAGCAGGTCGATGTTCACGTCGACGGGATCTCGAACAGCGCCGCGATCTTGTCGATCGTCTCCTGCTCGGCCGGGGTGACGGTCTTCGCGGCCGCCGCGACCGCCTTGGCGATGTCGACGAACCAGCGGCCGACTTGCGCGGCTTCGTCGTTCGGGAGCTTGCGCAACGCAGTCGCCGCCCCGCCGAGGTCGGCGAGCGACGCTTCGACGACTTGCTCGAGGTTCGCCACCTGATGCTGACGGGCGTTGTGGCGCGCTTCCTTGCCCTCGGCCTCCTTGGCGATCTCGGCGATGAGCTCGTCGGCGGGACCGCCGGCGGGCGGATGGGAGATGGTGCGGGCGCTCGCGCTCGCCTCCTTGACCATCGAGATCGGCCCGTGCTCACCCGCCGCGAACAACGCCAGCGTCACGAGCAGCGGCGCCTCCGTGAGCTCCTTCCACTCCTCGTCCGTGAACGCCGACTTGTCGGTCATGCGCTACCGCCCTTTTCTGATCGCCGGGATCGCGAGCGACCGACCCACGCCGAAGAGCAGGCCCAGCGATCGCTCGAGCTTGGTCAGGACGGCATCGAGCGCGTCGACGAAGGAATCCGCCTGCTCGTCGGTGACGATCAGCGGCGGGAGGATCTTGAGGATGTTCTGGTTGTCGCCCGCGACCTGGGTGAGGATGCGATGGTCCCGGAAGAGCGGCACGACGACGAGCTGGGTGAAGAGCCCGGTGCGCATCGTCTCCAGGACCCTCCACTGCGCCCGCAGGCGTCGCGACCGCGGCCTGTGGAACTCGATTCCGATCATGAGGCCGCGGCCTCTGACCTCGTGTACGACCTCGTGCCGGTCCTCGAGCGCCTGGAGGCCGGAGAGCAGCCGGGCCCCTCGCTTTGCAGCGCGTTCGACGATGTGCTCGGCGTCGATCGTGTGCAACGTGGCGAGGCCGGCGGTCATCGCCAGCACGTTCTGGCCGAACGTGGTGCTGTGCACCACGGCGCGATCCATCTTGTCGAAGACCGCTTCGACGACGTGCGCTCGGGCGATGACGGCGCCGACGGGGACGTATCCGCCCGACAGCGCCTTGGCCACCGTGACGATGTCGGGGACGACGCCCCACTGCTCGAAGGCGAAGAACGTGCCGGTACGTCCGATCCCGGTCTGGACCTCGTCGACGGCGAGGAGCGCGCCGTGCCGGTGGCACAGGTCGGCGGCTTCGCGCAGATAGTCCTCGGGCGCGACGAAAACGCCCTTGCCTTGGATCGGCTCGACGACGAACGCGGCGACGTCGCCGGCTTCCAGCTCGCGACGGAGCGCGTCGAGGTCGCCGAAGGCGACGCTCTGGCAGCCGGGGAGCAGGTCACCGAACCCATGTCGGAACTCGCGCCCTCCGTTGAGCGAGAGGGCGCCCGTGGTCAGGCCGTGGAACGCGTGGTCGGCGAACAGGATCCGCGAACGGCCGGTCGCGCTGCGTGCGAACTTGAGCACCGTCTCGATGGACTCGGCTCCGCTGTTCGTGAAGAAGCATCGATACGCGTCGTCGGGCATGCGGGCGACGAGCGCTTCGGCGAGCAGCCCGGCGAGCGGCGGGCAGTCCATCTGCACGAGGTTCGGCAGATCGGCGTCCATCGCATCCTGCAGGGCCCGCTCGATCACGGGATGGCACCGGCCGAGGGCGAACACGCCGAACCCGGCGAGGAAGTCGAGGTACGCGTTGCCCTCGCGGTCGAAGAGATACGGACCTTCGGCCCGGACCCACTCGCGATCGAAGCCGAGCGTGCGGAGCACGCGCGGCATCTGCGGATTGATGTAGCGCTCGTGCAGCGCGAACGCCTCATGCCGGCGCTCGGCGAGCAGCCCGCCGAGATCGAAGCCGTCGCTGCTCATGGCCGGGCTCGGAGTGCTCGCCGCGTCCGGCGCGCCCGGTGAGGAGTCGTCGAGCCCGTGTCGCAGCGCCGTCATTGCGCGAGCCGCTCCCGGGCGTACGAGTCGTCGATGTCGTCCGACCGGTCGCGCTCGGGCGCGAGCTCCGGAGCCCGGCGAATGCGCTCGGCGCGGGCGGGCTTGACGAATCCGTGCTCGAGGTACCACCGCACCGCGCGCACGAGGGCGTCGCGGGCAGGGATGCTCGAGTACCCGAGCTCCGTGCGCGCCCGGCTGTCGTCGTACTCCATGCGGGTCGTCGCCATGCGGACCGGCTCGGACGGGAGGGTGGGCTCGCGTCGGAGCACGGCGGCCTCGGCCCATTCGGCGGTCAGCACGATCGGCAGCACGACTCGAGGATGCAGCCGGATTCGGGGAGCCGCCAAACCGCAGATGTCGGCGAGCGTCGACAGCATCTCCCGCAACGACATGTTCTCGCCCCCCAGGATGTAGCTGTGGCCCGGGCGGCCGGTCTCGGCGGCCAGCACGTGGCCGCGGGCGACGTCGTCGACGTGCACGACGTTGAGCGCCGTGTCGACGTAGGCGGGAATGCGGCCGTTCAGGAACTCGACGATCGTGCGGCCGGTCGGCGTGGGCGCACCATCGCCCTCGCCGACGGGGAAGGTCGGATGCACCAGCACGACGGGGAGGCCGCTTGCGCCGGCGCGCAGGACCTCGTGCTCGGCGAGGTATTTCGATCGCTTGTAGTGGCCGAAGAGGTGCTCGAAGTGCACGAGTGACTGCTCGGAGGCGGGTCTGCCGTTCTCGGTGACGCCGAGCGTCGCGACCGTGCTCGTGTAGACGAGCCGGCGGCAGTTCGATCGCGTCGCGGCGCGCAGGACGTTCATCGTGCCGCCGACGTTCACGTCGTAGAACAGGTCCGGGTCGGCGGCCCAGAAGCGATAGACCGCGGCGAGGTGAAAGACCGTCGAGATCCCGTCGACCGCCTCGTCGACCGTGGCGGAGTCCCGAATGTCGCCGACGACTCGCTCGACGGCCAGACCGGCGAGGTTGTCGTCGTCCCGCCCGGGCTCGATGAGGGCACGGACCTCAACACCGCGGTCGAGCAGGGCGCGGACCACCGCCGAGCCGATGAATCCCGACGCGCCGGTGACGAGCACGGGACCGAGATCGGTGGACGCAACCGGCATGCTTTCTCCCCACCCCCTCCGGCGAGCTGAAATCCGAGCGCAATGCTCGCACCGACGCTACCGCCGGTACCGCCTGGGGCTCGCCGACGGCTGACGGCCCGATCCGCCGCCCTGCTCGCATGACGCCATTGGCGATGCGTGGGTCGGGTACACTGACCGGGTCAGCTTCGGTCGCCTAGGCGCGGCGCGAATGCGACAACACCGGTTCGACCATCTCTCTCGTCGCTCCCGCCTGGCGGGCAGTGTCCCGGGGATTCGGTTCGCCCCAGTGAGATAGCTGTCCGCTTCGCTCCTCCCGACGCCACCGAATGGATACTGAACACGTGTCCCGCCTGCCGGCTGCTGACACCGGCTCGACGGGATGACAACCAAGGAAAACAAACACCATGGCAACGCAAGGCACTGTGAAATGGTTCAACTCGGAGAAGGGCTTCGGCTTCATCCAGCGTGAAGGCGGGGACGACGTGTTCGTCCACTTCTCTGCGATTCAGGGCGATGGCTACCGGTCTCTCGAAGACGGCCAGCGCGTCGAGTTCGACGTAGCCCCCGGCCGGAAGGGCGAGGAAGCCCAGAACGTCCGAGTCGTCTGACGAAGCTCACGCGGGGCGCCGGGCAGCGGCATTGCCGTTGTCCGGCACCTCGAGAGCGAACAAGGAGTACTCATGGCGGGTCGTCAGCGCACCTCGTTCGAGAAGCGAGAGCGCGAGCGAAAGCGTCAGGAAAAGCAAGCAGCAAAGCGGGCACGCCGGCAGCACGATGGCGTGCCGTCGCCCGAGGAGACGCGTGGCACGACCGCGCCTCCCGAAGCGCCCCCGGCCACCGAGCCGGAGCGCCTCGACACCGCCGAGGGCTGAGCCCCGGCTCGTCGCGCTTCAGGCTCGGACCGCGTCCCACGCCGCGTCGACCGCGGCCACGATGTCGGGGACTGCGGCACGAAGCGCGGCGGCGTCATCTTCGATCCACGGCGCGTCGGTGACATCGACGCCGGACTCCTCGAGGAGCCGGCGAAGGTCGCCGAGCTGCGTCTCGAGCCAGCCGGTGGGGTCGGCGCGAATCTCGTCGCGCCAGTGCCGGTCGCACGGCTCGACCCCCTCGAAGCGCGGATGGAAGTGCGCGCTCAGCAGGTTGCCGGGCGGGCCGTCGACCTGATCGAAGAGGTCGGCCCGGAAGACCGGCTGGTCGATCACGACGCGTTGTGCCGCTGACGGCGAGCCTCGTCGCGGCTCGTCGGCGAGCAGGCGCACCTCGACCCGCGCGCCGCGCTCGGGCGGCTCCATCGGCTCGTGCCACGTGCCGACGAGGACGGCCACCTTCTCGAACACGAATGCCTGCTGCATCGCTCCGACCTCCCGACGTCCGTCACGCTACGTCGATCGCCCATGAGCCGGTTGCGGTTATCTCGCCACCGGACGATCATTCGGCGCGGAGCCGACGCTTGGAGGTGGTGGGGATGTTCGTGCAAGTGATCGAAGGGCGAGTATCCGATCGTGAGGGCCTGCACCGGCAGATGGACCAGTGGCAGAGCGACCTGCGGCCGGGGGCGACGGGTTTCCTGGGATCGACCGCCGGCGTGACCGACGACGGCTACGGGATCGCGTTCGCCCGCTTCGAGTCGGCCGCGGCCGCGAAGGCCAACAGCGAGCGCCCGGAGCAGGGTCGCTGGTGGGCCGAGACGGAGAAGTGCTTCGCCGGCGACGTCACGTTCACCGACTCCGAGGACGTCGAGACGTTCCTCGGCGGCGGGTCGAACGACGCCGGCTTCGTGCAGATCATGCGAGGGAGCGCCGACCGCGACCAGCTGCATGCGCTGGACGCGGGCTT
Source organism: uncultured Actinomycetes bacterium (assembly GCA_963737605.1). Classification (GTDB taxonomy): domain Bacteria; phylum Actinomycetota; class Acidimicrobiia; order IMCC26256; family JACDBD01; genus JALZAA01. The sequence continues at coordinate 10,130 of CAVTTE010000011.1, read as the reverse complement.
CGAGGAGGTTGCGGGATCGTGGCGGCCCGATCTCATCGGCGGCGCTCCGGGTCTGGACCGGGCCCGACAGCTACACCGAGGCCAACTACTTCACGAGCGAGGCCGAGGCGCGCGAGGGCGAGAAGAAGGAGCCACCCTCGGAGCTCGCGGCGCAGGCGGACAATTTCGAGAAGCTGATGGCCAACGTCGAGTACAGCGACCTTCGGGACCCCTGGCTGTACTGACGCGTTCGGCGCGGTTAATTCATTCGTGAGTGTCACACCCCATCGGTACGTTGCATGGCGGACCGATGAGGAGACACTCCGATGCACGAGCGTGTGCACCACATCCAAGCGCGCCGGGCATTCCGCCCGGGAGGCGGCTCGTACCCGGGCCGTCTGATCTCGGCGATCGACGCCGAAGCGCTCGTCGCCCGGCTGTCCGATCACGTCCGCGTCGTCCTGGTCGTGGCGCGCCCGGACCGGCTCGCCGCGGTGCTGCGCCGCGCCGACGTCTCCGTGGTCGAGACGGCGCCGTTGGTCCTGGTGAGCGAGGCCTACGGCGTCCTCGGGATCGCGACCGGTCCCGCCGAGCCGCCCGCGCAGCTCAGGGTGTGGGCGAACATCTCCCGGCTCGAGGACGGCGAAGCCGTCGAGATCCCCGCCGTCGACGAGGAGCAGCCCTCGCTGCAGCTCCTGGCGGCGCGCCGGGTTGCGTGACGGCCGTTGGCGCTATCGGCGTTCGACGCGGAGGTCGTTGATCGGAAAGGTCTTCGGCAGCACGGTCTGGTCGGAGTGCCGGCGCAGCTCGTAGCCGTCGTCGCGGCCGGTGGCGATCTCGAATCCGCTGGTCCACGAGCCACTGAACCGATTGAACACCGCGACCGATCGTACCGGCAGCGAGCGGCTGGTTGGGATTGCGTTCCATGTGGGCTTCCGTGGTCGGGTGGTGCCTCGGGTTGACGCTAGGCAGCGGTGATGTGCAACGGGACCGGCATGGCCGGCTCGATGTCGACGTCGCCGAGATCGCTGAGGCGTGTCGGTTCGAGGAGCTCGAGCACGAGCGGCGGCAGCGAACGCAACACCAACTTGACGTGCGCGGCGGTCGCGGCACGACACGCGTAGACGAGAACGTCGAGCCCCGCCGCATCGACATCGCTCACGTCGGAGAGATCGACGACCAGCGTCGCCGGTCCGCGTGAGATTGCCCGGCTGATCTCCTCGCGCAGCACGTCCGTGACGCAGCGCGATCGAGCAGACCTGAGGGATGCAGAACCTCCCGAGAATCCTGACTGGGATCCTCGAGCAGATTCCCGGCAGAAGGTTTCATCGCGCTCCCGATCCGCCATGCAAGAGCGACCGGTCCGACGGACGGGATCGGAGGAGGGGACTCGAAGAGCCGCACCTGACGTGCAGTGTCGCCGGATTCGCGACATCACGCAAAGCGATTGAATGACTCGTTTGTCGCGCGACGGTACCAGCTCGGCGCGAACAGGTGTACGGTGATTGGTGGACGGTCGCTGACTTGCCGACCCAGCCGGTGACGACTTCGCCGACCGATTGGCCTCCGCCAAGTAGTTCCTCGCATTGGGGGACTCGCGTCCACGGGCATGCGCCCGGGGAACGCTTCGAGGAAGAGGCCAAGTATGCGGTCCAGCTCTCAGCAGTTCGGTCGACGCGTCCGTACGGTGCTGATCAGCGATCATCTCGCTGAGGATCTCGATCGCCGATTCCGTGCGCGACGAGTATCCGATTCGTCACGCATGGACGTTCGTGATTCCCCCGACGGCGGAGCAGATTCGCCGCGAGCAAGGAGAGGTGAGATCGATGGCAGTACCCGCCCTCGTGGTCGCAGTGGTGCTGATGCTGGCGTTCGTGCCGGTGTGGGCGCTGATCTGGGGCCGCAAGGCAAACGCCCGCGACCGTGCGCGTCGACACAGATACAGGACCGGCGCGGCTCCAAGCTCGTGACCGGTCGGAGCCCTAAGCCGACCGGGTATTCATGGCGACAGGCGAGGCAACGTACGTCGACCAGGACCTGGTCGAGCTTGTACCTCGTCGACATCGCCCGTCGCCCGCTCCTGACCAAACGCGACGAGATCGACCTGGCGCAGCGCATCGAAGCCGGGACCGAAGCGCGTGAGCAGCTCGGCGCGAGCGACAGGCCGACGCCGGCAACCCGCCGTGCGCTGGCCCGCACCGCACGCGACGGAGATTCGGCGCGTCACACGTTCGTCGAGGCGAACCTGCGCCTCGTCGTCTCGATCGCCAAGCGCTACCGGTCGTCGGGGCTCCAGCTCCTCGACCTCGTCCAAGAAGGAAACATCGGTTTGCTCCGCGCCGTCGACAAGTTCGACTGGCGCAAGGGCTTCAAGTTCTCGACCTATTCGACCTGGTGGATCCGCCAGGCCATCCAGCGCGGCATCGCCAACACGTCCCGCACCATCCGGCTTTCTGTCGACGCCGGCGAAAACCTCCTGCAGGCTCGCCGAGCCCGAGCCCGTCTCGAATCCCGGCTTCGACGCACGCCGACGGACGCCGAGGTCGCCGCCGAGCTCGACGTTCCGCAACACGTGCTCGCCGCGATCATGGTTCGAGCGAGGACACCCGTGTCACTCTCCGCGCCCCTCTCGGACGACGGCGACGGCGAGCTCGCCGACATCGTCTCCGACCCGCTGGCCACGTCGCCGTTCGATGCCGCGGCCACCGCGCTCTTACCCGGCGAGATCGCCAAGCTGCTGGTCCCGCTCACGTCGCGCGAGCGCGAAGTCCTGACGTTGCGCTTCGGCCTCGACTGCGGGGAGTCCCGCACGCTCGATCAAGTCGGCGCGCACTTCGATCTCTCCCGGGAACGGATCCGCCAGATCGAGGCCAGAGCGATGTCGAAACTGCGCCACCCCGGGTTCAACGCCGCCATGCGCGAGCGGCTCTCGAACTAGCGCGCCGCGCCCGTCGCCGCGCCCGAGGGTCGTCGACTTCGCGACCCGAGACCCTTAGGGTCGAAAACGGGAGGACAGCATGGGCCTCGGCGTCGCCGTCGACCTCGGTACAGCCAACACAGTGACCTACGTGTGGGGACGCGGTGTCCTCGTCGACGAGCCGTCTGCCATCGCGCTCAATCGCAGCGATGGGGGGATCGTCGCCGTCGGCGCCGCCGCGAAGCAGATGCTCGGCCGCACACCGGGCCATCTCGAAGTGCTCTGCCCGTTGGAGGATGGCACAGTCGCCAACCTCTCGGCGTGCGAGAAGATGCTGCGGGTCTTCCTGCGCCGCGTGCGAGAACGGCGGTGGTGGAGGCCCCGAGTCGTGGTCTGCGTCCCTTCGTCGCGCGACCGAGCTCGGCCGCCACGCCGTGCAGGAAGCGGCGGAGTTCGCCGGGGCGCGCAAGCCTGTGCACCTCATCGACGAGCCGGTCGCGGCGGCGATCGGGGCCGCGGATGCCGATCGAGAGCGCGCTCGGCAACCTGATCGTCGACGTCGGCGGCGGCACCACGGAGGTTGCCGTGCTTTCGCTCGGCGGCGTCGTGGCGAGCTCGTCCGTCCGCATTGCGGGGAACCACTTCGACCAGGCGATCATGGCGTTCTGCCGGAAGGAGTACGGGCTCGGAATCGGCCAGGGGACCGCGGAGTACGTGAAGTCGCGGTACGTGTGCGCGTGGCCGCTCCGAGAAGAGGGCTACGTCGACATCCGCGGCGTCGACCTGGTGGACGGGGGCCCGAAGACGATCACGGTGTCCACCGTCGAGCTGCGTGAAGCGATCGAAGAGCCGCTGGCCGGCATCTGCGACGCGGTGCGCGACACCCTCGAGGGCACACCGCCGGAGCTCGTTGCCGATGCGAGCCATCAGGGGCTGGTTTTGACGGGCGGCGGGGCGCTGCTGCTCGGGCTCGACCGCCGCCTCGCCCACGAGGTCGGTTTCCCGGTCCGCGTCGGCGCGGAACCCGCGTCACTCCGTCGTGCGTGGCGCGGCCGCCTATCTCGAGACCTTCTGACCGGCGCCGGCGCGGCGGCGATGCGGTTTATCGCAGCACGTGTTTGGCGATGCTGTCCCGATGACGGAGGGCCACATCGGGAGAGACCATGGATAGGGAAAAGCTGGTCGAGCTGCTGAACGGCGATCTGGAGCTCGAGTTCCGATCGATCGTGCAATACACGCAGCACGCGGCGACGGTGAAGGGCGTCGAGTTCCAGCCCATCGCCGACAAGATCCGGCCCCATCTCCGCCAGGAGCTCGAGCACGCCACCGTGCTCGCGGAGCAGATCGACTTCCTCGGCGGCGAGCCGACCACGCACGTGCCCGAGGTGCCGAACGAAACCGAGCCGCGCCGGGCGCTCTCACTCGACCTCGAGCTCGAGGAACGCCAGCTGGCGGCGTACCGGGAGCGCTTCGAGCAGGCGGAGGAACTGGGCCTACCGGACGTCGCCGAAGCCCTGCGGCCTCTGCTCGAACAGACGCAGGACCACGTGCGGGATCTGCGTGCCGCCCTCGGCGAATGATCGACCGTTTCGTTCTTACGACGACGGGGTAGCTCGTAGGTCGTGACCCGCCGAGGCGTGTGTTCCGCATTCGTCGTGGGCGTGCTGCTCGCCGCTGACATCCCTGGTCGTGGCCGCTCCGGCCGTCGCCGCCCCCGGCGGGACCCAGCCGAGGAACCGCGACGACGACACCCAGGTGGTCATCACGGGACGGGTGGTCGTCGCGCAGCAGGAGACCGTGGGCGACGTCGCCATCCTCAACGGTGACGCTCGGATCAACGGCAGCGTGGACGGCTCCGTCTTCGCGCTGAACGGCGACGTGACCGTCCGGGGATCCGTGAAGGACGACGTCATCGCCGTGAACGGACGGGTGATCGTGGAAGGCGGCGCCCGCATCGGGGGCGACGTCACCTCCCGCGAGACGGCGCGCATCTCTCCCGGAGCGACCGTCGACGGCGACGTGAAGTCGGTCAGCCGCCGGTTCGCGCTCGGTCAGGTCGGCGTCGTCGCCGCGATCCTCCTGTGGCTCGCCGTGATCGTGTCGACCCTGGTGTTCGGCCTGCTGCTGCTCTTGATCGCGCCCCGCGCCGCGGACGCGTTCGCCGACGCCGGACGGACGGCGGTCGGCGCGTCGATCGGTCTCGGCATCGCCGCTGCGATCGGGTTGCCGATTGTCGGGTTGATCCTGCTTGCGACGGTGTTCGGCCTGCCGCTCGGCGCCATCGTGCTGCTGGCACTCGGCTTCCTGTACACGCTCGGGTACGTCGCGTCCGCGTACTTCCTCGGCCGGCTCATTCTCCGGCCGCCGACCAATCGCTTCCTCGCCTACCTCGTCGGCTGGGGGATCCTCTCGGTGGCGGGCATCATTCCGGTCCTCAACGTCATCGTGCTGATCGCCGCCACCGTGTACGGGCTCGGCATGATCGTCGTCGCCCTGTTCCGCGCCCGGAGTGGTCCACGCGAGCCGGCGCCGGCCGACACCGGTCGGACCGCACCGTCCACCGCGGACTGAAGACCCGCGCCCGTCAGCTGAGGAACCACTTGCTCCCGTTGAGCACGAGCGTCCCGTCGAGGACGGCTCGCCGTTCCGGACGCGCGCTCGGTCGGATTACCGCTCACGTTCTGCGTCGTCCGACAACCGCTGCGCGGCCGTGGCTCTGATCCGCTCGGCGATCTCGGGCTCTTCCGCAAGCAACTCCGTGAACTCTTGCTGCCCGATGACGTCGAGCATCGCCGGCGAAGTGGCTACCACCGTCGCCGTGCGCGGCCGCTTTTCGATCAGAGCGATCTCGCCCACGTAGTCGCCGGCGCCGCACGTCGCGATCACCTCGTTGCCCTGACGGATCTCGACCTCACCCTCGAGGACGACGATGAACTCGTGCCCGGCGCCGCCTTCACGTGTGAGCACGCGCCCGGGCGCCACGTCGACTCTCGTGGCGAGGCTCCGGACCCGGCGGAGGTGCTTCTTGGAAAGGCCCTTGAAGAGCGGCACTCGCGCGAGCAATTCGTCTGTCGAGGCCCTGGCCATGTCCACTGCCCCCGATCTCCAGCCGCCAGGAGCGAACGCTAGCCACCGCGCCGGGCCGGTGCCGAGGTGTCCCCCTCAGCCCTACTTGAAGGTCGGCTTCGACTGCAGCTTGTCCGGCAGCGGGTTCGCCTGCAGACAGACGAACGGCTTGCCCGGCTCGCCGAAGGAGGGCACGAACTTGCCCCGTTCTCGATCTTCGACAGCACGACGCAGCCCTCGGGCGGCTTCTGCTGGTGCGCGATGGTCCAGTCGATGCCCGGCAGCAGGCCTCCTGCCGTGTAGTCGGTCATGGCGTTGATCGCGTCGACGACCTTCTGGCGGGTGAAGTCGGGACCCGCGGCCTTGAGGCCCTGGTAGAAGAGGTCGGCGTTGATCCACCCGGCCAGCGAGTTCTCGTTCTGCTCGAAGCCGCCCTTCTTCATCCACTTCTGGAAGTCCTTCAGCCCCTTGGGCTTGTCCTTCACCTCGAAGGGCGTGAAGAACGTCAGGGCGTAGGAGCCTTGGAAGAACGGGGCGTTCTCCTCGATGAACGTCTGGTTGTAGGAGTTCGGCAGGTACTGGATGGCCTTCAGGCCCTGCCTCTTGATCTCCTTGGCCAGGGTGAGCGTCCCGTTGTTGTCCATGCAGGTCGCGACCAGATCGACACCGTTGTCCTTCATCCGCGAGACGTCGGAGCTCAGGTCGCTGACGCCGAAAGCGAGGCTGGTGTCGACGAAGGCGATCTTCGCCGACGGGTACTTGTCGAACGAGGCCTGGAGCCCCTTGGCGCAGTCGGCCGACTGCGGAGCCTGGTAGGCGAGCACGCCCACCTTCTTGGCCTTCACCTGCTTGGCGAGCCACGGCGCGAGCTGGCTCGCGGCACGTGAAGCAGTAGTACGAGCCCTTCTCGCCGAACAGGTTCGGCGGTCCCGCTCCCTGCTCGGAGCCCCACTCGGCGTTGATGTCCCACCCGAACGTGGGAACGCCCGCCTCGCCGAGCAGATCCGCCCCGGTGAACAGCAGCACGGCGACCGGCAGGACCGCGAACACGTCGTCCTGGGACAGGAGCCCCTGCACCTCCAGGCGGTTGTTCGCGACCTGGTCGTCGCGCTGGGAGGTGAGCCTGAGCTTGCGCCCGTAGATGCCCTTGTCCTTCGATGCGTTGACCATGTTGAAGTAGGCCTTGACGCCGTCGAAGGCGGACGCCTGGGTGACCGCCGAGCGGGATTCGTCTTCGAGGCCACGCCGCCGACGCGGATCTCCGTGTCCGTGACGCCGGGCTGGTCGACCTTCGGGAACGGCTGACGCGGCGTAGCTCAGCCCCGCCGAACCCGCTGCGCCGTCGCCGCCAGCGCACCCGCCGCGACCCCCACGCTCCCGAGCACCGCCATCACACGACGACCACGCATCCGGTACCGGACCACTCTACCGTCAGGGTTGTCTCGACCGGGTGGGTGCGCGACCGTCGCCGGTAATCATTCGTTTGTGTCACACCCAATAGGTACGGTGCGAATGCTGTGATCAACGGGAGACACTCCGATGCACGAGCGTGTGCAACCGCCACTGCAGCTCTTGGCATCAAGGCGGGCGGCCTGAGCGTCACCTCGCGCACCCGGCGTCGAGCGGCGCATCACTGCCGGTCGGCCAGCCACCGTCGTAGCGAACCGAGGTTCCTCGTGAGCAAGCGGCGGGTGGCCGGAACACCCAACCGCTCGGTCAGCTGACCCCCCGCCCACCGTGGGATCTCGAACCGCGCCCGCCATTCCAAGCGTGTTCCGGCTCCGTCGACCGCCAACAGGAAGCGACCCTCGCCCCGCGCCGGCCCGATCCGGTGGGTGATCGCCAGCTCGCGGGACGGTCCCAGGCGATCACCTCGATGTGATCGCGCACCCGAAGAGGCCCGACCGCGATCTCGTACCTGGTCCCCACGCCTGACCGCTGCTCGGTCAGAAAGCGGAGCGTGCGGACGTCGGTCATCCACTCGCGATGGCCCTCCAGGTCGGCCAGCGCGTCCCAGAGCCGAGCTCGGTCGAGGCCGAAGTGCTCGACCACTGTGACCTCGAGCATCGTCGGGCTCCTTCGCGAGGGCGCGGCGTCGCGTTGCGACGCTACGGTGCCTGACATGGAGTGCAGCACATGAAGGCACTCGTGTTCCGGCACAACTTCGCGCGTGAAGCGGTCGCGAAGGTTCGCGGAGCACTCAGCCATCGTGCGTTCGTGGCTCCGCCCGCGCCGACACGCCTCGAGGAAGTTCCGGAGCCGGTTCCACCGGCGGCGAACTGGGTGCTCTGCGAAACGGCGATGAGCGGCATCTGCGGCTCCGACACCAAGCAGATCTTCCTGAACGGGCGGCTCGACAATCCGCTCACCGCACTCTTGTCCTTCCCGCACGTCCTCGGGCACGAGGTCGTCGCGCGGCGCTCCGACACCGGCGAGCGCGTCGTGCTCAACCCGTGGCTGTCGTGCGGTCCCCGCGGCATCGACCCGCCCTGTCCGGCGTGCGCGGAGGGCCGCTACCCGTGGTGTCGCAACTTCGACCGCGGCACCGTGTCCGCCGCACTGCACCTCGGCAACTGCGCCTCGGCTCCCGGCGCGCACGCTGAGCGCTTCAGCGCCCATACAGGCCAGCTGTTTCGCGCCCCTGAAAGCGTCAGCGACGAGACGGCCGTGCTCGCCGATCCCGCCAGCGTGTCGCTGCGAACGATTCTGTTGCATCCGCCCGACCCGTCGGCGCCCGCACTCGTGTACGGCTGTGGAACCCTCGCCGCTCGCTGCCGTCGGGCTGCTGCGACACCTCTATCCCGACATCGAGGTGTGGGTCGTCAGTCGACCCGGCCCGCGCGCCGCGCTCGTAGAGCGCATGGGCGCGCACGCGGTGCTGCCGTCCCAGCCCGAAGAGCTCGTCGCCGAGGTCGCCCGGCGCAGCGGGGTCAGGCCGCTCGTGCCGTGGAGCAGGCACGCCTGGCTCCAGGACGGCCCCGGCGTCGTCTACGACACCGTGGGCAGCCCCGAGACCGTCGAAACGTCGATGCGGATCCTCGCGACGGGCGGGACGCTCGTGATCAGCGGGGTCGAGCCGCCGAAGCGATTCGAGTGGACGCCGCTGTACTTCAAGGAGCTGCACGTCATCGGATCGAATGCGTTCGGCATCGAGGAGGTCGATGGCGTGCGCAAGCACGCGTTCGAGCACTACTTCGATTTCGTCGCCGACGGCCTCGACCTGACGCCGATGATCACCCACCGCTTCCCGTTCCGCGACTGGAAGCAGGCCATCCTCACCATCGCCCGGCGCCGCCGAACCGGCGCCGTGAAGGTGCTCCTCCAGCCCTGACCGCCAACGCTGTTCTCGCCGGCGTTCCTGCCAGCTGACCCGATCCCATAGACACCCGTGTGGCACGGGTCGAACGCTTTGACGCCGAGGACTCGCTGCACGGATCGGTTGATCTGCGTCTCGTCGAGTTGGTGGGAGGTGACTGCGTCGGCGAGGTAGCCGAGTAGGTCGGGCACGTGCGCATTCGTCACGAGCAGTGCCATGTCGCTGCCGGCGGCCAAGGCTCGCAGCGTCGCCTCGGGACGCTGTAGGTCTGTCGGACCGCGGCCATCTAGCTGAGGTCGTCGGTGATCACGAAGCCGTCGTACCCGAGCTCGCTTCGCAGAGATCGCGGACGGCGTTTGCGCTCACCGAAGCCGGCTCGTCGGGGGCCGTGAGGCCGGGGACGTCGAGGTGACCGGTCATGACTCCGATCGGCGACGCGCCGGGGAGATCCGATACGGAACGAGGTCCGACCCTCGAGTTCGACGACGGGCGGCGTCACTGCCGCTTGCCGGTGGGAGTCGCCGGTCGGCGGACCGTGGCCCGGGAAGTGCTTCAACACCGGAATGACGCCCCGTCGCGTAGGCCGACGCGAACGCCCCCGCGTACTCGGAGACGACGCTCGGATCGTCGCTGAACGACCGGTCGCCGATCACCTGCCGCCGCCCTGGCTCGACACGTCCACGACCGGGGCCAGGTCCATGGTGACGCCGGCGTCTCGCAGCGCCCGACCCCGATGCGCAGCGACTTCGCGGACCTGTGCCGGCGTCATCGTCTGCGCCATCGCGCGCGCACTCGGGATGGGACCGGCGAGCTCGTCGATGCGTTGTACGCGGCCGCCTTCCTCGTCGACGG
>CAVTTE010000010.1:0-80128 GCA_963737605.1 uncultured Actinomycetes bacterium | reverse complement strand
GAGCTCGTCCGGCCTGTGGATGTCCCCCGCCTCGTCGGCAGCCCGGCCCGGCTGCGCACATTGACCGGTTGGGAAGCCGAGATCCCACTTGAGACGACGTTGCGCGACGTGCTCGACGCGGCGCGTCGAGACTCTGGCTGAGAGCTCAGTAACCTCCTAGGTATGACAGCGCTCGCGTACAAGGAGTGGGCCGTCATCGTCCACGCGCTGGTCGAAGGCGAGCAGGTCCTCGACGTTCGCAAGGGTGGGCTGCGCGAGGACGGCCGCCACTTCGGGCTCCAGGCGACAAGGCTCTGGCTGTACCCGACGGCGGAGCACCAACAACCGGAACTCCTCAAGCCCGCGTACCGGCACCTGATCGAGCTGGCGTCGGCATCGCCCGTCGGCGAGCCCATTCGCATCGACAGCTGGGCCGACATCGTCGGACTGGCGACCCTCACCACGCCCGAGGAGCTCGCCGCGCTCGACTCGAAGTTGATCTGGACGTTCGACTACGCCGAGTCACGCCTTCGTTGGAAGAAGCGCGACCCGCTGTGGGTGCTGGCGCTGCGCGTGCACCGGCTGCACGAGCCGGTCATCGTTCCGTGGCGAGAGGAGTACGGCGGCTGCACTTCCTGGGTCGAGCTTCAGGGTCTCCCTGACGATCCGGCCGCGCTCCACTCCGAGCCCGCCCTCTCGGACGTCGCCTTCAAGAGCCGTCTGAAGGGCATCGTCGGCGCCCTGCCCGGGGGGCTGATCGAGCCCTCGAACGCCTAGAAAGCGTCGAGGCCGGCGGAGGGGCGACGCCGAGGTGGCTCATCGCCTCGACGAGATCCGACCGGAAGCGCTCTCTGCTGAACCGTTCGGCAGCGACAGCGATGACGCGGCGCTGCACCTCCTCCCACCGAGAGCGGTCAGTGATGAGATCCAAGACGCGCGATGCCTGCGCATCAGGATCGTCTGCTACGAGCGCTTCCGTGAGCTCCGCAAGACCGAGCCCCTCCGCGCCGACACTGGACGTGACGAGTGGCAACCCCGCCGCGATCGTCTCCACGAACCTGAGCTTGAGTCCCGAGCCGAAACGCATTGGCGCGACGTGCACGAGCGTGCGATCCAGCCACGGCCGGGGATCCTCGACATGGCCGACGACGTTGACGAGCTCGCTGTCGAGCGCCCGCACCGCCGGCGTGGGGTCCGCTCCCACGACGTGGAGCTTCAGGGCGGCGTCGTGCTTCCACAGGCGCGGCATGATCTCCTCGACCACTTGCAAGACGGCGTCCTCGTTGGCGAAGCCCGCGCCGGCAAGAAAGCCGGCGAAGAACAGCAGATCACTGCGCGACGCAAAGCCGGGAGGATCTGAGCGCGCCTCCGCGAAGTATGCAAGCGGAAACCGCCCCGTCGAAGGCGCGACGCTCGACAACACAGCTTCCTCCTCCGCGGTGACGCACCACGCAGCGTCGGCCTCGGCGGCGGCCGTCACCTCCCAGGTGCGGTCTCGTCGAAGGAGCTCGCGAAGCGCGTCGCGGTCTGGTTGGGAATCGACAACTGGCTTCATCCGGTCCAGGCGGCGGAAGAAGAGCGCCTCGACGTCGTACACCCTCAGGGCTTGGGGCTGCGTTCGTCGGAGGGCCTCGTCGAAGCGCCTGAAGTTGTCGGGCCGACTCACGACAACGATCGAGTAGTGAAAGAGCCGAGTCGTCAGCCACGCGTCGACATCCGACGGCCACACGACCTCGATTCCCTGCTCGAGGAGCGCGGGCGCGTACTCGGCGGCACGAATCGGATCGGCAGCAAGCAGCGTGATCCGGGCCTGCGGCCACAAGGTGATCATCTCTTCGACGATTTGGCGCATGCGCGGGTCTCCGGCGCCCCGATCGTGATGCGGGACTCGGTCGTCGATGAGGAGCACGCGGTCCAGGGCGAGCGCGTCCCGCGTCGCAGTGGCTCGATGCGCAAACTCGAGGTCCTCGAGGATCGGACGGTGTTCGAGCGCCGACCGGTGCCTTGCGAGCAGGCTCGCCCGGTCCTTCTCCAGCTGTTGCGCTGCGCCGAAACTGAGGGGTCCTGGAGTCCACTTGACGCGGGAGGAGGGCTCGTACCAGACGGTTCCGCCGTGCTCGGCGACCCGGAAGCAGAGATCCATGGCGGCGACGGGAAACGTCGTGAACCGCTCGTCCAATCCTCCGACGAGCAGGAAGGCATCCTGTTCGAGTAACAAGAGCCGCGATGAGCCGTCCACCGGACGAGGAAAGCGAACACGCGGGTCGTCTGCCTCGATCCCGGCCTCGACCGGATACCAAACGCCATCGCGGGCGACCATGGTGCCAGCCTCGATGACCCGGCCGTTCGCGTCCGAGACGCACGGCGCTACTCCGACGGCCTCGCCGCGCGCGCCCGCGCGTCGAGAGCCTCGAGGAGCGGCTCGAACCAGGCGGGCTGGGCGCGCACCTGGGCGTCGACCAGGCACACGAGCCCGTCACCCCCTTGCCTCAAGGCCGTGTTCGCCTCTCCGATCGTCATGATCCCGGTGTCAACAGGATCGGGCGTCTGCTGGGTCAGCGCAGTGAGTGCCTCGTCCGTCGGCGCTTGAGACCCGCCGGCAATGACAACCGCCAAGAGTCGTCGCCGACCGGCCCGCGTCACCGCGAGCGGCTCGGGGCGCGTGCCAACACCCGGTGCACCAGCACTACCAAGCGGTAGGTCGAGGTCTGCTGGAAGTCCTCGAGTTGTCGCACGGCTGCGTCCCGCTCGGCACGAGCAGCTTCGACGTGCCGGCTTGCTTGCTCGTGCTCACCGGCAGCTTGACGATGAGCGTCGGCGACAGCCCGCTCCAACTGCCTGACTCGGTCCTCCAGCTGCTCGGCTCGCAGCTCGAGCACGCGGATGCGATCGGCCGCGATCACGCGCTCGCTGAGGACGTGCTTCGCCTGTTCTTCGTGGGCTTGGCGTAGGAGACGCAGCTCGTCTTTCACGAGGCCGTCCCTGATCGCAGGAAGTCTCGATGCTTCATGGGTGATCAACGGTAGTTCTCGCGCAGACGCGCCTGGAGGAGACGCCGAAGCGCCTCCTCCAGGTCATTCGTTCGGCTGACAGGCTCGTCGTCCGGCTCACCACGGGTGGGACCAACTCCCGTCCGGTCGGCGAGGGTACGGCGGGTGGGATTCCGCCAGGCGGTCCAGCCTGCGCGCCCTATCGAAGGGCGCTGTGAGGGCCTAGCGGCCGCGTACCTCCAGAGTCCCCGATTGATCATGCATGCGTGGACCACCTCCTTTCCCTGGTACCGCTCTTGTACCACAAACGGAATGGTTCACGGGTGCACTTCTGGTTACGGGACCTCGGTCGCTCTGATTGACCGGTGCGGTCGGTACCCGCGGTTGCGCGCCTCGGCCAGCGTGTCCGGAGCGAATGCGGCGAATTGCTCGGATTTCACAAGCTCGTCGATCACCGGGCCGAGGGCGGCCTCGGCGGTGAGGTCGAGGTCGTACACGATCTGGGTCCGCTTGTCGCCGAGGTAGCGGTAGCTCTCGAAGCGCGCCGGTCGGCTCACCTCGACCTCCTCCCGAGAAGTGGCACGTTATCGATCGGTACGAGCTACCTAGCCTTGTGCCCGCGGCGGCTCATCCGCCGGGGGGCCGATCGCCCCGACGGAGCGCAGATAGCTCAGCTGTGTTTCGAGGACACCGTGCACCTGCTCGGGGAGGTAGGCCTCGCCCGTGCTCGCAGCCCGTTCCAAAATGTAGGCGACCGCTTCGGCGCCGCCGACCACGACAGGTCCGGGTGCATGGCGAGCCGATCCGTTTCCCGATACGCCTTTCCTCTCGAAGTACTCGAGCTGAAACTCGAGGATCCGTCGGACGTCGTCCGACGTGAGCGTGGCGGCGACGTCGTCGGGAACGTGCGCCACGACCCAGTCGTGGGCCTCCTCGAGGTCGAACAGCGCAGGCGGGGGCTCCTTGGCGATACGCCCCGCCTCACGGATCACCAGCACGGCGGCGAGGCCAACGACCGCCGCGATCACGAAGCATGCCGGCCACGATCTCCACGGGCCGCGCGTTCTCCTCAGATACCGATGCGTTGCGCGAGCAGCTCGCGATGGTAGGTGGCGTCGCCGAGCAGGATCTCGGAGCTCTTCGCTCGCTTGAAGTACAGGTGGGCGTCGTGCTCCCAGGTGAAGCCGATGCCGCCGTGGATCTGGATGTTCTCGGCGGCGGCGTGGAAGTACGCGTCGGAGCAGTACGCCTTGGCCAGGCTCGCGACGACCGGCAGCTCCTCGTTGTCCTCGGCCGCGGCCCACGCCGCGTAGTACGCCGCCGACTTGGCCGACTCGACCTCGAGCAGCATGTCGGCGCACTTGTGCTTGATGGCCTGGAACGAGCCGATCGGCCGACCGAACTGCACGCGGCACCTTCGCGTAGTCGACCGACATCTCCAGCACCTTCTGCGCGCCGCCGACCATCTCGTTCGAGAGGCCCACGGCGGCCTGGTCGAGCGTCTTGGACAACGCCGCCCATCCGGCGCCGGGCTCGCCGAGCGGGCGAGCGGCGACGTCGGAGAAGTCGAGGCGGGCCTGCTTCCGGGTCTGGTCCATCGTCGCCAGCGGCGTGCGCGTGAGGCCGGACGCGTCACCGTCGACGGCGAAGAACGAGATGCCGTCCTCGCCGCTGGTGCCGGCCAGCCGCGCCACCGTGATGATCGTGTTCGCGGTGTGCCCGTCGATCACGAACATCTTCGTGCCGGACAGCTGGTAGCTGTCGCCCTTGCCGGTGGCCTCCATCGTGATGCCCGACGCGTCCCACCGGCCGTTCGGCTCCGTGAACGCGAGCGCGGCGATCGTCTCGCCCGACGCGATGCCCGGCAGCAGCTCGCCCTGCTGGGCGTCCGTGGCGGCGTTCATGATCGCGTCCGCCGCCAGCACCACCGTCGAGAAGTACGGCGCGCACAACAGGACGCGGCCCATCTCCTCGAGCACGATGCCGAGCTCGACGAACGTGAAGCCCTGACCGCCGTGGGCCTCGGGGAGGTGCAGGCTCTGCAGTCCGAGCTCCTGCGCCATCTGCTTCCAGACCGCTTCGTCGTAGCCCTCGGTCGTCTCCATGAGGCGCCGCACTTCCGATGAAGGCGACTTCGCCTCCATGAACTTGCGGACGGCTTCGCGGAGCTGCTCCTGCTCCTCCGAGAACGCGAAGTTCATTGCTCCCCCTCAGACTCGCTGGGCTCACGCGGGAGCCCGAGCACCCGCTCGCCGATGATGTTGCGCTGGATCTCGCTCGCGCCGGCGTAGATGGTCTCCGACCGGCTGACCATGAACGTGCGCTGCGAGCTCGTCGAGCTCGTAGTCCTTGCCCGGGCTCGCCCTCGACGAGCAGCGCCGTCGGTGCCGAGCACGTCCATCGCGATCTCGCCGAGCCGGCGGTGCCAGGTGCTCCAGTACAGCTTGCCGATGCTCGCCTCGGGCCCGAGCACGCCCGTCTTGACCAGCCTGGTCAGCATGCGCAGGCCGTTGTATTTCATGATCTGGACGCCGACGTACGCGTCGGCGAGCTCTTGGCGGATCGGTCGGGTCGGCGGTGGCGCCGTTCTTGTGCGCGACCTCGATCAGCTCCGACGTCTCGCGCTGGAACGCGATCTGCTGGGCGAGGAACGCGGTCCCGCGCTCGAACCCGAGCGTGGCCATCGCGACCTTCCAACCGTCGTTCACCTCGCCGAGACGTTCGCCCTGTCGGTGCGCGCGTCGTCGAAGAAGACCTCGTTGAACTCGGCGGTGCCCGTCATCTGCTTCAGCGGACGGACCGACGACGCCCGGCTGGTCCATCGGCACGAGCAGGTACGACAGGCCCTTGTGGGCCGGCGCGTCGGGATCGGTGCGCACGACCGCGAAGCACCACTGGGCGCGGTGCGCCAGCGTCGTCCACACCTTCTGCCCGTTGACGACCCACTCGTCGCCGTCGAGCACGGCGCGCGTCTGCACGTTCGACAGGTCGGAGCCGGCGTTCGGCTCGGAGTACCCCTGGCACCAGAGCTCTTCGGCGGACTGGATCTTCGGCAGGAAGCGGCGCTTCTGCTCCTCGGTGCCGTACGCGAGCAGCGTCGGAGCGAACAGCCCCTCACCGAAGAAGCTCACGCGGGTCGGCGCGTCCGGCCTTGGCGTACTCCTCGTTGAAGATGACCTGCTCGGCGAAGCTCGCGTTTCGCCCGCCGTACTCCTCGGGCCAGTCGAGCCCGACCCAGCGGTCGCGCCCGAGGAGCTTCTCCCACTCGACGCGCGGCTCCCAGCCGGTCTCGTCCGACGGCCCGCCGCCCGCCGCCGAGCTCGGCGAACTCGCCGACGAGGTGCTCGGCGAGCCAGGTGCGCACCTCGTCGCGGAACGCCGCTTCTGCGGGCGTGTCGAGGAAATCCACGGCTACCAGACTCCCTCGGGCGATCTCGTCAGCACGATTCGGACGGTACTGGACCGCTCGGTCAAGTTGCCAGGGCGCCGGTACCCTGCGTGCGTGAACCGCCCCGCCCACTTCGAGACACCGGAGCTGCGGATCGACAAGCTCACGGTCGGGCCGTTCGAGAACAACGTCTTCATTCTCCGGAGCAAGGGCACCGGCGACGCGACGCTGCTCGACGCCGCCAACGAGCACGACCTGCTCCTCGACGTGAGCCGGGCCACGGGCGTCCGGCGCGTCCTCACGACCCACGGGCACTGGGACCACATCCAGGCCGTCGAAGCGGTGCGCGACGCCGGCATCGACGTGGGGATCGCCCCCGAGGACGCCTCGATGCTGCCGTCGTACGACTTCACGATCCCCGACGACGACGTGATCGAGGTGGGCGACCTGCGGCTGCGGACGATCCACACGCCCGGGCACACCGCCGGGTCGACCTGCTTCCTGCTCGAGGGGCATCCCGTGCTGTTCAGCGGCGACACCCTGTTCCCCGGCGGGCCCGGGAACACGAGCCTCCCGGGCGGGAACTTCGACCAGATCATCGAGTCGATCGACCGGCGCCTGTTCTCGCTCCCGGGCGACCTGCTCGTGCTGCCCGGCCACGGCCTCGACACGACCCTCGACACCGAGCGCCCGCACCTGCAGGACTGGATCGACCGCGGGTGGTGAGGAATAGGCCGGTGTTGTTCAGGGTGAGCAATCCAGGAAGGGTGATCCGATGACGGACACGAAGACCGAGCAGGCGACGTTCGCGGCGGGATGCTTCTGGGGCGTCGAGGGTGACTTCCGCCAGATCCCCGGGGTGATCACTACCACCGTGGGGTACACCGGCGGGCACACCGAGCACCCGTCGTACGAGGAGGTCTGCGGCCACACCACGGGTCACGCCGAGGCCGTCCTGGTCGAGTTCGACCCCGCCCAGGTCTCCTATGACGAGCTGCTCGACGCCTTCTGGCAGCTGCACGACCCGACCCAGCTCAATCGCCAGGGCCCGGACGTCGGCGACCAGTACCGGTCGGCCATCTTCTTCCACTCGCCGGAGCAGGAGGCGAAGGCGAAGGCGTCGAAGGAGGCTGCGCAGGCGCGGTTCAAGCGGCCGATCGTCACCGAGATCACGCCTGCGCCCGTGTTCTGGCCGGCCGAGGAGTACCACCAGCAGTACCTGCAGAAGCGCGGCCTGGCGAGCTCCGCGATCACCGTCAGCAACTGAGCTCG
This sequence comes from uncultured Actinomycetes bacterium, assembly GCA_963737605.1. Classification (GTDB taxonomy): domain Bacteria; phylum Actinomycetota; class Acidimicrobiia; order IMCC26256; family JACDBD01; genus JALZAA01. The sequence goes on along the minus strand of CAVTTE010000010.1, from coordinate 72,499 downwards.
AGCGCCTCCTGGTAAACGGCGCGCGTTGCTTCTGCGCAACGCGTCCACGAGTAACCCTCCGCGCGCGCACGACCGGCGTTGCCCAACCGTGACAGCTCGGCCTCGTCGTGCAGGAGGTTGTCGAGCGCGGCTACCCACGCCTCCAGGTCGTCGGGCGACCGCAGCACGGCGGCACCCCCTGCGATCTCGCGCAGCGCGGGGATGTCGGCGGCGATGACCGGCGTCTCCTGCGCCATCGCCTCGAGGACGGGGATCCCGAAGCCCTCGTGCCGGCTCGGGAACGCGAACAGGTCGGCGCCGCGATACAACGCGCCCAGCGCCGGATCGCCGACCCGGCCGAGCGTGCGGACGCGATCGCCCAGCCGGCGCGCGGGCGCGAGCACGGACGCCTCGTCCTCCAGCCAACCGGCCGGCCCCGCGAGCACGAGCCGGTGCGGGAGGTCGGTGTGCAACGCCCAACGAACGAAGGCGTCGACGAGCAGCCCGACGTTCTTGCGCGGCTCGAGGCTCCCGATCCAGAACACGTACGGCGCGTCATCGAGCCCGAGCTCGCGGCGCGTGGCCTCCACCTGCGCGTCGGCGGCGATCTCGAGGTCGACACCGTTGGGCACGACTCGCATTCGCTCTCGTGGTATCGCCGTGTACGTGGCGAGCTCCTCCGCGGCCGATTCCGAGACCGTGATCACGAGGTCGGCGCGCTTCGCCGCGGCGGCAAGGCCCTGCTTGTGGAACCGGCGGCCCCGCCGCGGGTACGTCTCGGGATAGATGAGCGGCGCGGCATCGTGCGCGGTCACGACAAGCGGCGCGTCCGACTTCGGCGGCACCGCGACCGACGGCGCGTGCACCACGTCGACGTATCGCAGCCGGCGCGACCGTCCCAATCGCGGCCGACGGAGCAGGTGCCACGCGTCGTACAGGAGCGGCCGTGGGAGCGGGAGCACGACGGGGTCGACGCCGGCGAGACCGAACTCGCGCAGTCGCGCTTCGACGTCCTCGCGGCGATGGCGCGCGACGAACGGGACCAGCGTGATCTCGTCTGCGTCCGTCGATGGGAGGGTGGGCAGTAGCCTCGCCAGTTCCGCCGTGTAGCGACCGATCCCACCCGGGGCCGGTTGAAGCAACTGCTCGAGGTTCAGGGCGACGCGCATGATCCGGCTGCTCTCCGTCCAACCGGTCGCCGAGCGAGGCGGATCGGATCACCTGCTCGTGCGGATGCTGCGCAGCCTTCCACCCGACGAGTTCGACTGCCACGTCGCGCTGCCGGGTCCCTCGCCGCTGGCGGAGGAGTTCGCCGCCGCCGGCGCCACCCTCCACACCGTCCCGATGGAGCGCCTGTCGACGAGCCACGGCGCCGGCGAGTGGGCCGGTTACGCCACGGGGTGGCCGATCGCGGTCGGGCGCCTCGTCCGGCTGATCCGCCGGCTGCGGATCGACGTCGTGCACTCGAACTCGCTGCACTCGCTCTATGGATGGGCGGCCGCCGCGATCACCCGGCGGCCGCACGTCTGGCACGCCCGCGAGATCGTCGTGCAGTCGCGCGCCGCGATGCAGCTCGAGCGCTTCCTCGCTCGGCACTTCGCCGTGAAGGTCGTCTGCATGTCGCAGGCCATCGCCGACCAGCTCGATCCCGCGAACGTCGAGGTTCTCTACGAGACCGTCGACCCGGCCGAGTTCCGCCCCGAGCTGGCCGGGCAGTTCCGCGACCGTCGTCGGGATCCCCGACGACGTTCCGCTCGTGGGAGCGGTCGGGCGCATCGACACGTGGAAGGGCTTCGACGTGCTGCTCGACGCGTTCGAGCGCGCCAAGGGGCGACGATCCGACCTGCACCTCGTCGTGGCGGGCGCGCCCGTAACCGGGAAGGAGCAGCTCGCCATCGACCTCGCCACCCGGGCGACGCAGCTTGCCGACGTCCACTGGCTCGGTCCCCGCACCGACACGCCCGAGCTGTTCGCGGACCTCGACCTCTTCGTGTTGCCGTCGACGGAACCCGAGCCGTACGGGATCGTCGTCGTCGAGGCGCTGGCGAGCGGCGCGCCCGTCGTCGTGACCGACGCCGGCGGCGCGCCCGAGATCGTCGCCCGCGCCGCGCCCGGGAGCGGCACGACCGTGCCGCCCGGGGATGCCGGCGCGCTCGCCGACGCGATCGTCCGCATCGCGCCCGTCACGACGGACGGCCGTACGCGGCGAGGGCGCCCCGCATTGCAGCCCCCTGCTGACACCGCCCGGGTCGCCGAGATCTTCCGCGAGGCCGCGGAAGGTGGTCACGGGCGCCACTGAGGCCGGGGTAGCCTTCCACGACCGACCGGGGGTCCACCCCATGATCCACCTCGACTCCGTCTCCCAGCAGCTCCCCGACGGCTCCGGCGCGGGCACGCGCCCGGTCTTCGAGGCGGAAGCCGAGCCGACCTCGGCCTGAGCCGTGCGGCGCGCGGTCATCCGAGCCCGGATCCCGTCCGAACCCTCCCCGAGCCCGTACTACTCGAGACCAACCGAACCGAAACGAGGCAGGAGGAACCACATGAGCTCCTGGTACCAATGGACCTCCCCCGTGCGAAACCTCGCCTGGGTCACCGCGCACTACGGGTACCGGTAACCGTGCCCGCCGCCCGCCGGTCCCTCAGGACGCGTGACGTCCGCCAACTGGTCGAAGAGCAGTGCTTCCCGCCCTCTCCCTCGGGGCGGGTCGGCGTCGAGATCGAGTGGCTGGCCGTCTGCCTCGCCGACCCGACCGAACCGGTACGGCCCGAGGTCGTGGGTGAGGCGGGTGCCGAGCTCCCCGCCGGCAGCCGCCTCACCTTCGAGCCCGGCGGCCAGGTCGAGCTGAGCTCCCCGCCGCTGCGCGGCATCGGACCGGCGTGCGCGTCCATCGCCGCCGACGCCGCCGCCCTGACCACCGCCCTCGCTGACCACGGCGTCGGCCTGATCGGTCTCGGCCTCGACCCCGGCCCCGCCCGGCCCCGCTGCGTCGACTCGCCCCGCTACGAGGCGATGGAGGCGTACTTCGACGCCCAGGGCGTCAGCGAGAGCGCCGCCGGTCGCACGATGATGCGATCGACCGCCGCCGTGCAGGTGAACGTCGACCTCGGGCCCACCCCCGCCGACGCCGCCCGGCGCTGGCACCGCGCCCACGACGCCGGCCCCCTGCTCGCCGCCGCGTTCGCCAACTCGCCGCTCTCGGGTGGCGCGCCGAGCGGTTGGCGCTCGCGCCGGCTGGCCGTGTGGACCGACGTCGACGAGTGCCGCACCGCCGCCGCCGACGGCAACGGCGAGCCCGACCCGGTGCGGCAATGGACCGACTACACGCTCGCGGCGCGCGTGATGTTCATCCGCCGGGACGAGTCCCGCTTCGTGCCCATCCTCGAGCCGCTGACGCTCGGCGACTGGATCGCGAACGGCCACGAGCTCGGCTTCCCGACCCTCGACGACGTCTCGTACCACTTCACGACGCTGTTCCCGCCCGTGCGGCCGCGCGGCTGGCTCGAGATGCGGATGATCGACTCGCTTCCCGACCCGTGGTGGCGCGCCGCGGTGGCCGTCTCCACCACGCTCGTGTGCGACGACACGGCGGCCGACGCCGCCGCGGACGCGATCGCACCCACCCGGGGGCGCTGGCTCGACGCCGCCCGCCACGGCCTCGGCCATCCCGATCTCGCCGGTGCCGCCCGCGACGCGTTCGACGTCGCGCTGCAGGCGATGGTCCGTCTCGGCACCGACGCGACCACCGTGCTGGCGGTCGAGGCGTTCGTGGACCGCTACGTCGCCCGCGGCCGTTGCCCCGCCGACGACCGACTCGACGCGTGGCAGGACGACGGGACGCTGATCCCCGATCCCGACCAGTTCGCGGCGGCGACGTGGGCATGACCGTCGACACGGAGAGCCGCGTCGAGGCCGGGCTCGAGGGCGCGCGGGCGCGCACGCTCGGGCTGCTCGCACCGATCGCCGACGCCGACCTCGTCGACCAGGTCTCTCCGCTGATGTCGCCGCTCGTCTGGGACCTCGCGCACATCGGGCACTACGAAGAGCTGTGGCTGCTGCGCAACGTCGTGGGCGCCGCGCCGACCAACGAGCTCTTCGACGACGTCTACGACGCGTTCAAGCACCCGCGCCGGGATCGTCCGTCGCTGCCGATCCTGGGTCCGCCGGAGGCGCGCGCGTTCGTCGCCGGCGTGCGCAAGCGCGTGCTCGACGCGCTGGCGACGATCGATCTCGGCCGGCGACGATCCGCTGCTGCGCGACGGCTTCGTGTACGGAATGGTCGTCCAGCACGAGCACCAGCACGACGAGACGATGCTCGCCACCATCCAGCTCATGGAGGACTTCGCGCATCCCGACGCCGACGACTGGCGCCCCTCCTCCGTTCTCGGCAGCGAAACGGGCGCAATGCGATCCGTTTTCCGTCCCAGAACAGGTGGCGATCGACGGAGGGACGTACGCGATCGGCACCGACGAGCACGCGTGGGTGTACGACAACGAACGTCCTCGCCACGAGGTCGAGCTGGCGCCGTTCCGGATCGACCGCACGCCGGTCACGAATCGTCAATACCGCGCGTTCGTCGAGGACGGCGGTTACGACGACGCCCGGCTGTGGAGCGCCGCCGGGTGGGAATGGCGTCAGGACGCGGCCGTCGAGGCGCCGCAGTTCTGGCGGCGCGAGGGCGGCGGCGACTGGTCGCGCCGCCGGTACGGCCGGTGGGAGGCGCTGCCGCTCGACGAGCCGGTCCAGCACGTCTGCTGGCACGAAGCCGACGCGTTCGCCACGTGGCGCGGCGCCCGTCTCCCGACCGAGGCCGAATGGGAGACGGCGGCAGCGCGCGACGGCGAGCCCGGCGGGCCGCAGCAGATGGTCGGCGACGTGTGGGAATGGACGGCCACCGACTTCGCCGGGTACCCGGGCTTCGTGTCGTTCCCGTACCGCGAGTACTCGGAGGTGTTCTTCGGCCCCGAGTACAAGGTGCTGCGGGGCGGATCGTGGGCGAGCGACTCGAGCGTGCGCCGCGCCACGTTCCGGAACTGGGACTACCCGATCCGCCGGCAGATCTTCGCCGGCTTCCGCTGCGCGGCCGACGCGTAGACCGACATGTGCCGCCACCTCGCCTACGTCGGACCTTCGGTCACGCTCGAGAAGCTGATCATCAAGCCGGAGCACTCGCTGCTCCAGCAGTCGTTCGCGCCGCGCTACCAGACCCACGGGACGATCAACGCCGACGGGTTCGGTGTCGGCTGGTACGACCGCGACAAGCGGGCCGAGCCCGCCCGTTACCGCACGACGCGGCCGATCTGGGCCGACGCCTCGTTCGCGAGCGTCGCCGGCCTCGTGACGCTCGAACGCCGTGCTCGCGGCGGTGCGATCGGCGTCACCGGGCATGGCGATCGAGGAGACGAGCACCCCGCCGTTCACCGAAGGCCCGTGGCTCTTCTCGCACAACGGGTTCGTGCCCGGATTCGGCACCGGCGTCGGCCGGACGCTGCGGCGCAAGGTCAGCGAGACGCGCGCGCACGCGATGGCGGGGGCGACGGACTCCGAGCTCCTGTTCGCGCTCGTGCTGGACCGGCTCGACGCCGGCGCGCCACCCGCCGACGCGCTGGTCGCGGTCATCGGCCTCGTCGAGGAGCTCACGACGGCGCGCCTGAACCTCCTGCTGACCGACGGTGAGCGGGTCGCCGCCACTGCGTGCCGAAACTCGCTCTTCGTGTTCGACGATCGCCAGCTCACCGGGGCGGTCGTGATCGCGTCGGAGCCCTACGACGACGATCCGAGCTGGGAGGTCGTCGAGGACGGCTCCGTCGTCGAGCTCGGCGACGACAAGCTCGAAGTCCGCCCCTTCTGATCGAGAGGCCCGCCATCTCCCCCACCTCATCGCCGTCTCGCGTCGACGTCCACCTCGGGCCCGACGACCTCACCGCCGCGTTGCGCGCCGACGCGCGCGCGCGGCCTCACCGCGAGCCCGAAGGTCCTCCCGCCGAAGTGGTTCTACGACGAGGAGGGCTGCCGGCTCTTCGACGAGATCACTCGACTGCCGGAGTACTACCCGACGCGTACGCGAGCGCGTGATCCTCGCCCGGCACGCCGGCGGACATCGCGGCGCGCACGTCCGCGGACACGCTCGTCGAGCTGGGCTCGGGCACGTCGGAGAAGACGCGGCTGCTGCTGGACGCGCTGTCGGCGCACGGATCGCTGCGGCGGTTCGTTCCGTTCGACGTGAGCGAGCCGACCCTGCGCGACGCCGCAAGCGCGATCGAGGTCGAGTATCCCGGTGTCGACGTTCACGCCGTCGTCGGCGACTTCGAGCGCCACCTCGACCGACTGCCCGGAGGCGGCACGCGCCTCGTGGCGTTCCTCGGCAGCACGATCGGGAACCTCGACCCGGACGGCCGGGCGCGCTTCTACCGGAGCATCGCCGCCGGGCTCGCGCCGGACGACGCGCTCCTGCTCGGCACCGACCTGGTCAAGGACCCCCGGCGGCTGGAAGCCGCGTACGACGATTCCGCCGGCGTGACGGCGGCGTTCAACCGCAACGTCCTCTCCGTGCTGAATCGTGAGCTCGCCGCCGACTTCGCGCCGGAACGCTTCGCGCACATCGCGCGGTGGAACCCGGCGGAAGAGTGGATCGAAATGCGCCTCCGGTCGCAAGGCGCACAAACGGTGCGCGTGCGACGAGCTCGATCTGCGAGGTCGAGTTCGCCGACGGCGAGGAGATGCGCACCGAGATCAGCGCCAAGTTCCGCCGTGAGCGGGTCGAGGCGGAGCTGGCCGCCGCCGGCCTCGCCCTTGCTGCCTGGTGGACCGACCCCGGCGGCGACTTCGCGCTCTCTCTTTCGGTCCCTGCCTGACGCCCGTAACGTTCGTTAGGGTCTGGGGGTCTACAAACCATTGGTCCACGGGCCGTTGCTGGTCATCGGATCAACAGTCCACCTGCAGGTCGCGTAGCAGCCGTCCGGCCCCCCGGGTGGCAAGGACGGAAGCTTGAGCGATATCCGCGTCGGGATCCTGACGGTCGAGACGCTCGATGAACGGAGCGCGCGATCGCGTCGCGATCGCGGCGGCCGCCGGCCTCGACTTCGTCGGGAGCACCGACCACGTGTGCTTCCAAGGCGGTCACGGCGTCGACGGCTTGACCACGGTCGCAGACGTATGCCGGCCTCCACCCGACGCATCGGTTTGTACGTGGGCGTCTACCAATTGCCGCTCCGCCACCCCGTGCCGTCGCCCGGCAGGTGTCGACGCTCGCGCACTTCGCGCCGGGCCGGCTCACGTTCGGCGTCGGGATCGCGGGCGAAGACCCGCGCGAGGTCGAGAGCTGCGGTGTCGACATGCGCACGCGCGGTCGCCGCGCCACCGAGTCGCTGTACGTGTTGCGCCGCCTTCTTGCCGGCGAGTCGGTGACGCTCGACGGCGAGTTCTTCCGTCTGCAAGACGTGCAGGTGTTGCCGGCCCCGGATCCGTGGGTGCCCCTCATCGTCGGCGGCAAGAGCGACGCTGCGCTGCGGCGGGCCGCGACGCTCGGTGACGGTTGGACCGCCGTGTTCACCTCCCCGCGGCGCTGCGCCGAGTCGATCGCGCGCATCGCCGAGCACGCCGAGAGCGCCGGCCGCGAGGATGTCGCGTGGCGACACTCGCTCGAGCTGTGGTGCGGCTTCGGGCCCACCGTCGAGGACGGGCGCGCGCAGGCTCGCCCCCGCGATGGAGCGCTTCTACGGACTGCCGTTCGACGCGCTCGACCGCTACAGCCCGGCGGGAACGCCCGAGGACATCGCCGCTGCGCTCGCGCCGTACGTCGAGGCCGGCGTCCGCACGTTCCATCTGCAACCGGTCGCGGGCTCTTCGGAAGAAGCCGCCTACGGCGTCGCACAGGTGAAGCAATGCCTCGCCCGTGCGGTCCCGGTATCCGTTCGCACATAGGAGGTGGACGACATGTCGACCTGTGAGACACCCGTCCACTTCGCCGGCTGGGGATCCGACGTTCCGTCGGCCGTCGTGGGGAACGAGGAGCTCGAACAGCGCTTCGGCGTCGACGAGGGCTGGATCCAGTCGAAGACCGGCATCGGCGCGCGACGGGTGGTCGCGCCCGAGCAGTCGTCGGCGGACCTCGCCACGAACGCCGCTCGCGCCGCGCTTGCCAGCGCCGGGCTCGCGCCGACCGACATCGACCTCATCGTGCTCGCGACGTGCACGCCGGCACAGCTGGCCCCCCACACGGCCGCGTTCGTCGGGGGCGAGCTCGGCATCTCGTGCGGCTCGTTCGACCTCAACACCGCCTGCACCGGATTCGTGTACGGCCTGGTCGTCACGGGCGCGCTGTTCGAACGCGAGCCCGGTGAACCGCGCCCTGCTCATCGGGGTCGAGGCGTACTCGCGCTTCATCAACCCGCAGGACCGGGGCACCGCGGTCGTCTTCGGAGACGGCGCCGGCGCCCTCGTGCTGGACCGCGCCGCCGAGGACGGAGCCGGGATCCTCTCCTCCGATCTCGGGTGCGAGGGCTCCCTCACCGACATCGTGGGAATCCGCGCCGGCGGGAGCGCGATGCCGGTCACGCCCGAAGTCGTCGCCAGAGGCGACTACCGGATCCACATGACCGGCAAGGCCGTGTACGAGTTCGCCGTCGGCGCTCTCGTCGAGTCGATCGATGTGACGCTCGCTCGCGCAGGTGTGGACCTGTCCGAGGTCAAGTGGTTCGTGCCGCATCAGGCCAATCTCCGCATCATCGAGGCGGTGGGCGAGAAGCTCCACATCGATCCGGCAGCGCGTGGTTCTCAACATCGACCGCTACGGGAACACGGGCGCAGCCTCGATCCCGATCGGCCTCGCCGAGACGGCCGCGGAAGGTCGCATCCAGCGCGGTGACCTCGTCCTCCTGTCGAGCGTCGGAGCCGGTATGACCTGGGGCAGTGCACTGATCCGCTGGTAGTTGCCGAGGCCGGTCGGCGCCGGAGCCGGAACCCACGGGCTGAGGATTTTCACTACGTCCGTAGTGTTATTACAATCGGGCCATGGCCTCGGATTCGAACCCCGGCCCCGCGCTCGAGATCGACGATCTCCACGTCGCGGTCGAGGGCAAGGAGATCCTGCAGGGAGTGTCGCTCGCCGTGCCCGCCGGCGAGGTCCATGCGCTCATGGGCCCGAACGGCTCGGGCAAGTCGACCCTGGCGGCGACGCTCCTCGGCAACCCTGCCTACGAGGTGACGGCGGGCCGGATCCTGTTCGAGGGCGAGGACGTCACCGCCCTGTCGACCAACGAGCGCGCCAGCCGGGGCCTGTTCCTCGGGTTCCAGCACCCCGAGGAGATCCCCGGGGTGAGCGTGCTGAACTTCCTGCGTCAGGCGATGTCGGCCCGGAAGGGCATCGAGGACTTCTCGGTGCTCGAGGTCCGCATGGCCGTCCTCGACTGGGCGAAGCGCCTCGGCATGGACTCCCGGTTCATCGAGCGATATCTCAACGAGGGGTTCTCGGGTGGTGAGAAGAAGCGCAACGAGATCCTCCAGATGGCAGTGATGGAACCCGATTTCGCCGTGCTCGACGAGACCGACTCCGGTCTCGACATCGACGCGCTCGGCGTCGTCGCCCGCGGCATCGACGCGGTCCGCGAGGCGCGGCCGCAGCTCGGGATCCTGCTCATCACGCACTACCGGCGGATCCTCGAGCACCTCACGCCCGACGCGGTGCACATCCTGCTCGGCGGGCGCATCGTCGCCTCCGGCGGCCGCGAGCTCGCCGACCGTCTCGAGCGGCGAGGGCTTCGACGCCTTCCGCACCGCGGAGGTCGGCGGATGACCGAGGTCCTCGACGTCAGCCGGGTCAAGGCCGACTTCCCGATCTTCGAACGCAAGGTCAACGGCAAGCCGCTCGTGTACCTCGACTCGGCGTCGTCGTCCCAGAAGCCGCGTGCGGTGCTCGACGCGATGGAGCACCACCACCGCCACCACTACGCCAACGTGCACCGCGGCATCTACACGATCGCCGAGGAGTCGACGGCCGCCTACGAGGGAGCTCGCGCCAAGGTGGCCAAGCTGCTCAACGCGCGCGCCACGGGCGAGATCGTCTTCACGAAGAACATCACCGAGGCGATGAACCTCGTCGCGTACTCGTGGGCCCGGAAGAACCTCGGCCCCGGCGACGCCGTGGTCATCACCGAGATGGAGCATCACGCCAACGTCGTGCCGTGGCACATCCTCGTCGAAGAGCGCGGCGTCGAGCTGCGCTGGATCCCGATCACAGACGACTTCCAGCTCGACCTCACCGACCTCGACCGGTTGCTCGACGGGGCGAAGCTGCTGTCCGTCACCGCCATGTCGAACGTGCTCGGCACGCTCAACGACATCCGGCTGCTGTCCGACGCCGCCCACGCGGCGGGCGCGCTCGTGAACGTCGACGCCGCCCAGGCCGTCCCCCACCTGCCGGTCGACGTGCAGGCGTGGGACGCCGACTTCGTCGGCTTCACCGGCCACAAGATGCTCGGCCCGACCGGTCTCGGCGGGCTGTGGGCGCGAGCCGAGCTGCTCGACGCGATGCCGCCGTTCCTCGGCGGCGGCGAGATGATCACCGACGTGCGCTTCGACGGCTTCGAGCCCAACGAGGTGCCGTGGAAGTTCGAGGCCGGGACCATGCCGTTCGTCGAGGCCAGTGGCCTCGCCGCCGCCATCGACTACCTCTCGGCGCTGGGCATGGACGCCGTGCGCGCCCACGAGAAGCAGCTCACCGAGTACACGCTCCGCGTGCTCGAGGAGCGCTTCGAGGACCGGCTGCACATCCACGGCCCACGCGACGTCGACCACCGCGGCGGCGCGATCTCGTTCCTGTTCGACCGCATCCACGCCCACGACGTCGCCCAGGTGCTCGACGAGGACGGCGTGTGTGTGCGGGCGTCACACCACTGTGCGAAGCCGCTGATGCGGGTGCTCGGCGTGCCCGCCACCACCCGCGCCTCGCTCTACGTGTACAACGACGAGAGCGACGCCGACGCGCTCGTCGAGTCGTTGGCCAAGGCCGAGAAGTTCTTCGCCATCTGAGAACGGAGTCCCCCGATGCCCGGCCTCGAAGACCTCTACCGAGAGATCATCCTCGACCACTACCGCTCGCCCCGGAACCGCGGCGAGCTGTCGGTGCCTCCGGCCACCAAGGCCGAGGGGTTCAACCCGCTGTGCGGCGACGAGGTCGTCCTCTATCTCGACATCGATCCCGACTCCGAGGTCGTGCGCGACGTCAAGATCGACGGGCAGGGCTGCTCGATCAGTCAGGCGTCGACGTCGATGATGAGCTCGGCCGTGAAGGGGAAGCCGGTCGACGAGGCCCGCAAGCTCATCCGCGCGTTCAAGGCGCTGATGTCCATCCACGAGTCGAAGCTCGAGGGCGAGAGCGACGGCTCCGACCTCACCGCCGACCTCGAGGGCGCGCGCGCTCGGCGACCTCGAGGCGCTCCAGGGCGTCGTGAAGTTCCCGGTGCGCATCAAGTGCGCCACCCTCGCCTGGAACACCCTCCAGCAGGGCCTCGACGAACGCGAGTCGGTCGACGCCTAGCCCTCGAGCGTGCTGACCCGACCGGGTCAGGCGTTGCGGCTGTTTCAGCCGGGGCGGAACGGAGGGAGACCGTCGCCCTCGTCGGACACGGCGGCGCCGCCCGCAGCCTCGGCGAACCGGTTCCACCGGTCGCGATCCCACGACACCACCGCGTCGCGGACGGTGCCGTCCTCGTCGACGCGGAACAGCGTCGGGACGGTGTCGATGCCGAAGGCGTCCGAGGCGGGATACGGAGCGGTCTCGCTCAGGGTCGTGACCTTCTGCCCGTGCCGCTCGGCGTACGACCGGATCTCCGCCGGCGCGTCCTCGCCGACGGCGACGACGCGCACCCCTGCTCTCGGCCAGCGCCTGCACCTTCGGCGCGGCCATCTGGCAGACCGGGCACGTGGTCTTGAAGAAGGCGAGCACGACCGGCACCGTCCCGCCACGGGTCGGTGACGGATTCGCCGGTGGTCGCGTCGGGTAGGTCCAGCGAGGCAGCGCGATCCCCGGCGGCGAGCATCGTGCTCAGGCTATTCGGGTCGAAACGCGCCCGCTGACCAGGGGTGACGTCGTTCACACCCTGGTCATAAACGTGACACGGGTATGGAACGCGGACCGAGTACGTTGAACACTCGGAAGGCCGACTGGGAAGGGGCTGAGATGAGCGAGGCGCTGGTGACGATGATCGACTCGGCACTCGAGCAGTACCGGAGCCGCGACCTCGTCTCGGCGGCTGAGGTGGTCGACTTCCTGCTCGATCTCCGTCTGGCCGCGATCAACCCCGACACCGACCCCCTCGAGCAGCTGCTCGAGCAGGAGTCCACGCACGCCGGGAACTGAGCGTCGCGAGGTCGGGGGCGGCGTCCGCCTGCGCACCCCCGTTCGGTAGTCTGCGGACCCCATGGCCGCTACACCCCTCCTTCTTCTCGATCCGCGCGCTCTGCGCGGCGCGTGCACCGCACGCGGATGCGTGCGGCCGTCGCCGCCGGCGTGGTCGCCCTCCTCGCCGTCGCCGGCGTGGCGGGATGGGCGCTGCTGCGCGACGACGCCAAGGCCACGCCCAAGAAGAAGGCCGCAGCCCCGACGACCACGACCACCACCGCCCCGGTGCCGGTGGGCGCGGTCACGGCCACCCAGAAGGTCCCCGAGCTCACGGCGTATCAGGACGCGGTCGAGACCTCGACGCCGGTCACCAAGCTGACGGACAAGACCGAGTACAACCTCCCCCGCACGTATCTCGTCACCGACCAGAGCTCCCGCCCCGGTTGGCTCAACGTGCTGCTTCCGATCCGGCCCAACGGCGCGAGCGGCTGGATCAAAGCGAGCGACGTGACCCTCGGCAAGAGTGACTACGAGATCCGGATCGAGCTCGGCGCGCACAAGCTCACGCTGCTGAAACTCGGGCAGCCCGTCCTCGACTCCGGCGTCGTGATCGGCGCGGACAAGACCCCGACCCCGCCCGGCAAGTTCTACGTCACCGACCCGCTCGACCTGCACAGCCAGCCGAACGCCGGCTACGGCGTGTTCGCCCTCGGCATCTCCGGCTACTCGGACGTGCTGACGTCCTTCAAGGGCGGCCCCGGCCAGCTCGCCGTGCACGGCACCAGCAACCCCGGCCAGGTCGGCCAGAACATCTCGAACGGCTGCGTCCGCGTCCCCAACGACATCATCGAGCAGATCGCGGCCCAGGCATCCCTCGGCACGCCGGTGACGATCATCGCCTAGCCCGCGAACTCCCGGACCAGCTGGGCCAGCTCGGCGGGCTTCTCGAACGGGAGCCAGTGGGCGGCGCCGTCGATGACCTCGAGGCGCGCGTCCGGGATCTCGGCCGCGAACGTCTCGGCGTAGACGGGCGGCACGAGCCCGTCCTGCGCGCCGGCGACCACCAGCGTCGGCGCGGTGATGCGGCGCAGGCGGCCGCGCAGCTTCGGGTTGTGCAGGTACGGGTCCCAGCCGAGCTTGGCGGTCGCGCTGATCGCCTTCCACATCGGCAGCACCATCTCGATCGGGATCTCGACCTGGCGGCCGACGTCGCCGGTGAACTCCGCCATCGCGTGCATCGCCTGTGCGATCGGGTGCGACTGGTCGGCGAACAGCATCTCGGCGAGCTCGGCGGGCGTGCGGCCGAACATCTCCGCCATCGGCGCGTCGTCGATATAGATGCCGACCGGGTTCACGAGCACCATCCTCCCGACTCGCTCCGGGTAGCGCGTCGCGAGCTCCATCGCCATCCATCCGCCGAGCGACAGCCCGACGACGAGCGGAGCGTCGAGACCGAGCAGCTCCCACATGTCGAGCAGGTGGAAGACGGCGTCCTCCATGTCGTCGATCTGCTCGATGCCCTCGGACTCGCCGAAGCCGGGGAACACCGGCACGGTGACCGCGAACGAGTCGGCGAGGTCCTCGAGCGCCGGGTTCGTCGGTTCGCCGCCGGCCGAGTGCAGGTACACGAGCGGGTCGCCCGAGCCGGCCCGGAACACCTGGATCTTGCCGATGGGCGCGTCGACGCGCTCCTCGGTGAGCGTCTGCGGCATGGCGGCTACGCCACCGCCGCCTGCGGCCGGTACACCGGCTTGCCCTCCGGGAACTCGGCCCGCAGCTTCGGCATGACCTGCTCCGCGAACAGCGCCATGTTCTTGCGCGTGAGATGGTCGGGCAGGCTGCCGAGCTGGAACAGGCCGAGCAGGTTGCCGGTCCCCAACGCGCTCGAGCGCGTCGACGAGCTGCTCCGTGACGGTCTCGGGCGAGCCGACGATCGCGTAGCGGCCGTCGACGATCTGCTCCCACGTCTCGACGTTGAGCATGAAGGTGCCGGCCGCCTTCATGATGCTGGCGAGCGAGCGCACCGACGTGTAGCCGGGCGGCTGGATCGTGATGCCCGGCAGCAGCCGCTTCACGAAGTACCAGAGGTGCTCCTCGTACTCGCGCCGGGCCTGCTCGTCGGTCTCGGCCACGTAGATCGGCACCAGCCATCCGGCTTGGAGCGGGTCGGCCTCGTAGCCCTCGGACTCGCACGCGTCGCGGAACATCGAGAAGTACCGCTTGAACACGTCGAGGTGGAAGTACGGGATGCCCATGTACGCGTAGCGGTTGCGGGCGACGAACTCCATCGTCTCGATCGACCCCGCGCCGGGGATCCAGATCTCCGGATGCGGCTGCTGGATCGGACGGGGCCACGGGTTCACGTACCGGATGCGGTAGTGCTTGCTCACCCACTCGAACGGGCCCGGCGTCGTCCACGCCTTCGTGATGAGGTCGTGCGCCTCCTGGAAGCGCTCCCGGGCGTGCGCCGGGTTCACCGAGAACGAGTAGTACTCGGGCCCGCCGCCGACGACCATGCCGGCGATGAGCCGCCCGCCGCTGATCACGTCGATCATGGCGAACTCCTCGGCGACGCGCGTCGGCGGGTCGTAGAGCGGCAGGGCGTTGCCGACGACCGCGATCCGCATCCGGCTCGTCTGCCGGGCGAGGATCGAAGCGATGAGGTTCGGCGACGGCATGTTGCCGTAGGCGTTCTGGTGGTGCTCGTTCACGCACACGCCGTCGAAGCCGACCTCCTCGGCGTACACGAGCTCGTCGAGGTAGCGTGTTGTAGAGCTCGTGGCCGACCGCCGGGTCGTACAGCTCGTTGGGGCAGGTCACCCAGGCGGGGCCGTCGTAGTCGGGCGACAGCTGCGTGTAGGGCATGAGGTGGAACGAGAAGAACCGCACGGCGACCCCCCGGTCCGGCTCCTGGATCCGGCGTCACCCTATTACCCTTGACCGGGCGGTCAAGTCTCGTCCTGGACGACCGCCGGGCAGGGCGCTCGGAACCCGAGTGCGCGAGCCGGCGTATCCGCCCCGGTACGATGCGCACTTCCGAGCAGCGACAGGAGCGACCGCTGAGGCAGGTTTTTCGACCCCCCGTGCTCGTCTCGCTGGTGGTCGCGGCGCTCCTCGTGTCGGGCATCGCCGTCGCCGGCTCGGCGCTGCGCGACGAAAAGACCACCAAGCGCGCCCAGCCGACGACGACCACCGCCCGCGCCGACGACGACCACGGCCCCGGCGCCGACGACCACGACCCTCCCGCCCACGACGATCATCCAGCCGCCGTGGGCGACGCTGCCCCCGGTGCCGGGCGGCGAGGTCGGGCTCGGGGTCGCAGGGCCCCGAGGTGCAGGCGTACGAGCAGCGGATGGCCGACATCCGCTTCGATCCGGGTCCCGTCGACGGCGTCTACGACCAGAAGACCGTCTACGCGGCGCAGACGCTCCAGAAGTACGGCGGCGGGTACCCGAGCGGTCGCATCGACCGACGCCGACGTGTTCGCGCTCAGCTTCTTCCAGTTCAAGGACCCGATGGCGGCGCCGCCGGAGCCGAACCGCACCGAGGTCGACATCACGGGCGCAGACGCTGACCCTGTACGAGAACTACCAGCCGAAGCTCATCACGACCATGTCGTCGGGCTCGGGCGAGAACTACTGCTACGACACGCCCCGGGAGAACCCGACCAGTCACGTGTGCGAGGACGCCAACACGCCGTCCGGCGACTTCACGCTTCTACGAGTTCCGCGCCGGTTGGGACAAGTCGCCGCTCGGCCAGCTCTACAACCCGTACTACTTCAACAAGGGCATCGCCGTGCACGGCTACGAGTCGGTGCCGACCACGCCTGCCTCCCACGGCTGCGTGCGCATCCCGATGCACATCTCCGAGTACTTCCACGATCTCGTGCACCGCGGTGACCCCGTGCACGTGTACGGCGGCAAGCCCGCCAACATCACCTCGTCGACGCCGCTCGCGCCGAGCCCGCAGCCACCGACGGCCCGACCCCATCCCGCCGCCCGGCCAGCCCGCGTAGCGCCGACCCTTGATCCACCCCCCGGACGGGCCGCGCCTGTTAGGCGTCCGCCGGATTTCGTGCCCCGCTCCACCGGCTGACAGTCTGGGCGGATGCCCGACGACAACGTCGCCACGATCCGGCGTCTCTACGACGCGCTCGCGGCGCGGGATGCGAGCGTCATCCAGGAGGTCTTCGCGCCCGACGCGGTGATCTGGCAGAGCCCCGCGCTCCCCTGGGGCGGCGACTACGAAGGCCACGACGGCGTGTTCACGTTCTTCCTGACGTTGGTCGAGCACATCGAATCTCAGGTGACGACGGAATCGTTGTTCGCCGCCGGCGACCACGTCGTGCAGACCGGCCGTACCCGCGGCACGGTGCGGGCGAACGGCGCTTCGTTCGACATCCCCGAGGTGCATGTCTGGGAGCTGCGTGACGGTAAGGTCGTGCGGTACCAGTCCTACATCGACACCCCGGCGATGCTCGAGGCCCTGAGTCGAGAGGGCGGCAGCCTGCTAGCGTCCCGCCCGTCCCAACGGGACGAGTGGGCGAAATGGGGTGGACCAATGCAGAGATCGACTGGCGCTCTGATAGTTGTCGCGGCGCTTATCGCGCTGCCCGCTCTCCCAGCGGGAGCGGGCGACGGCGGGAGCACGCCCATCCTGACGATCCGCAAGGTCGTGGCCGGACCGGTGCCGCCGGGCACGCAGTTCGTCGAGACGCTGAACTGCGACGGCGACATCATCCGCCCCGGTGGACCCGGGAGCTCGACCGGGCAGCGCACCTACGACGCGCAAGGCAACCCCGTGACGAGCGACAGCTTCGAGTTCATCGACGACGGCCAGTGCACCGTCACCGAGACGCAGACGGGCGGCGCCGCCACCGTGACCTACGAATGCGAGGGCACGGTTCCGCCGCCGGTGACACTGACGGGCTCCGGACGCGCGAGCCCCCGCGTGGCCGGACCGGCGCCGCCGCAGCCCTGTCAGACGAGCGGACCGCAGAGCGATCCCATCACCGTGAACATCGTCGGCGAAGACGAAGAGGTGACCGTCACGGTCACGAACACGTTCGTGGAACCCGGAACCGGCGCCTACACCGGCAGCCGCAGTCGAGGAAGTACCCCGCTTCACCGGCTGACGGGTCGGCGCGCCAGGCGCCGCCGTCTCAGGGAGCCACGTTGACCGCGATCCCCGCGCCCGGCTGCTCGCGGTTGGCGCTGTCGTCGGCAGCGCGGGTGCGGATCGTGACGTGGCCGGCTGCGGTCGGGTACCCATACGAAGACCACTGTCCCTGCCCGTTCGCCGGGTTCCAGGTCTGACCACCGTCGGTCGAGATCTCGACGGCTCCGACGCTTCCCGCCGACATCGTTGCGCGGTCCCGGAGATGATGACCGGCTGGTTGACCTGCGCCGGCCGGCACCGGGTTGATCACGAGACGTCGGCGGCGTCGAGTCGGTGGACTTGGTCGCGGCGACGAGCCCAGGTTGGAGCGTGGCGGGCTGCACTCCCATGTCGGCGAACAGATTGACCGTGGCCTGTTGCATGCGTGGGTCTGCTGGCGCTGTCGGCCGGTCGTGATTTTCGTCGAGGCCCCACGCCCATTGAAGGGTCCCGCTGCTGAACACGAGCGCGCCGCTATGCGCCCGATAGAGGGTCATGTGGTGGACGACGTCGGTCGTCGCAGTAGCGTTCGGCGTTCGATCCCGGTGCCTGAAACTCCGGATTGGGCCCGCGAGCCTCCAAGCCGCCCGGACCGGCAATCGTCGTCGAGAGACGAACGAGTCCCTGGGGGCGGAAGGTGGCGCCGGCGGCGAGGAGCCCTGGGAACGCGTCTTGGAAGGCACCGCCTCCTCCCGTGTCGATGTCCTCGTCCCACTCGGAGCCGAGGGTTGCTGGCGGTAGCGTCGCCACCTGACCGGGAGCCTGCTGTGCGATGGAGGTGTTTCGCCAGAATCGCATCTTCCCGTCGTCGGCGGGAACGTTCATCTCCAGCTCACTGTTCTGTGCGTACAAGGTTCCCATGAGCGCGTTTTCGGGCCGCCCACCGTCCGAGGGCGGGCTGAAGCGAGGATCTCGCCACAGCCCTGTCCAAACCGGGCTCGGGTCGAGCTTCTCAGCCGATTCCTTGTAGCAAACGAGCGTGCGATGGTTGTCTCTCCCAGCGCGTCTTCCAAATCGACGTGTTGCCCGTGAAGAACGCCAGGTTCACGCCGCTCGCCAAGGCCGCCTCGGCATTAGCGCGTTGACCACCGGACCAGTACTCGTCGTGTCCCGACGAGAGGAAGACCTTGTGGTTCTTCAGCAGGCCGCCGCGGGCATCGGAATCGACTCCGGTGAAGTAACTCAGGTCGTAACCGTTCGATTCCAGCCATCGCACCATCGGGTACTCGTAATAGAAGAGCCAGCTGTGCCCCGCGTCTCGAGTCAGAAATGGCCGGTTGTAACTGACCTTGGACGCGGCGTTGTTGAAGCCACCCGCGCCGCCCTGGTAGAGACTGACGCCGCCGTAATTGTTGTAGGCCTCCCAAGTCGTGTCAGAAGTCTGGACCAGGACGTCGGAGGTGCTCGCGTCGTCTCGCACGATGAAGACCATGTGACTGGCGCCGAACGCGCCCGAATCGCGAACGAGCTTGGCGAAATAGATTCCAGACGCCGCGTTGGCAGGGACTTGCCACGCCGCCGACTCGGACCAGTTGCCACAGTCCAACAAGGCGTTGGTGAATCGAACCCACAGAATGGCTGTTGCTGCTGCAAGACGCTCGGGCGCTGGATCGCGACTTTCCGCGCCCGCGCCGCCGTACCAGCCCATCCGGTAGATCTCGAGGTGATACAGCGACGCGTCAGTGTCGATCTTGAAGTGCACGGTCTCGCCACGGTTGACGCTGATCGACGTGGCGAAGCCCTGGATGCTCGGATCACCGCTGCCGGAGACATCCCACTCTGAAGCCGGGTTGCCGGTAGCGGTGTTCTCGCACGCGACACGGTTGACCGTCGCCGGATTATCGAGACAGGCCGGGCCGGGAAAGGACTGGTTCGGCGGCAAGGGCCGATCCGGCGGCGGTGGCGGCGGCGGCGGTTTTACGGGAGCGCAGGCTGCAAGCCCGACGCCAGAACAGCGATCGCGGCAAGCCAACGCGATGAGAGTCGGGGACGCACGTGCAGTCGTCGGGAAACCGAAACGAGAACCCTCGGACGATCGAACTGCTCGCGAGCCTGATGCGAATGCCCAGCCCTACCTGCCACGTGTCTTCTCGTTTCATGTTCGCGGTTACGCAACCGGCAAACCCGACCGCGTTTCGACGTTCCGCTGTTCTAGTACGGCATTCCCTCGCGTGCGGCATATATGCGCAAAAGAAATCTAGCGCGTCGACGCAATTGTCGACAAAGCGTGGCTGCGCGACCACTCTCCGTGAGCCGCGGGACACAAACCTCGACAAGCCGCTGCGCGCACAGGCGACGGCTACGCAACCTCGAAGCCGCGACACCTGATGAGTTCCCGCGGCGACCAACCACACGCACTCGTACACACGCCACGCGAGCGGTACGGCTTTCCTCGTTGCGCACTCGCTGATCAGGCCAGCGGGTCGGCGAAGGGGTTCGACTCGATCGTCGAGTCGGTGAAGGGGTCGTGTTCGGCGGGTGCCTCGACGGCGAGCGTCTCCACGCCGAGCTCCTCCGCCAGGCCCTCGTAGCCGACGCGTTCGAGCTCGTCGGCGAGCTCGGGACCGCCGCTGGTCACGACGCGTCCCGCCATGAGCACGTGCACCCGGTCGGCGCGCAGCTCGCTGAGCACCCGGGCGTAGTGGGTGATCGCGAGCACGCCGAGGTCGCTCTCCTCGGTCATCGCCTCGACCCGCCGGGCGACGTCCCGGAGCGCGTCGACGTCGAGACCGGAGTCGATCTCGTCGAGCACCGCGAACTTGGGCTCGAGCACGGCGAGCTGGAGCGTCTCGGCGCGCTTCTGCTCACCGCCGGAGAACTCGACGTTGACGCCGCGGGTCAGGAACTGGTCGCCGACCGCCAGGCGTTGCGCCTCGCTCGCGAGTCGCTCGGCGAGGCCGTTCGGCTCCCCGCCCCGACCGCGGATCGCGGCACCGAGGAAGTCGATCAGTCGCACGCCTGCCACCTCGACCGGGTACTGCATCGCGAGGAAGAGCCCCTTGGCGGCGCGCTCCCACGTCGGCAGGCCCAACAGCTCCTCGCCGTCGAGGGTGACCGAGCCGCCGAGCACCTCGTATTCGGGCCGACCCATGAGGGCGTGCGCGAGCGTCGACTTTCCCGACCCGTTCGGGCCCATCAGGGCGTGGACCTCGCCCGAGGAGACCTCCAGGTCGACGCCGCGCAGGATCTCCTGCCCGTCGACCGCCACCCGCAGCCCCGCGATCCGCAGCGTGCTCACGCGTTCGTCACCACCACGTCGTCCCCGTCGATCTTGACGTCGTACACCCGCACCGGCTGCGTCGCGGGCAGGGTCGCAGGCTCGCCGGTCTCGAGCGAGAACGTCGACCCGTGCTTCGGGCACTCGATCTCGAGGTCGTCCTCCCACACGTCGCCCTCGGACAGCGAGTAGTCGGCGTGCGAGCACGTGTCGTCGATGACGTAGAAGTCGTCGCCGATGCGCACGACGCACAGGCGCTGACCGTCGACGTCGAAGCGCCTGGCGGACCCCGCCTCGACGTCCTTGACCGAGCACACGCGCAGGTCACCCACGGCGGTGCTCCACCTTCTCGACCACGCTGCGCCGGAGCGCCCGCACCAGCGTCGGGACGGGCAGTCGTTCCAGCACGTCGTCGAAGAAGCCCAGGACGATCAGCCGCTCGGCGTCCTCCGGCCGCACGCCGCGGCTCTCGAGGTAGTAGAGCTGCTCCTCGTCGATGGGCCCGACCGCGCTCGCGTGCGAGCACTTCACGTCGTTGGCCTCGATCTCGAGATTGGGGATCGAGTCGGCCCCGCGCCTTCGGTCAGCACGAGGTTGCGGTTCGTCTGGTTCGCGACCGCCTTGCGCGCGTCCGGGCGGAGCCGGATGAGCCCCGAGTACACCGAGTGCGCCTGATCCTCGACCGCGCCCTTGAACAGCAGGTCGCTGCGGGTGTTGGGGGCGTCGTGGTCCTGGAGCGTGCGGAAGTCGAGCATCTGGGTGTGGTCGCCGAAGTAGACGGCCATGAGGTCGCTCTCGGCGTTGTCGCCTCGCGAGCAGCGACTCGCTCCGCAGCCGCGCGTAGTCGCCCCCCAACGCGACCGCCGACGAGTGCAGTGACGCGTCACGCCCGACGTGGGCGCGCTGCAGCGCCACCTGCCACGTCGTTCGGGCCGTGCTCCTGCACGGACAGGTACCGGAGCCGGGCGTTGTCGCCGACGAGGAGCTCGACGACGGCATCGACGAGATGGCCGGAACCGCCGACGTCGGGCGAGCCGAAGCGGTCGACGACCGTGATCTCCGAGCTCTCGTCCGCGACGACCAGCGTGTGCGGGAAGGTCACGAGGCCCTCGCCCTCCGACCAGTGCAGGACGATGATCGGCTTCTCGACGACGACGCCGGCAGGAACCTTGATGAACGCCCCGCCGGCGAGGAACGCGTCGTGGAGGACCGTGAACGCGTCGGGCGACGCCTGCGAGCACGACCCCAGCACCTCGGCGACGTCGGCCTCCTCGCGCGTCGCGAGCCCGCAGACGACGACGCCCTTCCCGGCGAGCGGCGTCGTCGAGCTCGTGGTGCACGACCCGGCCGTTGCGCACCACGACCAGGCCGGCGCGCTCGCCCGCTTCGGCCGCCACCGGACCGCCGCCCGGCGCCGGCTCCGGCCCGGGCTCGCCCAGCTCGTCGCGCGACGGCGGACGGAAGCGGTCGAGGTCGAGCTCGTCGATGCGGCTGTAGCGCCAGATCTCCTCGGCGTCGGTGGGCCAGGTGATCCCGTCGAGCTGCTCGGCCGCAGCAAGACGACGCTCGACGAGCCAGTCCGGCCCGCCGAGCGCGCGTGCGGCTTCAGGCGTGAACGCGGTCATGGAGCCGTTAACCAACCGCTCCTTCCATGTTCAGCTCGATGAGCCGGCTCAGCTCGACCGCGTACTCCATCGGCAGCGTCTTCACGATCGGCTCGATGAAGCCGTTCACGATCATCGCCGTCGCCTGCTGCTCGCTCAGCCCGCGGCTCATCAGATAGAAGATCTGGTCCTCACCGACCTTCGAGACCGTGGCCTCGTGTCCGATGCGGGCGTCCTTCTCCTCGATCTCCATGTACGGGTACGTGTCGGAGCGGCTGTCCTCGTCGAGGATCAGCGCGTCGCAGCGGACGTGGCTCTTCACGTTGTGGGCGCCCTCCTCGACCTTCACCAGGCCGCGGTAGGTCGTGCGCCCGCCGTCCTTCGAGATCGACTTCGACTCGATGATCGAGGTCGTGTCGGGTGCGACGTGGGTCATCTTGGCGCCGGCGTCCTGGTGCATGCCCTCGCCGGCGTACGCGACCGACAGCACCTCACCGTGCGCCTTCGGACCCGTCATCACGACCGACGGGTACTTCATCGTCAGCTTCGACCCGATGTTGCCGTCGATCCACTCGACGGTCGCCTCGCGCTCGGCCTTGGCCCGCTTCGTGACGAGGTTGTAGACGTTCGGCGACCAGTTCTGGATCGTCGTGTACCGGATGCGCGCGCCGGGCTTGGCGACGAGCTCCACCACAGCGGAGTGCAGCGAGTCACCCGTGTAGATCGGCGCCGAGCAGCCCTCGACGTAGTGCACCGAGGCGCCCTCGTCGGCGATGATCAGCGTCCGCTCGAACTGGCCCGCGTTCTCGGCGTTGATGCGGAAGTACGCCTGCAGCGGCATCTCGACGTGCACGCCCGGCGGCACGTAGATGAACGAGCCGCCCGACCACACGGTCGAGTTGAGCGCGGCGAACTTGTTGTCGCCCGGCGGGATGACCGTCGCGAAGTGCTCGCGCACGATCTCCGGGTACTCGCGCACCGCGGTGTCCATGTCGGTGAACAGGACACCCTGCTTGGCGAGCTCGTCACGGTTCTTGTGGTAGACGGTCTCGCTCTCGAACTGCGCCGTGACACCGGCGAGGTACTTCCGCTCCGCCTCGGGGATGCCGAGCTTCTCGTACGTCGCCTTCATCGACTCGGGGAGCATGTCCCAGTTGTCGGCGACCTCTCCCTTGTCGGTCGGCTTCAGGTAGTAGTAGATGTCGTCGAAGTCGATGGTCGGCATGTTCTTGGCGAACCACTCGAGCATCGGCTTGCGCTCGAACCGCTTCAGGGACTTCAGCCGGAAGTCGCGCATCCAGTCGGGCTCGGACTTCTGCCCGGAGATCTCGCGGACGATCTCCTCGTTCAGGCCCTTCTTCGGGATGTAGGCGTAGTCGTCCGTGCTGTCGGCCCAGCCGAGCTTGTACTTGCCGAGATCGATTCCACTGACAGCCATGCGTCCTCGCCTCCCCAGCCGGGTGGCGGTCTCAGGGTCCGGAAAGCCCCCGGGGGCAGGGGTTCCGGGGGATTTCCACTACGTAGATAGTAACAATCCCGGGGGTCTCCGACCAAGTCCCCCGCTCGATTCCGGCTCGATTCCCCGCCCCCGCCGGCCGGGTCAGGGCTCGGCGGCCGCCGCCCGTGGCCGCCGTCTGGCGGGCGGGTGCGGTGGTGGTCGTGGTCGCCGCCCCGCCGCCGCCCCCGCCGCCGCCTGCTGGGCCCGGTTGATGAGGTCGCCGACCTGGTTGATCAGCTGTTGGTAGGTACCCAGATCGCCCTGGCGCAACGCATCCTGGGCCTGCTGGTACGTGGCGGCGGCCTGGTTCAGCAGGTCCTGCACGTTGCCGCCCGCGGGCGGGGTGGGCGTGGTCGGCGCCGCGCCACCATCGGGCAGTGGCTGCGCCGGTGGCTGGCCGAACAGTTGAGCCAAGCCGTCGTTGACGGTGGACGCCAGGACGGGGTCTTGACCGGCGTACGCGACGACGACGAAACGGAACTGCGGATAGCTCGATTCTCCGGCCGCCTGCACGTAGAAGGGCCGGATGTAGAGGATCGAGTTGCCGACGGGGATGAGCTGCAGGCTCCCCTGGATCACGGTCGAGCCCTGCTGGTTGAGCAGCGTGAGATTGCGCGAGACCTCGGGCGTGCTCTTGATCCGGTTGTCGATCTGCACCGGTCCGAGCACGGACTCCCCCTGCGGCATCTCGAACGCCTTCAGCTCGCCGTAGTTCCTCGGATCGGAGCTCGCCGTCATGAACGACACGAGGCGCGTCTGCTTGTTGCCCGCCGACACGGGCACGAACGGCTGGAGGATGATGAAGCTCGGCTCCTGCTCTCCCGGCTGGTTGATGTACAGGTAGTAGGGCCGCATGCGGTTGCCGGTCGAGCGTCGCGCCCTTCGGGTTCGGCGCCGTGCCGGTGTTGCCGCCTGCAGCTGCGCCGCTGTGAGCCGGCCCGAACCCGGGTCGGGTGAGAGGAGCCACTTGGCGCTGCCCTGGTAGAAGCGCCGGCTCTCGGTGACGTGGTAGCGCGAGTACACGTCCGACTGCACCCGGAACAGGTCCTCCGGGATAGCGCAGGTGCGCCTGCAGGTCCTTGGGCATCTTGTCGAAGTCGGTGAACAGGTCCGGGAACGCCGACCGGTACGACCGGATCAACGGGTCCTTCGGGTCGATCACGTAGAACTTCACCGTGCCGTCGTAGGCGTCGACCGTCGCCTTCACCGAGTTGCGGACGTAGTTGAAGCTGTGGTTCAGACCGGTGTCGCTCGGGCCCGACGACCTTCTGCGAGTACGGGTAGCGGCTGGTGGTGGTGTACGCGTCGAGGACCCACGTGACGCGGCCGCCGCTGACGACCGGGTACGGGTCGGCGTCGAAGTCGAGGAACGGGGCGAGCTTCTTCACCCGGTCCTTGATGTCGCGGACGTAGAGGACCTTCGTGCCCCCGCCGACCTGCCCCGAGATGAGCGGGTTGATGTCGCCGAAGCGCAACGCGAAGGCAGCCCGGCGGATCGGGTTGTCGAGCTTGACCCCGTCCTTGCCCTTGTAGCGCGTCGTCGCGTCGGCGCGACCGGGACGCGAGTAGTCGAACTCGCGTTGCTTGGCGTCCACGAGCGCGTAGCCGGGCTGGCGCTCACCGAAGTACAAGTCGGGCTGGTTGAGCGTGATCGGCGCGTCCTTGGGGACGGGGATCCCGCTGAGGAGGAAGTCGGGGTTCCCGTCCTGGGCGGCGACGTTCGTCGGCGACGCGATGATCCCGTAGCCGTGCGTGTACACGAGGTGCTGGTTCACCCACGACTGGCTCGGAAGCTCACCCTGGCTGATCTCGCGCGCGGAGAGCACGACCTGGCGGGTCTGGTCGCCGACCGTGTACCGGTCGATGTCGACGTCGTCGATCTTGTAGAAGGTCTGGAGGCCCTGGAGCGACTGGTACGTCGACTGGATGACGCTCGGATCCCACAAGCGCGCGTTGTCGATGGACGGCGCGTTCTGACTGACGACGGACGCGTCGAGGTTCTGCTGATAGTCGAACGGCTTGTTCTCGACGCCGCGCGAGATTGAACGCGGAGCGCGTCGCCGCGATGTTGCGCTCGATGTACTCCTGCTCGTTCTGGAACTCGTTCGGCTCGACCCGGAACTTCTGCACCCCGGCCGGGTAGATCGTGCCGATGACGATCGACACGAACCCCCACAAGCCGACGGCGATGATCGGGAGCACCCAGCCCCGCCGCCAGATGTTCCAGATGAACAGACCCCGCGGCGACGATCGAGATGAAGATCAACAGGTTCAGCGCCGGCAACTGCGCCTTCACGTCGGTGTAGCTGGCGCCGGTGACGACGCCACGTTGCGAGAAGTCGAGGTTGAAGCGGTCGAGGTAGTACTGCGCCGTCTTCACGAGCGCCATCACGGCGAGGATCACCGACAGGTGCGCCTTGACCTGGGGGGTCACCCGTTGGAACGGGCTCTGGAACCGGATGCCGCCGTTGAGGTAGTGCGCGACCGCCGTCACGAGCAGCACGATCACGAGGCCGGCGAAGAGCCAGTTGGCGATGAAGCGCAGGAACGGCAGCTGGAAGACGTAGAAGCCGATGTCCTGGTTGAACTGCGGGTCCTTGACGCCGAAGTCGACGCGGTGCGTGAACAGCACCCATTCCTGCCACTGCGAGGAGACGCCCACGCCCGCGATCAACGCGAAGAACAGCGAGACGCCGACGCGGATCCGGCCCTGGTAGGGCGACACGAACTGCTGGTACCGCTCGACGAGCTCGTCCTCGGGGCCCATGGATCGGTACTTCGGGGCGAGTCGATCGGCGATCAGCAGGCTCGTCAGCATGATCACGAAGAACACGAGCGTGAACACGAGCGCGGGCACGACCTTGGCCGAGAGCAGCTCTCGCCAGGTGCTGCCCTGCCCGATGGAGTCGAACCAGAGGAAGTCGGTGTAGAAGCCCGCCAGCCCGCGCAGGCTGAACAGGAGGATCACCAGCAGGATGACCCCCGCGATGATCCATCCGCGCACGCGGAAGCCGCGCCGGCGACGTGGGGCTGTGGGCACGCGCATCGGCGTGGCGAAGCCTACTGCCGGGGTATCGAAGTTCCGGGTCGCGCGTTCAGCCGTTATTCGGGGCTGTGCTCTTCGTGCACGACCGCGAGCAGGCAGCGGCAACCAGGGTGCGCAGGCGGGAACTGCTGACCGGTGGGGAAGCGCTCCCCCGCGTCGTGTGGGCTCGAGCGCGTTGTCGTCGGCGTCGGGGCACTGGCCCTGCTCGGCGGGAACCCAACGCAGGCGTGCGCCCTCCGGAGTGGCGTCGTACACACCACGCGCGTACACCGCGGCGAGGAGGTCGCGGATGCGGTTGTCGAGCTCCTCGCCCTTCCACTCGCGGTAGCGCGCACCGATCCGGTGGGCGATCACATCGGGGTTGGCGTCGTCGCCGAGCGTGTCGTCGACAGCGGCAAGCAGGCGATCGCGCAAGGGCGTGACGAGCACCTCGACCATGCCGGTGACCATGCGCTCCGGCGCACCGTTCACGGGCTCACCGTCCGGTGCGGCGGCGGTCCGCGCCGCCGCGTACGCCTCGACGATCGCCGGGGAGAGCACCTCCGACCAGGCCGTCACCTGTCGGGAAAGGGGCGGCAGGAGCTTGTCGGTGGTCAGGCGGCCGCGCCGGCGCCGGAGCGCGTCGAGGATCTCGTTCTGCTCGTTCTGCAGGACGCGCTTGCAATGCCGGACGAGCTCGTGGGCGATCGGGGTGAGGAGCTCGTCGCGCCGAGCCAGCAGCTCGGGGTCGCCGTCGGTCGTCGCCGGACGCGGTGCCGGCGCCGACTCGACGAGGACGGCCCCGTCCGCCGCTTCGCGGCTCACGACCGGCACCGCCGCGGTGTCGGTCGCGCCGGAGTCGTCGAAGTCGATGCGGGGCTCTTCGACCGTCGTCCCCGCGCATGCCGCGAATGCGCTCGAACAGGGCGTCGACGTCGCTCTCCGGCTCGGACGTCGCCTGCGATTCGGCCTCGGACGCGCCGGTCGACACGGGCCCGGTTCGCGTTCGGCGACGGGTTCCGGTTCGCGCCGGTTCGGGTACGGGTTCGGGTTCCGGTGCCGGTGCGGGTTCGACGCGGCGTCGTGCGCTCCGCAGCGGGTTCCGCCTCCGGCTCGGGCTGAGGCTCGGGGCGTGGTTCCGGCGGCGGCGAGGGCTCCGGTTCGCGTCGGCCGGGCAGCTCGCCCAGACCGATTCCGGTCGCGGGCCGGGCCTTCGGGACCGGAGGTTGCGTTTGCGGTTCATGCTCCGGTCTCGGTGATGGTTCGCGTTGTACCCAGGGCGGCGGCTCGGGCGCGGGACCGCGCGGCGGGCGTGATGCGCGGCACGGAGCTCCCGCGCGGCACCGGATGGTCCGGCGCCGACTCCGAGTCGGACGGATACGAGATGTGCGGCCCGGCGTCGGCGGTGACGGGCGGGAACGGGCGACCGGCACCGAATTGCGAGAGCTTCTCGTTCGCATCGGACACCGTGTCCCGCACGACGAGGTACGCCTCGGCGAAGCGATCGCGATCCTCCCGCAGCTGATCGATGTACGCCCGCAGCGTGTCGCGACGGCGGTTCAGGTCTGACAGCACACGCTCGCGGAGCGCCCGGGCCTCGGCGACCATCTCCCGGCCCCGCTCGCGCGCGGTCTCGATGATGGCGCGCGAATCCCGGTTCGCCAGTTCGAGCTGCTCGGTGCGGATGCGCGCCGATTCCTCCCGCGCCGCACGTTCGACGTTCGACGCCTCTTCGCGCGCCCGTTGCGCCACCTTCTCGGCCGACTCCTCGGCCGAACGCAGCGTGCGGGCCACCTCCTGCCCGACCTGCTCGACGAGCTGATCCCGGGAAGGCAGCGGCGGATGCCGAAGCTGGCCCTCGAGGTCGGCGAGCCGACGGTTCACGGCGTCGAACTCGTCGGCCACCCGCTGCAGGAACGCGCGCACCTCCTTCTCGTCGAGGCCCTTGCGCGCCTTCGGGAAGTGCTGCCGCTCGATCTGGGCGGGCGTGAGCCGGGGCTCGTCCGAGCCGGCCGGGCGAGGCTCTTCGATCGACATCGGCGCAACTGTATTGGGGCTAAGGACAGGCTGCGGCGGGAGGCGCGGGCGGGACGCCGGTGTCATCGCCGCCGAACTTCTTCAGCTCGGTCAAGGCGTCGTCGAGGCTCCGGATGCCGACGACCTTCATCCCATCGGCGCGGCTGCGGGCCTCCTTGACCTCCTCCGTCGGGACGAGGAACAGCTTCGCTCCCGCCCGGCCGGCGGTCACCGCCTTCTGCTCGGCGCCCCCGATGGGCCCCACCGTGCCGTCGGCGCGGATGGTCCCCGTGACCGCCACCTTCTTGCCGCCCGTCAGGTCGCCGGGGGTGAGCTCGTCGAGGATCGTGAGCGTGAACGCGAGCCCCGCCGACGGTCCGCTCACGCGGCCGGTGTCGATCTGGACGTTCACCGGGAAGTCGAACTTCTCGCTGCGGGTTGCGGTCTGGACGCCGACCTGGGCCCGGCCCTGGCAGGGGCCTGCCTGCGCGGCACGGCTCACGACCGTCACCTGCGTGCTGCTTCCTTCTCGGTCGACGGTGAAGGTGACCGGCTGACCCGGGGGTCGGCTGCGCACGATCGGCCCGAGCTGCTCGGCGAGCGTCACGGGCTGGCCGTCGACGGCGGTGATGACGTCGCCGACCCGGAGCTTGCCGTCGGCCGGGGCCCGCTTCTGCACCGCAGTGACGACGGCGCCTGCCCCGGTCACCGGGACCTGTGTAACCGAGCCGCTCGAGCGCGACCTGCTTGGCGGTCATCTGCGAGTCGGCCATCTCGAGCTTGTTGAGCCGCGCATCCTCGGCACGGGAACGGCCTTGCAGCACCTCGTCCTCCGAGACGACGTCCGTGTCGTCGTCCAGCCACCCCGAGAGGACCGCGAACGCGTTCGGGCGATCGCTCGACACGGAGACGGTGAGGAACAGCAGCTCGCCGCGGTGCGTGTACGTCGGCGCGCCCTCGATCTTCACGACGCGCTCGACTGAGCTCGCGGTCCCCGGGGCGATCAGCACGTACGGGAGACGGATCAGGGCGCCGCCGAGGATCACGATCACGGCGAGGATGCCGGCGATCGTGCCGGCGGCGACGAGCGGGCGCCGTCGACGCGGGGGCAGCGCCGGCGGGAGCGGCGGGGGCGGGAGGGGTTCGTCCCTCTCCTCGTTCATCGACAGAGCCTGCCATGCACCACCCCGGCCGACGGTCGCGGCTCCCTATGGTCGGGGGCATGCCCGCCCGCGATGGCGCCGATCGGCGAACAGCCGTCGAACGAGCCGCGGACGCGGCCGCGCTCGGCATGCGCGCGCGGCTCCCGGCGGGCGCAGCCGCCGACCTCGAACGCGCCGCCGGTGATGACCCCGACGCGCGCGTGCGGGCGGCGGCGCTCGGCGCGCTCGCCCGCGCCGCCGGACGGCGACGGGCGACGGCGGCGTGGCGGGTCGCGCTCGCCGATGCCGACCCGGCGGTGCGCCGGCGCGCCGCCGACCTCGCCCCCGGGCTCGGCGCGCCGGTCCGGCCCCTGCTCGCCCTTCTCGGCGACGACGATGTCACCGTGATCGAGGCGAGCGCGTGGGCGCTCGGCGAGCTCGGCGCGGCGGCCGTGCGCGCCGGCGCGGTCCCCGCGCTCGTGGCCGTCGCTCGCACACACGACGACCCGCTCGCCCGCGAGGCGGCAGTGGCCGCAATCGGCGCCCTCGGCGACCCCGCCGGGCTTCCCGCCGTGCTCGCCGCCTGCCGGGACAAACCCGCCGTGCGCCGCCGCGCCGTGCTCGCCCTCGCGCCCTTCGACGGCGCCGAGGTCGAAGAAGCCCTCCGCGCCGCGCTCGAGGACCGCGATTGGCAGGTCAGACAGGCGGCCGAGGACTTGCTGGCCGAGTAGGCCGACGCCGTCAGGCGTGGCCGGCTCGAGCAGGTCCGTGACGAGCTGATCGAGAGACGCGAGCAGCGTGTCCCGATCGAAGGCGAGGCGAGGCCGATCACGCGGTCGACACCACGTTCCCGGTACCCGTCGATCATTCCCGGCCCAACCGGCTGCAGTACGGACACACCGACAGCACGACGTCACCGCGTAGCGTCCCCGCTCCACGACGAGCTCGTCGAGACGACGCAGCGGTGCGTCGAGATCGTCGGGAGCGCGGTTGAAGCTGTACCAGCCCTGCCCGAAGTCCGCGACTCGCCTGAGCGCCGCGTCACTCTCACCGCCGACGTGGATGGGCGGGTGAGGTTGCTGGACCGGCTTCGGGTACATACGACAACTCCTGAGCTGGTACAGCTCGCCCTGGTACTCCGAGACGTCGTCGCTCCACAGGGCCTTCATCACCTCGATGTGCTCTCGCATGCGATCGCCTCGTCGCTCGAACGGGACTCCCAGCGCGTCGAACTCCTCTCGCAGCCAGCCGGCTCCCACGCCGAAGTCGACCCGACCGCCCGACAGCGCGTCCAGGTCGACGACCTGCTTCGCCGTGTACACGGGATTGCGCTGGGGGACGAGGCAGATGCCTGTCCCGAGGCGGATGCGCTCGGTGACGGCGGCCAGGAACGTGAGCGCGACGAACGGCTCGAGAAGGCCGGCGTCGCCGCCGCCGGGAACGCCCGTCGGGCGAGTACGGGTAGTTCGAGTCGTAGTCGTCGAAGAGCACGACGTGCTCCGCGACCCAGACCGACTCGAAGCCACGAGCCTCGATCTCCCTTCCCGCCGTCTGAAGCAATTCCGGATCTGCGTTGGCCGCACCAACCGGCAGGAACACTCCGACCTTCACGTGGACACCTTTCGACAGCCTCCCGATGGGACAGTGGACATGGCGAGCCCGAGGGGTCGCTCCTCGCTCAGGAGCGCGGTCGGTCCATGAACATGTCTTTGAGGCGGTCGAAGCTCTCGAGGCAACGGCCGGCGCCGTGCACGACGCACTCGAGCGGGCGCGTCGACGAGGTGGACGGGCAGCGCCGTCTCCTTCGAGATGCGCTGGTCCATGCCGCGCAGCATGCCGCCGCCGCCGACGAGGTGGACGCCCTGGAGGATGAGGTCCTGCGCGAGCTCGGGCGGCGTCTGTCCGAGCGCACGCACGATGATCTCGAGGATGGCGCGCACGGGCTCGTCGACGGCCTCGCGCACCTCCTCCGGGCTCAGCACGATGATCTTGGCGGTGCCGGTCGTCAGGTCACGCCCGCGCACCTCGGCCTTGTACTGGTCGCCGCTCGAGAAGGCCGAGCCGATCGCGACCTTGATCTCCTCGGCCGTGCGCTCGCCGATCGCCACGCCGTATTCACGCCGCACGTACGCCTGAATGGCGGCGTCCATGTCGAACCCGCCGACGCGGACCGCTTCGAGCGCGACGACGCCACCGAGCGAGATGACCGCGACCTCGGACGTCCCGCCGCCGACGTCGACGATCATGTTGCCGAGCGGCTCGTGGATCGGCAGCGACGCGCCGATGGCGGCGGCCATCGGCTGCTCGATCAGGAACGTCTGGGCGGCGCCGGCGCGCCGGGCCGCCTCGAGCACGGCGCGCTGCTCGACGTGCGTGATCGCCGACGGCACGCAGATGAGCACGCGCGCCCGGTAGAAGCGCGACACGCCCGCGCGCTGGAAGAGCATGCGGATCAGGCGCTCGGTGACCTCGAAGTCCGTGATCGCGCCGCCGCGCAGCGGCCGGACGGCCACGATGTATCCCGGCGTGCGACCGATCATCTGCCACGCCTCGTGACCGATCGCGAGCACCTCGTTGGTGCGGCTGTTGAGCGCGATCACGGTCGGCTCGTTGACGATGATGCCCTCGCCACGCGAGTAGACCAGGGTGTTGGCGGTACCGAGGTCGATGGCGAGATCCCGGGCCAGCGCCGATCACCCGGCCTTGGTCGACGGGCGGACCGGGCGAACGGGCTTGGCGTGCTCGGCCCATTCGGAGCCGTCGGCCCAGTGCTCACGCTTCCAGATCGGCACGGTCTCCTTCAGCGTGTCGATGCCGAAGCGTGCCGCCTCGAATGCCTCGGCGCGGTGCGGCGCCGAGACCACCACCGCCACGGACGGCTCGGAGAGCGCGAGGTCACCGATCGCGATGAAGCAGCGCGACGCGCTCGACCGTCGGGCCAGCGCCGCCGCAGCTCCTCCGTGATCTCTCCGAGCCGGCGCGTCGCCGCCTCTTCGTACGCCTCGTACGTCAGGCCGCGCACTCCGGACCTGCCCTCGGAGTGTTCGCGCACGACTCCGAGGAAGGACACGACCGCGCCGCTGCCCGGCGTCGTGACCCAGGCGTTGGCGGCGTCGACCGGAAGCGGCAGCGACGTGAGTGCAACCCAGTCGCGTCCGGCAGGGGGCGCGAGCACGCACGTCATCGTACTGCGGCACCCCATTGAGCCGCGGCCTACCAAGAACGCGGCCGTACACTCCCGCGGTGACGCGGCCTTGCTGACCGTCACCGCAAGCCGGAGCTTGCGACGGCGACGATGGAGTAGACATGCCCGGCGACGATCCGGAGGACGAGCGCGCCGGCGGCCCGCCGCCCGACCCGTCCGATCGGACCTGGGTCCACCCCACCGAGATGGCGTCGTTCGTGGCCACCAGCCGGCCTCGTTCTTCGCGACGCGGTCGGTGGGTGGCGCTCGCCGCCGGTGTGACCGTGGTGGCGGCCGTGGCCGGCGTCGTCGCGCTCATGACCGTCAACGACTCGGGCGGTCCCGCGCCGCAGGTGCGCAGCGGCGCGATCCAACGGATCGTGGCGACCCTCGCGCCGAGCGTCGTCGCGGTGCGGACGACGCGCGGTGACGAGACCGGACGGGCGTCGGGCGTCTGTGTGCAGGCCGGCCAGATCGTCACGACCGCGCACGCGGTGGACGGCGCCGACGCGGTGTCGATCGTCACCGCCGACGGTCGCACGCTGCCTGCGGCCCTCGACGCGAGTGATCCCGCTTCCGACCTCGCCGTCCTCACGGTCGACGGGAAGAACATGCAACCCGCCCAGCTCGGGGCGTCGGCCGGCCTCGAGGTGGGTCAGCAGGTGGTCGGCGTGGCGGCCGGCGTCGTCGGGACGCCACCGCTGGGTCGACGTCGGCGAGATCGGGGCCTTCAACCGCGCGTTCGTCTGGGGTCAAGGAGTCTCGGTGCCCGGTCTCATCGAGACCGACATGACCGCCGGCGGCGAGCACTCGGGCGGCGCGCTCGTCGACAGCCGGGGCGCGGTCGTCGGGATCCTCGTCGTGCCGCCGGACTCCTCCACCGCGGGATTGGCGCTCCCGATCGACGAGGCGCGCGACGTCACCGCCCAGTTGACCGCACGCGGGAGCGCGGAGCACGGCTGGCTCGGCGTCTGGGCCACCGACGACACCGACCGCGTCGGCGGCGGCGCGCGTGTCCAGGGTGTCGTGCCCGGAAGCCCCGCCGACGATGCGGGGCTCGTGCAGGGAGACGTGATCGTCGAGGTCGGGAAAGCGGGTTCCACGACCGCGATCTCGAGCGTCGCCCAGCTGATGAGCGAGGTCGGGCGGCGCAAGCCGGGTGAGAAGATCAACGTCACGCTGTATCGCGACCGCGGGAAGCGCCGCATCGGCCTCGAGCTCGGCGACCAACGCGATGCCGGCACGACCGCGGGCTCCGTGCCCGCCGAACCCGGCAACGCGCAGTGATTTGCCGGGCGCGGGGCGACCTCGGCACGATGGAGCACATGAGCGTGAGCGAGGAACCGCTCCTCGAAGAGCCGCGTGCCGGCGAACTGCACGTCGACCAACTCGAAGACGCCGACCGAGAGCTGCTGAACGCGGTCCAGTGGGACTTCCCGCTCGAGCCGCGTCCGTACGCTCGTGCTCGCCGAGCGGCTGGGCATCGACGAGGCCGAGGTGCGCGCACGCGTCGCCCGCGTGAAGGAGCTCGGCGTGCTGCGCCAGCTCTCGGCGATCTTCGACACGCGGGCGCTCGGATACGGCTCGTCGCTGGTCGCGGCGAAGATCGATCCCGACCGGGTCGACGAGGCGGCCGCCGTCATCAGCGCGCACCCGGGCGTCAGCCACAACTACAAGCGCAACCACGCCTACAACCTCTGGTACACGATCGCGGTGCCGCCCGGTGATTCGCTCGACGACCACATCGAGGTGCTGCACCAGGCGTCGGGTGCGCTCGTCACGCGGAAGCTCCCGACGCTCAAGCTCTACAAGATCGGCGTCAAGCTCGACATGACCGGGCAGACGCCGGCCGACGCGCGGGCCGACGTCGCTGGAGCACGAGCGGCCCGAGCGCAGGGAGCACATGGACGCGCCCGAGCTGTCGGACCTCGAGGTCGCGGCGATCCGCATCTCGCAGGAGGACCTTCCGCTGGTCGAGCGCCCGTTCGCGGCCGAGGCCGAGCAGATCGGCACCGACGAGGAGACGCTCCTCGCGATGCTGCGTTCGTTCAAGGAGCGCAAGCTGATGCGCCGGTTCGCGGCGGTGATGAACCACCGCAGCGCGGGCTACAAGGCCAACGCGATGGGCGTGTGGGCGGTCCCCGACGAGCAGCTCGACGAGATGGGCCCGCGGATGGCCGGCTTCGCCTTCGTGAGCCACTGCTACAAGCGACCCACGTACGAGGACTGGCCGTACTCGGTGTTCACGATGGTGCACGGCCACAACGGCCGCGACTGCGAGCAGACCATCGCCGCCATCCAGGCCGAGACCGGCGTGGACGACTACGCGCTGCTCTGGTCGGTCAAGGAGTACAAGAAGACCCGCGTGCGCTACTTCACCGACGAGTGGGACGACTGGCGCGCGCGCGAACCTCACACCGGCCGGCGCGTAGCGCCGCATCTCGGCGCGCGCTAGTCCCGAGCCAGCGCGCGCCTGCGCCGGCGGCGGCGAACCAGGAGCCAGCGGCGGTGCCGAACGTCGCCGCCAGCGCGGCGGCGGCGACGTAGCGCACGGCGTGTGCGGGGGGTGGCAGGGAGTCGAGGCCTTCGATGATCGCTTCCTCGTTGGTGTGGCGCGGGCGCCAGCCGGCGGCGCGCAGGCGGTCGTTGGCGACCACCCACGGGTGGACGAGGTAGGGCACGACGTTCGGCGGGACGTCGCCCAGGCCGCTCGCCCACAGGCGCGCCAGCACCCGCTCGAGCAGCTCGGCCGGCAGCGCGGGGCAGCAGCGACCGGGGCAGCAGCGCCCGGGCGTCGTCGGCGCTCAACCACCCGTCGGCGGCGACGTTGTACGTGCCCGGGAGGTCGTCTCCGCACCGCCAGCAGCAGCGCGGCGACGAGGTCGTCGACGTGGACCGACCTGCACGGGCGGGCCGGCGCCCCGGACGCGCAGCGGCGGCCGGCCGAGCAGCAGGCGCGACGGGAGCCGCTCGGCGCCGGCGCCGAGCACGGGCGCCGAGCGCAGGGTCGTGACCGTGACCGCGGGGTGCTCCTCGCGCCAGTCGCCGAGGAGTCGCTCGACCTCGGCGGCGTGGACGGCGGGTGCGAAGCCCGGGTTGGGCCGCAGGGTGGCGTCCTCGGTCAGGGGCACGGGGTTGTTGGGCCACGCGCCGTAGACGGCCGCGCTCGACACGCGGATGACCTTCCGCACGCCGACGGCGGCGGCCGCGTCGAGGACCCGCCGGGTGCCCTCGACGTTGACGCGCGCCATCAGCGTCTCGTCGGGAATCGGGTCGACGACCGTGGCCAGGTGGACGAGCACGTCGGCCGCGTCGAGCAGCGGCTTGAGCTCGGCGCCGCCGATGTCGACCCGGTGGAACTCGAGGTTCCGGACGCGGCGCAGAGGATCACGCACATCGAGGCCGATCAGGCGCGTCACCTGCTCCTGCTCGGCCAATCGCGGGAGCAATCGCTGCCCCACGAGCCCGGACGCGCCGGTGACGGCGATCGCAACCACGTCCATAGACTGGCCGCGTGACGGACCGGCCTCAACCTGGCGACCCCGACGAGCCCGGCAAACCCGACAAGCGCGACGAGCCGGAGCCGCAGTCGTTCGTCGGGCCTTCCGGGGATGCCGTTCGGGGGCGGCGGATTCGACCTCGCCCAGCTCATGCACATGCTGCAGTCGCAGGGGCCGATCAACTGGGACGTGGCGCGCCAGATCGCGGCGTGGGTCGCGGTCGAGGGTGGCACCGAGCGGTCCGATCGATCCCGCCGCGCACGAGCAGCTCGACGAGCTGGCGCGCGCCGCCGCAGACGCACGTGGTCGCCGAGACCGACCTGACGGCCACGTTCGCGGCGGCACCGCTCCGCACGCTGGGGCCCCAAGGTTGGGCCGCACCTCCACCTGGACGCGCTGCGTCCGGTGCTCGAGGCGCTCGCGACCACGCTCGGGCAGGTGATGCGAGAGACGGGGCCCGAGCCGGGTGAGCTCGAATCCGGTGAGCCGGGAGCACCCGGCGCCGCCGGCGCCGGGCCGTTCGGGCCCGAGATGCTCGGCGGGATGATGCAGATGCTGGCGCCGGCGCTGCTCGGGATGCAGGCGGGCTCGATGATCGGCTATCTCGCGCAGCACGCCCTCGGGCGGTACGACCTGCCCCTTCCGACGAGCGACGAGCCGAGCCTCTGCTTCGTCGTGCAGAACATCGACGCGTTCGAGGAGGCGTGGTCGCTCGAACGAGCGGATCTCCGCTTCTACGTCGCGGTGCACGAGGTCGTGCACGCCGCCGAGCGTTCGGTGCCGTGGGTGCGCGACCGGCTCGTGCGGCTGTCGACCGAGTACGTGTCGGCCTACGAGGTGGACCCGAACGCGCTCGAGGACCGGTTCGGGTCGGTCGATCCCAGCGACCCGTCGACCTTGGGCTCGATCGCCGAGGATCCCGACGCCCTGCTCGGCGCGATGCACTCGCCGCGCCAGGACGAGCCGCGCCGGCAGCTCCAGCTGCTCACGGCGGTGCTCGAGGGCTACGCAGACTCGGTGCTCGAACGCGTCGGCGAGAAGCTCATCCCGTCGTTCCGGCAGATCCACGAGGCGATGCAGCGGCACCGGGTGGAGCGGGGCGAGGCCGAGGTGTTCATCGAGGGCCTGCTCGGCCTGAAGCTCGAGCGCCACCACTACGAGCAGGGGGCGGCGTTCTGCCGTGGCGTCATCGAGCGGGCCGGACCGGAAGGGTTGAACCGGCTGTGGGAGTCCGAGCGGATGCTGCCGACGCCGGCCGAGCTCGACGCGCCCGGTCTGTGGCTGGCCCGCATCGAGCTCCCCGAGGAGACGGCGTGACCGACGCGCCGGTCGCGACGACGCAGCGCGTGATCAAGATGGCTGCGCACCCGGCGGGCGCACTCCAGGACAGTGACTTCGAGGTGGTCGACGCGCCGGTCCCCGAGCCGGCCGACGGCGAAGCGCTCGTGCGCACCCTGTACCTGTCGTTGGATCCGGCCATCCGGGTGTGGATGAACGGCATCGACACGTACGTGCCCGGCATCCACGTCGGCGACGTCATGCGCGCCGGCGGGCTCGGCGAGGTCGTGCAGTCGCGCAGCGCCGCGTACACGGAAGGCGACCTCGTGTTCGGGATGATGCAGTGGTCCGAGTACTGCGTCGCCCGCGCCGGCCCCGACGGGATGATGACTCTCCCCCGTCAGGACCCGATCACCGCGTTCCTCAGTGTGTTCGGCGTCACCGGCCTCACCGCCTACTTCGGCATGCTCGACGTGGCACAACCGAAGGAAGGCGAGACGGTCGTCGTGTCGGGCGCGGCGGGCGCGGTCGGGTCCGTCGCGGGACAGATCGGCAAGATCATCGGCTGCCGCGTCGTCGGCATCGCCGGCGGTCCGGAGAAGTGCGCATGGATCACCGACGAGCTCGGCTTCGACGCGTGGATCGACTACAAGACGGAGGACGTCGCGGCGCGGCTTCGCGAGACGTGCCCCGACGGGATCGACGTCTTCTTCGACAACGTCGGCGGCGAGATCCTCGACGCCGTGCTCGGGCAGATCAACCTGCACGCGCGGATCGCGCTGTGCGGCGCGATCTCGCAGTACGACACGGCCGAGCTCGCGCCGGGCCCGCGGAACATCCTCAACCTCATCCCGCAGCGCGGCCGGATGGAGGGGTTCATCCTCCTCGACTACCGGGACCGCTTCCTCGACGGCATCCTCCAGCTGGGCCAGTGGGTGCAGGAGGGTCGCATCCGCTACGCCGAGCACATCGTCGACGGGCTCGAGAACGCGCCCGCCGCCTTCCGCCGGCTGTTCACCGGCGAGAACACCGGCAAGCTCATCGTCAAGGTCGCCGAGTGAGCGCGGTGAAGAAGATCGGCGTGCTCGGAGCGGGCGTGATGGGCAGCGGGATCGCGCAGGTCACGGCGACGGCCGGGTACGAGACGGTCTGCTACGACGTCGACCCGGGCGCGCTCGACAAGGGTCGGGAGCACGTCACGACGGGACGGTACGGGGTGGAGCGAGGCGTCGAGCGCGGCAAGGTGACGCGCGAGCAGGCCGACGCCGCGCTGGCGCGACTCACGTTCACGAGCTCGTTCGACGATGCCGCCGCCACCGATCTCGTGGTCGAGGCGGTGCCCGAGCGCCTCGAGCTGAAGGTCCGCGTCTTCCGCGATCTCGATCGGGCCGCACCCGACGAGACGATCCTCGCGTCGAACACGTCCGGCTTCGCGATCGCGGGCCTGGCGGCGGCGACCGACCGCGCCGATCGCGTGATCGGCTGGCACTGGGCGTCGCCGGCGCCGGTGATGCGCCTGGCCGAGATCGTCTCGACCCGCGAGACCAGCGACGAGACCGTCGCCGCCGTCAGCGACGTGGCGACGAAGTGCGGGAAGAACCCGGTCGTGATCCGGGACACGCCGATGGCGTGGGGGTTCGTGACCAACCGCGTCTACTTCGCCATGGTCGCCGAGGCGCAGAAGGTCGTGAACGAGGGCATCGCCTCCGCCGAGGACGTCGACCAGCTGATGATGGACTGCTTCCGCTGGCCCACCGGCCCCTTCGGCATGGTGCAGGGGGCCAGCTCCGGCTGGGGCTAGACCCCCTTTTCCGTTCTCGGCAGCGAAAGGCACGCATACCGAACGTTTTCCTTCCGAGAACGCTGGGGCGCGCTCAGGCGACGTCGGTGGTCGGGGGAACGAGGGCCTCGACCTTGTAGCGGTGGTACTGGTGCTGCTCGCCGGCGCCGCGACCGAAGTAGTGCCACGCCGGGAAGTTGAAGTCCGTCGTGATCGAGGTCGGGAGCATCAGCGCGGCGCGGAGGAAGGCCTCGAGGTCGGGCACGGCGTACAGGTTGACCTCGCACCCGAAGTCCTCGAGGGACTCGAGCAGCGCGCGGGCGTGCTCCCCGGCCCAGCTCACGGAGAAGCGGCTGACGCCCCAGCTCATCAACAGCTTGATGGTGTCCCACGCCCGCTCGGGGGCGGCGAGCACGAGCGGCGCGAGGAAGTCGACCGGGCACTGCACGATGGCGTCCGGGTGCGCCGCAACGAGCCGGCGGATCCCGTCCTCACCCAACGCCTCGATCCGCGCGTTGAACCACAGGTTGGCGTCGTCGAAGCCGTTGGCGTCGACGGCGGCGAGCACGTCGTCGAGGATCGCGTCGCCTTCTTTCAGGTCGAGCTTGACGCCGCGGCTCTGGTCGTGCAGCCGCGCCAGGAGGTCGCCGAGCTCGAGCCCCTTCTCGGTGCGTGACCACGGGGTCCGCTCGAACGAGTCGTGGCGGAGGACCAGCCGCCCGAGGGGGTCGCGCCGGACGTCGCACTCGGCCCAATGGACTTGCGAGCCGAGGAACTGTCGCAGGTTCGCTTCGTCGTTGACGCCGTGCCATACGAGCTGCACGTGGTGCGGGAGATCGTCTTCGGTGACGAGCGCGGTGAGGTCGTACGACCGCCCGCGCACGGTGCGCGGGGTGGGCACCCGTCGTGATTCGGAGAAC
This sequence comes from uncultured Actinomycetes bacterium, assembly GCA_963737605.1. Lineage (GTDB taxonomy): Bacteria > Actinomycetota > Acidimicrobiia > IMCC26256 > JACDBD01 > JALZAA01. Next base: position 31,859 of record CAVTTE010000010.1, on the reverse strand, counting down.
GTCTGGGCCTGCAGGAAGAGGATCTCGCCGGATTCGTCGGCCTCGGCGAGGGCGGCGATCACGGCCGGCTCGTTGTCGACGACGGCGAACGTCCGGAACCCGGCGTCCGCGAAGGTGCGCAAACCTGCGACCTTGCTCTCGATGACGTCGTCCTCCTCGCCTGATGCGTTCATCGCGAGGAGATCGCGACGGAACTCGACGCGGTATTCCCGGCCGAGTGCGTTCAACGACCGCAGCGTCTCGTCACGCAACTGCTCGGGGCGGCCGGTGTTGAGCCCGACGAACGTCGCGGGCTGGAGCTGGAACCACCGGATGACTTCCAGCACTCCCCGGTAGGGGCGGTGGGCGGCCAGCACCGATGTCGGGCTGCCACCGCCGCTCGAGATACCACGCCAGGACGTGCTCACGTGTCTCGGGCGCGAGCGCGCGACCCTCGAGGAATTCCTCGACGCGGTTCTCGTGCACGTCGATGTCCTCGACGCTCAAACCGTGGAACAGATCGCTGCCGTGGACGCGGTCGTAGTCGAGCAGCACGTACCGGACCATGTAGCGGAGGTCGAGGATCGTGCCGTCGATGTCGAAGACGATCAGGAGCCGATCGTCGGGGTAACCCTGCCGAAACCGGGCGTAGTGGTCGGCAAGGCGACGCATCCAGTCGCTGGTACCGGTCGTCTTGCTCATCGCAATTCGACGGTACCGACTGCGGATGAATGATTGGTTGATTACGGCTGACGCGCCGCTGAACAACTCAGCGAGATTCGTTGGCGGGGCTAGCCAGACCTCAAAAATCGGTCATCGAGAACGGCAACGGCTCGACCGCGAACATGGCGTCGGCGATCGCGAGGGCGCCGGGCGTGCGCTCGTCGACGAGGCCGGCCCGGGCGAGCGCGGAGGGGCGCACGCCACCGAGCAGGATCCCGCCCAGGTCGGCGACGTCGAGCACGAGGTCGGGGTCGTCGGTCGTGCGCCGAGCCTCGGCGCCGTCGGGCCCGCCGTCGAGGACGAACCGACCGGCGGCGGCCCCGTCGGGACGGAGCTCGTCGACGACCTCGAACACCACCCGCCCGGGAGCCGCGTACGTCCGCGCCGACAGCGCGGCGGGGGCGTCCAGCACGCGCACCCAGAGGCTCTCGCCCAGGCGGGTGACCGCCATGCGGCGCGACTCACGGAGGAGCCACCGCAGCGGCTCGTCGATCGGAACGACCCACGCCGTGATCTTGGCGACGAGGTCGACGTCGAGCAGGTAGCGCCAGAGCACCGCCCGCGCCGCCGGGGTCACGGAGACGAGATCGCCGACGTGCAGCGTGCCCTCGGGACCGTTGCCCCACCGTGCCTCGAACCGGTACGCGGCATACCCGTCGAGCACGCCTTCGGGGGATTCGTACACGCAGTAGAACGCGGTGCCCTTGTCGTCGGGATCGGGCCAGAAGAACTGGTCCGGCCACCAGGCGTCGACGCGTTGCACCGCGCCGGGCTGGACGCGACGGGCTCGGTCGAAGATCTCGGGGAACAGCTTGCGCGCCGCGTCCTCCTCGACGAGGCGGACGCGTCCGTCCGGCACCGGGTGCAGGAACGCCGAATGTCGACGCTCGACGCTCACGCTCATCGAGCTCGACGAGATGCCGTATCCGAACCGGCGGTAGATGCCGCCTTCCGACGCGTACAGCATCGCCAGCGGCTCGCCGCGCTCGGCGGCGTCGTCGAGTTGCTGGGTCTTGATCGCAGTGAGGATCCCTCGCCGCCGGTGGGTCGGCAGGACGGCGATCCAGCTCACCGCGGCCGCGGGCAACAGCCTGCCGCCCGGCATCGTCAGCTCGAAGGAGAAGAGCCGGCCCGTGCCGACGATCTCGTCGCCGTCGAAGGCGGCGAGCGTGCGGTCGAGCTCGAGGCTCGTCCAGTCGAGCTCGAGGCGCGCCGGTTCGATTCGCTCGCCGAACGCGACGAGGTCGGTGCGCGTGAACGCGGGCAGCTCGTCGCGCGTGACGGGTCGAAGGAGGAAGTCGGAGGCCACGGGCTTCCTGTCTACTTGACCTCGTTCGGACCCGGCCTCGATTTCTCCCTGCCCTTGGCGGTCTCGCCGCCGTCTCGTGGACGACGTCCCGAGCGACGCAGCCGCGCGAGACCGGCTCGGAACCCGCGCTCGACCGTCTCCCGGGTGCGCTCCACGCGGCGGCGACGACGCGCGACGGCTTCGCGAGCGGCGCGCATGCCGCCGATGTACGAAAGTCCCGCGAAGCCGAGGCCGATGGCGAGCGCGAACAGACCGATGCGGAGGTCTTGGTAGACGGGCGGAATCGCAACCGGGATCAACGCGCCCAGAACCCACGTGATCTGGAAGCGCGTCTCGAACCGGGCGAAGCTGCGCCCTCGAATGGCGTCGGGCGCGTCGCGTTGGAGCAGGCTGTCGAACGCGACGCGTCCGGCCGCGGCCCCGGCGGCGATGAGCAGCGCGCCGAAGGTCGTCATCGTGATCGATGCCGAGCGGGCCGCGAACAAGCATCCCACCGCGGGCAGGACGAGCGAGCCGGCCAATATGACCTCCTCGCGCGTGATCTTCCGGAGCTGGGGCGCGACGAGGTTGCCCGAGGAAGCCGCCGATGCCGCTGACCACGAGCACGACCCCGAACACCCACGCCGCCTCGTCGTTGTCGCGGAGCCCGAAGGCGAGGAAGAACGTGAGGAACCCGACCGCGCCCCGCAGCAGGCCCATCGCGCTGCCGGCGAGGATGATGCTCGGCGCATGGAGCTCTTCCTTCTCGAGCTCCGTGTCCGGTCCGGCCTTCTCCTGCTCGACCCGCGGGATCTGCCACGAGAGCATCGAGGCGACCGCGTACACGAGCGCGGCGAGGATCAGGGAGCCCTCGGCGCCGAAGAACCGGTAGATGCCGACGGCCGGCAGGCCGCCGACGAGGCCCCCGACGACGCTGATGATCGCCAGACGCGAGTTGGCGCCCACGAGCTCGCGCTCGCCGCCGACCAGCGAAGGCACGAGCGCGCTCCTGGCGATCGAGTACGTCTTCTGCGCCACGAGCAAGCCGAACGCGAGCGGGTAGATCAGCAGGGCCTCGGCGCCGCTCGCGTTCACGTATCGCGCGATGAAGAGGCAGAGCACGCCGCGGGCCGCGCACGTGATGAAGATCATGAGCCGCCTGCCACCGCGGATCCGGTCGAGCAGCGGGCTCAGCAACGGCGCGATGACCGCGAAGGGCGCCATCGTGATGATCAGGTACAGCAGCACCTTCTCGCGCGACTGACCGGGCGACACCGAGAAGAACAGGGACCCGGCCAGCGAGACGGTCAGGCAGACGTCGCCGCAGATGCTCGCGGCGTGGGTGATCGCAAGTCGTGCGAACGGCGTCGGCTCGGCGAAACGGGAGTCGGTCGGGCCGGCAGGCGAAGGGCGACGAGGAGGCGGTGCCGTGGCCATGGCCGAAGCAACGATATCGGTCGCTCACCACTGAGCCGGGTGGGCAGGAGAGTTCACACACCGTTCCTTCGACGGCAATTTGGGTGCCATGTGCCGTCGGTAGCGTCGTCGTTGCAGCTCCGCGGCTGTCCACCCCTGCGTCGTGCAGCGGCAACGTGCTCCGTCGGCCGGGTCCCCCCGCCGGCCGACGAGCCCGGCGGCCTGCCGGCTCGCCATCGGCGGGCCGGTGGGTCGTCGCCAGCGCGGTGATGGCACGGCAGGTTGCACCTGGTCACAGGGCCCAGAACCCGGGCGGGGAGGCAGAACTACGATGAGGGCCATGGCCGGCCTCGACGTGTCGGTCGAGGGCAGCGCATCGGATCTCGGACCTGCGCTCGATCCCCCGACCCAACTCCAGCCCGAATCCCGGTTCCTCAACCGCGAGCTCTCCGCGCTCGACTACTTCGCCGCGTGCTCGCGGTCGCCGCGGACAAGGCCGTCCCGCTCCTCGAGCGGGTGAAGTTCCTCGCCATCGTCAGCCAGAACCTCGACGAGTTCTTCCAGGTCCGGGTGTCGGGGCTGCGTGAGCAGCTCGACGCCGGGATCCGCGCCACGTCACCCGATGGGCTCGACGCCGGGGAGCAGCTGCGCGCGATCCGTGCCCGGGTGGAGCCGATGATGGAGCGTCAGGCCGCCGTCTTCACCCGCGAGGTCGCGCCGGCGCTCGACGAGGTCGGCATCGGGTTCTCCGACTGGGACGCCCTGTCCGAGGCGGACCGTGAGCACCTCCGCGGCGTCTTCGACGAGCGGGTGTTCCCTGTGCTCACGCCGCTGGCGGTCGACCCGGCACACCCGTTCCCGTACATCTCGAACCTGTCGCTGAACCTCGCGGTCGTCGTGCGCGACCCGACGACCCGCGAGGAACGCTTCGCCCGGGTGAAGGTGCCGCCGCTGCTGCCCCGCTTCCTCGTGCTGCCCGACGGCGAGCGTTTCGTTCCGCTCGAGCAGGTGATCGCGGCGCACCTCGACAGCCTGTTCCCGGGCATGGAGACGGTCGCCCACCACCCGTTCCGAGTCACCCGCGACGCCGACTTCGAGCTCTCCGACGACGCCGAGGACCTCCTCGAGGCGATGGAGCTCATCCTGCGGCGGCGCACCAAGTTCGGGCGCGTCGTACGGCTCGAGGTCGACGGGAAGATGAGCGACGAGGTGCTGGAGCTGCTCTGCCGCGAGCTCGAGCTCGGCGACTCCGACGTCTACGTCGTCGACGGTCCCCTCGGCCTCAGCGGGCTGTGGGGGCTGTACGACCTCGATCGGCCCGAGCTGAAGGACGAGCCGTGGACGCCGCAGACGCAGCCGGCGCTCACCCGCGCCGACGGGCCGCCCGACATGTTCCGCGTCCTCGAGCAGGGTGACGTGCTCGTGCACCACCCGTACGACTCGTTCGCGACCTCCATCGAGGCGCTCGTCGAGCAGGCGTCGCGGGACCCGGACGTCCTCGCGATCAAGCAGACGCTGTACCGCACCGCCGGCGCCGACAGCCAGCTCGTGCGGTCGCTCATCCACGCCGCCGAGCAGGACAAGCAGGTCGTGGCGCTCGTCGAGCTCAAGGCGCGCTTCGACGAGCAGGCGAACATCGAACGTGCGCAGCTGTTCGAAGAAGCGGGCATCCACGTCGTGTACGGGCTGGTCGGCCTCAAGACGCACGCCAAGATCCTGCTCATCGTCCGCCAGGAGCCGGACGGGATCCGCCGCTACTGCCACATCGGCACCGGCAACTACAACCCGAAGACCGCCATGACCTACGAGGACCTCGGGTTGCTGTCCGCCGATCCCGATCTGGGCGCCGACGTCACCGAGCTGTTCAACTACCTCACCGGGTACAGCCGCCAGGGCCACTACCGCAAGCTGCTCGTCGCGCCGGTGACGATCCGGCCCGAGCTCCTGAAGCGGATCGAGCGCCAAGCCGAGCTGGGGCCGGAGGGGCGCATCACGATGAAGATGAACAGCCTCGTCGACCCCGAGATGATCGACGCGTTGTACTCGGCGTCACAGGCGGGCACGCCGATCGATCTCGTCGTGCGCGGGATCTGCTGCCTGCGCGCCGGTGTGCCGGGCCTGTCGGAGACGATCCGGGTGCGCTCGATCGTCGGCCGGTTCCTCGAGCACTCACGCATCTACCGGTTCGGTCCCGATCCGCACACCGCCGAGTACGTCATCGGGTCGGCCGACCTCATGCCGCGCAACCTCGACCGCCGCGTCGAGGCGCTCGTCCCGGTGACGGCGCCGGCGATGCGCGACCGGCTCGACGAGATCCTCACCATCAACCTGGCCGACGACACGCTGGCGTGGGAGCTCGGGAATGACGGGACGTGGCGACGCGTGCCGCGCACCGCCGGTGTCAACACGCACCTCCAGCTCCAGGAGCTGGCCATCCAGCGCGCACGTGCCGTAGAACCTCGGGCGTGACCTCGCACGAGTCCCTCTCGTCGCCCCCCGGGTTTCATCTCCCCCCGCTGAGCGACGTCGCGGACGGGATCGCCGTCCGAAGAAGCCGAGCCGACCGTCATCGAGCTGACCTACTACGACACGCCCGACCTGCGCCTGGCCCGGGCCGGCGTGACGCTGCTGTACCGCGGCGACGACGGCTGGGTCGTGACGCTCGGGCGCGAGACCGTCGCCGGGCCCGCAGCTCCGCCGCGACGAGCATCGCTTCGAGGGCGAGGCGGGCCAGCCGCCGCCGGCGGCCGTCGACCTGGTGCGCGCGCTCGTGCGCACGGCCCGCGTCGCGCCGGTGGCACGCCTGCGGACCCGCCGTCGCCGTGTCGAGCTCCGTGACTCCTCGGAGAAGACGCTCGGCGAGGTGCTCGACGACGAGGTGACGGTGCTCGCGAGCGGACGGGTCGCCGCCCGCTTCCGGGAGCTCGAGGTCGAGGTCGACGACGCCGCCCCCGCGGGCCTCGCCGACACGCTCTTCTCCCGGCTCCGCGCCGCCGGCGCCGGACCGCCCGACTCGAGCCCCAAGATCGTGCGCGCGCTCGGCTGGCGGGCGCTGGAGCCGCCCGACGTCACCGCCGTGCGCCGGCTCGGGCCGTCGCCGTCGGCGGGCGACGTGATCCGCAACGCGTTGGCGGCGTCGGTGGCCCGGCTCGTCGCCCACGACCCGGGCGTCCGCCTCGGCGACGACCCCGAAGACGTGCATCAGGCCCGCGTCGCGACCCGCCGCCTGCGTTCCGACCTGCGCACGTTCCACTCACTCCTCGATCCGGACTGGACGCAATCGCTGCGGCGGGACCTGAAGAGCATCGGCGGCGACCTCGGCGCAGTCCGCGACACCGAGGTGCTCCTCGACCGGCTGCGGGCTCACGCCGAACGCCTCCCCACCGGCGATCAAGCAACCGCGAGGAAGATCATCCAGCGGCTGCTCCAGCGTTGGGACGCGGCTCGAGCCGAGCTCAGCGAGGCGCTCGGGAGCACGCGGCTACGCCGAGCTCCTCGACCGTCTGGTCGAGGCCGCACGCGAGCCGGCGCTCGTCCCGTCGGCCGCCGATGACCGCGCCGCCGACGTCCTCCCGCCGCTCGTGAGCAAGCCGTGGGAGAAGCTGCGCACCGCCGTCGAAGAGCTTCCCGAGGACCCGACCGACGAGGCGCTCCACCACGTCCGCATCAAGGCCAAGCGATGCCGCTACGCGGCCGAGGCCGTGGCGCCGGCGGTGGGCAAGCGAGCCCGCGCGTTCGCCAAGGCGATCGCCGATGTCCAGGACGTGCTCGGCGATCATCAGGACGCCGTCGTCGCCGAGCAGTGGCTGCGCGACGTCTCGTCGTCGACGATCGGCCGCGAGGTGTTCGTGGCCGGTCAGCTGGCGACCCTCGAGCGCGTCGAGATCGAGAGCACCCGCGCCGCCTGGGGCAAGGTGTGGGAGGCGGCGAGCAAGAAGAAGCTCCGGCAGTGGCTCTGAAGCTGTGGCGGCGCCGGTCGCATCCGGACTCCGGCCGAGCCCGAGCCCCTGGTGCGGGCGGGTGGTGGCGTCGTCCGCCGCCGGTCGAAGAACGGCCGGACGCAGTACGCGCTCGTGCACCGTCCCCGCTACGACGACTGGAGCCTCCCCAAGGGCAAGATGGACCCGGGCGAGACCGACGAGGAGGCGGCGCTGCGCGAGGTCGAAGAGGAGACCGGCGTCCGGGCCACGCTCGGCCCCGAGCTCGAGGCGACCCGCTACCGGGACCGCAAGGGCCGGCTGAAGCAGGTCCGCTATTGGCTCATGGAGCCGGCCGACGGCAAGGCGCCCAAGTTCCGGCCCAACAACGAGATCGACGAGGTGCGCTGGTGCTCCGCCGCTGATGCGGGCAAGCTCTTGGACCACGAGCACGACCGAAAGCTGATCCGCGACGCGGAGGCCCTTCCCTGAAGCTCTATCTCGTCCGCCACGCCAAGGCTGGAAGCAGGAGCGCGTGGGAGGGGCCCGACGAGGAACGGCCCCTGTCCAAGGCCGGACGCCGCCAGGCGGCGGCCCTGGCGAAGCTCCTGCGGCGACGAGCCGATCGGTCGCATCGTGAGCAGCCCGTACGTCCGCTGCCGCGAGACCGTCGCCCCGCTCGCCGAGCGCCTCGGCCTGCCGGTCGAGGACGCCGACGCGCTGTCCGAGGGCGCGCCCTTGAGCGAGGCCCTCCGGCTGCTCGAGAAGGTGACCGACAAGCCGACCGTCCTGTGCAGCCACGGCGACGTGATCGGCGACCTGCTGCACCACTTCGCCGGCCAGCACGTCCGGCTCGACGCCGGCGACGACGCGGCGCCGAGCGAGCTGCGGTTCCCGAAGGGCTCGACGTGGGTGCTCGACGTCGAGGAGGGGCAAGTCGTGCGCGGCCGCTACCTCCCCGCCACGTGACGGGCGCGCCGATCACGGACGTCGACTCGCTGCTCGGCGTGCTCGAGTCCGGCGCCGGCGCCACCGACGACGAGGATCGTCGACCTGCTCGCGCACGGCCTGCAGTGCGCGGCGCTCCTCGCCGGCGTCGCGCCGGACGACGAGGAGCTCCAGATCGCCGGGCTCGTGCACGACGTGGGCACCGTGCTGTGGCCGGGCCGTCCCCGCACGCACGCCCGCGCCGGCGCCGCGGCGGTGGCCGACCTGCTGGGCGAACGGGTCGCGTGGCTCGTCGGCCAACACGACGAGGCCAAGCGCTACCTCGTCACCGTCGACGGCGACTACGCGTCCCGGCTGAGCCCCGGGAGCGTCCACACGCTCGAGGTCCAGGGCGGCCGACTCGACGACACCGAGCGAGCCCGCCTCGACGCCGAGCCGTGGCTCGACGCCGTCCTCACGCTGCGCCGCGCCGACGACGACGCCAAGGTGCCGGGCCGGGACGTCCCGCCCCTCTCCCACTGGCGCCCGATCGTGGACGCAGTAGCCGCCGGCTAGCCAGTGGCGGCGCGGGTGGGCTTCTCGTAGCGGTAGCCGACGCCCCGGATGGTGACGACGCGCGTCGGGTTCGAGGGGTCCTCCTCGACCTTGGCCCGCAGGCGCTTGACGTGCACGTCGAGCGTCTTGGTGTCGCCGAAGTAGTTCGGCCCCCAGATCCGGTCGATGAGGACGTCGCGGGTCAGGACCCGTCCCGGCGTTGGCGAGCAGCAGCTCGAGTAGCTCGAACTCCTTCAGCGGCAGCGGCACCGGGTCGCCGCGCACGAAGACCTCGTGGCGGCCGGCGTCGAGACGCACGTCGCCGATCTCGAGCACCTCGTGGTTGGTGATGCCGGCCGGCTCCTCGTCGACGCTGCGGCGCAACGCGGCGCGCACGCGGGCGATGAGCTCCCGGAGCCGGAACGGCTTCGACACGTAGTCGTCGGCGCCGACCTCCAGGCCCACGACGGCGTCGATCTCGTTGCTCCGGGCGGTGACCATGATGATCGGGACACGCGAACGGGACCGCAGGTCGCGGCACACGTCCACGCCCGAGATGCGGGGCAGCATCACGTCGAGGAGAACGAGCGACGGGCTCGTGGCGTCGAACTGGTCGATCGCCTCCTGGCCGTCGGCGGCGACCTCGACGCGGAAGCCCTCGCGCTCCAGCGCCACCGTGAGCGCATCGCGATACGACTCCTCGTCGTCGACCACGAGGATGAGCGGAGCCGCATCTGCCATCACGACGCCTCCGAGAGCTTCTTGGACGACGGTAGCGGCACGCGCAAACGGAACGTGGAACCCTCGCCTTCGATCGACTCGACCGTGACGTCGCCGCCGTGCGCCTGCGCGACGTGCCGCACGATCGAGAGGCCGAGACCGGTGCCGCCGGTCGCGCGGCTGCGCGCCCGGTCGACCCGGTAGAAGCGCTCGAAGATCCGCTCGAGATCGCGGGCGGGGATCCCGATGCCGTGGTCGCGCACGGAGATGCAGACGCTGCCCGTCCACGACGGTGGCGTCGACCTCCACCGGCTCGTCCGGCTCCGAGTACTTCACCGCGTTGTCGAGCAGGTTCGTGACCGCGCTCGACCAGCTGCGAGCGGTCACCCGCCACGACCAGGTCGGTCGCCACCGGCGGCACGTTGAGCGGGATGCCGACGGCGTCGGCGGCGCCGCGCACCCGCTCGGCCGCCTCGTGCAACACGACGTGCACGGGTACCGGCTCTCGGGTCGGGCGCTCCTGGGCCTCGATGAGGCTGAGGTCGAGCAGATCGTCGACGATGCGCCCGAGCCGGTTGGCTTCGCGCTGCACCCGGTCGGCGAGCTGGCTGTTGACCGGGGAGTCGTCCCCGGCCGCCATCGTCTCGGCGAGCAGCGACAACGCGCCGATCGGCGTCTTGAGCTCGTGGCTCACGTTGGCGACGAAGTCCCGCCGCACGCTCTCGACCCGTCGGAGCTCCGAGACGTCGCGGACGAACGCGACCGCCCCGATCACCCGGTTGCGACGCCACAGGGGCGCGGTGCGCACCAGGAGCGACCTCGCGGGGTGGACCGAACAGCTGGAGCTCGCGCTCCGCACGCTCGCCCCGCAGCGCCGGCGCGAGCAGCGTGCGCATCGCGTCCTCGACGAGGGCGTCCGCATGACGGGCGCCGCGAAAGCGCTCGCCGGCGGCGTTGCGCATGACCTCGTTGCCCCGGGCGTCCACGACGACCACGCCGTCCTCGAACGCCGCCACCGCGCCGGCGAGCGACTCACGCTCGACGTCGCCGCGCTGGCCGCCGCGCTCCCGCCCGAGCGGCTCGTCCAGCTCCTCCGCCACCTCGCGGAGCTCGCGCCGCAGCGACCGGATGGTGAAGGCGAGAATGCCCACTGCCGCGACGAGCGTGACGATCACGACCGTCACGGCGATCGCGACGATCAGCCGAACCTCCCGGTGATGTACCCCTCGGTGCGGGGGTCGGACGGGTGCGTGAAGATCGTCTCGGTCACGTCGTACTCGATCAGCCGCCCCCGGCGGTGACCGGCGTCGTCCACCTCGGCGGTGAAGAACGCGGTGCGATCCGAGACGCGCGCCGCCTGCTGCATGTTGTGGGTCACGATCACGATCGTGTACTGGTTCTTGAGCTCGTCCATGAGGTCCTCGATCCGCGCCGTGGCGATCGGGTCGAGCGCCGAACACGGCTCGTCCATCAGGATCACGTCGGGCTCGACGGCGAGGCAACGGGCGATGCACAGCCGCTGCTGCTGACCGCCGGAGAGCGCCAGCGCGCTCTTGCGCAGCTTGCCGTGCACCTCGTCCCAGAGCGCGGCCTGGGTCAGCGCCTTCTCGACGCGGTCGCTCGATCTCGCTCCGCTTCGTGCCGTTGATGCGCGGCCCGTACGCGACGTTGTCGTAGACCGACTTCGGGAACGGGTTCGGCTTCTGGAACACCATGCCGATGCGGCGCCGCACCTCGGCCGGGTCGACCTTGGCCCCGTACAGGTCCTCACCGTGGTACGTGACCTTCCCGAGCACCTCGGCGCCCGGCGTGATGTCGTGCATGCGGTTCAGCGAGCGCAGCACGGTCGTCTTGCCGCAGCCGGACGGCCCGATGAACGCGGTGATCTCGTTGGCGGCGATCTCGATGTTGACGTCCTGCACTGCGGTGACGCCGCTGTACTGCACCTCGACGCCCGCGAGCTCGAAGACGATCTCGCGTGCCCGTTCGGGCTTCTCCTCGGGCGCGGGCTCCTCGGGGGCGTCCTCGTCCGGGCCCTGGGCGGCGGATTCCTCACGCGTCGTCGTCACAGGCCCCGAATCTAGTGGTGGCGGTAGCGGTGTCGGTCATTTCCGGCTCCAATGGTCAGACCGCCGCGGAACGGCGGGTGTAGATGGCCGAGATGATGCGCGTGCGACCAGCGTGAAGAGGAACACGATCAGGATGAGCGCCAGCGCCATGCCCCACGCCCGGTCCTGCGCGGCGTCGAACCCGCCGAACGTGCTGGCGTTGATGTAGATCTGCGGTGGCAGCGCCGTGTTGGCACCTTCGAACACGTTGAAGTTCGGCCACCGACACGATGCCGATCGTGAACAGCAAAGGAGCGGTCTCGCCCGCCACGCGTGCGATCGCCGAGCAGGGCGCCGCTGATGATCCCGGGGGCGGCGTTCGGGAAGACGACCCGCCGGATCGTCTGCGCCTTGCGGGTCCCCAAGCGCGTAGCTCCCCTCCCGCAGCTCGTCGGGGACGAGCTTGAGGATCTCCTCGGTGGTCCGGATGACGATCGGGAGCATCAGGCACCCGAGCGCGAGCGCGCCGGCGAACCCGCTGAGACCCGACTGCTTCCGGGGCAGCACCCAGATCGTGTAGATGAAGAGGCCCATGACGATCGACGGCACGCCCGTCATGACGTCGGCGAGGAAGCGGACGATGCGGGCGAAGATCCCGTGGCCGCCGTACTCGTTCAGGTAGATCCCCCCGAGGATCCCCAGCGGTACGGCCATCGCGGTCGCGGCCCCCGTGATCACGAGGGTCCCGATGATGGCGGGGTAGATGCCGCCACCCTCGCGCCGGTTGCTGAAGGGCAGGTCCTCGGTCAGGAAGCTCCAGCTGAGGATCGAGGCGCCGCGCTGGATGACGTAGACGACGATGAGCGTGAGCGGGATGAGGGCGACCACGAACGAGCCCACGATCAGGGTGGTGGCAACCACGTTCTTGAGCTCGCGCCGGCCCTTGCGGGCCGACTGCGTGAGCGACACGGCGGGTCGCGGTCATACGGTACCCGCCGACTCGCCGGTCGGCGCGGGTGACGACCGCCCGCGCCGCCATGCTGATCAGGATGGTGATGACGAACAGCACCACGCCGCACCCGATGAGCGCGGATCGGTGCGTGCCGCTGGCCTCGCCGAACTGGTTGGCGATGACGCTCGCCAGCGTGTCGCCGGGGCCGAGGATGTTCGCGGTCACCCGCTGCGACGCGCCGATCGACGAGGGCGATGGCGATCGTCTCGCCCATCGCCCGTCCGAGGCCGATCATCGTGCCGGCGACCATGCCGCTGCGGCTGTGGGGGAACACCGCGCCCGCGGATCATCTCCCAGCGCGTGGCGCCGAGCGCGAGCGCGGCCTCCTTCTGCGACGCGGGAACGGTCGCGAACACCTCACGGGTGATCGAGGTGATGATCGGCGTGATCATGATCGCGACGATGATCCCGGCGGTCATGAAGCTCTTGCCCGACGCGCTCGGGTTGCCGAAGAGCGTGCTGAGCACCGGGATGCCCGGCGGTCGCGTCCGACACCGTCTGGAACAGCGACGCCAGCGGCTGGCGAGGACGAAGCAGCGCCCACAGCCCGTAGACGACCGACGGGATCGCGGCCAGGAGGTCGACGGTGTACACGATCGGCCGGCGCAGGCGTTGCGGCGCCACGTCGGTGACGAACAACGCGATGCCGATGCTGATCGGCAGCGAGAGGAGCACGGCGATCGCCGACACCAGCAGCGTCCCGTAGATGAGGCCGAGGGCGCCGAAGGTGTTCTTGAGCCGGGTCCCAGGTGTCGGTGAAGATGTTGAGGCCCTCTGCCTGGAACCACGGCCATGCTTCGCCGTGTGGTCGAGATCGGCGATCAAGCCGAGGATCACCAGGACCATCAGCCCCGCGAGCAGGGCCAGGATCCGGAAGCCCCGGTCGGCGATGAGCCCCGGCGGTCGGGTCCCCTTCGTGACGCCCTTCGGGAAGGGCAGGAGCGTCGGTCGCCATCGCCAGCTTTCAGGAAGGCGAGAGGGGCGGGCGGTGATCGCCCGCCCCTCGTCACGTTCGCCGGGATGCTAGGTGGTCGACGTGCTCGAGCCCGAGGAGCTCGACGAGCCCCCGACCTGCTTGACCTGGGCCTTGGCCTTGTCGAGCAGGCTCTTGGGCAGCGGCGCGTAGTCCACCTCGGGAGCGAGCTTCTGGCCGTTCCCGTAGATGTAGTTCAGGAAGTTCTTGATCGCCGTGCCCTTCGCCGAGTCGCTCTGGTTCTGGTACACGAGCAACCAGGTCGGCGCCGCGATCGGGTAGGCGCCCGCCCCGCTCGCGTTGAGCGGGTCGTAGGTCAGGTCGTCCTTGACCTGCGCCTTGTCGACCGCCGCCGTGGTCGCCTTCACGCTCGGCGCCACGAACTTGCCGTCCTTGTTCTTGATCCGTGCGAACTGGAGCTTCAGCGCCTTGGCGTCGGCGAAGTCCACGTAGCCGATGGCGCCGTCGGTGCTCTTGACGATCTGACCGACGCCCGGGTTGCCCTGGCCCGCCTGCGTGTCAGCCGGCCAGCTCACGGTCGAACCGGAGCCGAGCGTCCACGACGTCGGTGCCGCGGCGGTGAGGAACTTCGTGAAGTTCTCCGTCGTCCCCGAGCCGTCGGCCCGGTGCACCACGGTGATCGCGGTCGACGGCAGCTTCACGCCCTTGTTGTCCGCCTTGATCGCGGCGTCGTCCCAGGTCTTGATCTCACCCGAGAAGATCTTGGCGAGCGTCTCGGCGGACAGCTGCAGCTTCTTCACGCTCTTGAGGTTGTACGACACCGTGATGGGCGCCGCCACCGTCGGGAAGTAGAAGAACGTGCCGCCCTTGACGCCGGCGGCGTCCTCGGGCTTGTACGGCGCGTCCGAGCCGGCGAAGTCGACGACCTGGTCGGCGAAGTCCTGGCGGCCCTTTCCGGAGCCACCGCCGGCGTAGTTGATGGTGACGTTGGAGTCCTTCTGCTTGAAGGCCCCGATCACCTCTTCGTAGATACGACTGCGGGAAGGTCGCGCCGGACGCGTTCAGCGTCGCCGAGCCGCCCTGAGCGGGAGCATCGCTTGCGCTCCGGCGATCGCTCGCGCCCGACGGAACGAGGCCGACGACCAGGGCCGCCGGCACCAGCCACCGCAGGCTAGCACAGAGATGCGCTTCATAGAGTTGATGCCTCCTTGGAGGTTCGCGGCGCGGACGCTACGGAGCGATGCTGGCGCGGCCGTGGCATCGAGGTAGCCGAACGGTAAACAGTGCCGGAACGGTTGGGGCGAACGTCCGGCGGATTCGGGCAATCCTCGCTGTCGGTGCGGCGTCGCGCGCGCGATCCTGGCGCGATCATGGCGGCGGAATGGCCAGATCGTGAACACTGCCGGAACGATCCGAAGGTCCAGCGTCGACGAGTGAGGCACATGCGTCGGAATGGGATGATGTCGCCGTGACCGACACCGCCAACGAGGCCCGCAAGAGCTTCCAGGACGCCCTCGACGAGCTGCGGATCGACGTGATCCGGCTCGCCGCGCTGACGACCGAGGCGATCGGCGCCGGCACGCAGGCGTTCCTCGACGCCGACCTCGCCGCCGCCGAGCAGGTCATCGAGAACGACGACGACATCGACGACCTCACCCACTCGATCGAGGACAGCTGCTACCAGCTCCTCGCTCGCCAGCAGCCCATGGCGACCGACCTGCGGACGGTCATCTCCGTGTTGCGCATCGTGCACGAGCTCGAACGGTCGGCGGACCTGATGGTGAACGTCGCCAAGACCACGCGCCGCCTGTACCCGCACAGCCTGGATCCGAAGCTGCGGGGGATCATCCAGCGGATGGGCGAGCAGGCCGGCACGCAGACGCGAGTCGCGCTCGACGCGTTCGCCGACTCCGACCCGTCGGCGGCATTCGCGCTCGCCGACATGGACGACACGATGGACGACCTGACGAAGAGCCTGTTCCGGCACATCCTCGCCGGCGGCGGCACCGCCGCCGACGACGAGGGCAACGTGCTCCTGGCCGTGCAGCTCGCGCTGGTGGGCCGGCACTACGAGCGAATCGCGGACCACGCCGTCACGATCGGACAGCGCGTCGGCTTCATGGTGACCGGCGAGCACCCGCCGCGTCGCGACGAGTCGATCGACTAGCTGCTCTCGGACTCCTCGTAGCCGAGGTCCCACTCGAGGATCAGGCGCTCACGCTCGGCGTCGCGTGCGACCCGCTCCCGGTTGCGTCGGAACTGCGGGTCGTGCGGCGGGAGCAGCTGGAGCCGGGCCAGTGCGCGCTGACGGAACTCGTCGATGAGCCGCCCGTCGCCGAACACGCCGTGCACATCCCAGTGCGGCGCGACCGCCCCCAGGTACACGACCTTGACGTGCCCCTGCGGCGGCAGCTGCTCGAGCTCTTCTCCCTCGACACTCATACGTTCACCAGGGTACCGGGTGCTCCCGGTCAGCCGGCATCCGGTCGCTCGACCAGCGTGACGTCTGCGGTCTTGCGGTCGGATCCACGCACGTACGTGACGGTCACCTTCTCGTCGGGGTGGTGCTGGCGCACCGCGGTGGCGACGTTGCCGCTGTCCTTGATCTGGGTGTCCCCGATCTGCACGATCACGTCGCCGCGCTTGAGACCGGCGTCGTCGGCAGGCGAGCCCGAGCGTCACGTCGCGTGACCGCGGCGCCGTTGTCGACGTTCACGCCGAGCTGGGTCTTGAGCTCGGGCGTGAGGTCGGCGGTGCCGACGCCGAGGAACGCCGGCTTCCGCCCCGCCTTGATGTCGTCGACGACGGGCTTGGCGTACGAGATCGGGATGGCGAAGCCGACGTTCTGCGCCGGCTGGTTCCCGCTGCCGGAAGCGACGGCGGTGTTGATCCCGATGACGCACCCGTTGGCGTCGACGAGCGGTCCGCCGGAGTTCCCGGGGTTGATCGCGGCGTCGGTCTGCAGGACGGTCTCGAGCGCGGTGCCGATCTCGCTCCCCGGACGGGGCGGCCCGGAGATGATCCCGCGCGTGACGCTCAGCCCGCCCTCGAGCGCGAGGGCGTTGCCGATCGCGACGACGTCGTCGCCGACCTGCACCTTGTTGGAATCGTCCGTGCACACTGCGGGAAGGTTGCCCGCGTCCACCTTGAGGACGGCGACGTCGGCGCTCGGGTCGCGGCCCACGACACGCGCGTCGAGCGAGCGGCCGTCGTTGAGCTGCAGCTTGGCGGTCTGCGCGTCGCCGACCACGTGCGCGTTCGTCGCGAGGAAGCCGTCCTCCGACAGGACGAAGGCCGTCCCGGCGCTCTGGCCGCCGCGCTCGTTCACGGTGACGGCGGCGACCGTGGGCTCGACCTTGGCGATGATGCCGGCGATGTCGCCGTTGCGACTGATCGTCGACGACTCGCGCGAGACTTCGTTGGTCTTGTTGGCCGGCGCCGAGGTCGACGAGGTGTCGTCATCGCGGCCGAACGCGAAGAACGCGCCCGACGCGACGAGTGCGCCGCAGAGGCCGCCGATCAGCGCGCCGATGAGGAGCTGGCGGAAACGCTTCGGGCGCTCCGGGGGAAGGCGGCGGCGGGCCGGGAGGCGTGGGCCACGGCGGGACGGTCGGCGGCTCGTCGGGCCACGCCGGCGGCGGCGAAGGGGGGACGGTCAAGACGTCCGCGGGGGGTACGGCGTCATCAGGCATCAGTCTGACTCCAAAGGGGGGCGTTCATCACCATCGACATCTCAAACGCCGCCGGATCCGTAGAAGGTTCCTGGAACCGTTGTCATGTTGCTCTCATCTCCGCCCCCGCATGATGCCTCCCACTGCCGGGAACCGGAGCGCGTCCGGCACCGTTTGAACCCGTGAACCCTATGGATTTCGACCTCCCCACCTCGCCCCCGGCAGACGATCAGGAGCATCAGTGGATGCTCGCGGCCAAATGCCGCGGCCGGGCGCCCCACGACTTCTTCCCCTCTGACGGGGTCGGCGTCGAGCAGGCCCGCAAGGTCTGCGCCGACTGCCCGGTCCAGGAGCCCTGCCTCGAGTACGCCCTCACCTACCGGATCGACCACGGCGTCTGGGGCGGCGCCTCCGAGCGCGAACGCCGCCGCATCCTCCGCCGTCGCCGGCTCGAGCACCACACTCCTTCTCCCACTTCCTGAGCCGTGACCGCGCCGGCCGGCACGCCGGCGGTGCGTCCGGGCCGGCCGCGTTACCAGGAGAACGGGCCCAGGACGAAGTCGGTGACGCGGTCGAGGGCGTTGGGTGAACCGGCCGGGCCGAAGTCGGCGACGACGTCGTCGATCTGGTCGACGGGGGCGTCGGACACGGTCGTGTAGACGACGTCGCCCGACTGCCACACCATGACCACTCCGCCGGGCGTTCGGTATTGACGGACGTCGCGCCCTCCGACGGTGCGGGACTCGGCCCCGTCCGGGAGGCCGGCGGGATCGAGGTCGCCCTCCTGCTCGAACACCGACACGCTGAAGAGCCCGTCGCTGTAGAAGAGATGGAGCGTGCCGTGGTCCTCGTCGTACCGGCCGGCGAGCTGGAACCGGTCGCCGGCGTTCCCGGGAGCGCGGAACGGCGCCGCAACCTCCTGGACGACGCGCGGCTGGCGGCTGGTGCTGCGAGCCGGCGCGCGGGGAGCTTCGGCCGGGAGCGCGCCGATGAACGCGCCGGCGGGCTCGCCGATGCTCGTGAATCCGACGGCGCGCACCGTGCGCCCGCGGGTGTCGAGCTGCTCGCGCCGGAGCAAGAGGCTCGTCGATTCGTCGAGGTAGAGCCGCTCGCGGACGCGGTCGTCGTGACGGTCGGTGGCGTCGACCTCTCGTGTCGGCCGGCCCGCGACGGTCGGGCCGTCACGGACCGACAGCACCCACTTGTCGGACGCGGGCGGCACGTCGGGCGCTGCCTCCTGGCTCCAGACCGCCAGCCACCCGTCCGGTCCCTGCACGAAGCGGCGGGCGCCCTCGACGATCACCTGGGGCCGGTCGCCCAGCGCGAGCACACCGTTGGCGCTGCGGACGAACACGTCGCTGCTGTGCTCACCGCGGGCGTCCGACCACGTCACTTCGAGGACACCCGAGAAGTCCTGCTCCTGCGCGGCGCGGCGGGCGTCGTCGAGCAGCTGCACGCCCGGTCCCGTCTGCGACGTCGCCGCCGGCTCCGACGACAGGGCGAGGGGCGCGAGGCCGGCGAGGGCGGCGACGCCCGCCACCAGCGCCAGCCCCCGCGGCGACCGGATGCTCATCGCCGGAACGGCGTGATCATGCTGAGGGCCGCCAGCTGGCTGACGGGCTCGTCGGAGACAGACGAGCGCACGGCGTGCGAGTCGGAGAGGGCGGGGACGCGCGGCGTGACGCGATCAGGAGACGGGATCACCAGTGACGCGATCACCACGGCGGCGACGGCGACGCCTGCAGTTGCGGCGGCGACGAGGCGCGGCAGCCGCGAGCCGCGCCGGGCGCGCGCACGGTTCAACTCCGGTGAGAGAACACCCTCCCAGAAACCGGGCGGCGCCTCGTGCACCGGCAAGCTGCGGAGGGCGTCGCGCGCGTACGCGACCGCGTCGCGCTCGGCGCGCCATTCCGGTGACTCGGCCAGGTAGCCGTCGACGTCGACGCGCTCGGCGGCATCGAGCTCGCCGTCGAGGTAGGCGGAGAGCCGGTCGTCGGGAGCGGGACGCCCGTTCACGCCGTCTCTCCTGTGCTCACGAGCGCGTCGCGGAGCAGCCGGCGCCCTCGATGGATCCGAGATCGAACCGTCCCGACCGGCACACCGAGCGACTCGGCGATCTCCTCGTACGGGAGGTCGGCGACGTCGCAGAGGACGACGGCGGAGCGGAACTCGTCGGGCAGGGACGCCAGCGCGGCCTGCACGTCATCGGACAAGCCGGTGAAGACCTGGTCGGCGGCGGGCGCGGGCGGGAGCACCCAGTCGGGGTCTTCGGGGAGCGCGTCGGCGGGACGCCGCCGTCGCCGTCGCACCTCGTCGAGGAACACGTTCGTCACGATCCGGGCCAACCAACCTTCGAGTGATCCCGGTTGGTAGCGCTCGAGGCCCTTGCGAACCCGCAGGAGCGCTTCCTGCACGAGATCCTGTGCGTCGCTGTCGTTGCCGGCCAGGCGGTAGGCGACGTTGTAGAGGAAGCGCCCGTGATCACGGGCAACTTCTTCCCAGGTCGGGACCCCGCCGGCCATCACAAAGAACGACGGGAGGGAGGTGCCGGGTTCCCGGCCCGGAGGCCGGGAGAAGGGGCGAGCTCGCCGGGGCGAGCTAGGCCGAGTCTTCCTTCTCCGGCTTGTCCTCGTCGGTGGCCTTGTCGCCCTCGTTGACGCCCTTCTTGAACTCCTTCGAGGCTTGGCCCATCGAGCGGGCGAGCTTCGGGAGTCGTGTGCTGCCGAACAGCACCAGGACGATCACGAGGATGATGATCAGCTCGGTCGGGCCCAGGTTCATGCGGCGTGCCCTTTTCGATTCGGGACTTCCAACAGAGGTTAACCCCTTTGTCTCGGCGGACGACCATCAGCTGCCCATTGCAGTGTGCTCAGGAGGAAAGGAGCGCGTGGGCGAGCAGTTCGACGTCGTCGAGCGTGGTGACCGAGAAGGGCAGCGGGCCGGCCCCGACGATGAGGGTCTCGACCCCGAGCGCGTCCCATGTCGTCGCGCTGGGCGCGTACCTCGTCGACGGTCCCGACCAGCCGACCGGCGCGCCATTCGTCGAGCGTCTCGTTGACGACGCCGGCCGGCATGAGGTCGCGCATGCGGGCGAACCGGCGCTCGAGGTCGGCGCGGTCCTCGCCGGCAAGCGCGTAGAGGCCGAGGGAGCGCCACACCGTGGCGGGATCGCGCCCGACCTTGTCGCACGATCGTTCGACCACGTCGAGGCGATCCCGGTACGCGTCGGGTGTCCACACCCAACACGTGTTCCAGCCGTCGGCATGTTCGACCGCGAGCTGGATGAGCCGGTCGCCCTTGCCGCCCACGAACACGGGCGGGCGCGGCTCCTGCACCGCCGGCGGCCGGTTCACGGCACCCGCGGCGCGGTGATAGCGCCCGTCGAACGTGAGCGGCCCTCCGCCGAGCAGGCCGCGGACGACTTCGACCGCCTCGGCCAGGCGGGCGAGCCGCTCACCGGGCGGCGGGAACGCCAGCCCGACGGCCTCGTACTCCGGCGCATACCACCCCGCGCCGAGACCGACATCGAGCCGGCCGGCGCAGATCCGGTCGAGCGTCGAGAGCGCCTTCGCGAGCACCGACGCCGGCCGGAGCGCCTCGCACGCGACCAGCGTGCCGAGGCGGGGACGGGTGACGGTGCGAGCCAGCGCCGCCAGGGTGACGAGCGGCTCGTAGATCCCGTGGGGATCTGCCGTCCCGCCGTACTTGGCGATGTCGAGGAACAGGTGGTCCGACAGCCAGAGCGAGTCGAAGCCGAGCGCCTCGGCCCGCTGCGCGTGCTCGAGCAGGGTGTCCCATCGCAGCGGCGATTCACCCGGCACCGAGTAGTCGTATTGAGGAAGCGCGAGGCCGATGCGCATTTTCTCCCTGACGCCGTCGCAAGCTCCGGCTCTGCGGCTGCGGTCGGCAAAGCCGCCGCTGCCGCGTCGCAGCCTACGTGCGGCAACGCGTGGCTCCGTAACCTGTTCCTGTGCTCGAGTGCGTGCCGAACGTGTCGGAAGGGCGACACCGCGACGTCGTCGACCGGCTCGCCGCCGCCTGTGGGGGTCCCCTGCTCGACGTGCATGCCGACCCGGACCACAACCGGTCGGTGTTCACCCTCGCCGCCGACCCCCCGGAGGGGGTCGAGCGCGCCGCGGTCCAGCTCGCGGAAGCGGTCGCCCGGCACGTCGACGCCTCCTGGCGTGACGGGGTGCACCCTCGGCTCGGCGCACTCGACGTCGTCCCGTTCGTCGCGCTGTCCGGGACGCCCGAGGCGCGGGCCAGCGCGGTGCGCACCGCGCACTACTTCGCGGGGTGGTTGGCGGACGCGATGGACGTGCCGACGTTCCTGTACGGCGAGGCCGACCCCGAGGAACGTCCCCTCCCGAGGCTGCGGCGCGACGCGTTCGTGCGCCGGGCGCCGGACTACGGGCCCGCCGAGCCCCACCCGCGGCTGGGCGCGACGGCGGTCGGAGCTCGTCCCGTCCTCGTCGCCGTCAACTGCGAGCTCGACCGTGACGACATCGACCTGGCGCGCCGCATCGCCCACGACGTGCGCGAGCGCGGGGGCGGGTTGCGGGGTGTGCGCGCCCTCGGCTTCGAGCTCACCTCACGACGCCGAGTGCAGGTGTCGCTGAACCTCACCGACCTCGAGACCACCGGGCTCGAGGAGGCCTGCGCCGAGGTGGCGCGCCAGGCGCGCGCCGAGGGCGCGGACCTGGATCGGATCGAGCTGGTCGGGCTGCTCCCCCGGGCCGTCCTCGAGGACTGCGGCCCGGCGTTCCGCCGGCGCGCGAATCTCGACGACGACCAGACGATCGAGGCCCGGCTCGAAGAGCGGTGACCGGCCCGTTCGGTCAGGCGGTGAGGGCGCGGCGCTGGCGCTCGAGGGCCCGCTGGCGGCGGACCCGGCGGCGCTCCCGCTCGGACAGGCCGCCCCAGATGCCGAACTTCTCGCCGTGGCTGAGGGCGTACTCGAGGCACTCCGCTCGCACCTCACAGCCCCGGCACACCGCCTTGGCCTCCTTGGTGGAGGCACCGCGCTCGGGGAAGAAGAGGTCGGGATCGACCCCGAGGCAGTTGGCCTGCTCCTGCCAGCGACGCTCCTCCGGCCCGCCGTTCGCGCCGGCAGGACGGGCCCCCAGACTGTCTGTTCGGACGATCTCTCGCATCGGCCATCCCCCTCTGGTCTGCCACCCCGAGTGGGCCCGCCCAACCCGGAAATGACGCCGATGTAATTACAACAGTGCCACTCTGACCCGTCGGGGCCGGCGGCGCAAGGGGAAATGTGCCCGAGCCGGTCCGATTCGTCCCGTTTCTAGGCGGTATCGGCGGCTCTAGGCTGCGCCTCATGGCGGCGGAGCTCGCAGCGATCCAGGGCGATATCACCCGGGAAACCGTCGACGCGATCGTGAACGCCGCCAACTCGGGCCTCACCCGGGGCGGCGGCGTGTGCGGGGCGATCTTCGCCGCCGCCGGCCCCGACCTCGACGCCGCCTGCGCCGACCTCGGCGGCTGCCCCACCGGCGACGCCAAGGCCACCCCCGGCTTCCGCCTCCCCGCCCGCTGGATCATCCACGCCGTCGGCCCCGTCTGGCACGGCGGCGACGCCGGCGAGCCCGACCAGCTCGCCTCCGCCTACCGCCGCTCCCTCGCCGTCGCCGACGAGCTCGGCGCCCGATCCGTCGCCTTCCCCGCCATCTCGACCGGCATCTACGGCTACCCCCTCGACGCCGCCACCACGATCGCCGTCCGCACCTGCCAGGAGGCCGACACGAACGTCGACCTCATCCGCTTCGTCTGCTTCGACGACCGAACGCTCGCGGCGTATCAGCGCCTTCTCGGGAATTAGGGGACGCGACAGCTGACTAGCCGGCGGCGGCCCCGGTTGGTCGAGCCGAGGCGTGTCGGCGGCGAGCGAAGCGACGCCGCCGCGACCCGGACGACCATGATCGCGGCGGAGCGCCGTCCCCGGAAGTCGCCGCCGGCCTCCTCGGCCGCCTGCAGCGCGCTGAGCAGCCGCTGCGCGAGCGGCCCCCCGGAGTTCTCGAACCGCTCGACCATCGTCTCCCAGACCAGCGGCGAGGCGGCCATGTTGGCCAGCGCGACGCAGGTGTCGCCGACGAGGTGGCCGGCCGCGTCGACGCAGTGGTCGCCGGTGTAGGCGGCGAGGTCCCCGTTCACCCCGAGGACGGCGACCTGGCGGCGCTGCGGCTGCGGGTCGACGCTGCTCAGCGCGGTGAGCACCTCCTGCGCGGTGAAGCCGCCCTGCAGCAGGTCCAGGCCGACCGAGCCGTACATCGGCTCGGCCATCGACTGGGTGGCGATGACGCCGTGGCCGGGCAGGGCGAACGGCACGCTGTTGCCGACCGCGAAGGCCTGCGACTGGGTGGCGACGCCCATCTCTCCGGTGTCG
Source organism: uncultured Actinomycetes bacterium (assembly GCA_963737605.1). Taxonomy (GTDB): domain Bacteria; phylum Actinomycetota; class Acidimicrobiia; order IMCC26256; family JACDBD01; genus JALZAA01. The sequence goes on along the minus strand of CAVTTE010000010.1, from coordinate 8,272 downwards.
GGGTCACGGGCAACGATCGAGTAGGTCACCCTGCAGGCCTACCCGCCCCTGCCCCCGTCCACAAACCTCGTGGCCGGGTCAGGCCAGCACGCCGCCCACGCGGTACCAGGTCGACGAGGCACCCGATCCGCGTCACGAATGTTGAGCCAGAGCGCCCGGTCCGTGCCCCGGGCGAAGGTCCAGGTCGACGTCGTCCCGACCACTCGACGAGGGCCAGGCCGGAGGTGACGGCGCCGCCGATGTTCGACGACCCGCCGCCGGCCCAGATCTGCCGGACCCCGGAGCCGGAGCTGTACCCGACGGCACGGACGCTCGCGGGCCCACCAGGCGTGCGCGCTCGCCCCCGGCGCGGTCGCCGAATGCAGTCCGCCGACGAACGACCAGTCCGAGACTCGCGGCCCCTCCGGCCGCCGAGACCTCCGGGCCCACGACCGCCCCGTCGGTGCCGATGATCAGGACCCGGTAGGTGTCGCCGTCGACGACGTCGACGGCCGGCGCGGAGATGGCCACGCCCGCCGGCGGTCTGCCAGGGGCCCAGCGGCGCCGTCGAAGGTCCGCGACCAGACGCCCCCGTCGAGTCCCGCGCGCCGAGACGATCAGCCGACCCGGAGGCGCTGGACGCCGCCGCCGGGGCGGTCGTCAGCCTCCACCCGAGGCTCTCCCACGGCGGAGAACGTCGTCGGCTGCCCGTCGCGTCGACGAGCGTGGACGGTGTGCCACAGGGCGCGGTCGGTGCCGACCACGAACAGGTCGCATCCGCGAGCCGTCGGCGCTCACCGCGGCCGGGCCCGCTGAGCGTCCCGGCCGGGATCTGGCGGAACGGCGCCGAACGCCCCGTTCGTCGCCGTGGTGACCCACAGCGCCGCCGTCGGTGCCCCGGACGAAGGCCAGCACGGTGCCGGCAGCGTGCGGGCCGCCGCGACGCGCGACCGGGGAGATGTCGTCGCGCGCGGGGGTCGAGGGCGGCGGGACCGCCGCGTGAACCAGTCCGACCGCAGGCCCAGCGCCGTGCGGAACTCGCTCGCCGCTGACCACCACCGAGGCGCCGGTCCCGGTGACGCGGACGGTCAGCACGCGCCCGCCGTCGGCGCCCAGGCCGTTGCGGGTCAGCACGGTGATGGCTCTGCAGCGGGCCCACGCCGAACGCCGCGGAGATGGTCGCCCGCGGCGACGGCCACCGACCAGTCGTGGTACGGCGAGGCGACGTCGCCGTCGTCCGGCACGGCGGGGAACGTGCCGCCGGCCGTGTACCCGCCGCTGGACGAGTGGAACTCGGTGCGCGCGACCTGCCCGCCGAGCGTCATGACGTCGCCGGTGGTGTTGGCGACGGCGCGGTCGGTGCGCGGGTCCTCGATGCGACGCCCCGTTGAGGCCCGCGCCGCCGTACACCTGGCAGGTGGTCGTGTCGCAGGTCTGCGCGTAGGGCGTAGCGGTTCTCGCTCCGCGCGTAGGACCGCGCGGCGACGGCCTGCGCCATGAGCGCGTTGAGCCCCGCGCCGTTGGCGGCATCGCCCCAGGACGCCGGGCGACTCCCGGGGGACGACGCCGCGCAGGTAGTCCTCCATGGACAGGGTGTTGACCGTGCGCAGGGTGCTGCCGTCCCAGACGAGCGCCGAGCGCGCCGCGGTAGGTGCGGGCCTCCGGGGCGCACAGCCGGTCAGCATGCGGGTGAGGTCGTTGCCCGGGTCGGCGACGGTGTTGACCGCCGTCCCCGTGAGCTGGACCGAGCCGGTCACGGCGCCGGAGCAGCCGTCGCGGGTGGTCAGCTGCCAGGTGCCGTCGGCGTTGCGGCTGATCTGCGCGGCCGTGCCGGCGGCGAGCGGGCTGGCCGTCCACGGTGAAGGCGGCGCCGGAGGTGACGGCGAGCGCGGCACCGTCCAACGCCGTCAGACCGTACGCTGACCAGCGGGTTGCCGATGTCCGACGTGCCCGCGTTGCTGTAGTACCGCCCGAGGATCTGCAGGTGGTTCCAGCCGAACCGGGTCGCGTACCCGTAGGCCCCCCACTGGGACAGCCCGCGACCGTGGCCGAACCCGTGCCCGGTGAGGACGACGTCGTCCGGCGGCCGCCCGCGCCGGTGTGCGTACGCGCCCGCGCCGACGAACACCCGGCCAGCAGCACCGTCGCGGCCAGGACCCCCGATCCAGCGCCCGACGAGTGGGAAGTGACCATGGCGCGCCGCCTCCGGGGAGGCCGACGGCGCAGGGTGCGCCGTCCGCGACAACTGTCCCGCCGCCGGGGCCCGGGCGCGACTCCCTTTGGTCCCGCTCGTGTGGCCGGTCGTCAGACCTCGGCGGCGGCGGCCACCGCGCGCGCCGCGAGGTGCCGCTGCTTGTCCGCCTCGGGCAGGAAGCTGGCCCGGAAGCTGTTCTCGGCCAGCCGCCGCCGGTGCTCGCCGGTCAGGCCCAGGGCGCGGCTGACCGCGGTGAGGTTGTCGTGCAGGTACCCGCCGAAGTAGGCGGGGTCGTCGGAGTTCACGGTGGCGGCGAGCCCGGCGTCCAGCATCCGGCGCAGCGGGTGCGCGGCCAGGTCCGCGCACCCAGCGCAGCGCGACGTTCGACAGCGGGCACACCGTCAGCGGCACCTGCTCCGCGCGCAGCCGGGCCACCAGCGAGGGATCCTCCAGGCTGCGGATGCCGTGGTCGACCCGCTCGACGCCCAGCCGGTCGAGGGCCGACCAGACGTAGGCCGGCGGGCCCTCCTCCCCCGCGTGCGCGACGCGGTGCAGCCCCTCGTCGGCGGCCCGCGCGAAGACCCGCTCGAAGAGCTCGGGCGGGTAGCCGACCTCGGCGCTGTCCAGGCCGACGCCGATGACCAGGTCGCGGTACGGCAGCAGCCGCGGCAGCAGGTCCTCGGCCTCCGGCCGGGTCGCGGTCGCGCAGGAAGCAGGCGATCAGCCGGGCGGTCAGCCCGTGCCGCTCTGCGCCGCCCGGAACGCCTCCCCCAGGCCCTCCATCACCACCTCGAGCGGCACCCCTCGGCCGGTGTGGGCCTGCGGGTCGACGAACACCTCCGCGTGCCGGACGCCCTGTGCCGCCGCCCGCGCGAAGTAGGCGTCGGCGAGGTCGGCGAAGTCCTCCGGCCGCCGCAGGACCGCCGTCAGCTCGTAGTACAGGTCGAGGAAGGACTGCAGGTCGCCGAAGGCGTAGGCGCGGCGCAGCTCGTCGAGGCCGGCGTACCGCAGCGCGACCCCGTTGCGGTCGGCGAGGGCGAACGCGAGCTCCGGCTCCAGCGTGCCCTCGATGTGCAGGTGCAGCTCCGCGGTGGGCAGCACCGGCACCGTCCGTCGCCATGCCGCGGGACGCTAGCCGTCAGGCGGGACCCCCTCCATCGCCTCGGCCAGCAGGTCGACCGACCGCAGCCGGCCCTCGGTCGTGGGCGCCTGGTGGGCCACGATCAGCTCGTCGGCGTCGGCGAGCTTCGACGAAGCCGTCGAGGTACTCGCCCACCTCGGCCGGCGTGCCGACCGCGGCGTAGGTGAGCATCTGGTCGACGTGCTGCGCCGCGCCCTGGGCGAGCAGCTGGTCGGCCTGCTCGTCGGTGAGCGCCTGCCCGCGGCCGAACAGGGCCGATGGCGCGGAACCGGCGCGAGACCTGCGAGCTGCTCCTGGGCCTCCTCGGTGGTGTCGGCCGCGAGCACGTTGACGCCGGCGATCACGTAGCGGCCGGTCGAGCTGCTCCGACGGCCGGAACTCCCGCCGGTAGGCGGCGACGGCGGCCTCCAGCGCCTGCGGCGCGAAGTGCGAGGCGAAGGCGTAGGGCAGCCCGAGCGCGGCGGCCAGCGTGGCGCCGAACATCGACGAGCCCAGGATGTAGAGCGGCACGCGCGAGCCCTTGCCGGGGATGGCGTCGACGCCGGGCACCCGCGTCTCGCCGGCCAGGTAGCCCTGCAGCTCCAGCACGTCCTGCGGGAACCGGTCGGCCGACGTCGGGTCGCGGCGCAGCGCGTACATCGTGTTCTGGTCGGAGCCCGGGCGCGCGGCCCAGGCCGAGGTCGATGCGGCCGGGGTACATCGCGTCGAGCGTGCCGAACTGCTCGGCGATGGTCAGCGGCGCGTGGTTGGGCAGCATCACGCCGCCGGCGCCGAGCCGGATCGTGCTCGTCTGCGCGCCGACGTGGGCGATCAGCACGCTGGTCGCCGACGAGGCGATCGACGGCATGTTGTGGTGCTCGGCGTACCAGACCCGCTCGGTAGCCGTGCTCCTCCGCGCGCTGGGCGAGGGCGACGCTGGCGGCGATGCTGCTGCTCGCGGTCTCGCCGCGGGCGATCGGCGCCAGGTCGAGGATGGACAGCGGGATGCGCATGGAGAAGTGCCCTTCGGGTCGGTTGCCGGGTGCAACGCCCTCGCCCCCGGCCGGCTTCCCCGACGCGCCGCGCCGCGCAAGATACACCTGGTCCCGCGTCCGTCGGCGGGTGTACAACGTCCGGCGTCACACGGCCGCGGCAAGGAGAACCGGCGGTCCGTCATGGGGACTCACGGAGGAAGCATCGTGAAGCAGACCTACCGCGTCGTGGCCGGGCTGATCGCGCTCGGCGTGCTCGTGCAGGCGGCAGCCATCGCGTTCGGCTGGTTCGACGCCATCCAGCGAGACTCGACAAGGCCTCGTGATCGACGAGAACTACGAGGGCAACGCCGGCCACATGCTGCACGGCATCATCGGCATGTACGTCATGCCGCTGCTCGGGCCTGATCCTGCTGATCGTGTCCTTCTTCGCCGCGAAGGACGTGCCCGGCGCGCGCAAGTGGGCCGGGATCGTGTTCGGCCTGATCGTGCTCCAGGTCGCGCTGGCCTTCGTCGCCTTCGGCGCGCCGATCGTCGGCGCCCTGCACGGCATCAACGCCCTCGCCATCCTCGGCACCGCGGCCGCGCGCGATGCTCGCCCGCGCACGACGCCGGGCCGCCCGGCGGCACAGCGCGGGTCGCGGTCGACGTCCCGGCGCAGAGCCACCGGCTCCGCGGCTCCGCAGTCGACCCGTCCTGTCTGAGCTGCGCCGCCGCCGCTGGTGGCGGCTGCTCGTCCCGCTCGTCCTGCTCGTCGCGGTCGTCGGCGCGCTCGGCTGGTTCTGGTGTCGCAGCCTGGTGCCCTCGACGTACTCCGTCATGGACATGGGCCACGCCGACTTCGGCGGCGGTCCCGGCGCACGAGCACGGCGGCCGGACGGTGCCGGCAGCGTCGCCGACCTGACCGGACCGGCCGACGGGCGAGCCGGACGTCGCCGTCGAGCTGGCGGCCGCCCAGGAGCGCTTCGACGCTGGCCAGCGGCGAGGAGGTCGACGGCTACACGCTCAACGGCAGCTCCCCCGGCCCCGCGCTCGAGGCGCAGCAGGGCGACCTGGTCCAGGTCACGCTGACCAACGTCGACGTGCCCGACGGGGTGACCCTGCACTGGCACGGGGTCGACGTGCCCAACGCGGAGGACGGCGTCGCCGGGGTCACCCAGGACGCCGTGCGCGCCCGGGCGAGGAGTACGTCTACCGGTTCGTCGCCGAGGACGCCGGCACGTACTGGTACCACTCCCACCAGGTCTCCCACGCCCAGGTGCGCGGCGGCCTCTTCGGCACGCTCGTCGTCCTGCCGCCCGGCGACAGCGGACGAGCAGGACGTCGTCGCGGCCGTGCACACCTACGACGGACGGCGGACGATCAACGGCCGGACCGGCGAGAACCTCGGTCGATCACCGATGCCGGCGCGGCCGGTCCGGGTGCGGCGTGGTCAACACCGACAACGGCCCGCTGCGGGCGTGGGTGAGCGGCGGCGCCGTTCCGCGTCGTCGCCGTCGACGGCACGAGACGTGCACGCGCCGACCGACGTCACCGACGCCGGGCGTCCTCGTGACCGCCGGCGGCCGCATCGACCTGCTCGTCACCGGCGCCGGCCCGCATCGACATCGAGCGGCGGGGCGGCGCTCGTCGCTCGGCCCGCGCTTCACCCAGGTCGAGGCCGCCCCCGAGCCCACCCGCCAGGTCGACCTGCTGACGCTACGGCAGCCCGCGCCGCGCTGCCCTTCGACCCGGACGACGCCGACCGGCGGTTCGACTACGAGATCGGCCGGCGGATCGGCTTCCTCGACGGCAGGCCCGGCTTCTGGTGGACGATCAACGGCCAGCTCTTCCCCGACGTCCCGATGTTCCACGTCGAGGAGGGCGACGTCGTCCGGATGACCATCACCAACGACAGCGGCGACGTCCATCCGATGCATCTGCACGGGCACCACGCCGTCGTCCTCTCCCGGAACGGCGAGGCGGCGAGCGGCAGCCCGTGGTGGGTCGACTCCCTCAACGTGGCCGACGGCGACAGCTACGAGATCGCCTTCGTGGCCGACAACCCGGGCATCTGGATGGACCACTGCCACAACCTCGACCACGCCCGCGACGGCCTCGTCGCGCACCTGGCCTACGCCGGGGTCACCGAGCCCTTCCGGGTCGGCGGCGGACGACAACGCGCCGGAGTGACCGGTACGCGCCGGTGGCGGCCCGTCGGTGAGGGCGGCGTGCAGCAGCGCCTGGGCGGACCAGCGCATCAGCTCGAGCGCTTCGTCGCGCGGCAGCGCGGCGACGTCGGTCAGCCAGACGAGGGCCTCGATCCCCGTGGCGCTGCGGACGGCGAGGGCGAGCCGGTGCACCTGGTCGCCGGGCAGCCGCGCGCGAGCGGCTCCAGCGCCTCCTCGATCCAGCGGATGGCCCGGCCCTGGCGCAGCGGCAGGGCAGCGTGCTCGGCGTCCGGCTCGAGAGACAGCCGCAGCATGGTGCGCTGCTGGTGCTCGGTGTCGCTGATCAGTTCGGTGAAGCGCTCGATCACGTCCCGGAGCCGCTCCGCCGGGTCGTCGGACGCGCCTGGAGTGAGCAGCGACGAGGCCGCCGTCTCGGGGTGCGCGGCGACGAGCAGCGCGCGCTGGTTCGGGAAGTACCGGTAGGCCGTCGTCCTCGAGATGCCGGCGTGCTCGGCGGCTTTCCACCGTCGGAGCCGCACCCGCGCCACGAGCTCGCGGGCCGCGTCGATCAGGGCCTGGCGGGTGCGCTGCTTCTGCCGCCAGCGCCCGGTCGGCAGGTCGGTCTCTTTGACACGGGACTCATGGTACTGGAGTGTCCTTCATGGGATGTCAGTCCCATAACGGGTGGATGATCGGAGACCCGCCATGACCGGTTCCGCAACGCTGCCGGAGATGGTCCGCGCGGCCGGCGAGGGACCGCGACGGTGGTTCTACGGCGGCGGCGTGCACACCTGGCTCGCCACCGCGGAGGAGACCGCGGGCGCGTTCCTGCTCTTCGAGGACGCGATGGACGCCGGGAAGCGGACGCCCCTGCACACCCATCCCGATGCGGACGAGACGATGTACGTGCTGCAGGGCGAGATCGTCGCGCACCTCGGCGGTACCGACGAGCGCATCGGCGCGGGTGGCCTGGTCGTCGCTCCGCGCGGCCTCCCCCACGCATTCCTGGTCACCGCGGACGACACCCGGCTGCTGTGCCTGCAGACCCCGGGGTGCTGCCAGGACTTCTACTTCGGCGCGAGCGAACCCCTGACGCCGGACACCGTCCGCACCGTCGACTTCGACCGGATCCGGTCATCCGGCGCCACCAACGGCGGCATCGTGATCCTCGGCCCCCCACCCTTCCCGCAGGCTTAGCAACCACCCTCACCAGCACGGGTGACGGCTCCGGTCACGCGTGCCGTGCCGGCGCGCATCCGGGGTAGAACGCGGCAGTGACTGCGAACCAGGTACGACAGGGGCGGCCAGGCGAGGCACGGTTGCCGGCCGCGCTCGCCGTCCTGACCGCGATCGCCCTCTACGCGCTCCTGCCCGAGACGCTGCTCGTGCTGCCGCGCCTCCTCATCCCCGCGCTCGGCATCCTCCTGCTGGTCACGCTCGTCGTGATCAACCCGCGGCGGCTGACCCGGCAGACCCGGCTCTCCCGGGTCACCTCGCTCGGGCTCGTCGCCCTGATCGGGCTGGCGAACACCGCCGCACTCGTGATGCTGCTGCGCGCACTGCTCGCCAGCGAGGTCGAGGACGGCCGGGCGCTGCTCGTCGCGGCGCTGCAGGTGTGGCTCACGAACGTCATCGTGTTCGGGCTCGCCTTCTGGAATTCGACCGCGGCGGTCCGGTGGCGCGCACCCAGGAACGCCGCGACCACCTGCCTCCAGCGGACTTCCGCTTCTCGCAGGACGAGAACGCCGACACCGTCTCCGAGGTCGCGGTCGGGTCGAGCAGCGCTCGGCTGGGTACTTGCGCTGCACGACTACCTCTACGTCTCGCTCACGAACTC